>JARWZU010000003.1 GCA_029866215.1 Akkermansiaceae bacterium
CGGCGTCTGGGATGGCGGACCGGTTCGCAGCACCCACCAAGAGCTTACGGGACGCGTCACCAAGAAGGACAGCACTGAGACTGGCGATGACCACGCGACGCACGTGGCTGGGACGATCGGCGCATCTGGGGTTCAAGCTGCGGCCAAGGGCATGTCCCCAAAGATTTTGATCGACTCCTACGAGTGGACCAACGACTACGCCGAAATGGCTGCAGCTGGTACGGTCAGCGCAGGCGACACCACGGGTCTACCACTTTCGAATCATTCGTATGGGTTTGACGCGGTCACTGCGGACATGGGCCGCTATGAGACGGAGGCAAGTAATCTTGACGCCGTAGCGGCGCGCTTACCCTATTATTTGCCCTTCTGGGCGGCGGGAAATGAACAGGACACGCTCACCGCGAAAGGCGGCTACCAGTCGATCACGTTCGACGGCCTTGCAAAAAACATCATGACCATCGGCGCTGTGGATGATGCCGTGGCTAGCGGAGTACGATCTCCAGCCGCGGGCTTGATCGCTAATTTTTCAAGTCTCGGACCGTGCGATGACGGAAGAATCAAGCCGGATGTCGTGGCAAATGGCGTCAACCTCTATTCGTCCATTGCGACCAGCAACACGACGTATGATACCTACAGTGGCACCAGCATGGCCACGCCGAACGCCCTCGGCTCATCCGCCCTTTTGGTTCAGCTCTACGCGCGTGAGTTTTCAGGACAACGGATGCGAGCCAGCACCTTGAAAGCGTTGCTCATTCACACCGCAGACGACATCGGCACCACTGGCCCGGATTACAAGTACGGGTGGGGCCTCATCAATGTGAAAGCCGCAAGCGACCTCATCCTTGCGCACAAGGCAAGTTTGATTGCGCCTAAAATGATTGAAGGCACCATCACCAATGCGAGCAAAACCAACACCCACACCTTCACATGGGATGGCGCGAGCCCGATACGAGCCACCGTCTGCTGGACGGATCCTGCAGGCACTGCCCAAACAGCCGCCGACAGCCGGACCGCCAACCTCAAACACAATCTCGACGCAAAAATCACCGCGCCTAACAATTCGACCCTCTATCAGCCCTACATCATGCCGTTCGTAGGTAGCTGGACGACCGCAGCCATGGCATCCGCGGCAACCACTGGAAAAAACAACGTCGACAATGTGGAACAGGTATATGTCGCGGCTCCGTCTCAAGCTGGTACCTACACGGTCACGGTCTCGCTCGACGGAACTTTGACCACTGCCAACCAAACGTATTCGTTGATCCTCACCGGCGGCACTTCGGTCGAAAGCAACCCGCCGCCCACCATCGCTTTGACATCGCCAAGCACGGGTGACGTTTTCCTGCCAAATGCTCCAGTCTCTCTGACTGCAACGGCAACCGATCTCGCACTCGGCGGCGGACCGGGCACTGTCAGCAAGGTCGAGTTTTTCAATGGATCCACTTCGCTCGGCGTGGACACCACTGCGCCTTATTCGTTGAGTTGGACGCCATCCTCAAGCGGCACCTACACCATCACCGCGCAAGCAACCGATAGCGAATCGGCCACGGCCACCTCAAGCGCGGCGACAATCACGGTCCTCACGGGAGATGGAATTCCCGTAATTTCCTCATTCACCCCGACCAGCGGCGCCGCAGGTTCCCTCGTGATTCTAACAGGATCCAATTTTATCAATGCCTCGTCCGTTCGCTTCAATGGAGTCGATGCGACCTTCCTCGTGGATGCCGCAGGTCAAATCACCGCAACGGTCCCTGCATCCGCCACATCGGGTACGATCTCGGTCGTTACTTCCTACGGCACGGGAACCAGTACCAGCCCCTTCACCGTGCTGCAATCCCCGGTGTTAATCAGTCAGATCTACGGAGGCGGCGAAAACACGGGCGCACTCTACAATCGTGACTATGTCGAACTCTACAATCGGAGCGGATCGTCCGTGAGTCTAACGGGCTGGTCGGTTCAGTATGCGTCCTCCACCGGCAATTCGTGGGATGTTTGCGCACTTTCCGGATCGATTGCACCGGGCAAGTATTGCTTGGTTGGCTTAGCGACAGGCACTTCTGGGGTCGCCTTGCCGACTGTTGATGTGAGCGGGAAAATCAAGATCAGCGCGACGACCGGAAAAATTGCCCTGGTGAACTCGAGCACCGCGCTTACAGGTTCTTCGCCGATTGGCACCACAGGGCTGCAAGATTTTGTCGGCTATGGAACCGCAAATGCATACGAGGGAGCGGCAGCCCCAGCGCCATCCTCTTCCACAGCGATCTTCCGGCTTGGCGATGGCGCGACCGATACGGCAAACAACGCTGCTGATTTTACTTCAGCCGCGCCGAATCCGCGCAACTCGCTCTCGGGTCCCCCACAGGCTCCAGCCATCACCAGTGCCGCCACCGCCACTGGAATAGTTGGCTCGGCATTCAGCTATCAGATCGTCGCAAGCAACATGCCAATATCCTACGCAGCCACGGGCTTGCCAAGCGGATTGGCCGTGAATGCCACCAGCGGAGTGATCTCGGGAACACCCACCACAGCCGGATCAAGCAGCGTTACGATCTCGGCCACCAATTCAGCGGGCACCGGAACCGCAGCCCTGGCGATTACCATCAGCCCCTCAGGTGGCACCGTGACCACCTTGTTGAGCGAGAATTTCTCCTCCCTGACTGCCGGTAATAGCACCTCCCCTGACGGCCCGGACGGCCCTTCTACCAACCTTTGGACTGGAAATGGTAATTTCACGGCCTCTGCAAAAGCCTACTCAGCGGGCGGTGCAGTGAAGCTGGGTACTGGCAGCGCAACAGGCTCCCTCACCAGCAGGATTCTGGACCTCAGCGGCAACGGCGGTAACTTCACCGTAAACTTCAAAGTCAAGGGTTGGACGACGGTGGAAGGCAACCTCACCATTACCGCGACGGGATTGACACCTCAGACGGTTACCTACACCAGCGTGATGGCAGGTAACTTTGAAGCCAAGACCCTCAACTTCAGCGGTGGCACCGCAAACTCGACCATCAAATTTGCGACCACGGCAAATCGCGCGTTCTTGGACGATGTCGTTGTCACCACCGCCGCCACTATTCCTAGCAGCCCTCTGATCACCACGACAGGCACACTCGGCGCGGTCAGCACCACCTACGGCACCGCATCACCCACCGCCACAAGCTTTTCAGTCTCTGGTGGAAATCTCACCGCAGGCATCCTCGTGACGCCACCGCCGGGTTTCGAGGTATCGCAAACCTCCGCCACCGCCAATTACGCTGCGACGCAAACGATCGCTGGAACCGGGACAATCGCGGCCACTCCGGTGTATCTCCGGCTCGCGGCAGGAACCACGGCAGGCTCGTATTCCGGCAATGTCAATTGCTCCAGCCTCGGTGCGGTTTCGGTCGGCGTTCCCACGGTCATCAGCGAAGTACGCCTCAAGCTGTTGACCGTCACGGCAAACAATCAAATCAAACCGCTCGGCAGCGTGCTGTCACTCGGCGCGGGCAATTCGGCCTTCACTTCGAGCGGGCTCGTGGGCAACGAGAGCATTGGCAGCGTGACGCTAACGGCCAGCGGAGGCACCACAGCAGATGCGCCTGCGGGGATTTATTCAATCACCCCAAGCGCTGCGACAGGCGGAACGTTCAACCCGAGCAACTATGATCTCAATTATGTCGATGGAACGCTGACGGTTGCAGACGCAGGGTTTTCCACCTGGATTTCGAGCTACGCGGAATTGTCAAATTCGACACCATCCGGCGATCCTGATGGCGATGGACTCCCGAATCTCGTTGAATACTTCATGGGTCTGAGCCCAGCGGTGGCCAATGCCGTACCGCAAGCGACCTACAGCTTCAGCGACGGTTCTTGCTCCTTGACCTATCGCAAGGCCAAGGGCACCTCGGGCGTCATTGGAGCGGTCGAGTGGAGCACGGATCTATCGACTTGGAGCAGCAGTGGCATCACTGAGAGCTCGGTGGACTTCGGCAGCTATGAGGAAAAAACCGCGACCGCCACCAAGGGCATCGGCGAAACTCGGAAGTTCATGCACCTCAAGGTGAGCCAGCCGTAATCCTTGGGGTCATCTGCATCGAAATACCATGGAGTATGCTGCTGTCGTCGGCCGAAAAATTGCCGATTTAGTCAAAAAATGGCTTTACAAGGCAGCCCCACCGAGTAGCTTTCGCCCCCCGACGAGTCCCGTTGGTCTTTGTTTTTAACCAATTTCAAGTCATGAAAGTTCTCTCATCTCTCGCATCCGCCAAGCGCCGTCACGCAGATTGCCAAGTCGTGAAACGCAAAGGAACCTTGTATGTGATCTGCAAGTCGAACCCGAAGTTCAAGGCGCGCCAAGGTGCTACCGCCGGAACCCGTCTCTCGAAGAAGGGCCTGTAATCGGTTATTGGAAGGTGTCCGTCCTCAATCGGACGATCAAATTTTAGAAAAAAGCGGCCTTTCGGTCGCTTTTTTATGCCTGTGAGGCAAGTCGATCGAGCACCTTGCCGGCTGCAATCAAGCCGAAACTGGCGATCAGGTGGGTGGCAGAGCCAAACCCAGACGCGCAATTGAGCCGCAGCGAGATTTCCTCCGGCTTATCCTTTGAAACGGTCCCGTCGCAGTTGGAATAATACGGCGGCTCATCGGAATAAACGGCATCAATCCCAAAGAGAATCGGCTCCTGCCCACGGGTGTTTTTGGGAAACCCGAAATCGTTGCGAAGCCCACGACGCAGCTGCAACAACAAGGGGTCCATCCCGCTGTAGGCGAGATCAGTTACCCGAATCCGGGTCGGATCCCGCCGCCCACCTGCGCCTCCACAGGTGACCGCATAGATTTTCCGCCGGTGACACTCTGCGACAAGCAACGACTTGTGCCGCGCGTAGTCGATCGCATCGATGACCGCATCAAACCCTGCATCGAGGATTTCCGCAGCGGACTTTTCATTGAAAAATTTGGGGACGATCTGCACGTCGCCGTCTGGATGGATCGCGCGGGCACGGTCGGCCATGGCCTCAGTTTTTTGGCGGCCGATCTGGCCATCCATCGCGTGAAGCTGGCGGTTGACGTTGGTCACGCAGATTTCATCGAGGTCGACCAAAGTGAGGTGGCCGATGCCCGAGCGCGCGAGGGATTCGACCGCCCATGAGCCAACGCCGCCGATGCCGATGACCGCGACACGCGAGGTCAGAAAGCGCTCCAACGCTGCTTGGCCGTAGAGTCGCGCGATGCCGCCGAATCGATGGTGGGTTGAGTCGCTCACGCGCGGAAGATGCAAACAGCGCCGCCCCGAGTCACGACTTGATTGAAGACATCTCCGAGTAAATCCAAGCAGCGGCGGGTTCAGCCCGTGATCCCAGCCAGCCAAAGCGCCGAGTGGATTTTAAAATCGATCGCCTTCCCGGCGGCCTCCTGCGCGGCAAGCCATGGCCGCAGCCCTGCAAGCGGCACATGGTGGACGATGATCTCCTCGCCCGCCACGCCTCCACCCGCCGTCTCGCGAACGAGGTCAGTGGCATGAAAAAGATGGCTAAACTCCGAGCTCATTCCCGCAGAAGTCGGACTGGAAATCAGCGGCGTGATGGTCCCTGCGCGGTAGCCGGTCTCCTCTAATAATTCCCGGCGCGCGGTGTCCGCAAGCGCCTCGCCGATGAACTCCGGTTCGTCGCCCACCAGACCAGCTGGGATTTCAATCACGTGTTGCTGCACCGGCACGCGGAATTGCTCCACGAGGATGATTTCGTCGTTTCGGGTGATCGCCAGGATCCCGACACATGCGTCTGCGTGGGGACGCCGGACAAAGTCCCAGTGGCCAATTCGGTAAAGTCCGAGCCAGCGAGTTTCAAAAAGGGTCTCCGGAGTGGGCATGAGGTGAAATTTGGTTAAGAAACATTGGAACGTTCGCGTAAACTAGCATACGCAACCCGCGCTGATGTCACGCTACGATTTCCAGATTCCCCTCACATTCAAGCACCGTGTGATTTTCACGCGAGATGCCTTTTCGGGCGAAAACCCAGCGCTGGCCGAGGTCTTGAACGAAGAACGTAGCGGCCGCAAGGTCTTGGTCTTCCTTGAACAAGCGGTCATGAAGGCATGGCCACGATTGGTTGATGGGGTGGGTGCGTACTTTGCAGAGCTAGATTTCGATTTCTGCGGGGTCATGAATTTCGAGGGCGGCGAGGCCGCTAAGGCGGACGACCACCTGGTCCGCAAGGTTTGGGAGGCCATCGATGACCGCCACATCGACCGTCATTCCTATGTGATTGCGATCGGGGGTGGGGCATTCCTCGATGCGGTCGGCTACGCTGCGGCCACGGCCCATCGCGGGATCCGCTTGATCCGATTTCCGACCACCACGCTCTCCCAAGATGACAGCGGGGTGGGGGTGAAATGCGCGATCAATGCCTTCGGCAAAAAAAATTGGTTGGGCTCGTTCGCGGTGCCCTATGCGGTGATCAATGACTTTGATTTTCTCCACAGCCAAGATGAGGAAACCCGGCGCGGTGGCCTCATCGAAGCGGTCAAAGTGGCGCTGGTGAGGGATCGTGGCTTTTTTGAATGGATCGAGGAAAACCTCGAAAAGCTCGCGGTACTGGATCCCGCAACTCTGGAAGCCTGCGTCGAGCGATCCGCATTGCTCCATGCCCAGCACATCGCCGGCGGCGGAGATCCATTCGAAACGGGATCCAGCCGCCCGCTGGATTTCGGCCATTGGGCCGCTCACAAGCTGGAGGCCATGACGTCCTATCAGCTCTCCCACGCCCCAGCGGTCAGCGTCGGTCTGGCGCTCGACACGCTCTATTCCGCCCGCATCGGGCTCTTGGACCTCGCGGTCGCTGAACAAGTCCTGCGGGTGATCCGCGGATTGGGGCTCGGCATCTACCATCCGGCGCTCGATTGGGTCGATGAAACGCAGCGGAGGCAGGTGCTTGGTGGGTTGGATGAATTCCGCGAACACCTCGGTGGTGAGTTGACGGTTCTACTTCTCAAGGACCTCGGCCAAGGGGTCGATGTCCACGAGCTTGACGAAAATTTGCTGGCCGACTGCATCCGGGAGTTGAAGTTGCGCTCGGAAAACTGAAATTAGCCACCTGCGGAAGTCACTTGCAGATTGCCCACCGATCGCCTCAAAAGGGGATTGTCGGAATCCAATCTGACCGCTAACCTTCGCCCCACGCAAGGCCTGCTCCGGCAGACGAATTCATCACCGAAACTTTCCAATCCCATGGGCATCTTCAACAAACCTCGGCTGCGCAGCCATGATCGCCGTGACGACATGCCGGAAGGCTTGTGGGTCAAATGCACCGATTGCGACGCGCTGGTCCACGTCTTTGAGCTCAAGCAAAACCTCCACGTCTGCCAGCAGTGCGGACACCATTTCCTGATCGATTCCCGCGAGCGCATCGAGATGTTGGCCGACCCCAATTCATTCGAGGAAACCAACGCCGACCTCATTTCCGCCAATCCGCTTGGGTTCTCCGGCTATGTCGAGAAAGCCGCCGCGCTCCGCGAAAAAACCGGCCTGAACGACGCGGTGGTATCCGGCCGCCTCTCGATCCATGGCCACCGCGCCATGATCGCGGTGATGGATTTCAAGTTTTTTGCCGGCTCCATGGGCTCAGTGGTAGGAGAAAAAATCACCCGCGCCATCGAGACGGCGATCGCTGAAAAGCGCGGAGTCATCATCGTTTCCGCCTCATCGGGCGCACGGATGCAAGAAGGCATGCTCTCGCTCATGCAGATGGCCAAAACCTGCGGCGCGCTCGCTCGACTTTCAGAGGCCAAGCTGCCATACATTTCGCTGATGACCCACCCAACCACCGGCGGCGTCACCGCATCGTTTGCCACCATCGGCGACATCAACCTCGCCGAGCCCAAGTGCATGATCGGCTTCGCGGGACCTCGCGTAGTCAAGGAAACCACCCACCAGAACCTACCGCCCGGATTCCAGACCGCGGAGTTCATGCTCGCCCACGGATTGGTCGATGCGATCGTCCCCCGCGCTAAAATGCGTCAGCAGCTGGGCACGCTTCTTGGATTCATGATGCCGCAGTGACTCGGCGCTGGGCACTGCCCGGATCCGCTCAACCTTCCTGCGGCGGTGTCATGACGACCACACGTTCGATCCCGCGCTTGGTGAATTCCTCCCAGTAGCGTTTTTCCCAAGCCACCGTGCGGGCTCGCCGGTCTTCCTCACTGAGTTTCTCCCACTCCTTGAAGCCGATCGCCCGCGCGAGGTCACGGTCGGCCAAGCGTACCGCCAACTCATCCCAGAAACTCTCGTTGCGAAATTCCTCGTAGCACTCGTGATAGAACAAGCACTCTTCTTGCTCCGCTCTCACCCTGAACCGCTGAGTCTCCTCGTCGAACTCGATCCAGTCCGCCATCCCCGAGTGCCCAGCTTTTTCTAAAATCTTGCTCTCCAAATTCTCAAATGCCGCCACCTGCTCGTTCGCAGACTCCTTTTGGTTCCAGGACGCAACATTAGCCGCGAGGCTAACCATTTCCACCAACGTGGCGAGTTCTTGATCGGTGAAGCGCAGATGCATTCGTCTTCGAATTCAACCATCACCCTGCCTCCTCCGCAAGCCTGCAACACTCAGCACCTTTCGGAGATGAATCAAAAGTGGACAGAACCAGTACAGAACTGGATTTTCACCAGAACAACCCAGTTGGCGGCTGTCACGCTTGGGACTTGCGTATCTGCCGAAGACGCCGGAGAACCAATGGGCTTTTGGAGGACCTTAGCCACGCCGATTTCCCCCAAACTCAGCGCCAACCGACCCTAATCCGGCTATACGAAAGCATACCTTCTCTAGTGAAGTGGCCCCGCCAAACGAAGCCAGAACCATGTTGATGAAATGGGCTGGTCGTGAGGGCGTATCAACCCCGAAAATCGACCACTAATATAAAACGAAAAAAAGACACCTGACCGCCGATTTCAAAGCCCGTGTGGCACTTGAAGCCCTCAAGGAAGAAAAAACCATCCAGCAGATCGCCATCGATGAGGATGTCGCCCCAGCGCAAGTCAGTGCCTGGAAAAAAGAGCTGCAAGAGCGCATCGGAGAACTCTTCGAGCGGAAGAACGCAGCCTGCGAGAGCATCAAAAAGAGCGAAGCGCAGACCGCCAGCTTTGTAACTGCCCTTTCCCCCGTAATGAGCATTTCAGCTTTCTGCTTTCCAAATTTCCACTTTACCCCTGATGTCGCATCCGGAAATGCTTCGGGGTCATGCCGATGCGTTTGCGAAAGTGCTGGGTGAAGGCGCTTTGGTCGCAGAATGCGTGCGCTTGGGCGATGTCGAGGACTTTGTCGGTGGTTTGGATGAGGGCCTCGGCGGCGGACTCGATGCGGATGCGGAGCATGAGTTCGTAGGGTGTGATGCCAAGGGCTTGGTGGACCTTACGATACAGTGTGCGCTCGGAGAGGTTGCATTCGCGGGCGAGCTCGGCGGTGCTGAGGATGCGGTTGGTGTTTTTTTGGATGTGGCTGACGATGATCGTGACTTCGCTGCTGGGGTGGTGATGGCTGCGGCCTTCATCGCGCCGAGTGAGGCCCATGAGGCCGATGACCGTGTCGTTCTTGCCCCGCAGCGGAACCTTGGTGGTGAGAAACCAAGTCAGCGTACGCTGTTCATCATACCAGACTTCGAGGCGATTGATTAACGGTTTTCCGGTGCGGAAGACGAGCGCGTCATCAGCACGGTAAGCTTTGGCGGCTTGCTCGGGGTAGAAATTTTCGTCGAATTGGCCGATGACATCCGCTTCACGTTCGTGGCCCAGGCGGGCCAACATCGGCTCGCTGGCAACGATGAGGCGACTCTCGAGATCCTTTACGAAGAAGAACACATTGGGCTGCTGATCGAACATGAGCCGGAAGGCCTGCGGATCGGTCATGCTAGCGAAAAAAGCGTTCTGAATTGATTTGGCAGACATGGCAGGATGCTAACAACTTTTGGCAGAAATAACCTATGGACTAATGAAGAAGAAAGAGTTTACTTATGGTAATGCAAGCAAAACTTCCCCTATCGTTTCTAACCTTTTGCCTTTTCGCCAGCAGCGGGGCTTTGGCTCATGCTGCGGCGCTCACGTTGCGTCAGGATGATGCGACGAACACCCTATCGGTCTACCGCGAGAACGGCAAGGAGGCCATCCTTACCCAAAATGCCCGGCCGGATTTTCGGCCTTACATCCATCCGATCGTCGCTCCGGATGGGAAGGGCGTGCTGACGGAATATAGCCCAGGGCATCACAAGCATCAGACCGGGCTCTACTGGGGACTGAAGCAGATTAATGGACGCGACTTTTTTCACAATCCGGGCGCGGCCTTCTGGCGCAAGTTGTCTAGCAAGGTGCTGGTGGCTAAAGGTGAGTCGGTGAAGTGGACGACGGTTTATCAACTACTGGATGCCGAGGGCAAACCGATGATGAACGAGACGCAGGTGTGGACCATGCGCGATGACGATGGCCGCTATTTGCTGGATCTCGAATGGAAGGGCGAAGGGCTCGTGGACCTGACCATGTCGAAGCAACCTTACGGTGGCCTTTTCCTGCGCATGCCGTGGAAGCCCGGCGTGGAGGGCGGCGTGATGAACAGCGTGCGCCAGGGCAACGCGCGTGCAGAAGCACAACGCTCGATCTGGATGGATGTGGGCATGAAACTGGAGGGTCGCGACGACCAGGCACACATCGCGATTTTTGATCATCCAAAAAATGCAGGCTATCCGCAGCCGTGGCGTGTCGATGGGCAAATGGGTGTGGGGCCTTGTCGGTCGATTACGGGCGATTGGAAGATCGCCAAGGGCAAGACTGAGACGGTGCAGCACCAGTTTGTCGTCTATACCGGCAAGCTCAACGATGTCGCGCTCTTGGAGGCATGGAAAAAATACACGGGCCAAGGTTCTGACGCCGTGATGTGGGGCCTCGCCAAAGCAGAAGGCAAAGCCGCTGGATTTCTCACTGGCGAACAAGCCCTCGCGAAGATGACCGTGCCTGAAGGTTTCGAGGCGAAGCTCGCTGCGGTGGAGCCGATGATCACCCAGCCGATGGCGTTCTGCTGGGATGACCGCGGACGGCTCTGGGTCGCGGAGAATCGGGATTATGAAGCGCGTGGGACCGGTTTCTCCGCCGATGGCAACAGCCGCATCCTGATTCTCGAAGACACCAATGGAGATGGGAAGTTCGACACGCGGCAAGTCTTCCTCGAAGGCATTCCCTTTCCCGCCGCCATTGCGGTCGGGTTCGACGGACTCTGGCTCGGCGCGCCACCCAATCTGCTCTTCGTGCCCGACAAGGATCGTGATGACAAAGCCGACGGAGCCTTCGAAGTTCGCCTCACCGGATGGGGGATTCAGGATCGCCACGAGACCTTAAACAGCTTCCATTGGGGACCCGATGGCTGGCTCTACGGCTGCCAGGGTTTTGCCACACGCTCAACCGTGGGCAAGCCGGCCGATGGCGGCAAGATCTTCCGCAAGGGCGATTCGTTCCCTGCAGAGATTGCGGTGAAAGATGGCCAATACATCGACGGTGGGGTTTGGCGTTATCATCCCACGAAGGATCGCTTCGAGGTCGTCGCGCACGGCTTCAGTAATCCGTGGGGAATCGATTTCAATGACCACGGCCAGATTTTCATCACCGCCTGCGTGATTCCGCATCTCTGGCACGTCATCCCCGGCGGCATCTATCACCGCCAGGGCGGTAGGCACATCAACCCACACGTTTATGATGACATCAAGACCATCGCCGATCATCGCCATCGCTCCGCACACGGCGGTGCGCGCATCTATCTCGCCGACGAGTTTCCCAAGGAATACCGCGACCGCATCATCATGGCGAATATTCATGAGCATAATGTGATCACGGACATCCTTAAGCCGAGTGGCTCGGGTTTCATCGGTCATCATGGCGATGAACCGCTCTGCGCCAATGACAATGCATGGGTGGGTTTCAGCATGGAGATCGGACCCGATGGTGCAGCCTATGTGCTCGACTGGCATGACACCGAAATCTGTGGCTCTGCCGTCCACGACAAAGAAACCGGCCGCATCTACCGCCTTGCGCCCAAGGGTCTTCCGGGAAAGACCGGGATCAATCTCGCCGCGCAGACCGATCTCGAACTCGTCGGCCTGCTGACGCATCGCAACGATTGGTACAGCCGCCGCGCTCGCGTGCTGCTTCAGCACCGTGCCGCTGCCGGCACACTCGATGCCGCCGTGCCCGCGAAGCTGTGGGAACTCTTCGCGCAATCCAAGACCTCCGCTCATCAACTCCGCGCGCTGTGGGCGTTGCACGTCACGCAGAATCTCCCAGCAGATCGCTTGCTGCCGCTGCTGGATCATGCCGAGCCGTATGTCCGTGGCTGGTCCATTCAGTTGCTGAGCGAAGATCGCACTTACAGCCCGGCGACTTTGGCAAAATTCGCGGCGATGGCGGAGAAGGACAGCTCGCCCGTCGTGCGGCTTTACCTCGCTGCGGCGCTCCAGCGCATGCCATTGGCGGACCGCTGGCCCATTGCTAACCACCTCGTCGCTCATGCCGAGGACGCTGCGGATCATAACCTGCCGAAAATGCTTTGGTTCGGCATCGAGCCGATGGTGGAAACCGATGCCACGCGTGCGATGGCACTCGCCACGCGAAGCAAGATTCCGCTGCTCGTGCCATACATCGCCCGCCGCGCCATCGCTGCCAAACAGCTCGAACCCGTGGCCGCCACACTGCTCAGCAACACCGATCTCGCCCTGCGTCTTCAGCTTCTCGAAGGCGTGCGTGATGGCCTCAAATCGCTGGGCCGCAATGGGGTCACGAAGCCGAAAAACTGGGACGAAGCCTTTGCTGCGCTTGACGCCACCAAGGATGCCAAGCTCACCGATTTCACCGCGCAGATTGGTCAGCTTTTCGGCGATGCCAAAGCTGCCGATGCACAGCTCGCCGTGCTCAAGGATAAGGCCGCACTCATTGAGCGTCGCCAGCAAATCCTGACCGCCTTTGCCCGCGATGCGTATGCCGCCGCCCTCCCGGTGGTGCTCTCGCTGCTCGATGAACCCGCCATCCGCCGCGATGCCATCCGCGCACTGGCTTCGTTCGATGCTCCGCAGGTCGCGCCGACATTGATCAAGCGCTACGCTACGTTCTCCGCTGCCGAGAAAGCCGAGGTTGTGCTCACGCTCTCCACACGCCGCAGCAACGCGAGCGCCTTGGTCGCTGAGCTGAAAAACAACACCATCCCGAAGACCGATGTCACCGCCTCTGATGCCCGCCAACTCTACCGCGTGCTCGGGCCATCGTTCGTTGAGTTTTGGGGGCCCATCACCCAGCTTGCCAGCGACAAGCAGGCCGAGATGGCGAAGTATAAAGCCATGCTCACCGATACCGAGCTTGCCAAAGCCAACACCAGTAAGGGCCGTGCCATCTACGAGCGCACCTGCATGGCCTGTCATAAACTCTACGGCGCTGGCGGCATCATCGGCCCTGAGCTTACCGGCTCCAACCGCGCCGATCTCGACTACATCCTCTCGCAGATTCTCAACCCCAGCGAGGTCATGCAAGAGAGCTATCAACTCGTCATCGTCACCACTCGCGATGGCCGCACCCTCTCCGGCACGGTCGTCGCTGAAGACAACCAACAACTCACGCTCCGCCTCGTGGGGCAGGACACCATCGTCACCAAATCGGAAATCCTCTCCCGCGAGAAATCCCCGGTTTCAATGATGCCAGAGGGCTTGCTCAAAACCCTCAAGGATGACGAGGTCCGCGACCTCATCGGCTACCTGCGCACCCCCGCGCAAGTGCCTTTGCCAAAGCAGTGATGCCACGAAACACCCGCTTCCCGATCTGAAGTGTCACACACCAACATGAAACACTCATTTCACGCCTCTCTGCCCAAGCTCTCGATCATCTTTGGATTGATGCTCTTTCAATTCTCTGCGCATGCCGCTGAGAAAAAGAACATCGTGCTCATTGCGGGAAAGCAGAGCCACGGCCCCGGAGCGCACGAACACAATGCGGGCGTCCTGTTGTTGGCGAAATGTCTCAGGGCAGGGGTGCCAGATTTGGTGGAGGTGAAGGTGCATTTGAATGCGGAATGGCCTGTGGAAGCAGAGATTAAATCTGCTGACACGATTTTGATCTATGCGGATGGGTTTACCATGCATCCGGCATTGCAGGGGGATCACCTCCAGCAGCTCTCTGCGGAAATGAAGCGTGGCTGCGGTTTTATGGCGTTGCATTGGGCAACCGAGGTGCCCAATAACAAAGGCGAGGCTGAGTTCTTGGACTGGATGGGGGGATACTGCGAACCGGGTTGGAGTGTGAATCCGCACTGGCAGGCGGACTTCAACAAGTTACCCGAGCACCCAATCACCAACGGCGTGCATTCTTTTTCGACAAACGACGAGTGGTATTTCCACATGCGTTTCCGCGAGGGCATGACGTCGGTGACGCCGATCTTATCCGCAGTGCCACCGGACTCCACCATGAGTCGTCCTGATGGAGAGCGCTCGGGAAATCCCGAGGTTCGAAAGGATGTGGCGAACAAGGTCCCGCAACACGTTGCGTGGGCAGCAGAGCGGGCTGGCGGAGGTCGCGGCTTTGGCTTCACCGGCGGCCATTTTCACAAGGGCTGGGCAAACAACGATCAACGAAAGCTGGTGCTCAACGCGATCCTCTGGACCGCGAAAGCGGCTGTTCCCGCCAATGGCGTGGAGTCCGTTGTCACCGAGGAAGATTTGAAACAGAACCTCGACCCCAAACCCGCTCCAAAAGCCCGAGTGCCATTGCCCAACAGCGGTCAACGATGAGCTCTCCCCACTCTGCGAGGCTGGAAACCCCGCGCCTGCACCACGACAGCGAAGGACGGCCTCCTCATGGCATGGGGAATTTCGCCCGCGTCAGAACCGATATTCGTTAGTTCTCCACGACGACCTCCAATATCATCCCCAGGGATGATTGAATACTTTCGTGAATCTGCGTAGGTTGCGCAGTCTAACAAACCTTAGACTTGCTCATGAAAACCCCAATCAAAACCCCTGCTCCTTCCGGCCGTGGGTTCACCCTTGTCGAGCTGCTCGTCGTCCTAGTCATCGTCGCTGCACTCGCGGCGATCGCGTTCACGCTGCCGGCTCGGATGAAGAAGTCCGCCAATCAAGCGGTCACCGCCGCCAACCTGCGCCAGATCGGGGTGGCCATGGTCACCTACACCGCGGACAAGGGCCGCTTCCCAGGTAAAAACGACGACCCCGTCTGGGACCGCGCCATCATCGCCAACCTTGGATTCGAATCGCCCCTCCCCGGCAACGGTCCGCTCAATCGTGGCACCTACCCGACTCTGGAAAACTCAGCGAAGATTTTCATGACTCCGGAAGACACGGAAAAACGTGATTCTGCATTCTATGCCCGCAGCTTCGCCATCGTACCATGGACCACCAATAACTCGAATGGCACCTGGTTTCGGGGATGGAAAGACCGCCCGGTCAATGTCGGCGTCCCTTACAGCGCGATCAACGCCCCTGAGAAGGCAGCCATGGTTGTGCAGGGACATCACGGCATTGTGGGCGGAACAGCCAACTATCTCGGTAGTGGAGGCCATGCTTACAAGGACATGGGAGGCCCGGTGAAAACTCTCGGCGCCACTCAGCAGGTTCTCTTCGCGGACGGACACATCGAAAAGATCTCCAACCGCCTGACCAACGCCGAGTTTGTCGCCAAATACTGGCCGGGCACCATTGGTAATCTGGATTGACGAAATCACCCGTTTCGATGTTGCCTGCGGAGCTTGCTCTCTGCGTTCGCCATTCTCAGCCCGCATGCCCGCGCCTCTATCGCCAACCCTATGAAACGAACATCCATCAATCTTCTCGCCGCCTTACTGCTGTTGCTGCCGACCGCTTCGCATGGTGCCGATGCGCCGACTGCCAGGCAAACCGACAAACCCGCAAAATCCGCAAAAACGGTGAGCGCGCCCGCGCCGGTGGTGGTCAAGGATGCGACGCCGAATGTCCTGCTCATTCTCATCGAGGATGCGGGTGCGCATCTCGGAGTGCTAGGTACGCCGGGCCTGCGCACGCCGAACCTCGATGCACTCGCCCGCGACGGAGTGTTGTTCCGCAAGTGCTTCGTCGGCTACCCTGTGTGCTCGCCGTCGAAGGCGTGCATCTATACCGGCCTGTATCCGCACCGCAACGGACTCATCAACAACACGGAAAATCTTTTTAAACCCGCGCCCAAGCTCACCGCCAAAGAGCGCAGCCTCCGCGCTTACGCGAACAATCAAATCAAGCCTGAGGTGCGCACGTTCGCGGAGATTTTGCACGGCCGCGGCTACTACATGGGGGTGAGCGGCAAGCTGCACGTCTCGCCAAACGAGAAGTTCCCTTATGACGAATTCATCCCTGGGAAAAACGTGGTCGGCGCATTCATCCGTCGCGCGCAGGCGACTGGAAAACCGTGGCTCCTCTTCGACAACGCGCACAACGAACCGCATCGGCCCTTCGTCAATAGCGACGTGCAACCCATCGGCGTCGATCCGGCAAAAGTGAAGTTGCCCGCGTTTCTACCCGATACGCCGGTGATTCGCAAAGACTGGGCCGAATACCTCGACGGCATCCAGCTTGCCGACGCCGAGGTAGGCCGCGCGATGCGGCAACTCAAGGCCAGCGGCGAGCTCGACCAAACGCTCGTCATCGTCATGGCAGGCGATCACGGCCCCGCCTTCCAGCGTGGAAAGATGACGCCTTACGCACTCGGGCTGCATGTGCCGCTCATCGTCCGCGCGCCCGGCGGCGCACGCGGGGTGCAGAGCGATGCGCTCACCTCCGAGGTGGACCTGATGCCGACGATTCTCGACTACCTCGGGATCGCGCCGCCGCAGCAGGTGGACGGGATTTCGTTGCGTCCGCTCCTCGAGAGCAAACCCGGCGCTAAGGGCCACGAGCACGTCTTTGCTGAAGTCTCCGGCCGCGTCCCCGGCAGTACACGCGGCATGGAAGAGCGCAGCGTGCTCGATGGTCGCTGGCATCTCATCGTGCGCAGCAAGCTCGACGAGCCGCGGCTCCTCAACGCCGACAGTTGGCAGTTCGAGGCGTGGCGCAACCGCACCTACCGCGAGACCATCCGCGTGAAGGAACAATTTCCCGAGCAGTTCCGCATCCTCGCCGAGATGGACCCCGAGAGGCTCGGCGGAAAGCCACCCGCCTTTGAGCTCTACGACTTGGAAAATGATCGCGACGAGATGCACAACCTCGCCAACGATCCCGCGCATCGCCCTGAGCTAGAGCGTCTGTTTGCCGTGCTGAAAAAATGGAGCGCGGAAACGAACGACGTCACCGCACCTTTGCCTGCGTTGCCCAGCGACTCAGCGAACTGATCGCCAAACAAAATCCCCCCTCTGAACATGGTCGCCCAGTGCCCTGGGCCCTGTTCGGCGTCTGTGTCTAAGTTAGAACGACCATTCCAATCCTACGCCCCCGTGAAAGAAGTCGATCAATCGGTCGTCCCCGGAGAATGCGGCATCCCTGCCCGAAGCCCAGCTGTACGTGGTGTGCGCTGTGATAGAAATTGAATCCGTTAAGGCGAATTCCAACCCTACGCGCAAGGCGATGTTGTTGGCGCCATCGTGGCCATCGGCCACGTATCCTTGGTTGATGCCGAAGGGAACCGAGAAATTGAGGGCAAGGCGATCGGTAATCGAAAATTCGCGGCCGGCTGAAATCACTACAAAATATCCGTTGGCATCGAATGAGTGATAGAGGTCGGCGGACAGGTCGACATCCATCGGTAACCCCGACCATGCGACCCCAGCCCCGATTTCGTGGCCATGTGAACCGTCATATGGATACCAGAGGTAGGTGTATCCCCCGTAGAACTCGAGAGCCCCGATGCTTTGCTTAAGTGCAAGATTCAGTTGCAACTCGTCATAGCGCTGCTCGGGTGAATACCCATACCAAACTCCACCTGCGAGGTGGTTCCAACCCATCTCAAAACTGCCAACAAACAGGGAATCTCCGTCCAAGGAGTCTCTGCCTTCAGAGAAATAGCGGCTCTCCCACCCCAGATGGGCGTGCCCTTCGAGCGGTTCGTGGGCATGCGGTCGAGCAAATGGGAGTTGAGCCTCGGTACCGTGGCCGAACGCTGTCCAAACGCTGGCGAAGCCGTAGACAAGCGAGAGGACTGTTGCTTTCGGGAAGATCTGCATTGGGTCTAGTTAAATCTTGTTTGCCTAATATTAGAATGAATGTACCAGCGATGCCTAGCTCGAATTCAAAGAAGGACCTTATCGTCGGTTGCATCTCAAGGCTTGTTTCAACCAAACGCCGCAGTCGAAGTCCTCGCGACCGCTCACCCCTGCAGCACCGGTTATGGTTCGCTTGCCTCATTTCATGACGTGCCGACTTGGCAAACGATTGCCGCAATACGCGCAGCTTGGCTTGATGGTGCTGGCCCTCTGTCCGCAATGAGGACAGTCGATCAACTCCTCCGCCATCGCAGCAAAAAGCTCCGTGAACGCGCCAATTTGGCACACTCACGGAGCTTTTGGGGGCGATCGAGAAGCGATTTGCTCCGCTTTTGCTCCAGTTTGCTGCGATCTCTCAGCAAACCTGTTCATGAGTGGAGGATGATAGCGTCGGTGCCGAGGGTGGCCAAATTTTTGTGTAAGTTCAGATTCGCTGATTGGGGCAGTGGGAGGTTGGCGGGGCTCGCTGACCTAGAAATGAACTTTTCGTCCCTGGATTTGCCCGTTTCGTCACACTTTCCTCGATCTCGCGGAATTTTCACTTATTTGCAAGCGCGGCGGCTGGAGAAAGTGAATTTTCACACTGCGGTCCGCACTTTTAACCTACACCAACCCTTAAGATAGAATCAAAATCATGAAAACTAAGACACTCCTCGCGCTCGCCGCGGGACTCGCACTCGCCAGCACAGCCCATGCCGCCACCTCCCAGTATAACCTGACATACTCGGGGCAATCATTCGACAACACTGCCATGGCCTTCGTCACCTTCACGGCCGATGACAGCGTCATCAATGGCGATGCCAGATTGGTATACAGTGAAGGTCTAGCCGCCATCACGGATTTTAGCATGATTGTGCAAGACGGTCCAGGTTTTGACGGCTCCTATGACCTTACAGGTCAAGTGTCCAACTTCTATATGTCGGCAACTGGTGTCGATACAAGCACGAATTGGGTGGGTCAATCCGGATTCCTAGGGGTTTCTTTCGACAGTCCAATCACTTACGCGTTCAATTGGGATGCTTTAGCACTTTACAAGCCAGGTGTAGGTCAGTATGATCTTCGGCTTACTTCGATGTTTAGTGGCCCTGCTGCCGCTGTTCCCGAGCCATCCGCTCTTGCGCTTCTCGGTCTCGGTACCGTGGGCTTCCTCGCTCGCCGCCGCCGGAACTGAGGGCTTGAGTGATCACGCGCGGTGTCGTTGGGGATTCGTTCATCAGCCCTCCAGCGGCATCGTGCGGGCTCGCGAGGGTGGCCAAATTTTTGTGTAAGTTCAGATTCGCTGATTGGGGCAGTGGGAGGTTGGCGGGGCTCGCTGACCTAGAAATGAACTTTTCGTCCCTAGATTTGCCCGTTTCGTCACATTTTCCTCGATCTCGCGGAATTTTCACTCATTTACGAAGGTGCTGACAGGGGGAAGGAATTTTCACACCACGGTCCGCACTTCAAACACCAACCATCCAAGACATCCAAATTATACTATGAAACTATCACACTTCCTCCAGAAATCATTGCTTCTCCCCGCGCTTCTTGTTGCCGGGCTCGCTGCGATTACTCCGTCCCTCAGTGCCGCCTATGTGAACTTCTCCGCCACTTGGTCTGGCAGTTCGTTTGGCAACTCCGCCAGTGCCTCCGCCACGTTCAAGCTGGATACCGACTACCTTGGCAGTGGTGGTTTTTCCATGCTCTACGATAACCCTGTCCAATGGATCACTGACATCGATATGACGGTCCTTGGCTCGGCATCTGGCAACGGCAACTTCACCTCTGCGCACTTCTTCGACGCATATTTCACCACTTTTGGCACTGTAGACTTCTCCCAAGACCTCGTGGGGCAGGACAGCTTTACGGACTTCAACCTGTTCAGTGAGAGCGGCGCCCCTTCGGGTTATAGGGAGAACGAGATGGGAACCAGCTCCGGTGAGTCGCTGGTGCTGACGAGCTTAACCACCTCCGCTGTGCCCGAGCCATCCGCTCTTGCGCTGCTCGGTCTCGGCACCGTGGGCTTCATCGCTCGCCGCCGCCGGAACTGAGGGATTGGTGATCACGCGCGGTGTCGTTGGGGATACGTTCATCAGCCCCCCCAGCGGCATCGTGCGGGCTCGCCATGTGGGCGAGTTTTTCTGTTCAGTCGTCGGTGATTGGTGAATCGTTGCGTCCCGATGCAAGTGATGTCTGAAAGCCCGGTGATCCGCCGGGGTGAGGGTAGTGTTTTGGTGCCAGCGAGCTGGTTCTTCCGGATGCTCGCGGAGGGGAGGCGGACCTTGTTTTTCTGGGTTCTGCAACTGGTGTTCTGGTGCGGGATCGGGGTGGTGGTGTTTTTGATGAACTCGTTTTTCCGTCCCAGCTCGGAAAGCATCAGGGGGCTTGTGCTGCTGCGGATGGGGCTCGGCTTGTTGATGACCTGCGGCTTGCGCGAGATCTATCGGCGACCCGCAGTGCGCCAAGTGCAAGGCTGGGGAAAAGCCCTCGTCATCTTCGGGCTCTGCTTGGCATTTGCTCTATTGGAAAAGCCGATCACCCAGGTGCTGGTCCACTTGCATCTACCACTGCTAGGCACGGAGGATCTTTTTCAAAAAGGCAGCCCGGTCGTGCTGCGTTTCATGACCCTGTTGTTATGGAGTGGATTTTACCTCGTATTTCACCAACTGGAACGTGCCCATGCGCTGGAGCTACGGGCATTGCAGGCGGAGGTGGCCGCGCGCGAGAACCAGCTGCGTCACTTGCAGGCGCAGATCAACCCCCACTTTTTGTTCAACGCGCTCAATACCGTGCTTGCCAGCAAGGATGACCCGAAAGCGGTCGAAGAAGTGACGCAAGGGCTTTCAGATTACCTAAGGTTTTCGTTGCGCGACACGGAGCCGCTGGAGCCGCTGGGGATGGAAATCGATGCGCTGGAAACCTACCTCGCCGTCCAGCGGATTCGTTTTCGCGAGAAGCTTGTTTTTCAAATCCAGTGCGAGACGGCGGCCCGAGCCGTCAGGGTCCCGCCGATGATGGTGCAGCCTTTGTTGGAAAATGCCTTCCATTACGGCGGCAAGACCAGCCCGATGCCACTTCACGTCAAACTGAGCGCAACCGTGGGAAAAAACGCGCTCGTCGTGACCGTGGCCAACACCGGCGCGTGGGTGATGCCTGGGGGTGAAGGCTCGACCGGCATCGGCATCCGCAGTCTGCGGCAGCGTCTTGAATTGCTGATCGGCAAGACTTCATCGGTCACCGTGGATGCCGACGACGGGTGGGTTTCCGTGAGCATCCAGATCCCGCTAAGCGCCACGCAACCTGCCACGCCCGTATGATTTCTGCCTTACTCATGGATGACGAACCCGCCGCCAACGTGCGCATGCGCCGGTTGCTGGAGGCGCATCCAGAAGTGCAAGTCATCGGCGTGGTTGAGAGTGTGGCGGAGGCCCTCGAGTTTTTGGAAGGGCAAAAGCCGGATGTGATCTTCCTGGATGTCAACATGCCCGGCCGCCTTGGGCTGGAGTTGCTGCCAGCGGTGAACGCCACGGAGACCGCGCTGGTTTTCGTCACGGCGTACGAGCATTACGCGGTAACCGCCTTCAATGCGGGGGCGGTCGATTACTTGGTCAAGCCGGTCAGTCCGGAACGTCTGGCGCTGATGCTTGAGCGCGTGGAAGCGACCATGGCCCAGCGGCGACAAGGGGTTGGCACCGAGACAAACAAGAAAAGGCTGCTTTTGAGCGACACCCTTTCGTTTGCGGTCAGCGGCGCCAAGGAACTCAGAATCTGCGAACTTTCGGAAATTGTCTGGATCGAGGCGATGCAAAATTACTCTCGGGTCCAGTTGAAAAATGAGCCGACTGCCCTCACGACCCGCCGCAGCTTGGCCGAGTGGGGCGAACTGGTGAGCGAGCCATTTTTCCACCGACTCACCCGTTCCTTGGTGATCCAGATCGAGCCGTTGCGCTCGACCGAATGGAACTCGCGGGAGCAGAGCTTGCTCATCTTCGATCAAGTCGTGGAGCCCTTGTCCATCGGGCGCCAAGCGGCGGCGCGGCTCAAGGAAATTCTCACGAAGCGCGTGTATTGGTGAGACCGCATCGTTTCGAGAAATCGTGCAGGCATCCGGAGCAATGCCGCATCCTTACGGAACCCAAGATTCTCCCGCGTTCCAGCTTGACGCTGTTTCCCCCCGCCCCCTAACCTTCCCCCCACGGGAAGCTCCCACTGCGGCGGCGACTCACCATCTAACTCCAAATCTCTTCTTACCGTGGAACTCCAGGAAATCCGTCGAATCGTCGAACTCATGAAAGAGCACGGCCTCACGCAATTCGACCTCACGAAAAAGGACTTTCAGCTCAAATTGAAAAAAGGCGCTGACCTCGATGACCTCAGGGGCCTCCTTGCCAGCCTGCCTTCCGCACCGGCTCACCACGCTGCGCCTGCGCCAGCTCCAGCCCTCGCCGCCACACCGACCGCGCCAGCCGCACCCGTCGCAGAGGGCGCCGAGATCACCTCGCCGATGGTCGGCACCTTCTACATGAAGCCCGCTCCAGATGCGCCCAACTTCGCCGAGGTCGGCTCGGTCGTTTCCGTCGGGCAGACCCTTTGCATCATCGAGGCGATGAAGGTCATGAACGAGATCAAGGCCGAGCGGGCCGGCACCATCTGCGCCTGTGTGGCCCAAGATGGCAGCCCGGTCCAGTTCGGCGACGTCCTCTTCCGCATCAAGTGAGGCTCAGGCGTTCTCGCTGAGCGCCGATCCTCCAAAAACAGCCAATTTTCACCATGTTCAAGCGCGTCCTGGTCGCCAATCGCGGCGAAATTGCCCTCCGAATCATCCGCGCTTGCCGCGAGCTTGATATCGAATCCGTTGCCGTTTACTCGGAGGCGGATGTCGATTCGATGCATGTCCAACTGGCCGACGCATCGGTCTGCATCGGGCCGGCATCGAGCAAGGAGTCTTACCTGAAGATCGACCGCATCATCGCGGCGGCAGAAATCACGGGTGCCGAGGCGATTCACCCAGGCTATGGGTTTCTCTCGGAAAATGCCCGTTTCGCGGAAATCTGCGAGTCTGCGGGGCTCACTTTCATCGGGCCATCACCCGAGGTGATTTCGATGATGGGCGACAAGGCGACTGCGCGGGCGACTGCGATCGCCAATGGCGTGCCGATAACGCCGGGATCGGGCATCATGGAGGATGCGGCGGCCGCCCTCGCCGAAGCGAAAAAAATCGGTCTGCCGGTCATGATCAAAGCCACGGCAGGTGGCGGCGGTCGTGGGATGCGCCCCTGCTTCAAGGAGGAGGAATTCATCAGCCTTTTTCAGCAAGCATCGAACGAAGCGGTCGCCTGTTTTGGCAATGGCTCATGCTATCTTGAAAAACTGGTGCTCAATCCCCACCACATCGAGTTCCAAGTCATCGGGGACTCGCACGGGAATTTCATCCACCTCGGTGAACGCGACTGCTCGATGCAGCGTCGCAACCAGAAGATCATCGAGGAGTGCCCATCGCCGCTGCTCACGCCCGCCCTCCGTGCACGCATGGGTGAGGCCTCGGTGAATCTCATCAAAAACATCGGCTACCAAAACGCAGGAACCATCGAGTACCTCGTCGATGAAGCCGGTGAGAATTTCTATTTCATGGAAATGAACACCCGGATCCAGGTCGAGCACCCGGTCACCGAGGAGGTCATGGGCTGCGAGCTCATCAAGGAGCAAATCCGCGTCGCCGCGGGGGAACCGCTCTCGAAGCATGTGCTAGAGGCCCAGCCACGCGGCCACTCGATCGAGTGCCGGATCAATGCCGAGGATCCCTTCAACAACTTCACTCCCAGCCCCGGAACCATCGAGCTCTGGTACGCTCCGGGCGGCAAGGGCGTGCGGGTGGATACCCACGTTTATTCGGGCTACACGGTGCCGCCGCATTACGACTCGATGATCGCGAAGCTCATCGTCACGGGGGCCACTCGGGAAATCGCCATCGCTCGGATGAAGCGCGCCCTCGGCGAGTTCATGATCCGTGGCATCAAGACCACGATCCCATTCCAACAGGAAATCATCGCTCACCCCGACTTTGCCGCTGGCACTTACGACATCGGATGGGTCGCACGGTATCTCGAAGAGAGAAAAGGCTGAGGGAGTTTCGTACGATTTTGTGGCCTTGGAAATTTACCCGAGGCACACGCCCATACCGGCCATCAACCGCCCCGCCGAAATGTCACCGCTCGCGAATGCCTCGCTTTATGCAATTCTCGACCTCGGATATGTCTCGGAGGCCGATGCTGCAGCGGTGACAAAATCATTGTTAGGTGGTGGTGCCGGTCTGTTGCAGCTTCGAGCGAAGGGCCACGACTTAAGCACCATCGAGCGGGTGGCCCGGCAACTCCTGCCGATTTGCCGCGCGGCGAAGGTGCCTTTCATCCTCAACGACCATCCCGCGCTTGCCGCCTTGGTCGATGCCGATGGCGTCCACATCGGTCAAGACGACGGCACCCTCGCGGAGGCCCGCGAGATCGTTGGGCCCGGGAAATGGATCGGGCGCTCGACGCATTCGCTCGAGCAAGCCCGTGCCGCTCTAGCGGAAGGCTTCGATTGCATCGGATTCGGCCCATTGTTTCCGACGCCTACGAAAGCCGGTCGCCCAGGCATCGGCCTTGATGCCGTCGCCACCATGGAGCGTGAGGTCGGCAGCAAAATCCCCGCGTTTTGCATCGGTGGCATCACGCCCGCAACCTTGCCACAAGTGATCGCCGCAGGGGCGCGGCGCGTGGTCGTCGTCTCCGCCTTACTCAAGGCCGCCGACATTCAGTCTGCCACCCGCGAGGTCGTCGAGACGCTGAGTGGCAACGTCTAACGGACACCGATTCAAGGGCACGCTCAGCGCGCCTGCGAGTGCGTAAGGGCCGCCGCGACGAAGCCAGAGAACAACGGGTGCGGATGGTTCGGCTTGGATTGGAATTCGGGGTGGAACTGCGCGCCGATGTAAAACGGATGCTCGGGAAGCTCGATGATCTCGACGAGGCCAGCCTCTGCGGACACCGATGAAATGACCAAGCCGGCCTCCTGCAAGCGTTCTTGATAGTCGGAGTTCAGCTCGTAACGATGGCGATGGCGCTCGTGGATGCGGTCGGCATTGTTGTAAAGATCCGCCGCTTTCGTCCCGGCAAACAAGATCGATTCCGAAGAGCCGAGGCGCATGGTTGCCCCCATGTCTTCGACGCCCTTTTGTTCCTCCTGAAGGCAGATCACTGGATACTTGGTGGACTTATCAAACTCGGTTGAATTCGCTTTTTTCAATCCACAGACGTTGCGTGCGTACTCGATGGTGGCGATCTGCATTCCCAAGCAGATGCCGAAGTAGGGAATCTTATTTTCCCGCGCGTACTGAGCCGCACGGATCTTGCCCTCGGTGCCGCGGTCGCCGAAACCACCCGGAACCAAAATGCCATCAACCTCACCGATCACCGACCTCGCACCATGATCTTCGATCGCTTCTGCCTCCACGCGGATGATGTGCACCTTGGTGTCATGATGCGCGCCGGCGTGGATGAGTGACTCGTAAATCGATTTGTAGGCGTCCTGCAGTTCGATGTATTTCCCAGCCACGGCGATGCTGACCTTGTGCTTCGGATGAATCACCCGCTGGACGAAACTTTCCCACGCTTCAAGCGCGGGCGATGGCGTGTGGCCAAGCCCGAGACGATCCACGACAAGCCGGTCAATCTTGTCTCGGCGGAGATCTAACGGGCATTCGTAAATCGTGTGGGCCACATCACGGAAGGCCACCACGTTCTTGCGCTCGACGTTGCAGAACATCGCGATCTTCTTGCGGTTGTCTTCGTCGAGATCCGCCTCGGTACGGCAGATGATGATGTCCGGCTGAATTCCGAGTTCGCGGAGTTTCGCGACCGATTGCTGGGTGGGTTTGGTTTTCACTTCTCCTGCGGCCTTGATGTAGGGCAGCAGCGTGACATGGATGAAGCAGACGTTTTCCTTGCCGACCTCCAAAGCAAATTGGCGCAAGGCCTCGATAAACAGCAGGCCTTCCATGTCGCCGACCGTCCCACCGATCTCGGTGATGAGGACGTCGGTCTTGGGATTGTCCAACGTGACTTGGTGCATCCGAGATTTGATTTCATCCGTGACGTGAGGAATGAACTGAACGGTCTTGCCGAGATATTCGCCGCGGCGTTCCTTCTTGATGACTGCATCAAAAACCTGGCCGGAGGTTAGATTGTTCATCCGCGAAAGTACCCCGGAGGTGAAGCGCTCGTAGTGACCGAGGTCGAGGTCGGTCTCGGCACCGTCATCTAACACGTAAACTTCGCCGTGCTGGTACGGCGACATGGTACCCGGATCGACATTCAGGTAGGGGTCGAACTTCTGCATCAAGGTCGATAGTCCGCGGTGTTCCAGCAGCGTGCCGATGGATGCTGCGGCAAGACCCTTGCCGAGTGAGGAGACGACGCCGCCGGTGACGAAAATGTATTTCATGGAGTGATTGTGTTCGAATGAGTGAGCGATTGGCTGAAATGAGAGCGCAGCAGGATTTCCACCTCGCGTGCCTGCTCGGGCGTATCCACGCCGGGTGAGGTGTCGGAGGTGATGAGGACTTTGATGGACGCACCATTTTCGAGCGCGCGAAGTTGTTCTAACGATTCGGCTTTCTCCAATGGCGACGGCGGCCAAGTGACGTAGCGATCGAGAAAACTGCGTTGGAACGCGTAGATTCCTTTGTGGCGAAGCACGGGGAGTCCTGCGACCGGATTGCGGAAAAATGGCAGGGGTGACCGCGAAAAATAAAGCGCGCGGCCATCGAGCGCGGTGACGACTTTTACCACGTTTGGGTCATGGACGGCAGGATCCGATGGGTCGAGCGGGTTGGCGGCGGTGGCCATGTCCAAGCTGGGATCGGCCGCCATGGTCGAGGCAAGTTCATCGATGAGAGCCGGATCGATCAATGGCTCATCACCTTGGATGTTCACGATGTGGGTCGCCTGTGGGACCATTTGCGCGGCCTCGGCGATGCGATCGGTGCCGGTGGGGTGATCGGGCGAGGTCATCGCCACCTTTCCGCCGAAGGCGATGACTGCGTCGCGGATACGCTCATCATCGGTGGCGACGATGATTTCATCGAGCTGAGTGCATTGTTGGCAGCGCTCCCAAACATGTTGGATCAAGGGCTTTCCGGCGATCAAATGCAGGGGCTTGCCTGGGAAGCGAGTCGAGCCCCAACGAGCCGGCAACACGCCGAGAATGTAGGTGAGGGCTGGAGATGGGTGGATGATTGGCACAGGCTGGGCGAGCCTATGGCATGAGCAAGCCTGCGGACAAGAGCCGTTTCGGAAAAAGATTTCTTCCCTTCAATTTTCGCTAGATAGGAATCACCGCGCCGCAACCAAGTCGTATCCGCGCCAGTCACCGATCGTGACATGGGCGAATTGCCCGACGGGGATCGCTTCGTCCACGTGCACTGAGCCATCGATTTCTGGAGCATCCCACTCGGTGCGAGCGATCCCGGGTTGCTCGACGAGCACGCGGACCGATTTCCCGACCTGCGCTTGGTTGGTCTCGCTGGCGATGCGCTGGAGGGCGGCCATGGCTCGCGACCAACGGCTGCTGCGGGTCTTGTGGTGAAGTTGGCCATCCATCTTATAAGCGCGTGTCCCCTCTTCTTTCGAATACTGGAAGACTCCAGCGCGCTCGAAACGGAACTCCTCGATGAATTCTAACAACTCTTGGAAATCCTCTTCCGTCTCGCCGGGGAACCCGACGATGAAGGTGGTGCGAATGCCCAAACCGGGAATGCCCGCACGCATCCGGCGGAGCAGGTCGCGGATGTAGTCGCCGCTGGTCACCCGCTTCATCGCGGTCAGCATGCGGTCCGAGATGTGTTGGAGCGGGATGTCGACGTATTTCGCCACCTTGTCGCACTCGGCGATGGTGGTGATGAGCTCGTCCGACCAGTGGGCGGGATGGGTGTAAAGCAAGCGAACCCAGAAATCGCCCTCGATTTTGTTGATCTCACGGAGGAGCGTCGAGAGGGATTCGCCACGGGTCGAGTCTACGGGTGAACTGGGTTTTGGGCGCTCACCTTCCCACTGATCCATGCCGAAGTAGGTGGTGTCTTGGGAAATGAGGTTGATCTCACGCACGCCGGATTTGACGAGTGCCTCGACCTCACGGACGACCGAATCTTGCGTGCGCGACCGGTGTTTGCCGCGGATCTGTGGGATGATGCAGAAGGTGCAGGTGTGATTGCAGCCCTCGGCGATTTTGACGTAGGCGAAATGGTCAGGCGTCAGGCGGAACCGTGGCGTCGTGTAGTCCGGCACATATTTCGGCTTCAAGGTGACAAAGTCGCGCGGGTCTTCCGTCGCCGCAGGTCCCTCATCCTTGGTGACTTCCGATGCGTTGTTTTTTCCTAACAAATTCTCGATGATCGGAGCGACCTTGGTGATTTGATCGAGACCGATGAAGGCATCGACCTCGGGCATGATTCCCGGCAAATCCTTGGCAAAGCGCTGGGACAAGCACCCTGCGACGATGATCTTCTGGTTCGAGCGGTCAGGATCGGCGGTGCGGTCTTTCACGGCTCCGAAGATGGCGTCGATGGATTCCTGCTTCGCCATGTCGATGAACGAGCAGGTGTTGATGATCAAGACGTCGGCCAGTTCGGGATCTGGCGTGAGCGACATGCCTGCTTGGGCGAGGTGGCCAATCATGACCTCCGAGTCGATGAGGTTTTTGGCGCAACCGAGTGAAATGAGGCCGACGGTGGTGGACATGGTAGAATAATTGCTGCTAGAAAATGAAACGAGGCGGGTGAATTCAGCGAAACCGGAGTTCGATTTCCAAGGATCAATATTGCGGTGGAAGGATCAGTTCGTCGCCGGGAATGGGCCTCACGGGTCCGAAACCGGGCAGCGGGCTTGCGACGGCTCCATCGTCGGACACCTCGGTGACCTTGAACTGCCCGAGGATTCCCGTTTTCCGGCGGATGGCGACGGTGGCTCCTGCCTGAATCTGCTCCCGCATGAGCACATCGAAGGTGATGAAGTCGCCCACCTCGGCATTTTCGACAAATTCCTTCACTTTTCCAACCAGCAGGGATTGGGAAATCAAACGGGCGCGGCGGAGTTCGCCATCGGCGCTTTCGAGTCCACGCTGGGCAAGCAGGCCTTCTTCGTCTTGGGCGACCTTTTTGTCACGGCTTTCGTTCTGCTTTTTTTCGATGTTATCGAGCTGTTGCTTCATTGCTTCGAGCTCGGCATTTGGTTCGGCTTGTGGCGGCGGGGTGGGTGCGCTCGGTTGTTGTGCTTTCTCGGCACTCCGCTTTTCTTGGTCGGCACGGAGTTCGCTGATTTGCTTCTTCAAGCGGGCGATTTCATCGGGCGATGCGTTCTTCACCCCGACGTTCATGTTCTGGTATGAGAGCGCCAGCGCACCCACCAACACGGCGATGGTCGCGCCAAGAAGAAGTTTCATCGTGTCCATGACACGACGTTGGCTGGGCTTGGTGCGGATGTCAACGCGCTGGGAGACTGTTCGCTGCCCCTGGATTCTGGGCTGCCCATGCACTTGCGGCGGCGGGGTCGCGTTCGCTCCAGTAGTTGAAGGTGCGGCGGAATATCCGGTCGCGCTGAGCCTGGTCTGCCATTCGGCCAATCGCATTGATGGCCACCGCAGGATCACTGCCAAATGAGTACCATACAAAGCTTTCGACCATCCTGTCGGTCACATCATTCGGGTAGCGATCCATCAATGCGGCCGCGGCCTGAGGATTTTTCATCGCCGCGTCGGAGATGACTCCGCGAAGGGCGTTGCTGCGATCCTCACCGGCGGGCAGCGAGTTGAACGAGCTCAAGGCCGCCCGCTGGTCTTGTTTTGCCCAGATTCTGTAAACATTGTCCAAACGGCGCTGGGCTGCTGGTCCAGGATTGGCGAGCAACCAAGCGGAGGTACCCGCAGGATCGGCATCCGCAAGCGTTTCTGCTGTCCGTAACATGGCCCCGTTCCGCAGGGAATCATCTTGAATGGCCGCGATCCATGCCTTGGTCGCCTCGGGCCCTTGTTGGAGGAGGTGTGGCAACATGAAGTCCAGCCCCTCGCCCCGTTCATTGCTTTTCGGCATGCTCGCCAAGAGCTCTGTCGCGCGTGCAGGGTCAGTGGAAGCAAGTCCACGGATGATGCCCGGCAAATAGGGATTCGCGCCATCACCCTGATGGTTGGCAGTTGCCCAGCGAATCGCTGCATCGGGGTCGGTCGAGGCCCAGGTGGTCAAAATCGTGCTCGACGCGAAATCGCCCCGAGTATTTTCCTCGGCATAAGCCAGTGCGGACAGGGGATCTGCTTGTGCCCATGCGGACAGCAAGAGTGCATACTCTGCCGACCGTTCTTCAGTGATGCCAAGACTGCGGAAGCGAGCCACGGCGTCCTCGAACTCTCCCGGCCCAAGCTGGTCGATCAACGCCAACAACGCGCGGTTGCGTTCGAGCGGGTTTTCGCCACGGATGATTGCCTCCAATTTTGCCAAGCGGTCGGCCGCGCTGGTCTTCGCCTCACGCTCGGTGCGAGTTTTGCGGGCCGCCTCCGTGGCGGAATCGCGCGCGGCCGAGCGGTCTGGCCGACCCTGCGACGGGCCACTCGATGCGGCTGATGCCGAATCCGACGAAGGAGCCGATGAATTGCGTCCTGCCATGAATCCTCCGATTCCGATGACAACAAGGGCGGCGAGCGTGGTGAGAGATTTGGGTTTCATCGGATGTGAGTTAAAGATTCCTTACGACACATAAACGTCTCTCGCTCCTAAATTTTTCAGAAAATCAGGGCATCCGCGCGAATTGGTTCAGCCTCAACCGGCAAACGCATGGGCGGATAAGCCTTTCACCCCCAGGCCCCGGATGAGAAATAACCGCCCAGCATGCTCCTCGACCACCGACTTGTGGATGCCGGTGGTGACATAAAGATCCGTAAGATCCGGCCCGCCAAACGCGCAGGCGGTGGTCTCCAAACACGGCAATTCGATCCGGCGCAACTCGTCGCCCGTCTCGGGATCAAAGCAAACCACACAGGCACCGTGGCAAAACGCGACCCACAGGTGACCAGCGGAATCGATCGTCATGCCGTCGGGCGAAGATTCGAGATGGGCGGTCGAGATCACACTGCGCATGTTCCGCAACTGGCCCGCATCGTAGTCGAAGGCGAGAACCTCCTTGCGCGGCGTGTCGATGTAAAAAACGGTCATGCCATCCTCTGACCAAGCGATCCCGTTGGAATTGGTCACCGGCCCGAACGCCTCATGCAAGGTGAGGTCGGGATCCAGTCGATAGAGCCGGGCATCACCAAGTTTTTTGGTTAGGCTGATGGTGCCCGCGAAAAACCGGCCATCGGGCGCACACTTGCCGTCATTGAATCGGTTGTCCGGTTTGCCGGATTCGGGATCGGAGATGGCAGTGAGTTTGCCGGTTTCCTCATCGAGAAACCAAAACCCCCGATCGCCGGCAATGACCAAGCCCCCGCTGTCCCGGGGAACCACCGTTCCCACGCGTTGGCCGACGTCCCATGACTTTTCACTGCCATCTGCAGGGTCGTAGCGATGCACCCGATGGCCCTCGATATCGACAAAATAAAGCGCCCCGCGCCACCAAATCGGGCCTTCGCCCCATTGACTGCGGATGGTTCCAACCGGCTCGATGACCAACATGACGCGATATTAAGCGATGCCAGAATCGTCACCAAGCCAAATCACGGATGGAAGGCTTCCATTCCGCCGATCATTTCGCCAAGCTCACGCCCGATGCCCCGCATGGTTCCCTCCGATGCCCTGAAAGTTTGGCTCTACGCGGCGGCGGCCGTTTGGTTAGGCACGTGGACATCGCCGCTGCTCTACAACTTCGGTAAGGCCATCGCCGAAGTCTGCGAAAACAAACAAACGATCGGCCTGATCGAATGGCTTGCGGGGATTTGTCGCGCTGCTGATTTCCCGGTATTTTTCAAAGCGGCGATCTGGATGGCGGCCGCTGGGTTGTTTTATCCCTTCCTGAAATCTCTCAGCGGAGGATGGATGGTCTGGAAACAGGGGCTTCAAAAAAATCCCAACGGCTTGCGCCAACTGGCTGTTGGGTTTTCGTCGGTCGCGGTGGGAATGCTTTTCCTGATCGCCACCACGGTTCTCATCAAAAACCACGGCCAAACAATACCCGTAGATGTTCTGGCCAAAATTTCAGTTGGTGCGATTTCCCGCGCGCTGGCATCGGCCGCCATGCAGGAATTTTTCTACCAAGGTCTCGTCCTCGGGATTTTCCTAAGATCGATGCCGCGGCCCGCAGCGATTGTGCTGATGGCGGCGTTTTTTGCGTTGACCCATTTCATCGAGCCGCCCGTTGGCGTGAATGTTGCCGACCCCGATGCTGCCGGAGTCGGATTTGAGTTGTTAGGAAAATTGTTCAATCCATTTCCAAACCTGGGCACATGGATTCTCTCATGGATTCCCCTCGTCGGCCTTGGCGGCATCCTTGCCTATGCGCGATGCGCGACCTCTTCGCTTGCTCTGCCCATCGGCATCCATGGCGGCTGGATCTTTGCCAATCATTTCTCAATGATGCTCGCCGAAAAACCGCTCCAGCAGGGATGGCCTGCGCTCATCGGGGTCATGTACATTGGATATATCGTTTTCAGAATCACGCGATCTCATCATGTCCACATCCCCCCAAGCTCCGAAGTCTAACTGGAAACGATGGGCCTCCCGCGCGCTCGATTTGCTTTACCCGCCGCTCTGTGCAGTGTGCAGCACTCAGCTATCCGATGGCCGCTCGTTGTGCGACTGCTGCAACGATGACCTTCCGCAACTCACCGAGCCATTTTGCGAGAATTGCGGCGAACCCTTTCCAGGACAAATCGATGGACCCTTCGCCTGCCCGAACTGCAACAAGCTCCGCTTCGCCTTTGAATTCGCTCGCCCAGCGATGGTGCGTGACCCTCGCACGCTCGACCTGATCCATCGGTTGAAATACGGCCGAGAAATCCATCTCGCCAGTGAGCTTGGTCGCCTCGCGCATCATGCATTTTCCGACGCGCGCCTTGCACTCGCCCTCGCAGAGCGTTGGCCGCTTGTCCCCGTCCCTCTGCACCGCAGGCGCCTCCAACACCGCCATTTCAACCAGGCCGCTGAAATTTCCCGCGCGCTCTCACCACTCGTTGGACTTCCCGTGCTCCATGCGATCCATCGCCACCGATCCACCGAACACCAAACCGCACTCACACGGTCTCAGCGATTAGAAAATCTACGCGGCGCATTCGAAATCACTCCGGCGGGCCGCCGCCAAATTGCTCAGTCGCCGAGGGGCGTCATTCTCGTGGATGACGTTCTAACCACGGGATCAACCGTCGACGAATGTGCGAAAACCCTCCGCCGAGGCGGATTTCAAAAGGTAATCGTCGTCACCGTGATGCGTGGCTAACCAGCAGCCCTGCACGTTCAACCCGCCGCAGCGCCAAGTGGCATGCACCCGCAGTCACCACCAAGCCGGCCAGCGGCAACAGCCCAGACCGAAGCGAGCTCCCGAGAATCCATGGTTGGAGCGGATGATTCATCACCTCAAGGTGGGTGAGGGTGAAGCCCTTCAATGCGAGGATCCATCCCGCATGCAACCCGATCGGCAACCACAAGGATCTCGTCCGCACTCTCGCCCATGCGAGAATCAGGCCGATGAAAAACAAGGGCATGAAGTCGGTGACGAGAAATCGAAGATGACCGAACTGCCGCAAAATCTCGCCCACCAATTTGAAACCCGCCAGCGTCGAACTTGCTCCCGTTAGAACTGATGCCGATGAGGGTTCGAGAAAATGAACCCACGCGAAAAGAAGCGACGCTCCCACGCAGGCGACCGGTGGTTTCGCAAATTTTAGCCAAAGTCCTAACAACAACCCTCGGAAAAACCACTCTTCTAATAGCGAAACCAGAATCGCAAGCAGTAGAATTTTGAGCATGACTGTTCCGAGCTCCGCTGGCACCGCCAATGGCAGATAGGCCCCGAGCATCCCCGCGATCATGCCGGTCGCCAGCAGAAAACTACCTGCGATGGCGCAACCTAAACCCAGCTGCAGCAGCGCACTCCGCGCAGAATAGTTGCACGTTTGATCAGGAGTCGTCCCGGTTTGCAGCCGGATCCGCTTCAAGCGCCAAAGTAACACTGGCAACAGTCCCACCGCCGCCAGAATCAGCGAGCGGCTGAAGTAGCGCCCAAATCGAGCACGCTCACACGAGGCACCCAGCCATTCCAGAAATCCATTGAGATCCGCCACCGCTGCCATCTCGGCGATGGCTTTCCCCGCCTGATAGACCCATGGCGAAATTGCCGCCGCGAACAAAATCGACGAGATCACCCAGCAAACCAACGCACCTGCTTCGGATTGGAAAAATCGTTTCAAGTGGATGAGTTGGGTGGATGGGACCAAAAGGGATCGGGCGATTGCTGAGAGAAAAAATCCACCAGGATTTCCCAACAGCCCCTCCTAGTGGTCCTGCGGATCGAGGAGATCAGAGCGCACCGAGAGTGGCCTTGATCGCATCGAAGTCTGGCAAATCTTTCGGGTGCTCCTGCACCTCTGCGTAGCGCACCACCCCAGCCTTATCGATCACGAAGGCGGAGCGCTTCGCCACGCCACCCATGATTAAGTTTTTGTCGGGTAAGAATTGATCGTAAGCCACGCCGTAAGCCGCGGCCACCTTGTGCTCATAGTCACTCAACAGCGTGAGGGTGATGCCTTCTTTTTGTGCCCATGCATCTTGTGCAAATGGATTGTCGCCGGAAATCCCGAGCACCTTCGCGTCGAGCGCGTCGTACTCTGAGATCCCTTGGGAAATGCTGCAGAACTCCGCCGTGCAAACGCCGGTAAACGCCATCGGCACGAATAACAAAACGATGTTCGATTTACCGATCAGCTCGCTCAACGTGACCAACTCGGGGCCATTGGCGGTTAGAGTGACAAGGGTGAAATCCGGTGCTTGGTCGCCAACGTTGATGGACATGGTAGTTTCTTGATTGTTTGAAGTGAGGCCCGCATCATAGATCACGATTTAAGAAGATGTCATACGAATTCTCACAATTTGGCAGGCAACTCGGGTGCGGCAGCGGGATCGGCGAGCTGATGGAGGATCTCGGCCACGCCCTCGCCAGCGGCGGGCCGGAGTTGAAAATGCTCGGCGGCGGGCAACCCGCGCAAATTCCAGAGATGAATGCCGTCTGGCGCCGTCGTCTTGAGGAGCTCATGGCAGAATCCGGTGGCCTTAACCGTGCGCTCACGACTTACGATCCACCCAGCGGCAATCCGCATTTCCTCAGCGCCATCGCTGGCCTGTTCAACGAGTCGTTCGGATGGAACCTCAGCCCTGAAAATGTCGGGGTCACCAGTGGTGGCCAAACCGCGTTTTATTTTCTCTTCAACCTGCTCGCCGGCCAGATGCCCGATGGCAGCCACCGCAAAATCCTGCTGCCGCTCGTGCCGGAGTACATCGGCTACGCAAACCAAGGCGTCAGCGGCGATCTGTTTCGCGCGGTGCCACCGCTCATCGAGAAAACCGGCCCGCATGAGTTCAAATACCGCGTCGATTTCGAACACCTGAACATCACCCCAGACGTCGCCGCCATCTGCGCGTCTCGCCCGACCAACCCGACGGGCAATGTGCTAACCGACGAGGAAATCGCTCGGCTCTCGGCCATCGCCAAGCAGCACGGCATCCCATTGATCATCGACAACGCTTACGGCGCCCCATTTCCCGGCATCATTTTCACTCCGGCCACCCCGTTCTGGGATGACCACGTCGTCCTCACCCTCAGCCTTTCGAAACTCGGCCTGCCCGCAACCCGCACGGGCATCGTCATCGGCCCGCCGGAAATTATCCGCGCACTTGGTTCCGCCAGCGCGATCGCCGGACTCTCGAATCCGAACATCGGCCAGCAAATCACCCTGCCGCTCATCCAGTCGGGTGAAATTTTTCGACTTAGCCGCGAGGTGGTCAGGCCATTTTACGAGGCAAAATGCCAGCTTGCCCGCCACGCCGCGCACGATGCCTTCGGCGAGGATGGCGAGTGGTTCATGCACCGCAGCGAGGGAGCACTTTTCCTGTGGTTTTGGTTCCCAGGCCTACCGATCCATTCGCAAGAACTCTACGAGCGCCTCAAAAAACGTGGTGTGCTTGTGATCCCCGGCCATCACTTTTTCTTCGGGCTCGACGACCAGCCCCACTGGGCTCACCGCCACGAATGCATCCGCGTCTCCTACGCCATGGAGGAATCGATCGTTCGCGATGGCCTCCGCATCATCGCCGAAGAAGTGCGTCTCGCCCGCGAGCAGGCCGCAAGGTGATACGAGCCCTCGGACAAGCCGAAATCTAGCCAATCAAATCAACTGAGTCTCCACGAGGAAACGATAGGTTCCTTGGTGCGCGATCAATTCCTCGTGGCTACCGCTTTCGACGATTTTGCCCTGTTGGAAAACCAGAATGCGGTCGGCGTAGCGGACGGTCGAAAGGCGGTGAGCGATGACCAAACTCGTGCGGCCATGCATCAAGCGCTCAAGCGCTTCATTGACGAGGCGTTCGCTTTCCGAGTCGAGTGCGGAGGTCGCCTCGTCCAAAAGCAGGATTCGCGGGTTCGCGAGAATGGCGCGGGCGATCGCGATGCGCTGGCGTTGACCGCCCGAAAGCTTGGTCCCGCGTGGCCCGACGAGCGTGTCGTAGCCCTCAGGTAGCTCTGCGATGAAATCATGCGCATTGGCTTGGCGCGAGGCGTCCATGATTTGCTCCAAGTTGGCTCCAGGCTGGCCGTATTCGATGTTCTCACGGATGGTGCCGCCGAACAACAACACCTCTTGGGGGACGACCGCGATCTGCGAGCGCAGCGCTTGCAAGGCGATGTCCAGTGCAGGGCGACCATCGAAGAGGACCTGCCCCTCGTCTGGGGCGTTGAATCCGAGGATGAGGGAAAACACCGTCGATTTCCCCGCGCCCGACGGACCGACGAGCGCAACCCGTTGGCCGGATTTCACCTGAAACGAAAGGTCGGTTAGGACTTGGGCGTCGGGCCGAGACGGGTAGCGGAACGAGACATTTTCGAGCGCGAGCGAACCATCAAGCTTGGCGTCTGTATCACCCTCCACGCGTTCGGTTGGGGAGTCCAACAACTCGCGAAGGCGCTCGGTTGCGCCGGCGGTTTGTTGAAATTGGGAGATGATTTCTGGAAAGGTGCCGAGCGATGCGCCGACGAAGATGGAGAAGAGAATGAACGAGGTGAAATTGGTCCCGTTGATTTGTCCGTTGGCAAGCATTCGAGCGCCGAACCATGCCACGAACGCGATGGTCCCGAAGAGCGCGAAGATGATGAACGCGAGAAACGCCGCACGGTACTTGGCGCCGCGCATCGTGACACCGAAGAAACTTTGAAGCGCGCGATCGTAGCGGGTGGCTTCAAAGGGTTCGTTGGTGAACGATTTCACATCCGCGATGCCTTGCACTGTCTCTTCGATGACCGTGCCGGCATCGGCGAGCGAATCCTGTGCCGCCTTGGAGAAGCCCCGCACTTTTCTGCCGGTCAACGCGATCGCAAGAACCACAAACGGCACGCTGCCGAGCATGATGAGCGAGAGTTTCCAGGAAGAAACGAAAATGAAAATCAGGCCGCCGATGAGGATCACCGTTTGTCTCACCGCCTGAGGCACCGTGTTGAGAAGGGTGTCGCGCACCACCCCAAGATCCGCAGACACGCGGTTGCTCAGCGCGCCAGAGCGTTGTTCTTGGAAAAACTGCATCGGCAAGCGGACGAGATGCGCAAAGAGATCGCGGCGGAGGCGGTTCAATGCGGACTCGCATGAGTGGATGAATCCTTGAACCCGAAAAAATGCAACGACGGCCTGTAGTGCAAGCACCGCAACCAACTCGAGCACCACGCGGTTCGACTTCGCGAGCACCACTTGCGGATCAATTCCGGCCTTGAGGGCATCGGCGGGATTGCCGATGAGTTCTTTCAGAAACCAAGGGAATGCCAGCGAGAGCATCGCCGTGAAAAACAAGGCCACGAGCGATGGGAAGAACACCGCTTTTTCCTGCATGAGGTAGCCGAGAATCCATCGGTGCGAGGAAATGGACGCTTTCGGTTTCGGCTCAGGCATCTGCTCATGTGAAACCATCAGGCGTGCGCCGTCAACCGTCGGAATCCCCTTGAACGATCTTCTCCAAGGATCTAGCATGCAAGAGTCAACCTACACATTATGAAGCTTCTTCACCCAAGCGCTGTCCTCGTTCTCGCCAGCCTCACCCTGCCTTCTTCGGCGATGATCGTCGCTGGTGCCAGTGGCGGAGGCAACAACGCCAACAATACGACTCAAGCGCAATTTCAGAGCGAGTATGGTTTGTCATTTCCGAACTTTGGCAATGTGGTCGCCTACTCGGATGCGTCTGGGCTCTACTTGGGTTATGATGCTTCTACCAAGGATGTCTGGGTTTTGACCGCGCGTCACGTCAGCAGCAGCAGCACCCAAGGAGCGGCGATCACCATCGATGGCCTCGTTTATGATCGCAAATCCGCCGGCACGGATGGCTTCGGATTGCTCCCCGGTGGCGATCTGCGATTGGTGCGCTACGGCCGGAGCGACCTCGCCGTGCCGAGCCTGCCAGCGGTCAACATCTCCACCACCGTGCCCATCGCATCGACTTCGCTGCTGATGATCGGGTTTGGCCAGAACCGCACCGAGAACGCAGCGACCAATGATTTTTCCTCAGATTCAACCTCACTCACCGTGGGGTCGGGCTACCGCTGGTCGGGAAATAAAATTGAACGCTGGGGGACCAATCAGATCGAAGCAGAGTTTCTCGACGGGCTGGAGACCGCGCCTGTCTCGGGGGTGACCGGCACTTTTTCGTTGGGTCCTTACTCGACGGTCGGCTACATGACCGACTTCGACCAGCCGGGGTTTGGCCAGTGGCGCTCAAGCAATGAGGCACAAGGCTCGCTGGGGGACTCTGGCGGCAGTGCATTTCACTATTCGGGCGGAACATGGTACCTCTCCGGCATCATGTCCGCGGTGGCACCCTTCAATGGTCAGGCGTCAAACAGCTCGGCATTCGGCAATCTGAGCCTGCTCACGGATGTGGCGAGTTACAGCGGAGCGATCGGGACCTCGCTGAATGGCGTGACACTGGTTCCCGAGCCTACGAGCGTGGGCTTGCTCATGGTTTCGGTGCTCACGATTCTGACCAGACGCGGCCGCCGGGGTCATTGCCGGCAGACCGAAAGATGAAATTTCGCCAACTCAGCCCATCCGCCAGGGCGCGCCTACTCCGCTGATGCACCACCCTGATATTTTCGGATGCGTTGCGGTCAAGAGAGCTTATAAATAGCGCCTATGAATGCAGACGAGCGGGACAGAATCATCCGGATGGCCTGGGAAGATCGCACGACCTTCGAAGAGATCGAGAAAAAGACCGGTCTCAACGAAGCCCAAGTCATCAAGTTGATGAGAAACGAGCTGAAACCCTCCAGTTTCCGCATGTGGCGGAAGCGGGTGAGCGGGAGGATTACCAAACACCGGAAGCGGTTTCTCCACGAGATCATCGGCGGGAAAGAACGCGGCCAAGTCCCGCAGGAAGATTGATTCCTTGAGTTTCCACCCGAGCATAACCGCACCCACACTCCCTTTCGCCCGTGAAAAACAACGCGTTTCAAGAATACCTTTCCCGCCGGTTCCGGATCCTCCTCTCGGGTGATCCCGATGGCATCCCTCCCTGGCTGGAAGCCGTGGCCGCAGGACAGGGGCCGGGCCTTTACTTTCCCACGGATGCCCCATGGGTGGTGCATGCAGACCTCGCGACGCTCGTCGGAGGCATCCGCGCATTGCTCATGCAAGCGCTGCACCCCGGAAGCCTAGCCGGGGTGCGCGGTCATTCCCGCTACAAAGATGATCCGCTCGGCCGGTTATCTGGGACCATCCGTTGGCTCACCATTACCACCTATGGATCTCACGAGGCCATCGCCCACGAGGCCAACCGCGTGAACCGCATGCACGATCGCGTCAAGGGCCAGTATCAGAACGCCAGCGGGGAATCCACCAGCTACCGCGCCGCCGATCCGGATCTCCTGCTCTGGGTCCACATCGCCTTCATGGATTCCTTCCTGCGCTCCCACCAGACCTATTCCACCCGCCCCCTGCCCGGCGGGGCGGATTCCTACATCCGGCTCTGGTCGAAATCCGTCGAACCCCTCGGCCTCACCGGCGTCCCGATGAATGAAGCGGAACTCATGGCCGCCATCTCCCGCTACCGCGAGCAGCTCATCGTCACCGAGGAGACGCGAGAAACCATTCAGTGGATTAAAAATCCCCCCCTGCCAGCGACCTCAAAGCCCATGTATGCCCTCCTTTTCCAGTCCGCCGTGGCCTCTCTGGGCAGCGAATACCAGCAAATGACCGGACTGAAATCACTGCCCCTCGGCGTCCTCCGTCCGCTCACCACCCGTACCCTGCAGCTCATGCGCTTCGCCATCGGACCGGAAAACCTCATCGAGGACGCCGCCATCCGGCGGATCAATGGGACACCGCCCCATCCATAGTCCCTGCACCCGCCGCCGCCGCCGACAGCCAATTCCCAGGCGCTGTCAGTCAATTCCCAGCCGCTGTCAGTCAATTCCCAGGCGCTGTCAGCTCATTCCCAGGCGCTGTCAGTCAGTTCCCAAGTCCTGTCAGCCAATTCCCAGCCGCTGTCAGCTCATTCCCAGGCGCTGTCAGTCAATTCCCAAGTCCTGTCAGCCAATTCCCAGGCGCTGTCAGCCAATTCCCAAGAGCTGTCAGCTCATTCGCAAGTCCTGTTAGCCACTTTCCCGTTCCTGTCCATCGATTCCTCATCTCTGTCAGTGATCTAGCATTTCATAGCAGGCTCATTTTCATTCACTTAAGCCCTATTTCAGGCAATGTGACGCCGCTGTAACAAAGTTTTCCTTCGCTACCCAAGAGCAAATCGAAGCCTTCGCCGAGATGGAGCGCCTCCTCTCCGGTGCCCGCCGCCTGCCTCCTCCATGCCGATGCCCCCGACGACACCAACGGCAAAGCAGCCCTCTTCGAGCACTTGCCGGCCACTGCCGATTGTAACGAATTCCCCGCTCAAGCCGGAAATCCCCCTCAGCTGCAGGGTGGTCTTCAGCATGTCCGGGAAATTGAATCAGCTCGTGCTACACTGCGACACCGTGGATGAAGGTGGCAACGTAATCCACGACCTTTTCCAGAACGCGCTTCCGTGTGGGGCCGCGTTCTAGGATGCCCAGGGGCTTCTGGATCATTTCGATGATGTCGGGATCTGGGAGGGGTTCTTGGCCGGTGTAGACGTAGCGGTCGATGACCTGTTTGAGCTTGTCAGCGTCTAGCTGTTCTTCCTTCACCAGTTGGTCGAAGGCGGCGGCGCGTTCGATTTCCCAGAAATCCTCGAAGCTGTCGGGGATCTCGGCGGAGGTGTCTAGCTTCGGCAGGTTGCTGTCGATGAACTTCTCGATCAGCTCGCGCTTGCTGCGGAGTTCGAGGTCACCGGCGACGCTGTCGAGGATGAGCTTGCGAATGTTGGCCTGCTCGGCCTCGTCCGCGTCGTAGAGCCTTGCTAGCAGAGTGAGGATGTATTGGACGTTGATCACGTCGCGGTGGATCAGCTCCAGCTCGAAGTCCACGTCGGCGAGGATGGAGGCTTTCTCCTTGGTGTTGTCGGTCTTGACCTTGTCGTAGAGATCCAGATAGGCGCTGCGGTAGTCGGCGAAGCGTTGGGCGGGCAGGGTCAAATCCCCGTCGTCGAACTCGGAGAAGGATTCGAGGATGTTCCGCAGGCGCATCAGCTCGCGGAAGATTTTCACGAACTTCAGCTCCTCCTCCTCGTCCTTCAGATCCTTCACGCTCTTCACCGTGGGGGTGAGCGCCAGCAGCTGCATCACGGCTTCGTTGAAGGCTTTGACGTATTCGTCATACGGCGGCACGAAGATCGTTTCCTTGGCATGGACATTGGAGAACAGCGCGATGGCCTCGTCGGTGCGCGCCTTGAGGTTGCGGAAGACCACGATGTTCCCTTGGCTCTTCACCTCGTTGATGATGCGGTTGGTGCGGCTGTAGGCTTGGACCAGCCCGTGGTAGCGGAGGTTCTTGTCCGCGTAGAGCGTGTTCAGCGTCTTGCTATCAAAGCCGGTGAGGAACATGTTCACCACCAGCAGGATGTCCACCTTCCGCTCCTTCACCTTCTTGGCAATGTCCTGATAGTAGTTGTAAAAACTCTGCGTGTCTTTCGTGGAGAAGTTGGTGGCAAACATCCCGTTGTAGTCGGAAATGAAGCCGTCGAGCTTCTCCCGCGTGTGCGGATTGCCGCCCTCGCCGCCGATGATCTCGCCGCCTTCGTCGAGGATGCCGTCGGCGTCCTTGTCCTCCTCGTTGCTGGTGTAGCTGAAAATGGTCGCCACTTTGAGCTTATGCTTCCCCTCCGCCTTCCGCTTGGCGAATAGCTCGTAATATTTGATCAACACGTCCACCGAACTGACGCACATCATGGCGGTGAACTCCTTGTTGCGCGTCTTCACGGCGTGGTGGTCGATGATGTAATCGGTGATCTTCTCCAGCCGTGCCGGGGACTCCATTAGCTCCTTGGTGTCGATCCCCTCCACCTCGATGTCCACCTCCGTGGCGGTGCCGGGCTTGCGCTTGTAGCGTCCCACGTATTCCACGGCGAATTTCAGCACGTTCTCGTCCTTGATCGCATCCGTGATCACATAGCTGTGCAGCTTCTTGTGGAAGAGATCCTTGGTCGTGCGATTGACGCCGTTCCCTGAATTTTCAACCACCCGATAGGGCGCGGGGTCTTCCGCCGCCATGCTGACGCCATAGGTTTCCGTCTTGTGCGACCGTGCCGCTTTCATCGGCGCCGCGTTCTCGGCGAAGATTGGTGTTCCCGTGAAGCCGAACATCTGGTGATTGCGGAAAAACTCCGTGATGCGCCGGTGCGTGTCGCCAAACTGACTGCGGTGGCACTCGTCGAAGATGAAAATGATGCGCTCGTCCCGTAGCTTTTCCATCTGTGCCAGATACTGCGGCTTGCTGATGGCGGTGTTCAGCTTTTGCAGGGTGGTGACGATGAGCTTGGTGTCGTCAGTGAACTGCTGCACCAGCTTGCTGGTGTTGTTCGTGCTGTCCACGCTGCCTTTGCTGAAGCCGTTGAACTCTTTGATCGTCTGGTAATCCAGATCCTTCCGGTCCACGCAGAAGACGACTTTATAGACACTCGCTAGGCCGGTGATGATCTGCGCCGCTTTGAAGGACGTGAGCGTCTTGCCGCTGCCCGTGGTGTGCCAGACGTAGCCGTTCGGGTCGGTCTCCGGCGGATTGATCACCCGTTCCACGATTTTAACGGCGGCGTAGAACTGATACGGGCGCAGCACCATCAGGATCTTGTCCGTCTCGTTGAGCACCGTGTATTTGCCAATCATCCCTCCCAGATGCTCCCGGTTCAGGAAAGCGGCGGTGAAGGCGGGTAGCTCGCGGATCGTCTTGTTGTCCTCGCTGGCCCAGTAAAAGGTCTGCTTGAAGGATTGTTTCCGGGCGTTGGCGTAATACTTCGTGTTCACCCCGTTGGAGATCACGAAGAGCTGGACGAAGTGAAACAGCCCCTGCGCGCTCCAGTAACTGTGCTTCTGATAGCGCTGGATCTGATTGAAGGCCTCCTTCATCTCCAGCCCGCGCCGCTTCAGCTCCATCTGCACCAGCGGCAGGCCGTTGACGAGGATGGTCACATCGTAGCGGTTCTTGTAGCTACCCTCGATGGCCACCTGCTGCGTCACTTGGTAAAGATTCCGCAGCGGATTCGCCGAATCGAAGAACTCCAGGTAAACCGTCTGCCCATCCTCCCGATCCAGCTTCATCCGGTCGCGCAAGGTCTTCGCCTTCTCGAAGACACCCGCCTTGCGGTTCAGGTGGTTCAGCACCTTGGAGAACTCGCCCGCCGTCAGCGCCAAGCCGTTGAAAGCCTCCAGTTGCGCTTTCAGGTTCGCCAGCATCGAAGCCTCATCCGTCACCGCCACCTTCGTGTAGCCCTGGCCGGTGAGCTGGGCCACGAGCTGGTCTTCCAGCACTTGTTCCGGCTGGGTCATGAGGTGGACTTGCATATGAGGGGGCTTATTGGGCGTCGAGTTTGCTTATTTTGGCGAAAGTTTGCTTAGCTAGGGGAGATTCAGGTGGTTTTTTCAAAAACGATTGAAATTCAGTGATTTATGATCTTCCCTTAAAATGCTCTCATGGATTCTTAAAGCGATGGAGTACCAGTCATTTCCATCGGTCATGCTTTGGTGTAGGCTTGTTTTTCGTGGTTGGGCGTGTCCGGAAATGCCCTGCGCAACCGCTGTTCCTTGCACAGCTTGGAAAGATAATCTTGCCTGAGTGTTCGCTCCCCACGATTCAGAATCTGGGCCAGAGATCGAATGGTGATGTAGTGGCCTTCACAGAGATTCACGATGATTTCCTCAAGCGCCTTTTTTTCCATCCATTTTTTCTCCCGCGGCTGGGCCGCGATGACCTCAAGACCCGCCCGGAATTCGGGGACCAGCAACTCGATCGAGTCCACAAACGGAAGGTGGAACTGGCTGGCGATCAAACGCCCGGACTGATCCCGGTTTGGGACCTCCCGGGTTGGAGAAATTGTAGAGCTGCCCAGGCTAATTGTGGAGCTCGCGGAGGAAATTGTAGAGCTGTCAGCGGAAATTGTAGAGCTGCCTGAGCCGAAAACGTCGTCAGGACTGGTGGCGTCCACCTGGGTGAAACGGTAAACCGCCCCGCGTCCGCTGCCAGTGAGACTCAGGAAAACCTTGTCCACCAGCAACCGGAGCACCTTGCTCACGTCCGAAGGGTGCAAATTGCTCAACTCGCACAGCCGAGCGTGGGTCAACCGTCCCTCCGACAGAGTGATGGCGAGGGCGAGCTGGGCATTTTTTCCCAGCTCCACGAACGCCGCACCGTAGGAAATCCGTAGGACGTCCAAAATCCCCGGATCGAACAGGTCCAGCATGTGCAACTCCAATATCGTCCGGTTGTTCGGCTCCATTTCCTCGCGGATGAGCGGCTTGCGCCAATGCCGGGAGGCCCAGCCGGCGAGGATCTTTTGCAATCCGGTTCCGGCCTGCTCGCCAATGTTCACGTAGCGGAACATCTCGTGGAGTGTCCGGTTCCGGCAGTCCGATTCATAGCCTTCCACCGCCGTCTCGATTGGGATGCGCATCAGGCCTGGATTGAGGAAACCGAACATGTCCGGTCGCTTCACGACGTAGATCTTCGCCCGGTCCCGGTAATCCGCGTGAACCAGCACGTTTGCGAGCGCCTCGCGGAGCGCCACATGCACGGGAGAATCCTCCTGCCGCAGGCCGTCTACCACTTGAAAGGGCACCTTGAGGTCCGCCGTGAGCTTGGGGTAAACTTTGAGGTAGAAACTGTAGAGGTTGCCGGCCCAGGTGCCGTCGAAGGTCACGCGATCGATCCAGCGCTTGTCCGACTTCGACTCCGGGCGCTCCATGTAATCCAGGAGGAAATTCGGAAACACTTCCCGGATCGACCGGTGGGCACCGAACATCAGCAAGCCAGCCTTGGTGAGCCCTTCGCGCCCGGTTTCCCGGTCTCGCTTCCAGCCGCCGATCGCTCTGAGGAATTCCACGTCGTCCAAGCCGCTCCAGACGTGGCCGGGATTTAGATTTGTGTGCGTCTGGCGGTAAATCTTGAGCGTGCCGGAATCCAGATCCGCCATGGTGTAGTCCGGCAGCAACTCGTCATCCAAACTGTCGTGCTGCTGCTCCGCCAGCATCAGCTTCACGTCGTCATCGCTCATTCGCTGGTCGCCCTCGTGAAGGCGACGGTAGCAGTGGCCGCCGAGCGGATTGCCATCTAGATAGACCGGGCGCTGCCGCCGCGAGGCGCGCGGGATCTCCACCGCAATGAGCGTGTGGCCGTCGATCTCCAGCGTCCGCGCGGATTCGTTGGTCAGCAGGTTGAAGCTCACCTTGCCGGGGTTGTTCGCCGTGTCGAACAAGTCCTTGAGGATCTTGTCCGGATTCTTAATCGAGTGGAAAACGAAGGTTCCGCCTTTCTCCTTCACGCCGAGCAGCACGACGCCGCCGTTGGTGTTCGCCATGGCGGCGTAACTCTTCCAGAAATCGCGGGGCAACTCGCCCTTGCCGTCCTGCCCCGCCGCCAGCTTGCACTCGAGTTCGCAGGACTCGCGCAAGGTTTCGAGGTCAGAGGTGGATTGGAGGGTGATGGGGAGCATCGTCGCTAACGGATAGAATCATACAAACATCTGCTGCAACAGCCCTTTCTTGAAGGTTTGGGTGTGGCTGATCTGCGAGGAAACGCTTTCGATCTTGCGGTCGAGCGCGGTGAGAAAGTTGGCGATCTTGGTTTGTTCGGGGATCGACGGGAACCCAAACTTGAACTTCTTTAGGTCGCTTCCATTGATGGAGTTGATCGTGGCTCCGAGATTGATGTGAACATATCGTTTATACGTATCAGTCTGCAAAAGCTGGAACACGAATCGGTTCTGTCCTCCTCTTAGAACTGTCATGAATGCACCGTGAGTTGAAGAAGGTCCGCCTTCAGGAATGATTGCGTTCTTCCCAATCAAATTTTTTGAGCCGTTTCGCACACAGATTAAAATGTCATCAGGTCGGGACATGTTCCACTCGTTCACTTCAACTTTCACAAACACGTTATCATCGAAGACGATTTGACCATTTTGCACATTCGAGGAACGAAGGACCAATAAGCCATCTGGTGCCACATTTTCAGGAGTGTAAGTCAACCCGCTGACGAGTTCGCACACCTCCCCCAGCGTCTTCTCCTCCCACTCGGGGAAGTCGTTGCCGTGGTCGTCTTTGAAGCGGAGGGCTTGGGTGAAGAGCTGTTGCATCACGCCCTTCTTGTAGTCCTCCAGCAGGGCTTTCTTTTGGCTCAGTTGCCCAATCCGCCCATCCACATCCGTCAAGAATTCCGCGATCTTCCGCTGCTCGGGGAGCGTGGGATAGCTGAGCGGTATCTGCACAAAGACTTTTGATTTGATGCCCTTGGCTGTTGACCCTGTTCCTTTAGCGTCAATGGCTTTTTGAGCCGTTTCCGATCTCAACAAGTGAAAGAGGAACACTGAATGGCATCGCGATGAATCAGCTTGAAGCGTGATAATGCGCTGGCCTAGCGCGTAACGCCCGGAGGATGGATACAACGCTACATTTCCAAGCGGAGCTTCGGTCGTGAACAAGACGTCGTCCGCCTGTGGTATCCCTCTTCTCATCCACATGTCGTATTGATCTTCCTCAATGTATTCATCGGCGGTAAAATCCAGATAGCCTTCCCTCACGTTCCTGGCGGTGATCAACGGAACCCCACTGTCGGCTTTCGGCGGAGCTTTACCTCTATAGTCGATAACTTTTTTCAGTTGCTCGGAAATCGTGCTGACTTCCCACTCTCCCTTAAATCCAGGAAACCGGAGCTCTGGCACATGCTGCTGTTCGGTCCTCGCAGTCATCACAGTGGCGTTTTGATTCCCAGTTCCGCACAGAAACTAGCGATGAACTGATTCGTTCTCGACATTTCGCTCTCTAAAGCCGTGAGCTTTGATGCAATCTCATCCAGATTGATTGAATCCTCTTTGTCGAAGGTATCGACGAAACGCGGGATGTTCAGGTTGTAGTCGTTTTCCTCCACCTCGCTCTGCTCGGCGACGTGGCTGAACTTGGCGATGCTCTCCCGTTTCTGATAGGTGCTGACGATGCGCTCGATGTGCTCGGGACGGAGCTTATTTTGGTTGCCCACCTTTTCAAACCCTTGGCTGGCGTCGATGAAGAGGATGTCATCGGGGTTCTCGCGCTGCTTTTTGAAGACGAGAACGCAGGTGGGAATGCCAGCACCGTAGAAGATATTGGCCGGAAGGCCGATGACGGCATCGAGGTAGTTGCAATCCTCGATGAGGTAGCGGCGGATGTGCCCCTCCGCACCGCCACGGAACAAGACGCCGTGCGGCAGGACGCAGGCCATGGTGGCGCCGCTGTCCAGGTGGTGGACCATGTGCTGGACGAAGGCGAAGTCGGCCTTGGTCTTGGGGGCCAGCTTGCCATAGGCGCTGAAGCGGTCGTCGCTCTCATGGATGGCGCTGGCGGACCAGTCGGCGGAGAAGGGCGGATTGGCGACGATGGCCTCGAAGCGCAGGTCGGCGTGCTCAGGCGCGGGATGCTCCAGGGTGTCCTCGTTCTTCAGGTCGAAGCGCTGATAATGCACGCCGTGCAGGATCATGTTCATGCGGGCGAGGTTGTAGGTGGTGGGGTTCATCTCCTGCCCGTAGAAGTGGCCCACATCCTCAACCTCCTTCGCCACGCGCAGCAGCAGGGAGCCAGAGCCGCAGGTGGGGTCATAGACGCTCTTGAGCTTCTTTTTCCCGGTGGTGACGATCTTCGCCAGAATGGTGCTGACCTCCTGCGGCGTGTAGAACTCGCCGGCCTTTTTCCCCGCACCGCTGGCGAACTGCCCGATGAGGTATTCATAGGCATCCCCCAGCACGTCGGCCTCAGTATCGGCGAGGCGGAAGTCGATCTTGTCGAGGTGGGCGAGAACCTTGGCGATGAGTTCGTTTTTCTGGTTCTCGGTTTTCCCGAGCTTGGACGAGCCGAGATCGAGATCCTCGAACAGCCCCTCGAAGTCATCCTCGCTGGCGTGGCCCATGGTGCTGGCCTCGATGTGCTTGAGGACGGCGGTGAGGTCTTCGAGGATGAAGTTGTCGGTCTTCTGGGCGCCTTTTCCCGCCACCTTGGAGAAGAGTTCGGTGGGTTTCAGGAAGTAGCCGAGGCGTTCGATGGCCTCCTCCTTGATGGCGGCGAGCAATTCAGAGCCCTTTTTCGTGGTTTCGTCGATGAAGTCGAACTTGATGCCGTCGTGCTTCAAGATCTCATCCGCGAAGAGGTGCATCCGCTCGGAGAGGTATTTGTAGAAGATGAAGCCGAGGATGTAGTCGCGGAACTCATCCGCGCCCATTTTACCGCGGAGGGTATTGGCGATGTTCCAGAGCTGGGTTTGGAGGGTCTTCTTGTGGTCTTCGGACATAAAAATTGGATATCGGATGCTCCCACTTTAGCAGCAGGCGTGGGACAAATAGGGGGATACGCTCAAAAAATCTGAAAGAAGTTTCACTTTTGGAGAATTTCAAACCCTGTGTGCCGTGATCGTTCACCTTTGAGCATCTGCCTCAAGGAAAATTCTAACATTCATGAGCGGATCCGGGGTTGGATTTGGCTGGGGATTTCTCGCTTCCACGAGGTGGTCTCAGGGATAGCTCGGGTGGCAGATGGGGCCGGTGCGACGCAGGCGGCGTGCGCGGAGGCCTCAATGGCTGATACGGAGGCGAAATTGCCCACCTGCAGGAAGGAATTTGAAATTCAGCACTCTCTCACCCAATGGGTGAACCCGTTAGGCATTGGTTTTCGTTTTCAAACGCCGACACGATCAGCACTTGTGCTCCTCGGCATCAATTTCAACGGCGGATGAGAGGTAAAAATAACGTCACTCATTGTGCGCTGGTCTGATCTGATGCGAGCAAACGCGCGCTGCCTCATTTTCTACTAAGATCTTACGGGGACATCCGTTTCTACTTCATCACGGTCACAATGAATTCCCCGCTCCCGCTCATCCTTCTCGCCGCAGCTGCTCCGGCATTTGCCCAAAGCCTACTGGACCCACTCGTCGTCACCGCTTCCCGCTCGGAACAAGAATCCAGCCAAACGCCTTATTCGACGACGATGCTCGATGCGGACTATTTACGGGAAAACACCCGGCGTACCTTACCCGATGCTTTGCAATACACGCCGGGAATTCTCATTCAAAAAACCGCTCACGGTCACGGCTCCCCATTCATCCGCGGCTTCACCGGGCGACAGAATCTCTTGCTCGTCGATGGCGTGCGCGTGAATAACTCCACCTTCCGCAGCGGCGCGGTCCAGTATTGGAATACCGTCGATTCTCTCGCCATCGACCACCTGGAATTGATCAAAAGCCAAGGTTCCGTGCTTTACGGCTCCGATGCGATCGGCGGCACCCTCAATGCCTTTACCAAATCCTCTGACTTCCGCAGCAAGCCCGCGGATCAATTCTATCAGGCAGGGTCCGCCGCGTATGAATACCGCAGCAATGGCCAAGGGAGCCACATCGGACGCCTTGAGGCAGAAACTGGCATCGGCGGTCAATTCGGCGCATGGCTGGGAATCTCTACCAAGGAATTTGGGGATATCGAAGACTCTGCCGTCGGGCGCATGAAAAATACCGGCTACCCCGAGAAAGATCTCGATCTGCGCTTCGACTGGGCGCTCTCACCTCACTCGACCGTCACCCTTGCGCACCATTCGATCAACCAAGACGATGTCTCACGCTGGCATCGCACGTCGGAGAATCCCGGCTGGACTCACGGCAGCCATGTCGCCACCCCCGGAACTTGGGCGGCCGATACCTACGACCAAGAACGATCCCTGACCTACCTCCGCTACGCCGGAGAAAATGCCACTGCCCAAGCGCCGATCCAACGCTGGAGCTCGACGCTGTCATTCCAAACCTCCGCCGATTCCGAATTTCAAAATCGCACGGGCGATCCCAGCGCCGGTAGCCAGCCGATCCGCAACACATCGATCGACCTGCAAACGACAGGACTCGACCTGCTCCTCGAATCTGCCGTCGGTCCGGGCTCGCTCGTCTATGGCGTCGATTATTACCACGATGAGGTCGATTCATTCGGAAGTAAAAACAACCTCGCGGGCACCAGGTATGCCGAGAGTCTGCCGATCGCCGACGATTCCCAATACGATCTGCTTGGCGCGTACGCTCAATACATTTGGCAAACCACCGAGCGCCTCGAAATCACCAGTGGCGCCCGCTACACCTTGGCCCAAGCCCATCTCGGTCGCTTCGCCGGTGGCACTGATCAATCGCGCGAGTGGGATGCAACCGTCGGCTCCTTGCGCGGCAGCTATGCGGTCAATGACGCCTGGAATCTCTTCGGCGGAGTCGCTCAAGCGTTTCGCGCGCCCAATCTCGATGACCTCTCTGGCAATTTAGTTTCCAAATCCGGCAATACCGCCTTGGGCGCCGTGGACGTCAACCCCGAGCATTTTCTCACCTACGAACTCGGCACTCGGCATCATACCGAAAACACCTCCCTCAGCCTCGCCGTTTTCTACACCGACGTGCAAGATTTGATCGTCTCCGCCTACACCGACCCATCGCTCAAGACCTCCATCGCTACCAATGCAGGCGACGGCTACATGAAAGGCGTCGAACTGGAAGGTGCCTGGCGCTTCCAACCGCAATGGACACTTTCCGGCTTCACCGCCTGGCAAGACGGCCGCACTCAATCGCCATCCTACGTCGGCGGGGCCATTACCGATAAACCAAACTCCCGCCTCCTTCCGCTTTCTGGCTCCCTCGCCCTCCGCTGGGACGATCCTTCTAAAAAAATCTGGATCGAGGGCCGCATCCTCGGTGCCATCGCCGAAGACCGGATCGACCCGGTTGACCAAGCGGCCGACAGTCAGCGCGTGCCCACAGGCGGCACCCCCGGCTACCTCGTCACCTCCCTCCGCGCAGGTTGGAGCGTCACTCCACGGCTCAATCTCACCTGCGGCATCGAGAACCTAACGGACGAAGACTACCGCAATCACGGCTCCGGCCAAAACGAGCCGGGGGTCAACGGCATCTTCGGCGCTAAAGTCACTTGGTAAACACCTCGTGCCAGATCATCGCGCCCTGCCCGAGACCGCGGTGGAGGAAAGGGCGGCGGGAAATTTAACATTTCAGGAATTAGACTCGCGTGGGGGTGGAGGGGCTGGGTTAATTCCTCCGCCGATGAGCCATGCTTCAAAACCCACTGATCCGCACGAACTAGGCGAGCGGTCGCTTTCGCCACAGCAAGTGCGCTCTGGAATTGCTGCTTGGCTAGGCTGGCTTTTCGACGGGTTGGACATGCACTTGTACACGCTGGTGGCGACCGCGTTTGTGGCGCAACTGTTGATGACCGGTGAGAGCGACCCCGAGGTGGGGAAAAAGGCATCCATCATCCAGGCCGCGTTCCTCGTCGGCTGGGCACTCGGCGGTGGGGTCTTCGGGCGTGTGGCAGATCTTCTAGGCCGGAGCAAAGCCTTGGTGCTGACGATTCTCACGTACGCCTTGTTTACCGGCTTATCCTTTTTCGCAACGGAATGGTGGCATCTGATGGCCTTCCGATTTCTGGCCGCACTGGGCATCGGCGGGGAGTGGGCGGTAGGCGCGTCGTTGATCTCCGAGACCTGGCCGAAGCGGTGGCGTCCGTGGATCGCGGCGACTTTGCAGAGCGCGGTCAACTGCGGAATCTTGCTCGCTTGCCTTGCGGGCGCCTTGCTGAAAGGGCATCCGCCGCAGTGGATTTTCCTCGTCGGGGTCCTGCCGGCATTCGTCACCCTGTGGATTCGGAGCGCGGTGCCAGAGACCGAGGAGTGGAAGGAGGCAAGAAACGACCAACCTGCCCCACAGCTTCGCGAGCTTTTCGGAAAGCAAGTGCGTGGCGTCACGCTGAGGGTCAGCTTGGTTTGTGCGGTCGCGCTCACTGCGCATTGGACGTTCATGTTCTGGCAGCAGAGTTACATCCGCGGGCTGGCAGAAGTGGGGGACTTGAAGGCCTCCAAGGATGGGGCCACCGTCATGGCATTGCTCTGGATCATGGTCGGCTCGCTCATCGGAAATTTCATCGCTGGCGGCCTTGCCAAGGTATTCGGATACGGCAAGGCCATCGCACTGATGCTGGCCGGCTATTTCATCCTCATGTGGTTCACCTTTTCCAGCTTGCACTCGCTCGCGGTGACTTACGGGCTTTTCGCAGCGATCGGCGTGATGCAAGGGTGCTTTGGGCTATTCACCATGTGTCTGCCGCCGCTTTTCCCGGTGCTTTTGCGCAGCACGGGTGCGGGGTTCTGCTACAACATCGGCCGGATTCTCTCCGCAGTGGGCGTGGTGTTTTTTGGAATTTTCAACAAAGTTCAGGGTGACTTCGCTGGGGTCTTGCTCACCGCCTCGTGGCTTTTCATCCCCGCCGCGCTTTTCGCACTGCTCCTGCCGGAGCCGGACGAGCTCGAGGCGGCGTCACACTAACTTATCCGCGACCGCCCGCCAAACCCGCTCAGTTTCGAGCTCAACCTGGCATCGGCGATCCAGCGGGCACTTCGCGAGCAAACACGGCGCGCACTCCACGTGATGCCTCACCACCCCATGACGCCGGCCAAGCGGACGCTTCCACGCTGGATCATTTGGCCCAAACAAGGTCACACACGTCGCGCCAGCATGACCTGCGAGATGAGGCAGCGATCCATCCGCAGCGATCACGACCGGGTAGTTTGCCAAGAGCGGCCATGCCTCACCGCCGAGCGACCAGGGGAAAATTTCAACACCCTCGCCCAATCGAGCGGAGAGCATCTGCCCCAAGCCACGCTCGCCGGCCTCAACGGCCACACTCACTGATTTGCCCGCATCCTGGAGCTTCAAGCCAAGCTCCACCCAGCGCTCAATCTGCCACTCATGGCTTGGGCCAAAATCCGAGCCGGGGCAAAGCAAGACCGAGCCATCGACCGGCCGAATGCTTAAATCCGCCGGCGCAAAAAACTCAGCGCGTTCAGTGGCGACTCCTAACAATTCCACTGCGGCCAAGTAATGGCGGACGCGATGCTCCAACGGCCCAGCCCGCACCTCAAGCGGGTGCGTGAGCAGCTTGCTTAACTTGCGCTCCGCAATCCCGAGTCGGCGTGGAATGCCCGCAATTTTAAAAACCTCTGCTGCGACTCCGGCCTCCCAAGCGAGGGATGCCTCCCAGGTTCCTGAAAGCCCCGCAGCCACCGCCTTCGGCTCCGAGTTTGGTGAAAAATCCATCACCGCCAGCCCCTTTAGGCTTTCCCAAAATTCACGCTGATCCGCGGGGCATACGACTCCCACGGCCATCCCCGCGGCCATCAGCGCCCGCACTGCGGGCACGGCGAAACACGCCTCATCCCACCGCTCCGGCGCAGCCACCAGCATTCCTCCAGCAATCATGGTCACCCATTTAGGCTAGGGTAGCGGGGCCACGCCGCAAACTCCAAAATCACCCCTCCGGCTATGCCCGCTTCCTTCGAAGCAAGGCTCCCACGATGCAAGAGATCATCGCGCACCATGCCGAAGGTTCTGAAATCTGAGGATTGTTCAGGTTGTCAGCAAAGGTGTCATCGCTAATCCCCAGAATCTTCAGATCCGCTTCAGTTTGGTTGAAAACCCTGAGCCCATAAACTGGCTGATAGGCATTGCTCGTACCGTCAAAAAACTTTTGCGCTGAGAAGAGGGTCAATGCTTGCGCTTGACCCGGAACATTCATCGATGACGCAAAGCCCGTCGTCCAATCATAAGCATCATAGCCCACTCCGGGATTGATAAAGCCGCCGAGGTTGATGACGTTGGCACCGGAGTAAGGGACACCATCCGAGCCGAGGGCCATTAGTTGGATCGTACTGTTACCCCAACGCTCCGACAAAAGGAAACTATCACCTTCCGCGAAGGCCTTAGAGAAATGAAGATCATAGTCCGCAGCATTGGGATCCGTAATCGGCAATGATAGAAAATCATGAAACCCATAATTTCGCAGGTTGGTATCCATGCTAGTCGCCGCGATGGCGTCGAGATACGCTGTATAATCTGAATTACTCAACACCACCGTACTGTTATTAACGACTCCAACACCCGACGTAAGTGCCAGTTGAGGGTTCACATTTAAAAGCTTTGTTTGTCCTAAATTATAATACGAAAGCGTCTTGCCTCCAGCATTCACGCTTTTGAGCAAGATGGTTGTATTTCCGACGTTTTCAACTCCGATAGCTTCGTTCATCTGAACGAGTTCGCTTCCGCCAACATCGTAAACGACTTGAGAGATGGGTTGATTGTTACCACCTGGAACGATGTCCATTCCGAATGCTGAAACTCCAATGGCTAAAGAGATAACACATTGCCGACTTATGAATGAATGGGGGGTATTCATTGGAAGCAATTTAACAGATGGTTTTTTCGAAAGCAATATTTTTCTGCGTGATTATTTTTGAAACTGCATGCGGGATCATTTCTATTAGAAAAATATATAACCTAATGGACACTTTGATCAGTCTTTAGAATATTTAGAGACCTCGATTATCCCCTCATGAGCCCTTGGATTTTTCAGCCCACCCAAGAAGTGATCCCACCAAATTTCTGGATTGCCAATCGGGCCTTGGGGAGATAAAGTTCCCACCCGCAAGCGGCTTCCCGCGAGCCGTGATTTCGAACTAATTACAAACTGCTGTGGGATTTTTTGATGCCATCAAACGCTGGCGGTTGACCCGTGAGGGGCTTTCGTCAGGTAGAAAACGCCGGGTTCATAGTGAAAATCTGGTAATCCAAATTCTGGAGGACAGCTTGTGGGTCAAGCTCGCGCTTTATGCGGGATTTGCCCTTGGTTGCGCGTTGTTGATCCTAAAAAGCTCCACCGGTACCCTATTTGCCGAAGACTCATTCAAAGGAGCGCTTTGCGGATTGATTATTGGAGTGACAGCCGTCGCCATGTTCCAAATTAGCTTCCAGAGCACTTGCCGACGCAACAGCCGCGTGATGCTCGTGCTAGGGGGAATGATTTGCCACCTCCTTCTGGTGCGGGCGGTCATGGTATTGACTGATGCCGGCGGCTTGTCCAACAGCTTCAGACTTTTTGCCGTGCCATTCGCGTTCGCGCCCATGCTACTTGGTGTGCTACTCGGGCGGGCGGTTGCGGCGTTTTCGGCGGTATTTGTCATGGTGATCGGCTGCCTGCTCGTCCCTCAGGCAGAGATTTTCACTTACACGCTGCTGAGTCTCGTTTGTGGAATCACTAGCATTGTGCTCGCCTTCCAAGTCCGCAAACGGATCGAGCTTCTTCAAGCCGGCATTTATGTTGGTTTGGTAACGATCATCATTGGCCTCGTCCTTGGCCGCCTCGATATTGGCGCCGTTTTTGGCCCCGATTCCATGGGTCATCTCCAGCTGCTCGGCAGCGGCAGCGCGATCGCCCTTGGTACCGCCGTGATCTCCGCGCTCCTGATCAGCGGTTTGCTCCCGCTGTTTGAAGGAACTTTTCAACTGACGACCGACATCAGCTGGCTCGAACTGAGCGACCTCAATCACAAGCTTCTTCGCCAGATGCAACTGGAGGCTCCAGGCACCTTCCACCACAGCTTGATTGTCGCCGCTCTATCAGAAGCCGCCGCTGAGAAAATCGGAGCCAATGCCCCAATGTGTCGCGTTTGTTCGTACTTCCATGATGTCGGCAAACTCAAGAAGCCGGGTTACTTCATCGAAAACCAACACGAGGTTGCGGAAAACCCCCACAACTCTCTAACACCCACCATGAGCGCACTCGTCATCGTCGCTCACGTGAAGGACGGCGTCGATCTCGCGGTGAAATACAAGCTTAACCCGAGAATCATCGACGTGATTCAAGAGCATCATGGCGATTCGCTGGTTTACTATTTCTACCGTCGCGCGCAGGACCAAAAGAAGGCGGAGATGGAGAAAATCAGCCGCCGCCTGGAAAATCCCGAGGATCTTCCTGTCGTGGATGAGAAAAATTTCCGCTACCCAGGCCCTCGTCCCAGCTCGCGAGAAAGTGGCATCATTGCACTTGCCGACACGATCGAGAGCGCATCCCGCTCGCTTCAAAAGCCAACGCCCGCAAAAATCCGCGCGATGGTCGATGACCTCGTTCGCACCAAAATCAATGACGGCCAACTCAACGACTGCCCGCTCACGCTCCGCGAACTCTCACTCGTCAAGGACAGCTTCGCCGCAACCCTGCGCAGCATGCTCCACAGCCGGATCGATTATCCAAAAGACGACGGCACAAGCGCCGGCAAGCGCCCATCGGCCGACACCAGCCATGGCGACCGCGTGATCCCGATGCCCAAGCGCGCCTGATCGTCTCGCAACCCTCAAATTCGCCCCTCATGTCGCTGGAAGTCATCATTGGAAATCATCAGGAAGCCATCGAGGTCCCAGAATGTTGGCTGACCGCGCTCGAGAGCATCGCCTACGAAGCTGCCCGCCTTGCATTAGAAAATGCCGCCGAGGATGACTCCCCACTGTCGAATCTAGCCACACTTGAGATCGCCATCGTGGATGACATCACTAGCGATCAAGTCCACCGAGATTTCATGGACATCGAAGGTCCCACCGACGTGATCACGTTTCATCACGGTGAGATCGTCATTGGAGCCGAGGTTGCTGAGCGCCAAGCGGCAGAGTACGACGAGCCACTGGCCCGTGAGATTCTCCGCTACATGATCCACGGGCTCCTCCATCTTGCTGGCCACGAAGATGGCCAATCCGACGAGCGGGCGGTCATGGAAGCCGCTCAAGAAACCATCGTCGCGCAACTTTGGACCTCCGAACTACGGGAACGCCTCAATCCCGAATTCCTGAAATAGGGGAGAGCCCGTTCAAGCAGCGCTCGTTTGCAAATGGGCAATCTCCATGCCGATCAAACACACGTCGTCGGAAAACTCTTGGCCCTGCGCGAAATGTTCGACTTCACTGAACACATCCTGCATCAACTGAGGCAGAGGTAAGCTCGCGCGGCTACGGATGGCCTCGCACAATCGATCAATGCTGAAGGGTTCCGCCATTCCATTCTCAACCTCGAACAGGCCGTCCGTGAAGGCGAGAATCAAATCGCCTGCTGCCAACGAACATTCATGCGTCAAATATTTCGACTCTTCGAAAAGCCCGAGCGCTGGACCTGCCCCACGCGGCGGGGTGATCGACTCAACTCCACCCGCTCCTGCATGAACCAACAGCGGGCTGGGATGCGCGGCATTAGAAAATCGCAGTTGGCCACTTGCCACATCCACAATCACATAGCATGCCGTGGTAAATAGCGTGGTCCCCAATTGGCGAAGAATGCCACGCAGCGATCGATTCATTTCTGTTAGAAGCGCGCCTGGATCACCTGCGAGTTCACTCAATTGCTCTTCAAGCGTTCGCATCATCGCGGTTACCAACGCCGCCCGCACGCCATGGCCCATCACGTCACAGATGAAAACTCCCACCGCATTGTCGGAGACGCGGACAACATTGTAGAAATCTCCACTCACCGAGCTGGTGGGGTGGAAGATGCTGCAGAATTTCACCGCACTCGCTGATGGCTCAGCACCCCGAGGCAACGTGGGAAATTGATGTGGCAGAAATGCGACTTGAAGCTCTCGGGCCATGTCGAGGTCCTCCTCCATGATCGAGTTTTTCTCCCACAATTCACGCGTGCGCTCCACTACCCGCCGTTCTAACTGTTCGTTAAGAGAACGAAGGTCTGCCTCTGCCTTCCGGCGCGCGTCACGCTCTGCCACTTCACGCAGTGCTCGCTGAACCGCGGGCACAAGCCGTCCAAGGCGGTCTTTAAGGACGAAATCCGTCGCTCCATTTTTAAGCAATTCGACCGCCGTTTCCTCACCTACCGCGCCAGAAATCACAATGACGGGAGTATCCGGGCACCGCTCCCTCGCCAGCGCTAACGCCCTCGCACCATTGAAGTTTGGCAACTTGTAGTCGGCCAAAATCAAATCGGGATGAAATGCGACGATCTCCCTCTCAAAGTCTTCACCCGTCTCAACACGCTGCGAGACAAAGTCAACCCCACCCGATTTCAATTCCCGCAAGATCAACTCCTCGTCGGTGGCAGAGTCCTCAAGGGAAAGAATTCGCAAACGCGTCTGGATGGGGGTATTCATGGTTCGAGCTTGGGGGTAACCGGTTCAAAGAAAGCCAATATAGCCCCAAATCACTAATGGTTCGCGAAAATTTTTCACAAAGCACCGGTTTGACTATATAGCTGTTCGCGCCACTTTCATAAGCTTGAGCAAGGTCGCTATCCTCAAGCGAACTGGTCATGACCACCACAGGCACACAGCGGGTGCGGACATCGGACTTCAACGCACGCAAGACCTCAAGCCCACTCAAAGCGAACAATTTGAGATCCAGCAAAATGACCTTCGGCACGTGTGGATCCGTGCGATACGCGTATGCTCCTTTACGAAAAAGGAATTCGAGCGCGACTCGTCCATCTTGGAAATGCAGAATACGAACGTGTGGGTGTTCTCCTCTGAGAGCACGCATCGCAAACTCCGCATCGTGAAGATTATCCTCAATCAGCAAGACATCAATCTTATCACCCTTCGGTCTTAATTCCATTCGATCGATAATACCTCCGGAGAGCCAACTCTCTCTACTCCCTGCCGGTTTGCTCAAGCGTGGCTCGGTTGCAGACGTGAAATTTCCATCCCCACGAGACACACATCATCAGAAAATTCCACCCCGTCAGCAAAGCGTCGGATGTCGGAAAAAATATCCTGCATCAACTTCGTCACCGGTAGCCCTGCGCCCCTGCGGATGGATTCACCAAGCCGGTCCATGCTAAACGCTTCCGCATTGGCATTTTCCACTTCTACCAAACCGTCGGTAAAGGTCATCAGCAGATCACCCGCATCGACTGAACACTTCTCAGTCGAGTACTCCACCCCGTCGCGGAGGCCCAAGGCTGGGCCAAGGCTCGCACTCTGGCCGGAGATGCGCTCCACCCGATTCGTCGCCTCACGCAAAAGAAATGGACTGGGATGACCAGCATTGGCAAAAGTGAGAGAACCTTGAGCGATATCGACAACGATATAGCAAGCCGTCACAAACAGTGAATGATCTAGCTGCCTCAAGGTTCCCCTGAGCCATTGGTTCATCTGAGTCAATAACTCACCTGGGCTTCCCGAAGACTTGTCGAGCTGCTCACGGAGCACCCGCATCATCGTGGTCGCCAACGCCGCTCGCACCCCTTCACCCATCACATCGCAAATGAAGATCCCCACCGCCGTGTCAGAAACCTGAACCACATAGTAATAATCGCGACTCACCGCTCCAAGCGGCTTGAAAATACTCGAAAACTTCACGGCACTTGCAGCCTCATGCACCCCAGCGGGCAAAGTCGGAAATCGGTCGGAAAATAGCGCCATCTGCAATTCTTGGGCCATGACCAAGTCCTCTTGGTGATGAAGATTTTTCTCCCACAGCTCTTGGGCTGTCTCCGCCGCGCGGCTCTCAAGTTGTTCGTTAAGGGCTCGCAATTCTGCCTCCACCCGGTGCTTCGCCTCTCGGATGCTCACTTCATTCAACGCTCGCTTGATCGATGGAACCAAGCGTTCCATCCGGTTCTTGAGAATGAAGTCTGAGGCACCGTTCTTAAGCAACTCAACCGCAATCTCCTCGCCCACCGCACCCGAGATCATGATCACCGGAATGTCTGGGTAACGTTCTTTCGCTATGGCCAAAGCTTCGCCACCATTGAAGGTCGGCAACGCATAATCTAGCAGGATTACGTTAGGTGCAAACTCCTCTAACTTCGCTTCAAATTCAGGCTGCGTCTCAACCCGGGTGAGAATCGATTCCATCCCTCGCTGGGTGAGCTCGCGCAGCATCAGTTGCGCGTCAAAATCGGAATCTTCAAGGAGCAAAATTTTCAGGAGGGCTTGATATTGCATATTTATTAGGCTCTTACTTTTTATCTAAAAAAACACAACCCATAGATATCAGATCAAAAAATGATGTCTAGTACTTTTCTTGAATTTCTCAGCCTCTCAGCAGAAACACCTTCTAAATATTCCTTGGTGCAGAATATTTTGATTAGGCTCAGCCCCGAATCCAATCATCGAAATCGATTAAGCTTGAAGCGGTGACGAAAAAGTGATGATAGGTACGGATACCCATTAGATTAGACAGCAAATATAAAAACTCTTTTGGTAAAATAATATTTTTTAGATCTATCAGGTGAATCGGTTTCGCCTATTTTGAGTTTGGCAGTGTGAAATAAAACGTTGCTCCGTGGTCCACCTCAGCCTCTGCCCATATGCGGCCGCCGTGTCGTTGCACGATGCGCTGAGCGAGCGCAAGCCCAACACCCGTGCCTTGAAATTCTTGCTGACTGTGCAAGCGCTGAAACACCCCAAAAAGCTTGTCTGCATAGCGCTTGTCGAAACCTGCGCCATTGTCTTTCACGTAATAAACCCAACCCTCCGTTGCGCTTTCCGATGCACCGATCTCGATCTCTCCGGCCTCACGGTGTTTGGTGAATTTGATACCGTTAGAAATAAGGTTCGTCCAGACTTGCCGAATCATCGCCTGAGTGCCTATTGCTTTTGGTAGCGAGCGCAAATCAAGATGGACCTTCCGCTCAGGTTCTGAGTTCATCAGTTCGTCGAATACCTCCTTGGCCAAGGCCTGCATATCAATCTCACTGGCCTCAAGATTCTGCCGCCCAAGACGTGAGAACATCAAAAGATCATCAATCAACTTGCCCATGCGCTGGGCTTCGCTACGGATGATTTCTAACTTCCTCTGGTCCTCAGCGGTTAGTTTTTCCGTGCAATCTTCTGCAAGCATGCGGGAAAAGCCATCAATGGCGCGTAGGGGTGCTCGCAAGTCGTGGGAGACCGAGTAACTAAACGCTTCGAGCTCCCTGTTCGCACGCTCCAATTCGACCGCACGGCGTGAGAGGTCATCATTCAACTTTTGAATTTCTCCCTCCGCTTCTTTTCGCTCGGTGACATCGATGTTGATACCGACGATCCGCTTGGCCTTCCCGTCATGGCCATTGGCTGCCATCTCAGAGGCTTGAATCGTCCGCACTTTCCCATCCGTTGCCCGTGTGATGCGAAACTCTCGCCTCCCGCGACCCCCAGTAGCAATCACTTGGCCCAGCTGTGCCTCCTGCTCAGGCAAATCCGCTGGCAATACCGCGTTGGCCCACGTGTCATAGGGGGTGATCCCGTCCCCAAGCGGCTCAAGTCCGTAAATTTTAAACATGTTTGCTTCCCACCTGAGCTGCTGAGTCTGCAAATCCCACTCCCAGACGCCAATGTCAGCAGCTTCGACTGCAAGGCGTCGACGTTCTTCGCTCTCAACCAGTGCTTCCTCCATGTTTTTGCGCTTCGTGATATCCGTACGAATTGCAATGTACTGAAACGGCTTCCCTTCACGAATGAGGAAGGGCACGATGGTTGTATTAACCCAATAAAAAGAACCATTTTTGGTGCGATTTTTAATCTCACCCTTCCAAACTTTGCCCGCACCGATGCTTTGCCACAATTCCTTAAAAAACTCGGTATCGTGATGTCCCGAATTTACAAGATGATGACTTTGCCCGACGAGTTCTTCCCTGGTGTAGTTGCTCGTGTCACAAAATTTCTCGTTGGCATAGGTGATCTTGCCCGCGGCATCGGTGATGGTGACCAGGGCATGTTCATCGAGCGCGGCCTTAAATTGCGCAAGCGTTGTGTTTGAGATTTCAAGTTCGGCGGTGCGGTCTTTGACGCGTTGTTCTAGTTCGGCATTCAACCTAAAAATTTCTTGCTCCGCCTGTTTGCGCGCACTGATATTGGTGAGTATCAGCCGCAGTTCACTGGCATCTTCCTCACCATGTGTAATGGTCGCTGACAAATGCACCCAAACCGAGTCGCCTGTCGCTTTCAACATCCTCAGGTCACAATTCTCAAAGGATCCCGTTAGAAGCAGTTGCTTGCGCGCAAGATAGAAAATGTCCTGATCATCTGGGTGAATGAACCGAGAAATTGGCTTGGTGATGATCTCGTTACGGGCGAACTCCAACATGGCGGACGCGCTAAGATTTGCCTTTTCGATCAAGCCCTGATGGCTGAGGGCGAGGTATCCCACTGGCGCAAATTCATAGAGATCAAAGTAGCGCGAACGCGCAGCCGCAAGGGCCACCTGAAAATGGCGAAGCTCCTCATTCTGCATTTCTAGCTCGATCTGGTAGACCTCGAGATCGTGAAATACTCGCCCCATTTCATCTGATGGGATGATACCGCCGTTACGAGAAATCCCAACTTTTCCATTTGCGAGCGCTTCAGCACGCATGCGCAAATCAACTAACTCTGGCGAAGGACCGCCAAGCCCAGGATCCTTCGTCAGTGATGAACTTAATTCTTCCATAAACAAGACACTACGATAGCATCACTTTCTCCGTTGTCACGATCTCATCGAGCTTTCCATCATTACCCAACAATGCAGTCGCAATCAGTGAGATGCATAAAACCGTTCCATCTTTAGTAAGCCGATTGGTCTCATGAAGGATGAGAGCATTTTGCATGGATAAATCTGCCAAGTGTGTTAGTTCGCTGTTCAGCATCCGCTTGTCGGAAAGCCGATCACCCAAGTTCATTTGGAGTGCCTCGGACTCCGTCCAGCCATAAAGGCGGGTAGCTCCTGGGTTCCATGCGAGAATCTGGCCACGTGGATCCTGCACGATAATTGCATCACTCGAATTACGAACCACAGCGGCCAAACGCCGGAGCTGCTCATCTGCACCTCGAAGTTTTTCCTGTATCTTCACTTTTTCAGTGACGTGCATAAATGAAATCACCGCTCCCTCGATCACATTTTCCAAGGTGCGATAGGGCTGAATATGCATCGAATACCAGTGGCCATTTTTTGCCATCAACTCCTGATCCTTTGGAATTAGGGTGTCTAACACACTCTGAACATCGGGAATCAAGGTATCGTAATGGAGAAGATTTGACGCGATGTGAGCAATCGGCCGACCGATGTCACTAGCAATGAGGTTGATCACGCTAGACGCGGCAGGGGTGAACCGCATCACTCGGAGTTGATGATCCACAAACACCGTACCAACCCCGGTACCCGCCAACAAGTTGTTCATGTCGTTGTTGGCTTTAGTTAAATCAGCAACCTTTGCATTCAGCTCCATGTTCACTGTCGATAATTCTTCATTGACCGATTGTAGTTCTTCTTTGGAGGTCTCCAGCTCCTCGTTGGTTGATTGTAGCTCTTCGTTCACCGACTGCATTTCCTCATTGGAGGACCTGAGTTCTTCGGAAGAACTTTCTAGCTCTTCGGTCATGCTCTGCAGTTGGTCATCCTTCGTCTGCAATTCTTCCCGAATCCGGGCGATAGCCCCATGCACGTCAGATCCCTCCTGAGTACCCACCGCTGTGGAGACATGAATGCCTCCTTTGATTTCCTCGATCAAAATCAGGTAAAGGGGCGAGTCTAATTTCACCAATAACTCACTCGTAATTGGAAAGACCGTTAGATTGAGAACCCAATCGATCCTATCAATTTTCATTTGGATCCTGGCATATTGAACCTGTTCTCCCGTTGTGATAGTTTTGCGAAGCGCCGCGGCAATGCTAGGGCGCAACCCATCTCGGGCCATTTTTAGGATGTTGGCACTCGCAATCTCACCTGGGGGAATCTCCAGAAATCGACCTATCTGGCCGTGCAAATAGAGAATGTCTCCTTGGTGGTTCACGAGGGCTGCGGCTGGCGCAAGTTTCGCGAGGATGCCTTGCTCGGTGAGATCTCGAAGCGGTAATTTGGGGAGCCGATGAGGGTGTTTGGGTGCCATGGTTGTCTCGATGGTATCGTCGTGATACACGGGTAAAAACTGGGTCAATACCGAGCGGGAAAGTGGTTCATCACCCTTGCGTTGGTAGATTTTGGATTTCTGGTTCTTTGATCGAAAAAGATTTCCGAACTCACCAATTCCTTCTGAATTCCCCAAAAATAAGCGGCCATCTTGTTTCAAAGAATAGTGAAACAATGGGATAATTTTTTTCTGCAACTCTGCCCCAAAATAGATTAGTAAGTTGCGGCAACTGATAAGATCCATACGTGAAAATGGTGGATCTTTAATTAAGTTGTGCTCAGAAAATACTAAGAGATCTCGGACGCATTTCTTGATTCGAAAACCTATTTCATGAGGCTCCTCAGTGAAATAGTTCGCCAAACGCTCGGGAGTCATGTCGTCAGCGATTGTACTCGGGTAAAGCCCGGTGCGAGCTGTTGCGATCGCGCGGGGATCGATGTCTGTCGCAAAGATTTGCACTGCATGGAATTGCTGCTGAGCTTCCATGCATTCTAATAGTAGGATCGCCAGAGAATAAGCTTCCTCACCGGTTGAGCAACCTGTGACCCAGATGCGGATCGTATCTCCTAGCAGTTTTGACGATACTAACCGCGACAGCGTCTCTTTTTGGAGTTCTTCGAAGGCATCGGGGTCGCGAAAGAACTTGGTCACTCCAATCAAAAGATCATGGAAAAGGGCTTCTGCTTCTTTTGGAGTTTGTTGGAGATACTTTGAATAGTCTTCCAGAGTTTCAATGCCATTGACGACCATCCGGCGATCGATCCGACGATGAATTGTGCTCGACTTATATTGAGAGAAGTCGTGGCCGACATTGGCACGCAGCACCATGAAAATCTTCCTCAGCTCGTTCAATTTCTTCGGCGGCAGTTTTGCTTCGCTGCCCGCATGACGGTGAACGGCATTAGCCACGTAAGCCAATAACTGAGCCGGCATTTCCGCCGGTGACAAAATAAAGTCGACGAGCCCAGTATCGATTGCGCACTGCGGCATAGAGTCAAACTCAGTGCTCGCTGGGTCCTGCGCCATGACCATGCCCCCCTCGTCCTTGATTCTGCGAATGCCGAAGCTACCATCGGATCCATTACCTGATAGAATCACCCCAATGCTTAACGATTTTTGCTCCTCAGCCAATGATTGCAAAAAAAGGTCGATCGGCAGATGCTGACTGCGGTTTTTGGGTTGCTCGATGAGTAGAAGATAACCCTGGCTGATTTCAAGGTCATCGTGCGGTGGAATCGTATAGATGCAATCGGGCTGTACCACCATCCCATCCTTCGCTTCAAAGACGTTCATTTGGGTCGTCCGCTGAATCAATGCAGCAAGAGAACTTTGATGATCGGGCGATAAGTGTTGGATCACCACAAAGGCTATGCCGGTGACGTGGTCTCTTGGAAAATTCGAGAAGAACGCTTCAAACGCTGCCAAACCGCCCGCGGATGCACCAATTCCAACGATCGGAAATCGCATTTTCGGCACGGAGCCTTGAGCCATCGCCGAGTTTGAATCTTCGACATTGGCTTTTGGGATGGGATCAGATTTAGAGGGGTTTTTCATCGTTTTACGTGATGAGTGACTACCTTTGATGGTCTCAGAAATTTAGGTTCATCCAAGATCTAAATGGATGGGCGGGCTTTAATTTTGTGCTCCGTTTTGGGTGTGCATGAAGCGGATCGATCATCGTTCGTGAAATCCGGTTGCGGTGGTCGCCATGATTGGTGAAGATTCACTCATGCAGGCTGTGCGTCGCTACCCCGTTATCTTTAATCCCATGGCTCGAAGCCAAAAGGTTGGGCGGGTTTTGCGATTTTTGATGAGCCACGCCAATCGCTTCGCGCTCTTTGCCACCAATCATTCGGGCGAGGCCCGCGAACTGGCCGCAAAATTCGCTGAGGCAGGTGAACCGGTGGTCATCGCCGCGGGTGGAGATGGTACGCTGAACGAGGTGGTCAACGGGCTTGCTGGGTCTGGGACACTGTTAGGACTTTTGCCTGCGGGAACCATGAACGTTTTTGCGAGAGAGATGGGAATCCCGTTTGATTCGCTGGAGCAAGCACTTGAGGTGATCGATCGGGGTCTTGTGAGAGAGGTGGATTTATTTGAGGCAAATGGTTCACCCTTTGCACAAATGGCGGGTGTTGGGCTCGATGCGATGGTCATCGAGGAGACGACGTGGGAATCAAAGAAGCGATTTGGTCCTTTGGCTTATTTACTGGCTGCGGTGAAGGTTTTGGGTGATCGCCCACCCCGGCTTCTAGTAACCTGCGCTGATGGAAGGCGCGAAGAAGGGATCGCAGTGCTCGCGGGGAATGGTTCGTTGTATGGGGGACCTTTCCGGGTTTTTCGAAATGCCGATAACCACGACTCTTTGCTAGATATTCTGGTTTTTAAGGAGTCCGGATATCGACTCGTGCTCGATTCATTGAGAGGATTGGCGCGCGGGGGAATGGATCTCGAAGACTCAACAAGCTATTTCCAAGCGGCAGATTTCACAGTGACCTGCGACAACGAGGTCCCAGTCCACGTCGATGGAGAATGGATCGGGCGTTTTTCTGGTGTCCATTTTTACGAGTCGGTGCACCGCTTACGAGTGATTGCTCCCGATGCACCCATCCGTCAGGGATTGGGGGTTGCAATGAGATCGTTAATGCCATGGACGTAATGGGGAACGGGTATCGGTGTGGGAATCTTCCGGATAAACGCGGATGGCGTGGCCGATTTCGGGTTTTGGCCATGAGCGTGGTAGTCAGCGGATTCTTTGTCTGCTGCTTAGTGCCTTATGCCTATTTGGCAGCAATCGTGGCAAGTAGCGGGAGATTGTTTACCGAGGTCGCAAATGTTCCGGCCACGGAGGTCGGCCTGGTGTTTGGCACAACGGATCGAGTGGGCGGGCGAGAGAACCTCTACTTTCGCTATCGCATCGAGGCCGCAGTCCGGTTGTGGAAGGCGGGAAAAATTAAGACAGTCATCGTCTCTGGGGACAATCGGACGCGCTACTACAACGAACCAGAGAAAATGCGACAAGCATTGATCGATCGAGGCATTCCCCAAGAGCGAATTATTTGCGATTCCGCTGGATTGCGAACCCTTGATTCCGTCGTGCGCGCAAAGGTGATTTTCGGAGCCAACCCGATTCTTTTCATCAGTCAACGGTTTCAGAATCAACGTGCGATCTACCTTGCGAAAGCGAATGGCATCGAAGCGTTCGGATACAACGCACGCGATGTCGAAGCTCATGTGGGGCTGAGGACTCAGATTCGAGAAATCGGTGCGCGGTTCAAGATGTGGCTCGATGTGAATCTGCTAGAAACTCGCCCAAGGCATCTCGGTAAGAAGATCCCACTGCCTCAGTAAATCGCGGTAAACCGCCATCCATCACATAAAACACCCGGCCTCCTGTGAAGGAAGTCGGGTAATGAAAAGGCTTAGTTAAAACCAGCTGGGTTACCAACGGCCGCCACCGCCGCCGCCACCGCCGCGACGATCACCGCCGCCGCCGCCGCCTTTGTAGCCGCCACCGCCGCCACCGCCGCGACGATCACCACCACCGTAGCCGCCGCCACCACCGCCGCCGCCGTAACCACCACCGCCGCCACCACTTGGACGGGATTCTTTAGGTTCGGACGCGTTTACGCGAAGTGGGCGACCATTGTAGTCGTAATCATTGAGGGCCTCGATGGCCGCATTTAGTTGACTTTGGTCACCAAGAGTCACGAATGCAAATCCCTTGGATTGCCCGGTTTCGCGGTCCGTGATGATTTTCACCCGTTCAACAGGTCCAAAAGCGGCGAAAAGGCCGGTCACATCTCCTTCAGTAGCAGTATAGGGCAGATTGCCCACGTAGATATCCATTTAATTCAGTTCTAATGACGCCATCATGATTGGACTCCATTCTCGATCATGGCGTCACCGATCGAAACTAAAGCGATGAAACAAACTTTCGCCGTTCAATCGAGTCTTCAAGAACACTGTTATGGGCAAATTAGCAAGAACTCAATTTATTTATCTTTTTTAATCTGCTAGAAAATCCTCTGCAACTCCTTTAGGTGCTAGTCATTTGCCGATTTCGGATCAAGGGCATCACGGAGGCCATCGCCAAGGAAATTGAGGGCGAATAGGGTGCTCGCAAAGAAGAGTGAAGGAAAAAATAACAGCAGTCCGCCAGCTTCCATCCGGTCTGCGCCCTCTTTAATCAGGATTCCCCATGAGCTGTTGGGTGGCTTAACCCCCAATCCCAAAAACGACAGCACGCTCTCAAGCAACATGATGCCTGGCACGGCGAGAGTGGTATAAATGATCACGGGACCAATGACATTGGGAAGAATATGCCTGAATAATATCCGTGACCGGCTCAGTCCCAGTGAGACTGCAGCTTCGACAAATTCTTGTTTTTTCACCGACATCACCTGCGCGCGCACAATCCGAGCAATGGTGAGCCAGCCGATCGCGCCAATCGCGATGAACAGCGGGATCAGTGTGGTGATTGGCGCGACATGGTCACGACTGATGCCAGTGACACGAATCACCCAGTGTGTGAAATCTGCTGCAGGTTCATCAACTACCAATGAAAAAAGAATGACCAACACGAGGAAGGGCAAAGCAAATAGAATATCCACAAATCGCATCATGAGGTCGTCGATTTTTCCACCCGCATATCCGGCGACTGCGCCGTAGATCACCCCGATCAATACTGCGACACCCGTGGCCACCAACCCAACGAGTAGCGAAACCTGGCCACCATAAAGCACTCGGGAGAATAGATCTCGGCCAAGTTGATCGGTGCCAAACCAATGACCCACCGATGGTGCTGAATTCGCATTGGCCATGTTAATGGCGGTTGGACTTTTCACAAATGGCATCAGCGGACCGATGAAACACAGTAGGAGAATTACGGTCAAAACGCCCAAGCTGGCAATCGCCGCACGGTTGTGTGCGAGACGATGCCAGGCATCAGCCCAAAGTGAGGAGCCTTTATGAATCATTGGGGAAATTGACTAGAGTTGATATGGTTAAAATAGACCCTCACGCTTTGCGAAGTCGTGGGTTCAGAGCGATTTGCGCAAGATCTGCTAGAAGATTTGCGCCGACGATGAGAAACCCGTAAAAAAGGACCAATCCTTGAATGAGGAAAAACTCACGGTCCGTTGCTGCATTAACAAAATGCTGGCCCATGCCCGGAACTTGAAAAATCGTCTCGATCACAAATGAGCCTGAAATCATCCCTGCAAAGGCTGGCCCGATGAATGCGACTGCTGGAATTAAACCGCCGCGTAACGCATGGCGAATGACAATCCGCGTGCTTGGTGCGCCTTTGGCTTTTGCCGTGCGAATGTAATCTTGTGAAAGGACATCTAACATCCCACCCCGAGCGAGGCGGGCAAGGTAAGCAGCATTGATCAAACCGAGAGTAAATGCTGGCAAAATCCAATCACCGGGCGATGACCACCCAGCAACATTGATCGATTTTAGGCTGAGCCCCACAGCGACCGCAAGGAGTGGACCGATCACAAAACTCGGCAAACAAATGCCAATCATGGCACAGGTGAGGCAGATATAATCGATGTAGGTGTTTTTTTTAACTGCTGCGATGACGCCAGCTGGAATTCCAATCATTAAAGCGATGCTAATCGACAACAGCCCAAGACTTAACGAGACAGGAAACGACTGGCCGATTACCTCAGAGACTTTGACGCCGTCTTTTTTGATGAGGTCACCAAGGTCTTGGTGAACGATGAGATTTTTGAGGTATCGAAAATACTGAATCGGTATCGGTTGATCGAGCCCGGTGTATTCCTTCATGCGCTTGAGGGCATGTTCGGGAATTGCTTTTTCCTCAGCGTACGGGCTACCCGGCATCGCGCGGACCAAAAAAAATGTCAGCGTAATCAAAACGAACAAGGTGATTGCTCCTTGGCCGATGCGACTGAGAATGAGACGAATCATGATAGAAAGGATCAACGTCTAGGAATGAGACGGATGAATTGGTAAGGATTGTTCGCGAGAAGAAGCGGATTCCAGCCTTCCACAGACGGATGAACCAAATAATTGCGCGCCTGCCATGCGACGAGTAGCACGGGCGTTTCATCAACGAAAATGGCTTCTGCCTGGCGGAGCAATTCGAAGCGGCGGTTAGGGTCCGCTTCGTGGAACGACTGCTTTAACAATTTTACATAGGCTGGGCTGTCCCACCCTGTGAGGTTATTGCCGTTTCCAGGCGTCCACATTTCTAGAAACGTCAGGGGGTCGAGGTAATCACCTATCCATCCTGCAGATGCAATGTCGTAATCGAGGTCCTGCATCGCAGTAATGTACGCGTTCCACTCCTTATTTTCGATTTCCACCTCGATGCCAAGTCGATCTCGCCACATCGCTTGAAGGGCTTGCGCTTGAGTGGCCGCAGTTTCACGGCTCGCGATGAGAATCTTTAAACGAGGAAATCCCTCCCCGTCCGGAAACCCAGCCTCTGCGAGTAAACTTTGGGCCTTCTCAATGCTGATCTCGGGTGAGTGCGGGGGCAGATAGTCACCCATCGGTGGCGTCATTGCGTAGGCAGGTGTGTAGCCTCGGAAAATGCTTACGCAAATCGCTTTTCGGTCGATCACCGCGCTGAGCGCCTTCCGCACGCGGACATCTTCTAGCGGTTTGCGTGTGGTATTGCAGCGGAAAAAGCTTGTCCCTACGTAGAGTTCTTGGCGTAGCTCCTTCGGGTTCTCTTCTTTCATTAGATCCACAATTTCGGGCGTGCAGCCATAAGTCATATGAAGCTGACCATCACGGAACATGCGAGATTCTGTATAAAGATTGCTAATCGGGAGGAAACGAATGCCGTTGAGGACAACGTTCGATGCGTTCCAGTAATAGGGGTTACGCTCCGCTTCGATGTGGTCGGTGAGTCGCCAAGACTTCAGTTTGTACGGGCCGTTGACGACAATGTTTTCTGAGCGGGTCCATGGGTTTCCGCGCTGGGCGATCGTTCCGTGCTTCAGAACAATGTGGCGGGGCACCCCGGTCCACGTGTAGTGCTTCAAAATTTCTTTGAAATAGGGAGTTGGGCCACGCAAAGTTAGCTTAAGTGTTAAATTATCAACGACTTCTACTCCCACCGTCGAGAAGTCCTTCGTCTTCCCTTGATTGAAGTCCTCAGCACCTTTGAGGAAGTACAGCATCTCCGCATACTTCGCGCCGAGGTCGGGAGTAAGCAGTCGCTCGTAAGAAAATGCAAAATCCTGTGCGGTCACCGGGACTCCGTCGGACCATTTTCCGTTAGGCCTCAACTTTGCAATCCATACGGTTGCGGTTGCGTCGGGGGTTACTTCCACCGCAGCACCTCCGGGTGTCGCGGTGTCTCGCTCTGGATCGCTCGTGACTAAGCCCTCGAACAAGGCACGTAAAATGTTGGATTCCAATACGCCAGACACGATGTGGGGGTCGAGGCCTTTGGGTTCGCTAGAATTCCCCACCAGCAAAATCCCTTCACGAGTCGCCCGATCCACCTGTGTTTCACGCTGGCAAGAAGTGAGTAGCGCCAAAGAGATTGATGCTAAGGCCAAGAATGAACAACGGACGATCACGCGAGAAATCATGACAAGATGAAACATTTTTGCATTGGAATTCTTTACGAATGTCGAGATGTCAGCGGATTGAAGGAACTCGACCGAAAAGCACACGATGGTGAGCCTCTCCAAATTTGTTCCTTTCGATCATATGGGGACTGCGGTTGCGATCATTTCATAAAATTTGAGCTACTACGATCGCGAGCGCCAAAATTATTCGCCAGCGAACCGGTCAATTGACGCTTTTATAAGGCGATCCTCCACTTCTATTATTGGCGGCCGGTCTTCGACCAGTGTATCTGGCCTAGATTTACAGTGGGCCTAATGCTTGAGCTTTAACGTAGAATTGGAGTTTGAAGTGGCTTCTGTAGGCGATAGGGCCGCGCGAATGCTCACGAGCGGTAGGAAAGTAATCGGGTCTAAAGCAGCAGCAATAAAATCACGGGGCATTTGTCATCGATCTGAAGAAAAAACTTTGGAGTCTTTGTGCGCCGCTTTGATTATCAATCGTATGGTACGCGGCTATCCAATTGAAATTGTTGACCGGATGTACTCGGCAAGCGTTCATGAAGATGGCGAATAAATTCTGCGACAGCTGGCGGTGTGTTGTATCGCCCTAAGACGTGATTCGTCAAAATTTCATGTTTGCGTTGATGTGAAACAGTCGCAGTCATTTGCGTTTCGAGAAAACCAGGGAGAATCGCATTCACACGGATTCCTTTTGAGCCAAACCGTCGTGCCAAATCGTGTGTGAGTCCGAGTATCGCTGCCTTCGCAGAGGCGTAGGCGGCCTGCCCGATAGGCGGATGAAGTGCAGAGTAGCTCGAAATAAAAACAATGTGGCCTCGCCCTTTGGCGATCATTTTCGGCAATACGGCCTCCGCACACGTTCGCGCGCCAACAAAATTCACCTGCATCACTTGATCCCACGCGTCTTCTGGTAATCTGACAATGGGGACGTCGTGCGTCAACCCTGCCGCGCAGATCAAGAGGTCAATGTCTCGCGATTCAAAGTACGCACCCACTGAATGACGTTGAGTTACGTCCAAGGTGTGACGGTCCGGATGTTCAGTTACCCAATGCGGATCAAGAAACGCCAATGTAACGGCTTTCGCCAAACCTCCAGCGCCTCCAGTAACGACTAGGTGATTCACGCTTGAAGGTCTATCGAAGGATCCTCGGTCTCACAAGCCCAAGGATAAGAACACGTCGGGAAAACCTTGTGAATATCTTGTGATGTCTTGTTGGATAATGTCCTAGGAGCAGGGCAGACGGAGATAACTGCCATCCGGTACAGCGACATCCACAAGTTATTCGTCGCGTGGAACATTGGTAGGTGATAGGTGGAACAGCCAAACTCCGAAGTTACTCACACTATGAAGAAGATGATCTTAAGAGGTCAAAAATGAAGAAATCATCAAGATCCCCATTGCAAAAAGACTTTAACAAGGGCCCCGAACGACAAAACCCAGCATGCGGTGATAACACACTGGGTCATGACAAGGCACCGTAAATGAGTGGCTCAGAGCAACATCAAAGCAGGTTGCTCAATGAGTTTCTTAATTTCAGACAGGAATTGAGCTGCAACCGCCCCATCGACGACCCGGTGGTCACAAGATAAGCCAAGGTTCATGCGGAGACCTGGAACAATCTGACCATTTCTGACGACCGGTTTCTCAATGGCCGCTCCAACGGAAAGGATCGCTGCCTGTGGAGGATTGACAATGGCATCAAACGATTCAATTCCCCAAGCACCGAGGTTGGATACCGTGATGGTACCGCCATCGAATTCGTCGGGCTTCAATTTCTTGTTCTTGGCGCGAACGGCGAAATCTTTGACGGCCCGCGAAATCGCGAGAAGGGATTTGGATTCTGCCTCCTTGATCACAGGGGTTACGAGGCCATCCTCGACAGCAATGGCGACGGAGAGGCCGACGTGCTTGAACTTAACGATATGCTCTCCGGCAAATGATGCATTGACTGCTGGCACTGCCTCAGTTGCATTGATGACGGCTTTGAGAATGAAATCATTGACTGAATATTTGTTGCCGTGAGTTTGTTCGGCTTGGGCGTTTACCTGTTGGCGAAGTGCCATCAACGGTGCGGCATCCACTTCGAGGTGAAGGTAGAAATGAGGAATTGTGGTTTTCGAAGTGAGTAGACGCGATGCGATGATCTTACGCATCGAACTGAGCTGGACTAATTCGTCTCCGTCTCTCGCAACGGGCTGAATCGCCGCCGGGGCCGAGGCAGTTGTTGCAGAAAGAGTGCTCGCTTTAGATTTGAGGGAAGCAGTTAGAGCGGCTGCCGCATTCGCTTCAGAGGACGATGCGACCTTTGGTTTTGAGCCAGAGAGTACATCGGATTTAAGAATGCGTCCTGCTGGCCCGCTGCCCGAAAGTTGGTTGAGGTCTACGCCTAGCTCGGCAGCGATTTTCTTGGCGAGAGGAGACGCTTTGACGCGACTGCTTGCGGGTGTGATGGTTGGCGAAACCACCGGCGTAGCGGGTGTCGTGGCGGCTTCAGGTTTCCGCACAGGCGTTGGGTCTGCGACGATTGTACCTGAAGTAGTCGTTGTGTCAGCCGAATCACCATCAAGAACGGCTAGAATTCCTCCAATCGGCGCTTTTTCACCCTCTTGGATAAGGATTGCGGTTATGGTGCCGTCGTCAAATGCTTCCATCTCCATGGTCGCCTTGTCAGTCTCAATTTCAGCGAGGATATCGCCGATTTCGATAGAATCTCCGACTTTTTTATGCCATTTGATGAGGGTACCCTCGGTCATCGTATCCGAGAGTTTAGGCATTTCGATATTCACAGACATGGTAGTATTAGGAAGTGGTCTCGGCGGAGGATGGGGAAATTGGCAACGATTTCCAGCCTTTTAGTAAGCGAGATGGAAACAAAAAAGCGCGAGGAGGTGATTCCTCCATCGCGCTAGGTGAAATCGACTGCTTTGCCGATCACGGAGTAATTTTCTTCATCGTTGGGATGAGCCCGAGGTTGGGACTGCCGTTTGACCCTTGAGCACTCGACATGGCGATGGTGGCCGCCGATGTGGTGCCACAGAAGTCCGATGTGGTGCAATAGAAATGGAAGCACGCAGAACGTGGCACACGGACCCGTTTGGTGACCGTCTTGTACCGTGGGACCTTTTCTTCAACGATCTCAGTCATACCGCTCTTGCCGCTTTTGGAATCGCCTGGGCAGTTGATTTCTCTACGGATGATGTCGTAGCTGCAGGTTTTGACTTGGCGGGTTTCAGTCCGGTAACCAGCACTCTGGCTGGATGTGTCGAACATCGAGCAGGAGCAAAAGGATCCGAAAACAAGGGCGATGAGGGGGGTGATAACGACGAGGTTTTTCATGGTTTGCATTTAGGGGGGTGATGCTGGACCTACCTCACATGCAGCAGCAGGAGCTAATGCTTAAGGCGATAACGACTGCAGCAAACAGATAGGACAGATAAACCAGCATGTTTGAGAATCTAGTAAAAGATTCCATTGATTGCAATCAAAATGGCATCGGAAGCACGGTTCGCCCTAGAAGTTAGGAAACCACCCAGACTCGTCTAACGCGAAATTAGGCTAGAGCGAGCACCTGGGCAACAATCCGATTTGGATTTGGAAGTTGTTCATGCTCAATGTGCGGCGAATAAATCGCTGGGGCATCGATCGAACAAACGCGCTTGATGGGAGCGTCGAGATAATCGAAGGCGTGTTCCTGAATGAGCATGGCAACCATCGCGGAAACTCCACCGAACGGCTTTGATTCATCGACGAGAACGACGCGGTTGGTTTTCATCACCGTCGCGAGAATCGCCTCTTGGTCGAGAGGTCGGATCGAGCGGAGGTCGAGGACTTCTGCATTGATGCCGTGCTCGTTTTGAAGCGTCTCAGCGGCAGCGAGAGCATGGATAACCGAACGTCCGTGAGCAATGAGCGAGACATCTGAACCCTCACGTTTAATGTCTGCAAGTCCAAGAGGCACGACAAAATCACCGTCTGCTGGATCGGGGACCTCGCCAGTCGTTCCGTACAGCAGGGTATTTTCCATCACATAAACTGGATCGTTGTCGCGGATGGCCGCTTTGATGAGACCTTTGGCATCGGCAGGTGTCGCGGGTGCACAGACCTTTAAACCAGGAAATGCAGCGAATAGTCCCTCGGGAATGTGTGAGTGAGTGGCACCCACTCCAGTGCCGCCATTTGCTGGGCCACGCACGACGATTGGGCAGTTGCAAAGCCCGCCTGACATGTAGCGGACGCAAGCGGCATTGCTCACCAATTGGTCGAAGGCCACCGAATGGAACGACCAGAACATCAACTCCATCACAGGGCGAACGCCAAGCATTGATGCGCCGATTCCCATGCCGATGAAACCCGCTTCCGAAATGGGGGTGTCGACAACGCGTTTGTCGCCCCATTTTTTCCAAAGGCCTTCGGTGACTTTATAGGCGCCGTTGTATTGTGCGACCTCTTCGCCCATCAGGACGACGTTCGAGTCGCGGGCGAGTTCCTCATCGAGGCCTTCACGGAGGGCTTCACGGTAGGTGAGAATGCGAGACATGGTATTCAGAAATCTGGAGTCGTAGGTGAGTGAGCGATGGCGATGGCAGGTGCGGATCAGTCGTTAAAGAAATGACGGCCGATCTTGGAAGCCTCGGTGTTGTGGTCGGATTCCCAGTAAACATCGGTGCTGATGTCTGCAATTGTAGGTGCGGGGGAATCCTCGGCAAATTTGACCGAAGCTGCCGCTTCGTCTGCAGCAGCCTTGTTGATGGCAGCCGCTTGATCCTCTGTTAAGATGCTCTCCTCGATGAGGCGGCGGCGGAACACCGCGATGGGATCATGGTTCTGTTTGTAATTCTCGATCTCTTCTGGAGTGCGGTATTTTTTATGATTCGCATCCGCAATACTATGTCCATAGTAGCGGTAGGTATCGATCTCAAGCACCGTGGGTTTGTGCTGCTTTTTCGCACGTTCCATGGCGATGTGGGTCTTCGCGCGAACCTCGTAAATGTCGGAGCCATCGATCACATCCCATTCGATGGCATAGGCTTCGGCCCGCTGCGCGAGGCAACCGTTGAACGCGGATGATCGTGCTTGGGAAGTTCCCATCGAGTAGCCATTGTTTTCGATGACATAGACCACAGGAATTTCAAAAAGAGAGGCGATGTTGAGCGATTCGTGAAAAGCGCCTTGGTTGACGGCACCATCACCGAGGTAGCAAAGGCAGCAGCCCTCGCGCCCGAGATACTTGAGACCGTAGGCGAGCCCCAGACCGAGTGGAGTCTGGCCTGCAACAATTCCGTGGCCACCCCAGAAATTTTTATCAGGGGCGAAGAAGTGCATCGAGCCTCCTTTGCCTTTTGAGCAACCAGTTTGTTTACCGTACATTTCGGCCATGCATTCATTCATGTTCATGCCTACGGCGAGCGCGTGACCGTGATCACGGTAGGCCGTGATGAAGTGGTCGTCGGGCCCTGCGAGCGAGATGGTGCCAACGGCGACCGCTTCTTGGCCGATGTAAAGGTGGAGGAAGCCACCAATTTTGCCTGCTTGGTAGTATTTCAGACCGGCTTGCTCGAAGCGGCGGATCCGGATCATTTGAGACAATAGCTCAATCTTCCCCTCGGGGGTGAGTGCTTGATTGATGGGTGAGCTGGCGAAATCGAGTTTATGAGAACTGGCGCTGGTCATGGTGGCGGTAAAATAGGTCGGATCTGAAGTGCTTACTTGCTGGGGGCAAGCGTGTTGTGTGCCGAAAGGGTTAGCTTGGGGAGTTTCAGCTGGGCGCATGCGAAGATACTGGTGAAAAGCACGTTGGCCACCGTGAGATTTCTGAGGAAAACCCAAGACGGCAGGCTGGACCCGGTAGGCCCGGTCCACAACGATTGCCACAAGCCGGTGAGGGATTTCTGATAAATCGGATCGGCGATCCAAGCGGCCCCATTGGTGATGAGATGGAAGAGTGCTGCCGCTGCGATGGACCCGAGAATTAACGCAGGAATGCCGCGGGCGACGAGGGTCCGGCCCAAAAAGTAAGTTGCACCGAGTCCGAGGAGCGTGGACAAGAAAATGGATACGTCTGAAACCGGTCCAATTCCGAGTGGATAGGTGATCGCCCAAATCCCTGCAGGGATCGCGAATCCGCGCCAGCCGGGAGCCAATAAGGCCCCGCAAAAGAACAAAGCGCCGAGTGGCTGGAAATTCGGCTGCGACTCGGGAAGGGCGCTTCCGATGGCACGAAAAGCAACCATCAGGCCGATGACGAGGCATAGTGGAAGGTAGCGATGCATGACGTCGGGAGAATTGTGGATTTTTGGGTGTACGGCTAGATCAAAATCTTCAAATTGATGAGGTTTTTTTATTCCAGGATTCGGGCGGTGTGATTAGGTTTCCCGAATGAATTGGGACAGCTTGATTGAGGCGGCATGGCATGCTCGCGGTGCGGCATACGCGCCGTATTCAAACTTTGCGGTGGGAGCCGCGTTGCTGGCGGTTGATGGCCGAGTGTTCACGGGCTGCAACGTCGAAAACCTCTCTTATGGACTGACTCAATGTGCTGAGAGGGTAGCAATGGGTGCGGCCGTTGCTGCTGGGGCTCGGGAATTCCTCGCAGTGGCAGTCGTGGCCGACACGGGGGTTCCGATTTCACCTTGTGGAGCTTGTCGGCAGGTTTTGGCCGAATTTAGTGTGCCCCGAGTTATGTTGGCGAATCGAGACCAAAGGCTTGAATTCGGATTGGAAGAGCTTCTGCCACGGGCTTCCTCGGGGATTCTCGATCGGCCAGAGTAAAATTGTTCCACGTGGAACAGCGACGTTTCCGGGCTTGAGCCTGCGTTGCTAGGCTGTATCTTTTGCTTCCAACGATGTTTATCTATCCGAAATGTTATGATGTGATTGTCATCGGTGCAGGCCACGCGGGGGTTGAGGCCGCTATGGCTGCAGCCCGCCTAGGCGCTGAGGTTGCGATTCTTACTCAGAATCTCGATACGATTGGACAGATGTCGTGTAACCCTGCGATTGGAGGGTTGGCAAAAGGGCACATGGTCCGCGAGATCGACGCGCTTGGTGGGATCATGGGGTTGAACACCGATGCCACGGGAATCCAGTTTCGGATGTTAAATGCTTCCAAGGGTCCATCGGTCCGAGCGCCACGAGCTCAATGCGATAAAAAAGCGTATCAGTTTCGGATGAAGCGCGAACTCGAGGCGATGGCTGGAGTGGAGATTCATCAGGGGAATGTCGCAGATCTTTTGGTTGAGAATGATCGCATCGTGGGGATCACCACGTCGCTGGGCATGCAGATTTCTGGGAGGTCGGTTATTCTCAGTGCAGGAACCTTCATGGGTGGCTTGATGCACGTGGGGTTGAAGAATGAAAAGGGTGGGCGAATGGGTGACGCGACGTCCAATGTGTCGGAGGCGTTGAAGCGGCTGGGATTTCAGGTTGAGCGCTTCAAGACCGGCACGCCGTGCAGGTTGAATGGGCGTTCCATCGATTTTTCACGTTGCGAGCGGCAGGATGGCGACACGCCGGTGCCGAAGTTCAGCTTCATGGCCGACACGCTGTGGCGCTCGAAAGATGACCTTTTCACCCTGAATCCTTGGGGTGACCCGATGTTCCATGTGGAACAAATGCCCTGCTGGATCACTTACACAAATCCCAAGACCCATGCAGTGATCGCGTCGAATTTGCATCAATCGCCGATGTATTGCGGGGTTATCGAAGGGGTAGGTCCACGTTATTGCCCGTCGATTGAGGACAAGGTCGTCCGTTTCGCCGAAAAGGAGCGGCATCAAGTGTTTTTAGAGCCTGAAGGGCGTCACACCTTGGAATATTACGTGAATGGCGTTTCTACGTCCTTGCCTTACGAGGTGCAACTGGAGTTTTTGCGCTCCATCGTTGGTTTAGAGCGATGTGAGATTTTGCGTCCTGGCTATGCGGTGGAGTATGATTTTTGTCCACCGACCCAGTTGCTGCCGACTTTGGAAACTAAGCGGGTCGAGGGGCTTTATTTCGCGGGACAGATCAATGGAACTTCAGGTTACGAGGAAGCGGCAGGGCAGGGATTGATTGCTGGGGCGAATGCGGCGCTTAAAGTCCATGGGCGACCAGAGTTTATTTTGCGGCGAGACGAAGCTTATTTGGGAGTCATGATCGACGATTTGGTGACGCGCGGGTGCACGGAGCCTTACCGGATGTTCACCAGTCGGGCGGAGTATCGATTGCTTTTGCGCCAAGACAATGCGGACATCCGGTTGACGCCGAAGGCTGCTGAGATCGGTCTTGCGAGCGGTGAGCGGGTAGCTCGGGTCGAGACGAAACGATTGGGGCTTGAGAAGGCTGAGTCTCTGGTGCGTCGAGTTGCCCATGAGGGCGTCAAACTTGACCAGTGGTTCAGACGTTCAGAAAATTCTTGGGAATCTTTACCTGTGTCGTTGCTTGAGGAGTTTGATGTGGGGCTTTGGCCGTTAATTGAGACGAATTTCAAGTACGAAGGCCACTTGGGTCGGCAGCAGGCGCAAATCGAACGAATGTCACGGCAGGAGGGAAGGTTGCTTCCCCAAGGGCTTGATTATCTGACGATTCATGGCTTGAAGAAGGAAGCTCAGGTTCGATTCACAGAAATCCGCCCGACGACTCTGGGACAAGCGGCGAGAATTCCAGGCATCACACCTGCGGACATGGCGATGCTGGTGGTTTGGCTGGAAAAAATAGGTCGCGATAACTCGGATGCCCCGTAAGCGACGGTTACCGCTGAAATCAAGATTTTTGGTCGAGATTCGCTGACATCTCCTCATCCGTTGGCGTTTTGGATGGGACGCCATTTTCGGGGATGTTGAAATTGGCGATCCAGGCGATGGCATTGAGGACGATGCGCCGGTAGTTGTCTTGTTGCCAGTTTTTGTGATAATGACCACCGGTAAATCCAAAAGCTCGGCCGGCTCCTCGTGTTGCAGGGCGTTCGTAGACCCAGAATGTGTGTTGGAGCTCCTTGCGTTCAAGAACGGCAGCCCGGACCTCGGGATTTCCCTCGTGTGGACCATCTGGCCGACTCAGGGTCTCTGGGGGCGGCAATGCGCTTAAAATCGGGGTGACACCAACCCCATTTTCTTGGAAGCGCATGTGGTAGTACCACTCGTCGCGAATCTTGAAATCTTGAATGCCACGGGTGACCGCGTGCTTTGGTAGCTTGAAAAAGCCCTCCCAGTGAGGATTGACCGACCAGTTTGTCTCGAAATAGCCACCAAGAAGGTCGAGGAGTGCCTCACCAGGATCACCCTTGGGAATCTCCACTGCATAATGGATGCAGCCGATTCCAATTCCAGCCTGCGCCATCTTTTCCAGCTCCGCCAGGTGTTTGATGGCAGGATGACTACGGCCACCGTCGGAATAGATCACGACGGCGGATGCCCCGTTGAAGATCGATTCATCCTTCGGCCAGCCACCTGTGCTTACCACAGCTTGAATAGGTAAACCACTCTCGTTCAATTGGTTAGCGAGTAGCATGCACCCGGCACGGTGTTCGTGTTCACCTGGCCTGTGGCTAGGATTTCCAGCGATAAAAACGACTTTTTTCTTTGGGATCCCCGTGGAAGTTGGTTCTCCGTGGCCAACTCCGATCAGCCCAAGAAGCGCAGAGATCAAATAAATGAGAGAGAAAAGTGCCGGACGATGAGCAATGAGTGGATGGCGCATAAATTTAAAAATGAATGACCCTTCCATACGACTCAAATGGCCAAATCTTGCAAGTAGAACGTCTGCCAAGTCCCAATTCGTGCGGAAGATATCATGGATCGACACCTGAATCTGGCTGATACACTCTCCACGCAATGCGCAGCAGAGTCACTGCCCTGGTATCGATCATCGTTTGCGCGGTCGTGCAAGCGGTGCCCATACGAGTGGCGACGTTCAACATTGGCGCGCATTTTACGGCTGATGGTTATCCCGACTATAGCTTGGGAGACCCCTCTTCGCCAGATCATCAAAATGTAGCGCTGGTTTTGTCTCGGATTGATGCGGACGTCGTCGCCCTCCAGGAAATCGCCTCAGCGGATGTTTCCGGCACGCCCGACGATTTGGACGCACTCGCCGCCCGTTTAGGTTATCCTTACGTTTATTCAGCACCGGTAAATGCGGATACGCCCTTGGCTGGACCCATCGACACCAGCCTCCGAGTTGCCTTTCTTTCACGCTATCCTTTTTTAACAACTCAAGTGATTCGCTCGCCGCAAGGGGCCAAGGAAATCACCCGACTCTTTCCAGTCATCAAGGTGGATGTTCCAGGAACCACTCGCGACCCGGTGTTGATTTCCGCGCATTTGAAGTCAGGGACTACCTTGGCAGACCGCTACCGCAGAACCGTGGAAATGCGTCGACTCACCGGTTACCTCGCATCGCAGGGTCTCACGGTCGATGACAACTTCATGATCATGGGTGACTTCAACCTGTCGTCGAGCACCAAGACCTTCTCCACACCACCTGCAGACTTACCTGTTTCATTTGTGCTCGGGAGCGATATCGCGCTTCCGATCACCTACTCGACCAACCCGCTGAGCTATTTTAGTAGCCCGAAAGTGACCCGCCTTGATCCGAGGCAGCTTAACAATTCAGCGAGTACTTTTCAAAGCGGTTCGGTCATTGATCTGTTCCTCGTTTCACCGGCCATCGCGGGTCGTCCGTTAGGAACTGAGATTTATAACTCGACCTTGGATGTTTCTAACACAGCGGGACTCGCCAAGTCAGGATCTCCGCTGCCGGCAGGGACAAGCGCATCGGCATCTGACCATTACGCCGTATTTGCGGACTTCGAATTGGATGCAGACTTTCCAAATCTTGACGCCGCCCTCTCCGCAAGCACGATCCTTGAGGGGTCCGCCGATGGAACTGCCAATCTAACGGTAACCTTACCGGCCTCGCGGACGACGGCCCTCACGGTGAATGTCGCGTCGGATGATCCAGCTACAGCATCGCCTGTATCGGCGACCATCACCATTCTGGCCGGAACAAAGTCGGCGACTGTTGCGATTCGTACCGTTCGAAATTTCATCCAAGATCTCCAACGGAGTGTGACGCTCACCGTGAGTGCCAGCGGTTATGATCCAGACAACGTGGTGCTTCAGGTAAATGATGCGGATGAGCCGTACACATTTCTCGCCCCTGGCGAAACCATCAATGAGACCTTTAATGGATTTATTGGCACGGCAGACCCAGCACCATGGACTACTACTGGAGGCACTTGGCAAGGGGTGGATGCCGGGACATCAGGAGCAGCAGGGTTTCACGCCTATGGCACACCTACCGATTCTTCACTTGGCTTTCTTCCGGGCGAGCCGACCGGAGTTGCTACTACGACTTTAGTAAATCAATCGGCAAAACTCCTGACCGCCTTGAGAATTTCATTCACTGCAGAACAATGGCGTGCGGCCTTGGGTGGCACCAAAGACACTTTGAAAACCGACTTGGTAATCGATGGTGTGGCACGACCCGTTCCTGAGCTTTTGTTTGAGGCTTCTACCAGCAACTCAACGGGCGCAATTGCCAATGGGCTGTCCACGGCAAAATCTGCAGTGGTCATGGGACTTGCGATTCCCTCCGATGCATCGTTCGGGTTGAGGTTTACCTTCACTCGCGGATCAGGCGGTGGGGTGTTGCCAGCGGATGTCTTCGTCAATGAAATCCACTATGACAATGCAAGCGATGACACGGGTGAGTTTGTCGAGGTCGTCGTCGGCCCTAGTTTTACGGGTAATCTCTCGAATGTCAGTTTAGTGCTTTATAATGGGTCGGATGGAAAAACTTATGGAACTCACGTCCTTTCCACATTCATTGCTGGTGACGTCACCTCTGCCGGTTACCGAGTGTATTCAAAGCTGATTCCTCAGATTCAAAATGGCGATCTCGATGGGCTTGCCGTGGTGGTATCTGGCACGGTGAGCCAGTTTATTTCCTATGAGGGCTCGTTCGATGCAACCAATGGTCCCGCCATGGGAATGACCTCTACGGATATTGGCGTCAAGCAATCTGGCAATGATCCTGTGGGGCAATCATCGCTTGGCTTGATTGGCACTGGCAGTGTTCCAGCAAACTTCACTTGGACGAAATTCACGGGCATTGCCCATTCGCCCGGGCGCCCGAATTCTGGCCAAACGTTCGCGATCGCCTCTTTACCATCGCAGGGCGTCGCGATGGATAACCTTGCGGTCACTTTTCTTGCCGATAACGACAGCGATGGAATTCCAGACATTATGGATCCTGACGATGACAATGACGGATCGCTGGATGTGGATGAGCTGGTGTTTGCAACCGATCCATTCAATGCAGCGTCGAAGTTCGCGGTCGACTTCTCTCGTAGCGGAGCATCCAGCGTGATGCTTTCTTTCCCGACTGTGACGGGTCGAAGCTACAAGGTCGAATCAAGCCTTAATCTATCGGGATGGACTGTTCTATCGACCTATCCAGGAAATGAGACCACAAGAAAAGTTACCCTTGGGATCAATCCTTTAGAAAAGAAACGGTTTTACCGCGTCGGTGTGGCAGCGCCATGATTTCTTTTAACTTCTTATCCGCAGTTGAGAGGAATGACGAGGCGCACAGGTGTTGATCTTGTCGGCGTTTGAAGACGAAAACTAACGTACCATGAGTTCACCCAACGAGTGAAAGAGAGGAATTTGAGGGTGTCAAAATTTTTGTGTAAGTTCAGATTTGCAGATTGCGGTTAGTGGGAGGTTGGGATGGATCGTCATCACCGTCATCACCGTCATCACCGTCAGCATCGTCAGCATCGTCAGCATCGTTGCTTGGGTTGCCATGCGCACGGTGGGGGAATCGGGTTGGGACCTGGCGACCTTCTTGACGGAGAATGGGTCGATGACCGCCTCAATATTGGGGTTCCCGTGCGCGATGTACGCCTCCCGTTACGCGATGTAAAGGTGCCCGTACATCATGTTCGGGTGCTTGTGCGCGATGTAAAGTTGCCCGTACATCATGTTCGGGTGCTTGTGCACGATGTAAAGTTGCCCGTACATCATGTTCGGGTGCTTGTGCGCGATGTAAAATTGCCCGTGCATCATGTTCGGGTGCTTGTGCGCGATGTAAAATTGCCCGTGCACGATGTAATAGCACCCGTGCACGAGGTAATGGCACCCGTGCACAACGGAACTGACCCCCGGTGCGCGAGAAGACATGGAAAGGCACATCCCCCACGCGAGGATTGATAATTAACGAGTCACACCTGAAACGGGTTGAAAATCATCCCGCCGAAGCTCCGCTGCCAGTGCCCGTGCCTGAGTCATCTGCATCCCAACTGCGGATTCTAGGTTTATTCAGAATCCGTTTGCGAGCCTCGACACGAGTGCTTCGCCAGCGCGTTCAACGGCTTCGGGCAGTGCGTTGTTACGCGCGGTTTGAAGATTGGAATCCACAAACAACTGGCTTGTGCCGGATGAGGATCCTGAAGCAAGAACCTTAGTGGGATTTTTGGCGTCTCGGAGTGTCCAATTAATGATCGCGGTGTTACCAAGTTCTTCGGATAGCGCGGAATCGAAGCGGGTCCCCCGGATCGACCGGTAATTGATCTCGCGCAGTGTTCCTTCGAGAACCGCATCGGCATGGTCTCGGCTGGAGACTTGATAGGTTCCGTCACGGACAATTGCATCGGCCACCGCTGAGGTTGCAAGTGTTTCGGCCCGCGGATGGAGAGTTGCATTTGCAAACATGGGCACGGCGATCGTTTTGACCTTAGCAAGTGCCAAGGGCTTGGTTCCGCCCAGTCGATACCCCGCGCAGGAAATCACGAGCATCAAGGGTGCGATCAGTACGAGGAGCTTCATTGGCTGGAGGGGTTCTTGAAACTCACTGACCGAGCTGCTTCAGCTGAGCGCTGGCCTTGTCGTGCAGCGGGCCCGATTTCACCCGTGCGAGGATGTCGCGATAGTAAACCTTGGCGGATTCGACTCGGCCAGTTTTCTGATAGAATGTGGCAATGTCGTAGGAGCGTTGGAGGTCCCGGTCACTGAGGTCGGCAATCCTTTTGCGGGCCTCGGCATTGCGCGAATGGTTGGGATATTGGATCAGGTAGTCATTGAAGGCTTCCTTTGCGAGATCGAGATTCGCTTGGTTTTGGTTTCCGCGATCAGCGTCTGCGGTTAGAATGAGACCAATGCGGAAAAGAGCCTCAGGGGCGAGAGAAGATAGGGGTTGATCTCGGACAAGCTGGCGGTAGGCAATGATGGCCTCCTTGGACATTTTTTTGGCTTCATTCAGCTCGCCAATGGTGAATTGAGCCTTGGCTGCGGCGGCGGATTTCGGCGCGTTGTCGCGGACTTTGCTTAGCAGGCCAACGATTTTTTCGAGGGAAAGCTTGGTTTTGATTCCAAGAATGCTGGATTTCACGTCGCCATTGGCAGCGGATTGGGCCATCGAGGCTTGGCGGTTGAGGGCAGTGGTGTAGAGATCGCTGGCCTGAAAGCGGGAGAGGAATTGATCATAGGCTTCAAAGGCTTTGATAGTTTCGCCGCAGTCTTCGAGCAGCTGCGCTTGGCGAAAACGTGCTTTTGCGGCTGATGGGGCATAGGGATACCGCGTGGCCACCTCGGAATAGATTTTGATGGCTTTAGGAGATTTCCCAGCATCATCGGCTTGTTTGGCCTTCTGATACAGGGCCTCTCCCTTGCCGGCCGATGCCTGAGACTCTCCTGCGAGAATGGGCAACTCCGAGTCGGTGCTACACGAGGAAGATAAAACTGCAGAGAACGAGAGCAACGCGCAGGCAATAAGCCGGTAGATCATGAGACGAAGCATAGGCAGCCCATGGATCTGGGGAAGCTCTAAATCGATCACTTTCCAAGTTCCGTGGCGCGTTGGGTCGCTGCCGTAACGGCTTCAATTAAAGCGGCACGTAAGCCATTGCGCTCGAGCGAAGCCAATCCGGCGATGGTGGTACCACCCGGTGAAGTGACCATGTCCTTGAGAACGGCAGGATGTTCACCAGTTTCCATGACCATCATTGCCGCACCCAGAACGGTTTGGGCTGCGAGCTGGAGGGCATCCGCGCGCGGAAGTCCGACTTTCACGCCACCATCGGCAAGCGCATCAATCATGAGATAAACGTAAGCAGGCCCGCTGCCAGAGAGCCCAGTGACGGCATCCATCAAGCGCTCTGGTACCACGATGGCCAGCCCGACAGCGCCGAGTAATGATTTTGCGATTTCCGCATCTTCGGTAGTGGCTCGGCTGCCGACCGCATAAGCTGCAGCGCCATAGCCGACGAGCGCGGGGGTATTGGGCATGGCCCGGATGATCCGACAATTCTCAGACGCTGCCGCTTCAAGCGCCGCAAGGGTGACGCCTGCAGCAATGGAAATCACCAAGCGCGGTGCGCTACCAGCAGCCTTGGCCGCGTCGCTTAACGCCTCAGAGACATCCAGTGGCTTGGTGCAGAGGAGAATCACGTCACAAGCCGAAGCGACATCGTCAACGCTCGTCCCCACCCGCGCGCCAGTCGCTGCCGCAAATGCGTCCCGCGATTTCTCGCTCGGATCACAGCCGATCACGTCTGCCGATGCGACCACCCCAGCACGAATGGCGCCTTGGATCAATGCCGTGCCCATTTTTCCGCAACCGATGATTCCGAGTTTCATGCCGGGAGTTTAAGCGGACGATGGCGGAACGCGCCAGTGTGATTTTGAGCTGTGGCAACGTCTTTTGCCCAACCCGCACTTGGCACTTGGAAAATCCCCGACATTTCAAGACGCTTACTGCCATGTCGCATTCCAACATCGATGTCCGCTACGTCGCGAATCTTGCCCGTCTCGAGCTGAGCGACGAGGAGGTCGCTATTTTTCAACCCCAGCTTGAAGCCATTTTAGGCCAAGTTCAGATTCTAACTGCCCTCGATGTTTCAGGGATTGATCCCACCGCCCATGATTCGATGGTTTTTGGAAAAATGCGGGACGACACGCCACACGAAAGTCTCTCACCTGAGGCGGTCTTGAAAAACGCCCCAGACCAAGCCCAGGGTCAGATCCGCGTTCCTAAAGTGGTTACCGACGCCTGATCGCCCTCCCTTCAATTTTCATCCATTTTCTGACCATGACCATCACGAAGCTCCGCCGACAACTTCTCGCTGGGGAAACCACGCCCGCCGCGATTCTCGAATCCCTCGCTGGACAGATCGCCGCCCGAGACGGCCAGACCGGCGCTTACCTGACCCACGACCTGGAATCGGCACTTGCGGAGGCAGCCCAATCTGACCTCAGTCTTCCCCTCGGCGGCATCCCGATTGCGATCAAGGACAACATCAATGTCTTAGGCCAGCCGTGTACCTGCGGATCGAAGTTCCTCCAAAATTACGTTTCGCCTTACGATGCCACGGTGATCCGCAAGCTCCGTGCCGCGGGGGCCATTCCTTACGGGCGGATGAACATGGATGAGTTTGCGATGGGATCTGCCACCGAGAATTCAGCACTTCAGGTCACCCGCAATCCCCACGATCTAAGCCGCATCCCGGGGGGGTCATCTGGAGGATCTGCCGCCGCCGTGGCAGACCTCACGGCCATCGCAGCGCTCGGCTCGGATACAGGGGGATCCATCCGCCAGCCCGCGTCGCATTGTGGCGTGGTCGGACTCAAGCCATCCTACGGCCGAGTTTCCCGCTATGGACTGGTGGCTTTCGCCTCATCGCTCGATCAGATCGGTCCGATCACCCAGACGGTCGAGGATGCCGCGTTGATTCTTCAGGCGATTGCTGGTGGTGATCCACTCGACACCACTTGCTTGGACGCACCAGTTCCCGATTTTCTAGCAAGTCTGCATGATGGGGTGAAAGGGCTCAAACTTGGCATTCCCAAGGAATATTTTGGGCATGGGATCGCTCCCGGAGTCCGTAAAGCGGTTGAGTCTGCCATCGAATCGCTCGCCGCTCAAGGTGCCGAAATCGTTGAAATTTCGCTACCACACACTGAGCACGCGGTGGCCACGTACTACGTTCTCGCGCCGGCCGAGGCTTCATCGAACTTGTCGCGTTTCGACGGGATCCGCTATGGACATCGTGCTTCTAATCCAAGCGACATCCTCGATTTATACCAGAAATCCCGCGAACAAGGATTCGGCCCCGAGGTGAAACGCCGCATCATTCTTGGCACCTATGTGCTCTCATCTGGCTATTATGATGCCTACTACAGCCGCGCCCAAAAAGTTCGCATCCTCGTTCAACGCGACTTTGAGAATGCTTTCAAACAAGTCGATGCGATCCTCTCGCCAGTGTCGCCAAGCCCAGCCCGCAAGATCGGCACGTTCTCGGACGACCCACTTCATGAATATCTATCTGACATTTTCACCATCGCCGCCAACCTCGCCGGAATCCCCGGGATTTCGGTGCCATGTGGAACGACGGATGATGATGGGGGAAACCAACTGCCGGTGGGAATTCAGATCCTCGCACCACGCTTAGGTGAGGCGAAGCTCCTTCAAATCGCTAAAGCGGCGGAATCCAGCGAATCTGTTTGAAATAGGATGAGTCTAATAGCTTGCCTGCCGCGACCATCGCAGGATTCTCACGTCAATTGACGTGATTTGATCACGATGAGGACGGGTTGATTTGGGTTGCGGGGCAGGCTCAGTATGGATCACGATCATCCCACACAAGCATTCCTGCCGTCGAAAACACCAGCGAACCCTCCCGATGCAATTCAATCCGGACGAAATCTCTCAGCTCCAATCTCATCTCACGGCCCGCTGGCACATCGAGTCACCTGCTGCCTCTGGCACCGAATTTTTACAGCTCGTTGAGGAAAATCACCTGCGTAACTTCCAGTTGTGGCACGAGGAAGACATCGCCCGGCGAGACGATCTCGGATCTGAGCGAGTGCACCAAGCAAAGCGCGCCATCGATCGGTTCAATCAACAGCGCAACAATTTCATCGAGGAAATGGACAAGGTGCTCGTCGCCGCTCTGCAACCAAAGGAGGCTGGCGTTCCGCGCAATTCTGAGACTCCTGGCATGATGATTGATCGGCTTTCGATCCTTTCACTCAAAGAGTTTCATATGAATGAAGAGGCAGTTCGAGAAGATGCCAGCGAGAATCATCGAGCGACCTGTGGGGAAAAGCTTGCACGCATCATTCGTCAACGCGCAGATTTAACCCAATGCCTCGGCGACCTCCTCACCGAAGTTGCGAGCGGGACCAAGACTTTTGCCGTCTATTATCAATTTAAGATGTACAATGATCCTGCGTTGAACCCTCAACTCTATCTTGCCAATCCAACCGCCGGGAAATGATTTCAAACGCTGCAAAAATTTTAGTCACGGGTGGTGCAGGTTTCATTGGATCCCATCTTTGTGAAGCCTTGCTCGCCGAGGGCGCGGAAATCACCATCATTGATGATTTTAGCGACTACTATGATCCTCGTATAAAAGAGGCAAATATTGCAGGTTTTCGCCACAGGATTACCGTTGTAAAAGGCGACATTCGTGATAAGGCCCTCGTCGATTCGTTGTTCGCATCGACAAAATTTGATAAAATCTTTCACCTAGCAGCACGTGCGGGTGTGCGGCCATCCATTGCGGATCCGCAGTTGTATGTGAGTACGAATGTCGATGGCACCCTTAATTTGTTAGAAGGTTGCCGAACAACTGGAGTGAAGCATTTTGTCTTCGCTTCATCGTCATCCGTTTATGGAGTGAACAAAAAGGTTCCCTTTGCGGAGGATGACCCGATTCAACGCACGATTTCTCCCTACGCAGCAACAAAGCTCATGGGCGAGCAGCTCTGCTCGAATTACTCACATCTTCATGGCATCCGCTGTGTCTGCTTACGCTTTTTCACTGTTTATGGGCCGCGTCAACGCCCGGACCTTGCGATTTCCAAGTTCACCCATCAAATCATGGCAGACAAGCCCATCGACCAATACGGGGATGGCAGTACCGCCCGCGATTACACTTTTGTCGAAGACATCGTCAGCGGCGTCATGGCTGCCGGCCGCTACACGGCGTCGGATTTCGAAATCATCAACCTTGGAGGCTCTGCAGCAAACACACTTTCCCAACTGATTTCAAGCATTGAAGGAATTCTCGAAAAAAAGGCGACCATCAATTACCTTCCCGATCAGCCTGGCGATGTTCCACTCACGTTTGCAGAGGTAGGCAAGGCCCATCGCCTTCTTGGTTATTCACCTAGCACTCCGTTGATGCAAGGCTTACGCCGCTATGTCGATTGGGTGAACCATTACCTGATCCGTTAGTTCATTCTCATGTCTAAAATCAGCCTAGGAGTTTTCTCTAATTTATCTTCCCGAGGACTCATTAAAAGGGTTCTGAAGGAGAATTTTCGTAATTATTTGGGTCCTTATCTCACCGCCTTCCTTCTGATGGGATGTGGTGCTGCTGCAACCGGCGCAACCGTTTTCCTGATGAAGAATATCACCGCTGTGGTATTTGGTGCGCCGGTATCGACACCACTTGCAGTACAAGCCAACACCTCAGCCGCGTCTTTTACGGAAAAACTTTCCCACCTCAGTGCATGGCTCATGGACTGGATGTTAACCTCGTCAGGTAATCCAGGATTGTTAAGACTTTTCAATGTTGCGATCGCAATCATCATCGTTTTTCTAATCAAAGGCCTAGCTGACTACGGCTCCACGGTGATCCTTTCGAAAATTGGAAACAACATCGTTGCGAGGCAGCAGTTGAGAATTGGCGACCACATGCTCAAGCAGTCGCTGGCGTTCTTTGTTCGTTATCCTTCGAGCGATCTGATCACGCGCGTCTCTCAAGCAGCGAACTCTGCTAGAATAGTGATGAATTTGCTCATGACGCGGGTGCAGGATGTCCTCACCGCGGCTGCATTGCTTTTTGCGATGTTTAAATTGGATTGGCGGCTCTCTTGCATCGCGCTTTGCATCATGATGCCGGTGGTCTTGCTCCTCGGTAACATCATCAAGCGCATCCGAAAAGTCGCCACCTCGCAAATGCTTGGCGCTATTCACGTAATCTCTGCGACACAAGAATCCATCGTCGGCAATAAACTGATCAAAACCTACAATCTTGAAGATCGGATGCATCGGCGATTTGATGATTCGATTGGCGGTGTTGAAAAGCTATCGAATAAAATGGCAAAGGTTTCTGCCCGTACCAGCCCGTTGATGGAGTTCATGGGAGGGATCGCCGTTGCCAGTTTGGTTTTCTACGGTGGTTACCGTAATATTGTCGAAGGCCAGCCTGCGGACTCACTGATTGCATTTCTAACCGCACTGTTGCTGGCCTACGAGCCGATCAAGCGCATCGCTAAAATGAATGTTGCGCTTGAATCTTCACTCATGGGTGTACAAATGCTCTACGAAGTCCTAGACACCGATTGCTCGATTCCAGATGTGCCAAACGCCAAGCCGCTTGAAGTTAGAACTGGAGCCATTCAGCTTGATGATATCACGTTTGCCTATCGCCCAGGTCATCCGGTGGTTCGTAATGTTTCTCTTCACTGCCCAGGCGGCCAAGTCACCGCACTCGTTGGCCCCTCGGGTAGTGGAAAATCCACCATCCTCAGTCTCATCGAGCGATTTTACCAGATTGAGCAAGGGTCGATCATGATCGATGGACAAGACATTTCGAAGGTGACGACGCCATCTCTTCGGGACCAAATGTCGTTAGTGAGTCAAGATACCTTTCTATTTTCCGATACACTTCGAAATAACATCCTCTTTGCTCGACCCGACGCCACTCAGGAGGAAATCGAAGCCGCCGCCCGTGCAGCCTTTGCCCACGATTTCATCCTTGAACAGCCTCAAGGATATGACACTCAGGTGGGTGAGAATGGTGGCAGCCTTTCGGGTGGCCAAAGGCAGCGCATCTCGATTGCGCGTGCCTTTTTGAAAAACGCGCCCATCCTCCTGCTAGACGAGGCCACCTCCGCGTTGGATAGCGAATCAGAGCACCAAATCCAAGCTGCCTTCGACCGACTCATGGAGGGCCGAACCACGATCGTCATCGCCCACCGCTTTTCCACGATTCGCAATGCGGGCACAATCCACGTCATGCAGGATGGCCAATGCGTTGCAAGCGGTACCCACCAAGAGCTCAACAGTGATACCGACAGCCTTTATGCCCATCTTTATCGACTGCAGTATCGAGAGAACGATTGATCTTGACGATTTCAACTTTTGAAAATCTTATAAACTAAGTTTGATTAATTAATCGTGTTTTAAGCAACCCCCCTTCAAAATTCCCTACTGATGAAAATTCTTGTTACAGGTGGTGCCGGTTTTATCGGTTCCAATCTCGTCCACCAAATTCTTGATGAGACCTCGCATCACGTCGTTAATCTCGACAAACTCACGTACGCCGGAAATCTCTCGTCGCTGAAGGGCTACGAAACCCACGAGCGTTATCACTTTGTCCAGACCGACCTCTGTGATGCTTCGGCACTTACGAGTATTTTTGCGCAGCACCGACCAGACGCGGTGATGCATCTTGCGGCGGAGAGCCATGTCGATCGCTCGATCGATGGGCCCGGCGAGTTCATTCAAACGAATATTCTCGGGACTTACCACCTATTGCAGGCGGCGAAGAATCATTGGAATTCCAGAATCTCTGAGGACGGAGTCTCAGAAAATCCGTCCTCCGCCCTCCGAAAATCCGCCTTCAGATTTCTCCACGTTTCGACGGATGAAGTCTATGGCTCCTTGGGACCGGATGACTCAGGATTTTCTGAAACAACACCGTACTCGCCGCATTCACCGTATTCCGCCAGTAAAGCCTCATCCGATCACCTCGCCCGTGCTTGGCACGATACTTACGGCCTTCCGGTCCTAGTCACTAACTGCTCGAACAACTATGGGCCCTATCAGTTCCCAGAAAAACTGATTCCCGTGGTGATTCTGAAGTGCCTCCGTGGTGAGCCCATCCCAGTTTATGGGAAAGGCGAAAACATACGTGACTGGCTCTATGTCGGCGATCACTGCTCAGCTCTCCGAACCGTGTTAGAAAAAGGAACTCCCGGAGAAACTTATAACATCGGTGGTAACAACGAGATGAAGAACATCGACTTGGTCCAAGTGCTTTGCCGCATCCTTGACGAGTGCGTCGAAAGCGGAAGGCTAGGTGCTGAAACGAGAACAGGGACCAGCTTCGCAGATCAGATCACCTACGTCGCCGACCGGCCCGGTCACGACCTCCGGTACGCCATCGATCCAACCAAAATCCGTTCCGACCTCGGCTGGGAACCGAAAGAAACCTTCGAAACAGGTTTTCGAAAAACGGTCGAGTGGTATCTGGATCACCAGGAATGGTGGCAACAGATTCTCGATGGCAGCTATCAGTTGCAACGCTTGGGGAGTGCGTGAATTTCGGAGTTTCGGAAAACAGAGTTTCAGACCGATTTCAGTAATATATGAAAATTGACTCGTGGAGAGACCTTGACGCCTACGAGAATGCGTTTGAATTGCAGCAGGCTATATTCGAGCTGTCAAAGACGTGGCCAAAGAGTGAAACCTACTCTTTGACTGACCAAATCCGCCGATCATCGAGATCTATCGGATCTAATATTGCCGAGGCATGGGCCAAGCGCCGCTACCCAGCCCACTTCGTTTCGAAGCTCACCGACTCCGATGGCGAACTTCAAGAAACTCTCCACTGGTTGTCATCCGCAGGGGCGTGTGGCTATACCGACCTCGACGCCTCAGCCACCTTGCTAGCCAAAGCCGAAACGGTTGGCCGACAAATCGGAAGCATGATCAACAAACATGAGAGCTTCTGCTTCTAGCATCGTCATCCGAATTTCTGAAACTCCGACCACCGAAACACCGACCTCATTCCTATGAAAGGCCTCATCCTCGCCGGCGGCGCTGGCTCCCGTCTCTATCCACTGACACTCGTTGCCAGCAAGCAACTCCAGCCGGTTTATGACAAGCCGATGATTTATCATCCGCTCACCACACTCATTGAGGGTGGGGTTCGTGAAATCTGCTTGATCTCGACACCGCATGATTTGCCGCGTTTTAAGCAGCTGCTCGGAGACGGATCGCGCATGGGGATCTCCATCGAGTACCGCGAACAGGCAAAACCCGAGGGCATCGCCCAAGCATTTCTAATCGCTGAGTCGTTCATCGGCAACGACGCCGTGGCGCTGATCCTCGGCGACAACATTTTTTACGGCAACAATGGCTTTGGTGAGGCATTCGCGGAATTCACCTCGGGGGCCACCATTTTTGGTTATCATGTCCATGACCCCGAACGCTACGGCGTCGTCGAATTCGACGCAGACGGCAAGGCCATCTCCATTGAAGAAAAGCCAAAGGAGCCAAAAAGTAATTATGCCGTGCCAGGATTATATATTTACGACAACGACGTCCTCGAAATTACTAAAAACACCAAGCCCTCGGCACGTGGCGAGCTGGAAATCACTGCGGTAAACGTCGAATACCTCATGAGAGGCACGCTACATGTGGAAAAACTTAGTCGCGGCTTCGCTTGGCTTGATGCCGGCACCAGCACGTCACTTCACGAGGCCAGCGCTTACGTCCAAACCATCGAATCCCGCACAGGGATCAAAATTGGTTGCCCCGAGGAGGCTGCATTCCGAAATGGCTTCCTAAGCATCTCACAACTCGCCGCCATCTCCGCCGCCATGCCTAACTGCGAATACCGTGCGTATCTTGAGAACGTAGTCCAAGAGAGCCGCCGCATCGAAAATTCCAAATCTAGATAAAATCGTAAACCGCAGATAACACCGATGAACGTGCGAATTAAAAGCTTGGTGATGAACATGGTACAACACAGATAACGAGCTCCGTAATTTACACGAATCCCTGACAGTCTAAGTCATGCCAAAGTTCTCCTCTCCCATTTCAGCTTTCTAATTTCCAAATTTCAGCTTTACCACCATGATCCTCCTCCTCGGCGCCACCGGCTACATCGGCCAAGCATTTCAAACGGAACTCACTTGCCGTGGCGAGCGCTTTGTGGCGCTTTCTCGCTCGCAGGTTGATTATACGAAATTCCAGTCGCTCTACGACTACCTCAAGTCAAGCAGACCCAGCTTCATCATCAATGCAGCCGGCTACACGGGAAAGCCAAATGTTGATGCCTGTGAGTCGGCAAAAGCCGATACGCTGCAGGGTAATACTTTGTTCCCTCAAGTACTGGCCAACGCATGCGCTGCCCTCGAGATCCCCTGGGGCCACGTTTCCTCGGGCTGCATCTTTGCCGGTGCTTGGATTGATTATGGAAATGGCTGGGTCGTCGAGAAGGACATGACGAAACCTGAATTCCGCGCCATCGCCAAAGACTCTCCCGAGAAAATTCGCGGCTTCGATGAAACGATGACTCCAAACTTTTCCTTCCGCGATGAACCCTGCAGCTTTTACAGCGGCACCAAAGCCCTCGGCGAGGAGGCGATTCAAGATGTCGGCCACAGCTACATCTGGCGCTTACGAATTCCCTTTGATGAATTCGACAACCCGCGCAACTACCTCACCAAGATCCAACGCTACGCCAAGGTCTATAACAACTTCAACTCACTCTCTCACCGTGGCGATTTCGTCAATGCGTGCCTCGATAGCTGGTTCCAGAAAGTACCCTTTGGTACCTATAATGTGACCAACCCGGGTTATGTCTCAACCGCCGAAGTTCTGGAAATGATAATGGAAACCCTCAAGCCCGAGCGCGAATTCGAGTTCTGGAAGAGTGATGTGGAGTTTTATACGACAGGAGCTGTCGCTGCGCGTTCAAATTGTATCATGGATAGCTCCAAATTGCTTAAAGCCGGAATCCAAATGCCAATCGTTCATCATTCGCTTAAAACGGCTTTGAGTAAGTGGATTCTTTAAATATAGAACGATGCTTTTTGGCTCAACTGAGGCTTCAAAATTCACGCCAGACTATATTCCGATTAATATTATTATTATTGATAATAATACTTGAATGATAAATAAAACACATACAACGATAAGCCTTGTAGTCAATACGCTCAATGAAGAAATGTATTTGGACGATTGTCTGAAGTCATGCTCATGGGTAGATGAAATAATCGTGGTGGACATGCACAGTACCGACACCACCCGAGAGATTGCTCTAGCAGCAGGAGCAAAAGTGATTTTGACGGAGCCATGTGGGTACGTAGAACCTGCCCGTAACTTCGCCCTGTCACAAGCAAATTGCGATTGGATTATTCTATTAGATGCTGATGAGCGAATCATTGGTAGCCGCGATAACATTATAGCGTTGATTGAGGCTGCCGGAGATGGTGTTGCCGCAATACAAATTAAACGAGTAAATCACCTTGGTCGTTGGACAATAATCGATTCCGGATGGGGAGATGATTACCAGGTAAGAATACTTAAGAATAAACATGTCATATGGAGGGATAGAATCCATTCGCGGCCTGAACTATTGGGTACTTTATTTACAGCCACCTCAGCAGCAGGGGTATATATTAATCACTTTAATTTTCCGGACTTGGCTGGTTTTTCAAAGAAATTAATTCATTATGCAAGTAAAGAACCTTCTTCTACTGAAAACGAATGGCCTGTAATCATTGAGGAACTCAATAATGAGTTTCGTCTGCGCTATACACCCGAGGCAGATGGGTCACTAAGTTTTGTGCTCGCGCTTCAACTCGTTTTATATAAGCTAATGGTTCATGCCTACAGTTGGGAGCGGACTGGTAAAATGCCGCTATCCCCCCCCGCTTCAGGATCTTTTGATAATTTATTTAGTGACCACGATGCAGAGGTTTCGAGGCTGATGCAGACTGTTGTGGATAGGGAGGAGCAGATCGCAAAGCTGACTCGCCACGTCTCAACCAAACATGATGAAGTCAGAATTCTGACCGAGATTATACAGTCTGCCGAAGAGTGGCAAAGAAGATCGTTGTTCAAGAGAATGTTCCACAAGTGGAGACCACCTCATCTACCTAGTGGGAAGGTCCATCTTTTCAAACGCCTCGAAAGAAGCTTACGTAAAAGACGTAATAAATTGTTAGGTCGATCTACACCGTCATTCGCACAACCGGCAAAGACGAATGGGAATGCGCTGCGGATTGCCAACGAAATTCAGATTTTTTCATCAAACAAACCAAAGGTTTCGATCATCATTCCAATATATGGACAACTTGCTTATACTCTACACTGTTTGAAATCGATCGCTGAACATCCCCCGAAGGTCGAATATGAGGTGATCGTGGTGAATGATTGTTCACCTGACTCTTCCAAGTCGATTCTTGAGCATGTTAAAGGAATTCAGTTGATCAATAATGTAGAGAACCTCGGGTTCATTCGCTCGTCCAATGCTGGCGTCAAGGCTGCAAAGGGAGAATACCTCTACTTCCTCAATAACGACACGCAAGTTACCCCGGGCTGGCTCGATGAATTATTACTTACATTCCAGCGGTTTCCCGGCACAGGTCTTGCGGGCTCTAAACTCGTCTATCCCGACGGAACCCTCCAAGAAGCGGGTGGAATTATTTGGCAAGATGGAAGCGCTTGGAATTTCGGATGCAACCAAGACCCCAAGTTGCCACTTTACAATTATGCCCGAGAGGTGGATTACTGTTCCGGGGCTTCGATTATGGTTCCGAAGGAGTTGTTTAACGAGCTTGGTGGCTTCGATGAACACTATTTACCTGCCTACTGCGAAGACTCCGATCTCGCGCTCAAAATCAGGGACAGAGGGCTGCGCGTAATCTACCAACCTATGTCCGAGGTGATCCACTTTGAGGGTGTCAGCAACGGGACGGACACCTCGACCGGTGTCAAAGCCTACCAGGTTCAGAACATGAAAAAGGTCTACGAGCGATGGAAGGATCGCCTCGCATACCATCAGCCTAATGCCGTCAATGTTGACAACGCAAAAGATCGGATGGCCGCTCGGCGGGTTCTCTTTCTAGACCAATGCACCCCCACGCCAGATAGGGATTCCGGCTCTGTTGATGCTTTTAATACAATGATATTAATGCGGGACATGGGATTCCAGGTTACTTTCATTCCCGTAAGTAATTTCCATCAAGATCGGAAGTACACCACGGCAATCCAAGCACACGGGATAGAGGCCCTCTACAAGCCCTATGTGGCCAGTGTTGATCAGCACCTCTCGGAACACGGACAACGTTATGATCTGATTCTCGCTTGTCGTTACAATACCCTAGAGCCGCACTACCCGTCGTTGCGCAAGTATTGCCCAAATGCCAAAATTATCTTTCACACGGTGGACCTTCACTTTCTACGAATGCAGCGGGAGGCAGACTTAAAAAATCAGCAGAAATTACATGATGCGGCAAAAGGGGTTGAGGCGATCGAACTCAAGTTGATCGACCAATGTGAGCTCACCACGGTGGTGAGCCTCGTAGAACAAGAGGTTCTCGCGCAGATGAACCGTAGCCGGAAGGTCAGAGTTATGCCCTATTCGCGCAATGTCCGCGGCACCCGATGTGGATTCAAGGATCGCAAAAACCTGATTTTTGTCGGCGGCTTCCAGCACCTCCCAAATATCGATGCGGTTGAGTATTTCGTGGCCGACATCATGCCGTTGCTTCGCGAAAAACTGCATGGGGTTGTCTTTAATGTCGTCGGCAGCAAGGTTCCGCAGGCGATCTCCGATCTTCAATGCGAGGATGTCGTCATCCATGGTTTCGTCGAGGACCTCGATTCCCTGCTCGACCAAATGCGTGTATCGATTGCGCCGTTGCGCTACGGGGCCGGCATTAAGGGCAAGATTGGCAGTGCCATGACCGTGGGACTGCCCGTGGTTGCCACTACCATGGCTGCCGAAGGAATGGCCCTCACCCCGCGTGAAAACATTCTTGTCGCAGACAAGCCGGAAGCCATAGCCGAAGCCATAGCCGAGCTTTACCAGAATGAAGGTCTCTGGAACCAGATCAGTACCAATGGCCTTGCCTTCGCGGAGAAGGCGTGGGGAGCAGCCGCTGCGTGGCGGGTACTTCACGAGATACTTGGAGAATTAGAGTTAGTTATGCCGGAGTCAAATCATCTCTCAGCACTTTATAATGCTAATGAAAAAAATTAAAAAAAATGATTTGAAAACCAAATATTCATTAATCGACATCACTTTCGCTTTTCTATTGATATGTTTTACATACGTAACTTTATGCTATGTACTAGCTACTGCCTCCATTACGCCATGGCAAGATTGGGTTCGTATGAGGTGGGTTGTTGATTCATCTATGAATTGGCCTTTCTCATTTGGGGACTTCTGGAAGGTTGAGAATGGAGTATTTAAATCTCCATTCATGTTTATGGTTACGTGCTTTAATATAATGTTCTTTCACTGGGATCATAGGTTAGAGTGCTGTTTTTATATTTTCTTTAAATCTGCAACAGCCATCTGTCTCTATTCTTGGTCGCGGAGTCATCTTGATGAGCGACGTATGGAAAGCTGGCTTTTCCCTGTAGTCCTATTATGTCTGGTTTTTAATTTATCCCAATTTGATAATTATTTACTCTCCGCAGGTGCTTATTCATTTGCAGTTTGCTCACTTGTAGTGATTTTATATTCACAAATGTGCTCAGCACTATTGACGAATAGTCGGTACAAATTGCTGTTGTTTTGTTTTTGGCTTACCTTAAACACAATGATTGTGTCTAGCTCCTATACTATATCTGCGTTGCTCGCTATACCCCCTACGGTTACTTATATCATAATATCGTCGAGAAAGGTGATTCATCTTCATCAGATTCGATCAGTCGGATTTATTATTGCAGTTTTTTCAATTATTTTCCTCGTAATATACCTTAAAATACCATCACTTAGTCCTAATGTGCAATCATTTCAGGATATTGATTGGGTTAAATTGCTAGGTTTTGCTGCGGCATTAATTTCTGGGGGGATCTTTCACGGCGAACGAGTATCTGTGACGACAGCAATTTTGTCAGGATTATTGTTGACTTTGTTATACATTATCACGTTAGTGCATGGTGCCGCTAAAGGTATAATAAGTTTTTATAAGGCATTGCCTGTAAGTTTAATCTTGTTTGCAATTATGAACGCTGGAATTATTGCAATTGGAAGGTGGGATTTTGGTCTGCAAACTGCCCTATCAGGTAGGTATACTACGTTTCAAGTGCTTGGAATAATGGGGCCGTGATGTATTGGTCAGTGTCCGCGCATGATTGCGCTCATGGCAGTAGTAGAAACATCAAGAAACCAAAAGTATTTCTCGTAAGTTTTTTGCCACAGTCTTCATAAGCTTAATAATAATATCGACATGTGTGGAATTGTCGATTAGACCATATCGGAAAACTTATTTTGATGGCTTAGACAACGCAGTGCTACAAAAAGGGAGAATGAGTGAGGAGCAAAAAAATTATTTAATGCTGATGATGTGTCCAGTGTGAATAAATTTGTTGAAATTCTACATAATCATAATCTTGGGCCGAGCGTCTTTCCGCGAGGAAAATAAATTTTTTATGTACATACACCCATCAGCAATTGTTGAGTCTGATTATATCGGTTCTGGCACACGTGTATGGGCTTTCGCTCACATTCTATCAGGTGCGCGCATTGGGGCCGATTGCAATATCTGCGACGGCGTTTTTATTGAAAATGATGTTATTGTTGGAGATCGAGTGACGGTAAAGTGCGGAGTGCAACTATGGGATGGCGTCCGCATTGAAGATGACGTTTTCATCGGACCCAACGCAACCTTTACCAACGATCTGTATCCTCGCAGTCGCGATCACAGCAAGCCGATCTTAGAATCACGAGTCTGCACCGGAGCCTCGATTGGTGCGAATTCGACAATTCTTCCAGGGCTGACCATTGGGCGAAAGGCCATGGTGGGTGCGGGTGCTGTTGTCACGAAGTCGGTGCCGCCGTTTGTAGTGGTGATGGGAAACCCAGGTAGGATCGTGGGTTACGTGGAAAACACCGCACGCGTGGCCAAATCGTAAGCGTGGTCTGTAGCACCGCCTGAAGATGTTGGCCGATAGTATTTCATAAGTGTCATAGTTTGCAGACCTATGACACTTATGAATGAATCTCTCTTGAAGACTGATCGGATTGGCCGCCTGCGCTATACTCCGGAGCAGAAAAAGACCATGGTGGACGCCTACCGCGCTAGCGGTTTGAGCGCACCTCGCTTCGCGGCACATCATGGCGTGAGCTATCAAACTTTGATTTCGTGGATCAAGAAGGACAATCAATCCTCCGTATCCACAACATCAAATGCCTCTCTTTCCCCGTTCTTCTCTCTGGTCCCGGCGGTGATCGAGGACAGCGGAACGCTTGCGGCGCACGAAGCCATGGAAATAGCCCTGCCGGGTGGAGTGAGGCTTCGCATTGCATCCGCCAGCCACATTGCCCTTGCCGTCGCCCTGATTCGCCAACTCGAAGCTGCCAAGCCATGCTGAGCTTCTCCGGCAGTTTGAAAGTATTCGTGGCGGTGGAGCCCTGTGACATGCGCCGGAGCTTCAACGGCCTGCATAACGCGGTTAGCACAATGTTGATGGAAGATCCGAAAAGCGGCTCCATTTATGCCTTTACCAACAAGCGTCGCAGCCTACTCAAGATCCTCTACTGGGATGGCAGCGGCCTCTGGGTCCTTGCGAAAAGACTTGAGCGAGGAACCTTCTCCTGGCCCAAGGCCTCCGACGTAAAGGACGGTAAACTTCGCCTCAATTCTACCGCGCTCGCGCTTCTGCTTGACGGTATCGACATGCGTGATGGTTGCCAGCGGCCATGGTATGAAATTCGATGATTTATGTTAGTCTATCACGATCAAATGGCATGTATTTTGCTACTATGTATTTAGTAAATGGACGAAGACGAAAAACAAAAGTTGCTAGAAAAAATCGCCCAACGCGACGAGGTTATCGCCCGCCAAGCCGCCGAGATCGTTGTGTTGAAGCAGACCATCGATGCTCTTTGCAGGCGAATCTTCGGCACCTCCAGCGAGAAGCTCGACCCCGCCCAACTTGAACTCATGCTCGGAGGCGACCTCGCAAAAAAAGCCCCCTCCGCCGTTCCCGCAGACCCAGGACCGGCGGCTGAGATCCCCACCCACAAGAAGCCTGCCAAAAGGACCCGCGCCCCACGCATCCCCGAACACCTGCCCATCGTCCGCGAAGAACTCGACCCGCCCGAAGTCCGGCTCAATCCCGGAGCCTTCCGCCGCATCGGCGAGGAAGTGCGCGAACAGCTCGCCTTCAAACCCGCCGAGTTCTTCCGCATCCAACTCGTGCGCGGAAAATACGTCCGCAAAAACGATCCCACGGCCAAGCCCTCCATCAGCCCGCTGCCACCCTCCCTGCAAGACCGCTGCATCGCCACGCCCGGCCTCATCGCCGAAGTGATCGACAACCGCTTCATCTGCCATCTGCCCTACTACCGGCAGTCGGAAATGTTCGCCCGCATGGGAGTCCACCTCCACCGCAAAACCCTCTGCGACTGGACGCTTCTCGCCGCCGACTGGCTCTCGATCATTTACCGCGAAATCCAATACGACCATTGGAGAGCACTTTACCGACAGATTGACGAAACCCCCATCGACTACCTCCAACCCGGCAGCGGCAAAGCGCAAACCGGCTACCTCTGGACGTCTAACATCCCCGGCGGAACCGTCTTCTATCACTGGCACGACGGCCGCGACGCCAAAGGCATGACCGGACTCTTTAAGAAAATCGAGACCACCGATCCAGAGGACCTGGCCGATCCTGAGAACCTCCCGCTCCTGCGCATCATCCAATGTGATGGCTACGCCGTCTATCCATCCTGGGCCAAGGATAAAGCATGGATCAAACTCATGGGCTGCCACTCCCACGTTAGACGGAAATTTTTCGAAGCTACCGAACAATCGCCGCGGCTTGTCGGCTGGATCCTGCGCCAGCTCGCCCACCTCTATCACATCGAAAAGCGCCTGCGCGAAATCAAGGCCGGCCCCGCCCTGCGCGAAGCCGTCCGTGCTGCCGAAAGCCGCATGATCCACCGGCGTCTCAAGAAAGCCATCGACAAACTCGCCCTCCGCCGTTCCATCCTGCCCAAAAGCAAACTCGGCAAAGCCATCAGCTACGCAATCAACCAATGGCCCAACCTCGAAACCTATCTCGGCGACGGCCGGGTGGAAATCTGCAACAACTTGGTCGAAAACGCGATTCGCCCGACCAAGCTTGGTGCGAAAAACTGGCTGTTCATCGGCAATGAAGCGTCCGGCCAGAAGTGCGCCATCCTCTACACCATCGTGGAAAACTGCCGCCGCTTGGGAATCCATCCGAAAGAATACCTCACCGACGTTCTCACCCGTCTGCCCGGCATGCTGGCCAAAGACGCCATCACGCTGACCCCAGCCAACTGGCTCAAAGCCCGCAGTGGGAAAAGCGTTCGTAAGGTAGCCTGACTTCATAAGTGTCATCGATCTGCAAACGATGACACCTATGATACCGCCGTAGCAAAGTTCTATCAAAGGCGCTTGGGACTACGCTTACG
>JARWZU010000026.1 GCA_029866215.1 Akkermansiaceae bacterium
CCCGTGGACTTTTTTCGTCAGCGCTGTATCTGACGCTAACCGTAGTTCTCACTGGCCTTGGCATGCTGCTCGCGGCGACCGCCAATCGCGAATGTGCCGCGGTCGCCGGGTTGATCGTTTTAAACATCCTCATCTACACGATCTGGCACAAACGCAGTGCGTGGGCCGTCATTCCGATGGGCCTTTGCCGGGCGCTCTTGCCCATGCTTGGATTCGCGGCAACGGGCATGAGCAGTTTCCAGTCCCCACCGATCATTGCCATGGCGCTCAGCCTGCTTTGCTACATCGCAGGGCTCTCGCTCAGCGCGAGACACGAATCGATGGCGCACCCTCCGCGGTGGGTGTCGGGAGTTTCACGCTCACTTTTCGCGCTAACAGCCGCCCTGATGTTCGGTGCGACCTATCAACTCACTCAGTCGCTGGGGTTCGGCGTGGTGGGACTCATCCCTTATGCCGTGTGGCTCACGCTTGGTCTCACGCTGCACCGCAAACCCGTCCCACGCCACGTTTCAAGCCTGCTCGCGGGAATCCCACTCGTCGATGCGATGGCGCTCTTGCCCCTTGCGCTTGCGCTGGCATCCGGCGCAGCACCATGGATTTCACCGTTCAGCCTCGCCTGTTTCGCGGTCCCTCCCCTGGCATTCCTTGCCGCGCTATCTTTGCAACGACTTGCGCCCGCAACCTGATCAGGACTTGCGAATCCCGATTTCCTGCGCTCCACTCTTCACACGCATGAGCATCCTCGCCAAACAGGAGACCCTTCTCGAAGAACTCGCACTCTTCCAAGACTGGACCGAACGCTACGAATACGTGATCGGACTTGGAAAAAAACTCGCACCCCTCGCCGAGGCCTCGAAGACTCCCGCGCATTTGATCAAAGGCTGCCAATCCCAAGTCTGGATGGATGCCACCTTCCAAGACGGCAAAGTCCAGTTCACCGCCGACTCGGATTCTCTCATCACCAAGGGCATGATCGCGCTGTTCATCTTAGTGCTCAGCAACGAGACCCCAGACGACATTCTCACCGCAGACATGAGCTTTATCGACCGTACCGGCCTCAAGGAACATCTCGCACCCACTCGCGCTAACGCCCTCACCTTGATGGCCAACCAAATGAAACAACGCACCCTCGAATTCGCATTACTCCCATGATCGCTTCCATCCTTGAATTCAACTGGCTCGCCGACCCACAAGCGTGGGGTGCACTTTTCACCCTGTCTTTGCTAGAGATCGTCCTCGGCATCGACAACATCGTTTTCATCTCGATCCTGGTGGATCGTCTTCCCGAGCATCAACGCAAAAATGGCCGCATGATCGGCCTGGGCCTTGCGATGTTTGCGCGGTTGCTTCTGTTGCTTTCGATCAGTTGGATCATGGGCCTCAAGACGGCGCTCTTTGAAATCCCCATTCATCCGAATCTTTGGGACATGATTCCCACAGCCGCAAGCCACGGGGGGCAACTTGGGATTTCATGGAAGGATCTCATCCTCCTCGGTGGCGGGTTCTTCCTCATCTGGAAATCGACGAAGGAAATCCATCACAGCCTAGAAGGTCACAACGATGCGCACGTAAGCAGCAAAGTCGGCGCGAGCTTCGGCGCGGTGCTGATTCAGATCGCGATGATCGACATCATCTTCTCGCTAGACTCGGTGATCACTGCGGTCGGCATGGTCAATGACCCAAGCCGCGTCTCGTTGATGATGACCGCCGTGGTAATCTCGATCGCTGTGATGATGCTGGCCTCGGGTGCGATCAGCAGGTTTGTCTCGCGCCATCCATCCGTCAAAATGCTCGCACTTGCATTCCTGATCATGATCGGCACCGCACTCATGGCAGAGGCGCTGCATTTCCACGTGCCCAAGGGCTACATTTATTTCTCCATGGTCTTCTCACTTGCCGTGGAGATGCTCAACCTGCGCGCGAGATCGAAGAGTCTGCCCCCTGCAGCTGCGGATATTTAACGGAACTTCACGTCGAGCCCCTTCACCAAGGCATCGAGAACGTTCTGGTGAGCGGCGTCGATTTCCTCCGTCTTGAGGGTCCGGGATGGTTCGCGATAGTGGAAGCGATACGCGACCGATTTGCTCTCGGCGGCGATCTTGATTCCTGAAGCATCGGTGAAGACATCGAAGCACTCGGAGGAAACCAGCAGGGGCTCGGCGAGATTGGCGATGACCGCTTCGATTTTCGCATTCGGCATGGCGAGTGGGAGTTCCATGGCAGCATCGCGCGAGGAGCCGGGAAACTGCGGCAGGTCCTCAACGTGGCTGATGCCGTTGAGGAGCTTGCGGATTTTCCCAAGGTCGAGTTCCGCCACATAAACGGCCGATGTAAAATCGAGTTCGCGCTCACGCGCCGGCATCAAGCGAGCAAAGACACCGATGTTTTGGTCATCCACTTTGATTTCGCTGGCGAGGACAAACCCCGCACGTTCCTTGGGAGCGAAGGTGATTTTGCGCTCACCTAGCAGAGCGGAAAGCACGCCATTGAGGTCATAGAGGTCGGCGTGGCGGTCGGCTTGGGTCCAGCCCGTCGGCAGGTTCGATCCAGAGAGCAATATGGCAAGCGTTTCACTTTCCTGATCCTTGGCCTTGCCGCCACCGGCATTGCGGAACACCCGGCCCATTTCGAAGAAGCGCAGCGACTTCGCCTGCTGGCGGACATTTCTAGCAGCCGATGCAATCAGGCCCGGCACGATGCTTGGACGCATCACGGCGTGATCTTCACTGAGTGGTAACTTCACTCGGATCACATCGCCGTCTTGAAGCGGCCGCAGCGGAAGGACATCCGCAACTTGGGCGTCTGAAATGAGCTTGATCGTTTGGCACTCGTGCAACCCGAGCGCTGCAAGGCGGCGGCGCAGCACCATGTCGGCATCGTAGGCGGCATCGACCGGGCTCGCAGGAACGAAGGCCCCGAGAAAACGGGAAGGCACATTGGCCAGTCCGTGGACGCGGGCGATTTCCTCGACGAGATCGATGTGGCGATGGAGATCTGCGCGGAACGAGGGAACATCCCACGCACCATCGGCCAACTTGCTCAAGCCAAGCCGAGTCAGGATTTCCTCTGCGGCAGGCAGGGCGATCGAGCCGCCCATGAGTTGGTCTAACTTCTGCGCATCAAGCACGACGGGCTGGGTCAAGACCGGGGCCTCGCCCGCCACTTGGATGCTTGCCTCGGCGCTGCCGCCTGCGAGTTCGAGGATGAGCTTGGTGGCAAGGGCAGATGCAGTTAGAATTCCTTGGGGGTCCACTCCACGTTCGAAGCGATAGGACGAATCCGAGGAAAGCGCCGTGCGGCGTGAGGTGCGACGAATCCCTTGAGGAGTGAAATACGCGGATTCTAAGAGAATGTCCGTGGTCGTTTCCGTCACGCCGCTGTGAAGCCCACCCATCACGCCAGCAAGCGCGAGGGCTGCACCCGAGGCATCGGAAATCAGCAGATCGTCTGCAGTTAGCGTGTGTTCCGACTCATCGAGCGCGAGGAAGACTTCACCTTCATTCGCATGGCGTACGACGATGTCGCCGCTGAGTTTGGCGGCATCGAAGGCGTGCAGCGGTTGCCCCAGCTCGTGCAACACGAAGTTGGTCACATCGACGATTTGATTGATCGGCCGAAGCCCGATCGACTCGAGGCGTTGCTTGAGCCAAGCGGGACTCTCCTGCACCTTGACTCCTGAAATTCGAACTGCGGTGTAAAGTGGACACGCGGCGGGAGCATCGAGCTGGATCGCTGACGCGGCGGCGGTCGTGACCGCTGGCAATTCTAACGGCTTCAGAGGCGTCTTGAGCAAGGTGGCCAACTCGCGCGCCATCCCGTAATGGCTCAGGAGATCTGGCCGATTCGGGGTAACTTCGAGTTCTAGGAGAACATCGGAATCAAAGAGCAACTTGGCTGGCTTGCCGATTTCGGCGTCCGCCGGAAGAATGAGCAGTCCATCCTCCCCGGGAGGGAGACCGATCTCGCTCGCGGAGCAAAGCATGCCCTTGGACTCCACCTTGCGCATGACCGTCTCGCCAATGGTGAATCCGCCGGGAAGCTCAGCACCGGGAAGCGCGCAGGGAACTTTATCGCCAACCTTGTAGTTTTGTGCCCCGCAAACAATCTGGCGGAGCGAGCCCTCGCCGGCATCGACTTGAGTGACCTTCAAACGATCCGCATTGGGGTGCTGGACGGCTTCCTTGATCTGCGCCACCACGATTTTTTCCGAGGTGATGCCCTTGGGAATGATGCCTTCCACCTCGACGCCAGCGAAGGTGAATAGGTCATCGATTTCCTTGATCGATTTGCCAGCGAGGTCGAGATGAGTGGCGAGCCAGTTGAGAGAAACATTCATGAGAAGGAGAGAGTGGATGAATCGAAACGCAGGGGCGTTGAACGCACGTGGTGAATCACTAGATTTGGTTAGGCAAACTGCTTGAGGAACCGGACATCATTTTCGATGAGAAGCCGGATGTCCTTGATGCCCCAACGGATCATCGCGAGGCGATCAAGCCCCATGCCAAAAGCGAAACCCGTGACCTTTTCAGGGTTGAAGGCATCGTCCTTGCGCGAGCGATTGATAGCATCAAACACGGCGGGATCGACCATGCCGCAGCCCGCGACCTCGATCCATCGTGGCGCTTGGCCCTTGATGGTGAGTTTGACATCGATCTCGAAGCTCGGTTCGGTGAACGGGAAGAAATGCGGGCGAAAGCGCACTTCCGTGCTGGTGCCAAACAACTCGCGGAGGAAGTATTCCAGCGTTCCCTTGAGGTCGGGCAGCGAAACATCAGTGCCCACGTAGAGTCCCTCGAGTTGGTTGAACACCGAGAGGTGGGTCGCGTCAATTTCATCACGGCGGTAGGCGGAACCGGGCGCGATGATCCGGATCGGCGGGGCTTGGGCCTCCATCGTCCGGACTTGAACGCTCGACGTGTGCGTGCGGAGCAATTTTCCGGAGTCGAAGTAAAAGGTGTCCTTCTCGTTGCGTGCTGGATGGTCCGCCGGGGTGTTGAGCGCATCGAAGCAATGGAACTCGTCCTCGATCTCGGGTCCCTCGGCAAGCGCGAAGCCCATCCGGCGGAGAATCCCGATCGCTTGGTCGCGGATCAGGGTGAGCGGGTGGAGCGACCCGACGGCAAGCTGGCGGGCAGGCAGGGTCACATCGATCCCCTCGAGCGCGGCACGGTCAGCGACCTCGCGCAGGATCACTTGTTTTTCCTCAAGGGCCGCGGTGATGACGGTTCGTGCAGCGTTGAGGAGTTGGCCGACGGCGGCTTTGTCTTCTTTGGCCACGTCCTTGATGCCGGCTGCGACCAGCGTGAGGGTGCCTTTTTTGCCGAGCACGGCCACGCGTGCGTCATCGAGCGAACGCTCGTCACCGGCGGTAGCGATTTGCGCAAGCGCTTCAGTTTGGATGGCTTCGATTTGCTCCTTCATGGGAAAGCGGGTGGAGATAGACGGAAACTCGGCGGCGGTCAAAGCCAAGCTTCACAAGGTGGCCGCGACGGACTCAGCTGCGTCCGTGAAACACGGGAAAATCGGCTGCCATCCGGTCGCACGGAGTTTTTGGTTTGAGACGCTTTTGTGAGTCCAGCCCCGCTTGCGGTTCAAATCCCTCGGGCCCGATGGCGGCAGCGGTAGGCCAAACATTTCCCCAAGCCGCTCGTAGCAAGAGCGCTGTGAAATCGGTTGCGAGTCACACAGATTGAAAACCTCACCCGCCGAACCCGCCGCATTTTCCGCCAGATGAAAAATCGCACGCGCGGCATCGTCCCGATGAATCTGGTTGATCCATCGCCCACCCTCTTCCTCGATGACCGCCTCGCCGGCCAGGAATCTCTTCAGCAACACGCTGCGGCCAGGGCCATAAATGCCCGCCAACCGCGCAACCACCCCCCGTGCCGCCAACACCACCCGCTCGGCCTCAAGCAGCAAACTCCCCGTCTCGCGGTCGGGGATCGCTGGACTTTCCTCGGTCACCACCGACCCATCGGTCTGCGCGTACACCGAGGTGCTGGAGGTGAAAAGCAGCGGCGTGCCCGGAAATTTCGTCACCAAATTCCGGCAGCCATCGACATAAACCCGTTGGTAGGCCTCCGCCCCGCCCCGCCCCGACGCCGCACAGTGGACGATGAAATCCGCAGCCGGCAAGCGGTCGACATCCGTCGAGTCCCCCACGTCGCAAACAATCGAACCCTCGCCCCCCGACAGGCTGGTCGTCGCCACCTCCCAGCCTCGGTCCCCGAACTCACGGGCGATGGACTGCCCAAGATAACCGTGGCCGATGAGTAATAATTTCATGATAAATGGTTCGATTTTCCTGACAGTCTTGGCGGCATGCTTGAGGCGCCTGAGTTGCCCATGTCCACGCCACGGACCATGGCGCGAACCCGCTGGTTTTTCAAGTGATCGATCCGAAACGCGCAAAAATCGCTTCCCGCCCACCCTACCTCGCCCGCCCCGCCGCAATCTGCCGGAGATGAAACAGGATTTCCCTTGGCAGATGGCCATTTTTTTCCGCTAGTTTCACTCGTCCATGCCAACCGAAGCGATCCTCTCCACCGCGCGCCAATTCCTTGGTGTAGACCCAACGGTGCCCATCACCCTAGAACCGATCAAGCGCGGGGCGTCCGGACGCACGATCGTGCGGGTAAAAACGAAGGTCCACGAGCCCTTCATCGGCATTCACTGGAACGAGGAACGCGAGGACAATTCGCAATTCATCCCGGTCGCCCATTTTCTAAAACAGTCGAAGTTACGGGTGCCAGCGATCATCCACGAGCGGGCCCGCCATCGGGTGGTGCTCGTCGAAGATCTTGGAGACGTGGATCTGCTCTCACTGAAGGATCGGCCGTTCGCCGAGCGCATGGTGTACTACCGCTCGGCGTTCGAACAAATCGACAAGCTGTTCTATGCGAAAGTGCCCAAGGACTTCCACCTCATGCCTCCGTTCGACGCGAAACTTTATCGCTGGGAGCAGGAGTATTTTTTCGAATTCATGGTGGAAGATTTCCTCGGCATGGACACGAAGGCATTGAGAGAAAACGCTGCATTTCTCGACCTTTCCAACCGCCTCGGCACCGTGGCCCGCCATCTGGTCCACCGCGACTTCCAATCGCAAAACCTTCTCATCAAAGACGAGAAAGTCTGGCTCATCGACTTCCAAGGCTTGCGCCGTGGCCGCCAAGAATACGATCTCGCATCGCTTGTCTTCGACCCTTACCTGAATCACTCGGCCGATGAACGCGAGGCACTTCTAACGCTTTGGGAGGAAATCACCGACGAGCGTCCGTTAGAAACTCTCTTCCACGAGTGCGCCGCCCAACGCTTGATGCAAGCCCTCGGCGCCTACGGCAACATCGTGAAAAACCGCGGCGACGAATGGTACCGCCAACACATTGCCACGGCCGGCAGATTGCTCGCCGAGGTGACGGCAGGAACCTCACTCGAAGGACCACTCTCCCCGATTCTCATGGCGATCCGCCAATCGGAAAAGTGAGTCGCTCCTTTCATCGCCGCCTCCGAGTCCTGCTCGCCTCCGCGATCGCGGGCATTTGCGTCTGGAGATCCGCGCCAGGCACAGACATCGACCGCCAAGCCTTCACGGCGGTCGCCCAGAGCTTCATCAACCCACCACTCTTCACCGCCGGCCATGGATCGCACCGCTCGCCATGGCAACTGCGGGCCTTCGCGATGGACTCGAAAAAATCCACGCCTCACGCACCGGCCATCGTCTCGCTGGGCGATGACCCTGACGGATTTTTCCAAGAATCGCCGCCTGCGCCGATCGACCTTGCCGTGGTTTTGAGCAACTTTTCCCGGCTCGGGATGAAAAAAGCCGCCACCGCCGCCGTCCTCGCGTGGGAAAAGCCAGATCCCATCGGGCTAGCCGCACTGGAGAAATCTCTCGGAAAATTCGAGTCACTCACGATGGCGGCACCACTCTCACGCGGCGCGGTCGCCTCGCCCATGCCACCCGCATTTCGGCGGGCGTCGATCCCCATCGCAGCGGTCCACGGGGATGCCTCATCACTGCCCGTGGTCAACCGCATCCCACTCCCGGGCATCATCCTCGAGAACGCATCCGCCCTCGCCGGATTTTCGGTACTAGAATCGGAAGCCACCGATGGCCCCATCCCCCTGCTCGCTCGCTGGGAGGACCGCTTGGTGTTCCATTTTTCCATTCTAAGCGTTCTCCAACAACACGGCCTCAGCGTCGATCACGTGGACGTCCGCCCCGGCGAGTGCCTTGCCCTCGGGCCGAACGGACCGATCGTGCGCATCGACGACTACGGCCGCCTGACCACACCACTAAAGCCGCTTTTAAACGAAATCTCCGTCCCCGCCGAGAGCTTGATCGATGCACCAGCAGACCCGTTTGCCCCGCATGCGGCATCGCCAGTCATCCTGCGCGACGACCGCAGCGCCGCAGAACCCACCACCCGCCGGTTCTCGGAAAGCCTCAGCCCCTTGCTCAGCGCCATCGAATCCAACGCTGGCCTCACCGAACCGATCCGCTACCCGAGACCCCTCCCCCTTTGGGAAATCGCCCTACTGGCCGTCGCGGTGCTCACACTCACCCTGCTGGCCGACGCCCCGAACTTTCTCCGCAAAACCGGCTCGTTGGTCCTCGCCGGAATGGGCATCGCCGCCCAGTGGATCGGCCTCGGCATGGCCGGCATCTGGCTACCAGGCCTCGCGATCCTCGCCGCCATCGCCGCCGCTCACCTCGCGGGATTACGGCTTGCCAACCCGCCTCCCTCTCAATCCTAATCGCACCCGACCATGGACCCGATCGAAAAAGCCAACACCCTCATCGAAGCGCTCCCTTACCTGCAGGCTTTTCGCGGGAAAACCTTCCTCATCAAGATGGGTGGCTCCGCCATGGAGGACCCCAACCTCGTGGCCAAGGTAATGCGCGACATCGTTTTCCTCGAGGTCGCAGGCATCAACCCGATCGTCGTCCACGGCGGCGGCAAGGCCATCTCGGCCGCCATGGAAGCATCCGGCCTGGAAGCAAAATTCATCGATGGCTTCCGCGTGACGACCGATGAAGCGATCGAAATCGTCGCCAAAGTGCTGTCGGACGAAATCAACCCCGGCCTCGTCCGCATGATCCGCGACTTCGGTGGAAAAGCCGTCGGCATCCCCGGCAACGATGTTTTCCTCGGCGAGAAAATCAAGGGCACCGACGCAGCAGGCAACCGCGTTGACCTCGGCCGCGTCGGCGAAGTCGTCGGCTGCCAACTCGCTCACATGGACGCCGCGCACCACGCTGGAATCGTCCCCGTCATCTCACCCCTCGCCGCTGAACTCGCTACCGGCCGCCCGCTCAACATCAACGCCGACCTCGCCGCCGCCGCACTCGCCAAGGAACTTCGCGTCGCGAAACTCGTGTACCTCTCAGACGTGCCCGGCCTCCTCTCCGACCCCAAGGACCCCACCTCCCTCATCAAATCGGTGACCCGCAAGGAAGCCGAATCGATGATCGCCGATGGCACCATCTCCGGCGGCATGATCCCCAAAATCCGCAGCGCCGTGGACGCCCTCAACGCCGGCGTCCGCAAGGTCCACTTCGTCGATGGCCGCCTCCCTCACGCCCTGCTATTGGAAATCTTCACCGACGGCGGCATCGGCACCGAAGTCGTCCGCTGATGCGGCCTTGTCTGGGCTGGTGAATGATTGCTGACTGGCACCCCTGCCGGGGAGCAGAATTCGGGGGCCTTAGAATCCCGGTGGTATCCCCCGTCTTTCCCTGCCCACGGCTCACTCGGCAATTCTTTCTCACCCCACCGCCTCGTACACACTCTCCCCGCTCTCCGGATACTTCTCCAGCACATGCTGGAAAAGCACCCCGCACTTCTGCTCGAAAAGCTCGGTCGTGTATTTCTCGGGCAATCCGCTATCCAGCATCTTCTCGATCTCTACACGCACCGCCGCCCGCGTCGTCCGTTTCGTCCGCCATGCGAGGACCAGCTTTTCAGTCTTCAGCTTGGCTAACAAATCCTTGCACACCTTCTTGATCGCCTCGGTTTCCACCGGCGTGAGATCGGGGCCGGGCCTCGTTAGAATGTCGAACACCGCCAACTCTTCCTCGCTGATCTGCTCGCGGAAATGGCGTTGCTCCTCGTCGTTGAGATCCTTCGTGAATGTCACCAATTCCTCGAACAACTGCTCGATGCTTAGCGCGCCGCTGTTATACGCCTCGATCATCTTCTGAAACCGGTCGAGGAAATCGTAGCGGCTCGCGTTCAGGCGGATCAGGTTGTCCAGCTTGCGCTCGATCAAGGCCCGCAGTTGCTGCGCTTCGATGTTCTGGTTCGGCGTCTTCTCGAACTTCTTCTCCAAGACATCGAAGTCGATCTTGCTCAGATCAATCGTCTTCGCTTCAGCGCCGGGCTTCTTCTGCGCCTCGGTGACGATGGACTTGTCCAGAACCTCCGAGATCTTGCCCATCACTTCCGTGATGTTCACCGGGTCCTTGTCGGCGCGCACGGCTTTCGCCAGCTCGGCGATCACCTGTGCTCTCGGCGCTAACAAGGGAATCACCGGGTCCGGCATCACCGCTTTGTAGAGCCGGGCCACGTCGTTCGCTTGGCCGAGGAACGAATCCGTGACCTCGTCCGTGCGCAGCAATTGGTTCACCGCCGGGATGAACAGCTTGTTGGAGGAATCCGGAATCGCCTCCAGATCCACGTTCTGCTTCCGGCAGAATTCCGCCACCTGCTCCAGCGCGATCCGCAGGGCTTCCACCAGTTCCTTCTTATCCTTCACCGGCATCTCTCCGCCGCCCGTGCCGGAGCCGTAGGTGGCCAATGCTTTTTCCAGCTCCTGGAAGACGTTCGCGTAGTCCACGATCAGGCCGTTCACCTTGTCGCCATACACCCGGTTGGCGCGGGCGATGGTTTGCATCAGCGTGTGGCCGCGCATCGGTTTGTCCAGATAGAGCGTCGAGCAGCTCGGCGCATCGAAGCCCGTAAGCCACATCGCGCAAACGAAAACCAAGCGGAACTTGTCTTCCGGATTCTTGAATTTCTCCTCCAGGTCCTCCTTCACCATCCGCTCGCGGTGCGGCAGAATGTCGAAGCCCTTTTCCTTCATCTCGGAAATCTCGTTCTGCCCCGGCGAGACGACCACTGCCATGTCCGTCTCCTGAAGATTGACCAAGCGGGCCAGCAGTCCTGCGTGATCCGGATGACCGCCCGCCATCCCTTCCAGCGCCTTCAACACGCGGGCCTTCTCCGCCTCCCACTCGGCGCGGACTTTTTCATACATCCGCAGCGTCGTCAGCTTGTCGATGGAAACGACCATCGCCTTGCCCTGATAGCCACGGTTCAGGAAATGATGGACGATGTCCTTCGCCACCGCGTCCAGCCGGTCGTCGCGGGTGATGAGGTGATAGCGTTGTCCCAGCACTTTCCGCAACTTCTCCTCCTGATCGTCGTCCAGCCCGGCGTCCTCGATCGTTTGATAGATCTCCTCGTTTAGCTCCGGGTTGGTGATTTGCAGTTCCGGCGTCCGGTTCTCGTAGAACAGCGGCACCGTCGCCCCATCCTCCACGGACTGCCTGAAATTATAGACACTCACGTAGTCGCCGAATACCTCGCGCATCCGTTCCTCTCCGGCGATCAACGGCGTGCCGGTGAAGGCCACGAACTTCGCGTTCGGCAGCGCCGTGCGCATGTTCATCGCCAGCGTGTCGTATTGGCTGCGGTGCGCCTCGTCCGTCAGCACGATGATGTCGTCCCGCTCCGACAGCACCGGATGCAGCGTCCCCGGCTCCGTGCGAAACTTGTGGATCAGCGTGAACACATAGCGGTGATCCTCACCCAGCAGCTTCCGCAGGTGGCTCGCGCTCGTCGCCTGGCA
>JARWZU010000066.1 GCA_029866215.1 Akkermansiaceae bacterium
ATACCGCGACAGCAAGTTTCTTGTCGGGTGATAGTCCGCCCTTCGTGACGACCCACTCGCCACCAAAGACGTGGCTACTCAGCAAAAGGACCGCAGTGAGGATGTTCCGCATGGCGAGTGGTGCTGATAGTTGGCCGAACGATTCGGATCAGGCGACGGCGAGCGGGAGGCGTCGATGACACGACAGATGCCATACGAGCCGTTGCCTGCATCCGTTTTGTTCGCCCTTGGTCGGCTATGGATGCTGCTGCTCATAGTGCTTGGCAAGCTGTGGAAGAATCTGCGTCCGGATGATCCATCGAAAGATAAAAAACGATGCAACAGCGCCAAACACAAAACCCGTGATTCCACATGTGATCTGGATGGTTCGGACGTCAATCCCAGCCCCACCGAGAATCGCGCCCAAGATGGCACCCTGAATCGCTCCGATCACCATTCCGGTAATTAAGGCGATGATGGTGTATAGAATGAAGCTCTTCAGGTATCGGATTTCAGGTTCTGTCTGCATGGCGTGTTGTTAGTTGGCCGAACGTAAAGCACATCCACCACTAGAAGCGGGGGCGGAAGTGGATCGCGGGGTTAGTGTTGTAGTTACGGAAAATCATGGAAACAGGGCGGCTTCTAGTGGTTGGATGATGCGGCTTGTTAGCCGTTATCGTTGGGGTGCTATGTAGATGGGCGATCGATTATAGGGATTCCCGGCCCCATAAGGATTATTAACGCTATCCGGTGAATACTTATTCCCGTAGCGGCCGTAAGGATTAGAAACTGAGTCTGGATCATACTTATTTGTGCTTAGTCTGCCCAAATACTTCCCGTTGGCGTCGTAGAGTTTTGGAGCATTGGTCGCATAAGGGTTTGTCCACGACTTGTTGCTGTAGCGACTCCCGTATTGGCTGTATGGATTTATTAGTCCGTCCGCCTTGTAGGGGTTACCAGCACCATATGGATTCGCCAAAGATTTCGGATCGAATTGGCTTCCTGTATATCCTGGAACGTAAGTGGTCTGTGAATAGCTGGACTTGCGAGCAGAAGTGGTTGACCGTTGGTTGCTCTCCATCATTGCATAGAGCGCAGGCAGCAATCTCTTCTTGTACACCATTTGATTGATCGCTCCAGAATTATAGTCGCGAGTCAGTGGCGCAATAAGACTTCCGCGAGCTTCGCGTTCATATTCACGTTGGATCGCTCCAGTGTTGTAAGGCTTGGTAGGTTCCTCAGGGATTGGCAATAGAGAGATCTTGGTCAGCTCATCGGCATACTGATCTTTAGAGACAAGTCCGACCCGCTTCTGTTCCGCGAGACGGTATCGCGCCTCCTGCTTCGATGCAACTTTGTTTGTAGCGCACCCGACCAGGGCAAACGCGAGTGCAACCAAGATAGTAGACAAATATGGTTTCATTTTTTTAGGCTAACTTGTTGTTTGTCTACAGAACCGGGGGAAAGTGTCGGGCGGCTTAATAGACTCCGGAAGTGAAAGTTTACGTGCGGGATTTTGCAAGGTTTTTCATGTAGGAATTCATGAATATCTGAGCATAAATCGACGGAAATGGAGATTTATGCGCTTATCGGCGTGTTATTCTCCGAAAATGTTCTAGTCACAAACCTTCATTTCCGGGGAATAACATGCACATTTGACATGTTATTCTGCAGACTGGGCCTATGAAACTGATAGAACGGATTCGGCAGGTGCTTCGTCTCAAGCAATACCGCTTGGGGACGGAGGAGAGCTACGTGGGGCGGTATCGGCAATTTGTGTAGTTTCACGAGTTGCGCCATCCGGGGAAAATGGGGGCGGCGGAGTCGCACCCCGCAACCACACCGATTCACCCCCGCAACCACGCCGATTCACCCCCGCAACCACGCCGATTGACTACCGCATTGGCACCGATTCACCCCCGCATTGGCGCCAATTCACACCCGCATTGGCACCAATTCACTACCACATTGGCACCGATTCACTACCGCAACCGCACCGATTCACCCCCGCACTGGCGTGGTTTTCCTCCCGCAGGCGTACACCACAGCCCCTCTGGCGCACGCATTCTCCTAGCACTGTGAGCCATTGAACTCCGAACACTCAGAAAACTAAAATGATGGCCGAGACCGATTGCATCATCCAAGGCAGCGCCGGATTTTCCGGCCAGCTCATCGCCACCAAGAAGGCAATCGTCGCCTGGTCACGCTTGATCGATCCTGCCCTGCCACGCCACTGAGCAGCCAGCTCCGATCAAAGGACGAGCCCTCTGTTTGCTCAAAGCCCGAGGCGTTTTCTCCACTCCGCCACCTCGTCTGCGGCAAGCGGCAGCGAGCGGGTGCGCACCATCAGCGTCTGTCCTTGGTCCGATAGCAGGAGGTTCACGATCTCGCGGACCGCTGGCGGGGCTTCTGCAAGACTTGGGGCCGCCACCACGGCGTACAGTTTCCGCTGAAGGGGGTAGCGCCCCAAATAAATCGTCTCTTCCGTCGCAAATGTCGGCCCGCTGCCATCGGTGGAGGCAAGCGCGAGCACCTTGACGGGATACCGCCGCGGACCCTGCACCGCGTAGCCGATCCCACCGGCCTGCTCGCTCACGATTTTTTCCACACCGTTGGAATAGACCACGTCATGGCGGGCATCGACGTCTGGTCTCCAAGGCCCGCCTCCAAGCGCGATTTCTTGGAACATCCGGCCGGTTCCCCAACTGGGACTCCCACCGATCGCCCGCACTTTTTCGTCCGCCAAAGCTCCATCCCGCACCCCGAGATTCCTCCACGTCTCTGCTTTTCCCTCTGCGCCGAACGCGGCCTGCAAGTCTGCGGCAGAAATTGAGTCCAGCGGATTGCCCTCATGGACCAGCACTTCGATGGCGCTGCGGGCGATCGGGAACTCGATGACCGCATGCCCGGTCCTATCGAAATACGCCTGTTTGGCCTCTGCCGACATCCGCATGCTCGCCATCCCAAATTCCGCTTTCTTCTCCGCTCCTGCTTGGTCGGAAAAACACCAATGCACACCGCTGCTGCCAGTGAAGAACCAATCGAACACCGGCTCCTCTCTCCCCAACGAAAGCATCCGATCGGCGAGCTTGGCGAATTCATAAGTCGTGCCCGAGACCGGCGCGAACGTAATCCCGCCGGACAAAATTCCCAATGGCCGGTAAACTGGGTAACCCGCCGCCGCGAGCACGGAGGCTCCCACCGTGTTGATTTCCTCCAAACTCGGAATCCGGTGGACCCTGACCTTGGAAGCCGCTCCATCCCGGTCGGAAAGCCGGTGGAACTCACTCAGTCGCTCGCCGAGGCGCGCTGCTAGGTCTCGGTCGGCATCATCGGCGGATTCCACCTCGGCCAAGACTGGCATTAACAATACTTCCCGCACCCGCAAGTCCCCGGACAAGCGCCGCACCACCAGGCGCTTCGCTGCGGGGTACTTCGCAAGCGGGACGATAAACGTGTCCGTGCCCACCGCTTCGGCATTCGCCTTAATCTCGCCGAACAAATCCAAGGCCAGCGCCCCGCCCTTCTCGTCGTAGAGCTGCACCGCCAGACTGGATTTCTCGGTCAGGCTGGCGTTCAGGACCAGCGCAACATCGCCGGTGAGACGTTCTCGGTTCAGCGTGATGTCGAGGCGACCTTTTCCAAATCCTTCCTCCGCGGCCACATTCCAGTCAAAGTTTTTCCCATCCTCGCACGGCACGATTTTACCGCTCTCGATCGTGGCACGCGCCACGTGCCCCAGCTGTCCGAGATCGGAAACTACTACCTTGCCATCGTCCTCCGGGGAAAACGAAACCGCGGTCACCCCAGCCATCGGCAACGACTGCAACTCCGCCAGACACGGCAGTGCAGATAAAACCAACCATACCACGCTCGCGATCCACATCTTTTTCATCCCTGAAACATGCCCCCTCCTCGTCAAATGTAGCAAGAATCTAACCCGTGAAGAATCTGTCACATGACGGGGTCAGGCGTAATTGCGACCGGGCCCCAATGACTCGGCTCTTGTGTGGGAATTTGAAAAGTGGTGGAGAGTCTTCCTCACCGCGCTCACTCCGTCCGACCGATAGCCGCCGCCACTGAGAAGTTTAATTTCCCGCTCTAATAGCAAGCTGTCAGATCCGGAGCTTTCTGGTTTTCTAGTAGGTGTGAGGGTGTGGTATGGAGAGAGGAAGCGGTGAGATAAATTGAAGCTTCCGAACTGAAAGCGCTTGGCTTCAATCTGATACGACTCACCTCTTTTACGAACTGACGACATTGTCACATCAACACTGTCGGCATTCACGGCGGATCAACGATGTTGGGTTGCCTATGAAATTATTCATCACCCTTACCACCATCATTACCACATGCTCCTTCGCTCTCGCGGCGGAGCCCGCCTTCGTCCACGGCGTCGCCTCTGGCGCTCCTATGGCCGACTCCATTGTACTCTGGACGCGCGTCACACCTGCGGATGCCAATCCCGTTTCCGTTAGTTGGGAGCTCTCCACGTCATCCAGCTTCACCTCTACCCAAGCAAGCGGAACCGTGAATGCGGAGTCCGCTAAGGACTACACCGTCAAGGTCATCCCAAGCGGTCTCACCGCAAACACGACCTACTATTTCCGCTTCAGCGTGAATGGCAGCATCGTTTCCCCTGTCGGAAAAACCAAGACACTTCCCAGCGCGCCTACCAGCCAAGCAAGATTTGCAGTATTTAGCTGCGCCAACATCACCGCCGAATACTTCGATGCTTACGCCAAAGCAGCACACGTCGGCGATTACGACGCACTCATCCACGTCGGCGACTACATTTACGAATACGCCAAAGGTGGCTACGTCGCGGCCGAGGACAACTTCGCAAAATTCGGTTTCGAGCCAGATAAAGAATGTGTTTCCCTGAGCGACTACCGCCTGCGCCACGCCCAGTACAACCGCCAGCCCAGCCTGCAAACTGCACGTGCCTCGGCGCCGCTGATCTGCATTTGGGATGACCACGAAACCGCAAATGATGCCTACGCCACTGGTGCGCAAAACCACAACCCCACCACCCAAGGCACGTGGAATGATCGAGTGGCCGCAGCCCTCCAAGCCTACTACGAGTGGAACCCCGTGCGCGAGCCCGCCAGCGGCAACCGCAAGGAAGCCTACACCACCTACAACTTCGGTGACTTGCTAGCCCTCCACATCCTAGAAACTCGCCTCGTCGCCCGCGACAAGCAGTTGGAACTCGCCCCCACCAACGCAGAAGTCGGCGCCCGCATCATGCAGATCCTCAGCGATCCAGCAGTCACCGGGCAATATGCCAACACCTACCGGCTTACCCCGCCCTCCAGCCCCACCGATGTGGCCGGCATCACTGCCTTCAGCACCGCACTCGGGCCTATCGTTTTCAATGAAATGGTCTTCGCTAACGTATCGGCGATGTACGGAGGAAACCGCAACCTGCTCGGTGCCACCCAACTCGCATGGCTTCAGGGGCAAATGGCCTCATCCAACGCCACCTACCAAGTCCTCGGTCAGCAAGTGCTCATGGGCAACGTGACCATGCCCGCCGAGCTGCTCATCGAACTGGCGACCAACAATGTCAAGCAAGCCACCGTGACGAAATACGCCACACCCATTTTCAAACTCGCCAACGGCTATCCGCTCACACCGACCGAGCAGGCTGTCTATGACAACGCCACTCCGCTGCCCTACAATTCCGATGCTTGGGACGGCTACGGCAAAGAGCGCGAGACCATCCTCCAAACCGCCTTGGCCCGCAATAAGAAGCTCGTCGTCTTCGCCGGAGACACGCACAACGCCTGGGTCAACCAACTCAAAACCATGTCACCAACCGAACTTGGCCTCGCTCCACAAGGCACCGTCGCAGGCATCGAACTCGCCACCCCCGGCGTTTCTTCCCCTGGCATTGAGAAATATTTCCCCGGCCAAGATTCCGTGCTGCGAGACCTCTTCCTCGGCTACAGCCCAGGCATGAAGTTCGCGAACCTCTCCAATCGCGGCTACCTCGATGTCACCTTTACCCACAGCAGCGTCGATGCGAAATTCTACTTCAGAGAGCGCACCGGCAACGAGTGGAAGATCCAGCCGATCAGCTCAACCGATGCCAAAGCCGTCACCGTCGGCACACCCAGCAACACCTCCGAATCGGATGCTGATGCCGACGGCCTCAACGATTGGCGCGAATTCGTTTCCGGCACTTCCGCAACCACCGCCGATAGCGATGCCGACGGTGTGAACGACAGCAGCGAGTTTGCCAACGTGCTCTTCGGCCTCGATCCTCGCACCCCGAACAACCTCCAAACCGTCCTCGCCGCCACGCAACAACGCGGAGAAGACGCCGTGGTTGCCGATCCTTCGAGGTTTAACCTCTACGACGACACCAGCATCCAAGACCTACGCGGCAACGGCAACCTCCTCGTCCGTGCTGCCAACAACAAAGTCACCCTCAGACTCCCTGTGGAAAAATCCAGCGGCCTTGGAAACTGGGACTCTGCTGGCGAATTGTTCTTAGAACTCGACCAAAGCCAATTCCCCGGCAAACAGTTCTTCCGCTTCGACTCCGTTCTCGGCGAGTAATCGTTTAATGGAAATCACCAACACAGCCATCCTGCGGGGTGGCTGTGTTTTTTAGTTTTATTTCCCCTGCGATAGAAAATTTGCGAATTCCACGGCAATGAATGGATTTCGGTCGGCGACTCCCCCAAAACCGCCCGAGGAGGGACAAGATTGGCAGAAGCTGCGAGTTGCATTTCGACGAGGACTGTGCCAATTTGTCGCGCCCGGCCCGGAATCGGGGAACATGCATAGGACTAAAACACGTGATTCATGGCCACTCCCGGCAACCGAAAGCCTAAACCCAGCAAGATTAAGGTGAAATCCGGTTTTTTAGAAAAACTGGTGGCAAGGTTGGATCGTGTGGTTCCCGGCGATGTCCAGCAGATCGTCACCCGCCTGATTCGCGAGAAGGGATTTCTCGAGAAAGTCTTCGAAGCCCTGCACGAGGGGGTCATCATCCTGGACCCGCAAGGGGTCATCGGATTCCTCAACCACGCCGCTTGCCAGTTTTTCGGGCTCGATCCAGAACGCGCGACCGGCGAGTTCATTTCCTCCCAAATCCGCGGCCTCGACTGGATGCATCTGGGCAAGCCCGGTCGGACGATCAGCCGTGACCTCGAGGTCTTCTACCCTGAAAACCGCTACCTCAACTTCTACCTCGCCCCGATCGATGGCACCGAGGGAGACCACGAACCCCTCGGCTACGTGATGCTCGTCCGAGACCTCACCAGCACGCGTGCCGAAGCCGAGGAGACCCTCGAGTCCGAACGGCTGAACTCCCTGACCCTCCTGGCCGCGGGAGTCGCCCATGAAATCGGCAATCCACTAAATTCGCTCGATATCCACCTCCAACTGCTTGGTCGCAAACTGCGCAAGCTATCCCCCACCGAGCGTGAGCCCCTCGAGGAAAACCTCGCCACCGCCCGAGAGGAAATCCAGCGCCTCGATTTGATTCTCAAGCAGTTTCTCAATGCCGTCCGCCCCACCGCGCCCCATCGCGAACGCAAGGACATCCACGCCATCCTCCACGAAACTCTCCGGCTGCTGGAACCGGAACTCGAGGCGCGCAAGGTCGCCATCGAGCTCGACCTCGCCAGCTCCCTCCCGCCCGCCTTCATCGACCCCCTTCAATTTCAACAAGTGTTCTACAACCTGATCCGCAATGCGTTCCAAGCGATCCCATCCGATCAAGGCCTCGTCACGATCCGCACCCGCGTAAACGACTTCGAGTACATCATTTCCATCGAAGACAACGGGACTGGTATTTCTCCCGAACACATGGGAGCACTCTTCGAGCCCTACCGCACCACCAAACCCTCGGGCTCCGGACTGGGACTTCTCATCGTCAGACGCATCATCCGCGAACACGGCGGCGCCATCGCCATCGAAAGCGAGGCCAACCAAGGCACTCGGGTGGTCATCCATTTCCCGCACACGGAACGCCCCGTCCGCCTACTGAGCGCCCCCGAGCCGGCCCCTGTCATCGATGTGATCTAATCGACCTTAGCCTCAAAATCCCACCCATGCTGCCGACCCTGCTAATCGTTGAAGATGAACGCGCAACCCGCGAGGGCCTGCGCAGCGCCTTGGAAGAAGATTTCGATGTCTACACGGCGTCAGGTACCAGCGAGGCCCTGACCATTCTCAAATCCGAGCCAATTCAACTCCTGCTCACCGACCTCCGACTTGGCGGGGATTCGGGAATGGATTTATTAGATCACGCTTTGGCAATGCCGCAGCCACCCGTCGCGATCATGATGACGGCTTACGGTTCGGTGGACACCGCCGTCGAAGCAATGCGCCGAGGGGCTTGGCATTTCGTCACGAAGCCCTTGAATCTGGACGAGGTCGAAATGCAGCTCAAACGGGCGCTCCGCAGCCAGGTGCTGGAAACCGAAAACCAGCAACTGGTTCAGCAAGTCAAGAAATCCCACAAACTTGACCGCCTGATCGGGAAATCCGCCGCCATCGAACGCGTCACCGAGCTCGTGCAGCAGGTCGCGCCGACTCGGGCCACCGTCCTCATCGAGGGCGAATCCGGTACCGGTAAAGAAGTGGTTGCTCATACGCTACACCACCTGTCTGGCCGCCCCACCGCAAAAATGGTGATCGTCAATTGCGCGGCTCTTTCACCACAACTTCTTGAAAGCGAGCTTTTTGGACACGAAAAAGGCGCCTTCACCGGCGCCTCCCAACGTCGAATCGGCCGATTTGAACAGGCCGACGGCGGAACTCTTTTTCTCGACGAGATCGGCGAGATCGACGCCGCAACTCAGGTCAAACTCCTCCGCGTGCTCTCGGAGCGTAGCCTCGAACGCGTCGGGTCAAACTCACCGATCAAAGTCGATGTGCGGGTCATCGCCGCCACGAACAAAAGCCTGAAAGAACTCGTTTCACGCGGCAGCTTTCGCGAAGACCTCTATTTCCGACTCAATGGGGTCAAAATAGAAATGCCCCCGCTTCGTGACCGAAGGGAGGACATCGTCTTGCTCGCAGGGAGCTTTCTCACCGAATTCGCCAAGGAAAATGACCGACCGGTGAAGCCCCTGAGCGATTCCGCCATGCAATCGCTACTCGCCTACCCGTGGCCCGGCAATGTCCGAGAACTCCGCACTGCCATCGAACACGGCGTCGTGATGAGCAACAGCACCACCATCGAAGCCCTGCATCTTCCCCAGTTCCTCCAATCGCCAGAGCAATCCCCAACGCATACGGCAACGCCTCCCAAAAACACCCTTGCCGCTGCTTCAGAATTCAATTTGAATGCGCTTGAGTCCAAAACGATCCGCGCCGCGCTCGCACTCGCCCGAGGCAACCGCACGCATGCCTCGGAACTTCTTGGGCTAAGCCGAAGAACGCTCCAGCGCAAATTAAAGGATCTGGGGATCTGACCAAATCAACGAATTTCACTCCATTCTCACCATGACACCCTCCTCGCAGCTCGACGCTGGCATGATCGTCCGCCGTAGCTTGTTTTTCTCAGTATTGATCATCCTTACCCTCGGAAATCTTTTCGTTTTATTCAAGGGACTCGATTCGCCTCAGGCAATGGATCAGGCGCAAATCTCACGCGAAATCGCCCGAGGCAATGGCTTCACCACGAAAATGGTCCGTCCGGTCGCCTACGACCAAGCGCAGCGGTCACAAAACCGCGCGGTTCCTTTCAAGGGATTCGAAGACACCTATCACTCTCCCCTTAATCCCCTCCTGAATGCCGCGGTCCTGAAACTCATCGGTGCCGATAAGCCAGATTCATGGCAAATGAAGGACAACGAGATGGTATTCCCGCTCGACCGTGTGATCGCCGCGGTTTCCACCCTGTTCTTCCTCATGGCCATCGGCGTGAATTACCTGCTGATTTCCCGAATCTTCGACGCCAAAATCGCGGGGGTCTGCGCGGTCCTCATGCTGTTTTGCCAGACATTCTGGACGTACTCACTGAGCGGCTTGCCACAAATGCTGATGCTACTGCTTTTTTCGTGTGGCACTTATTTCGCCTACCGCGCCGTGGAAGCTGCAACCACCGGCCGCCTCGCCGCTGCTCCCGCAATCATCGCTGGCATCTTCTTCACACTGCTCGCTCTCACCCATTGGCTCACGGTTTGGATCGCGCTCGGCTACATCATCTATGCCGCCATCGCCTTCCGCCCGCGCGGAATCATTGGAATTTCAGTCCTTGCCCTCATTTTACTGGCCGGCATCGGGCCGATGATTCGCAACAATAACATCACGGGATCGCCCCTCGGAACAGCATTCCTCACCATCTACAACGGCCTTGGCAATGGCGGCGAAAATGCAGTGATGCGCAACGGTGACCTCGAGACACAGCCGCTTGTCCTCGATGGCCTGCTCTCCAAGATCATCAAAAGCGCCTTGGTTCAATCCAATGACATCATCCCATTCCTCGGAGGGATCGTCGTCGCACCTCTTTTTTTCATCGCCCTTCTCCACCCGTTCAAACGTACTTCGATTGCAAACTTTCGATGGGCAATTCTGCTCATGTGGGTGGGCGCGGCCTTCGGCATGGCAATCTTCGGGATCTCAAAAAACGAGCTCGATGCTAACCAACTCCACCTGCTGTTTGCGCCGATCATGACGGCTTATGGAGTCGCATTGATCTCGATCCTCTGGAGCCGCCTTGATTTCGTCGCCTCAACCCCATTTTTGCGAAACATGCACTTCTACTTTATCATCCCGATCTGCTCCCTGCCCTTGCTGCTAAGCCTGCCCCTCAGCGTTCGCATCGGCCTAGCACTCCGAGATCGTGGCGGCGTCCCACACTGGCCGCCCTATTACGCACCGGCGCTGAATAACCTGAAAAAAGGGTTGAAGGGCTACACCACCTCAAAACAAGTGGTCTTCTCCGACCAACCATGGGCTGTCGCCTGGTACGCCGACAGAATCAGCGTCTGGCTGCCACCGACCTATGCGGAATTCGAAAAACTTGAAACCATCTCCAATGACCTACAAACCCCAGTGGCAGGCGTGACCATTTCACCCTCATCTCATGGTTCGGGCCCTCTATCAGAAGTTGCCAGCCAATACAGGGACTTCACGATGATGGTTCTCGAGGGAAAGACGCTTTATCCCGCAAACGTGACACTCATCGACCGAGATCAAAGAATCCAAGGGGTTGCCAAGCGCTACCCTTACCGAATCCCACTGGTCGGCCCGGACATGATTTTCTACAGCAACCGCCAAACTCGCGTATCCGAGACCGATGAACTTCAATGAGCATGGCGCGCCGAAAATCAAACACGACCGATGGTGAGTCGCCCCAGCCCACTTTTGAAGAAGCCCTCGCCGGTCTTGAAAAAATCGTCGAGACGATGGAGCACGAACACCTCGCACTCGAAGAACTCGTTAGCCATTACGAAAAAGGCTCAGAACTCCTTGGCCGCTGTGAATCCATGATCAAAGGTGCTCGCAATCGCATCGACCTTATTACACTCCAAAGCCAAAACGACAATTTGCTGGATACCGACCCGCAAAATATGGATGATGCAGGGAATTCCCTCATCACAAATTCACGGGACGATTCCGACGACCAAGATAATGAGATCCGACTCTTCTAGCCTACCCACCGTCGGCCCACTCCTCTCAACGATCCTCTCACCCAGCGATGTCAAACGACTCGCCGATGACGATTTGACCGCTCTAGCAGCAGAGATCCGGCATACCCTAATTGACTCACTTTCAAGAACCGGTGGCCACCTCGGCCCCAACCTCGGAGTGGTGGAATTGTCCATCGCAATGCACCGAGTCTTCTCAACACCAAAGGATAAGTTTGTGTTCGATGTCTCCCACCAAGGATATGTCCACAAAATGCTTACAGGCCGCGCCAAACAGATCCACACCATCCGCACCTACAAAGGCCTCAACGGATTCCTGCTCCGCAGCGAGTCAGAGCATGACGCCTACGGCGCAGGCCACGCTGGCACCGCTCTCTCAGCCGCCCTTGGGATGGCCGCAGCCCGCGACCTCTCTGGCAATGACCACCACATCGTTGCCGTCGCCGGCGATGCCGCATTCACCTGTGGACCGACGCTCGAGGCACTCAACAACATCGCAGAAACCACCAAAAAATTCATCGTGGTTCTGAACGATAACGAATGGTCGATCGATAAAAACGTCGGAGCCATCGCCCGTTATTTCAATGCCCTCCAGACGCACTCGGCCTACGCAACCGTCAGACGCCAAGCCGCAGAGTTCGTCGAAAAAATCGCTGGAAAGGCAGCACGCACCCTCGCTCACAAGGTTGAGGAAGGTGCAAAAAATCTATTTTTCCAAAACGTCCTTTTTGAAAAATTCGGACTGCGCTACTTTGGCCCGATCGATGGTCACGACCTACCGCTGCTCGTCCGCACCTTCGAACACCTCAAAACACTGCACGAACCCGTAGTCCTACACATCATCACCGAAAAAGGCCGCGGCTACCAACCCGCACTCGACAATCCGGGGAAATTCCATGGACTCGGGACTTATAAAATTGAGGATGGCTCAACCGACTCAACCCTCACTCCAACCTGCTCGGAGATTTTCGGCAGAACCATCACCGATCTCGCAAAAAAGAACCCGAAGATTGTTGCCATCACCGCAGCAATGCCCGGCGGAACCAAGTTGGAAATCTTCAAAAACGAACTCCCTGACCGCTACTTCGACGTCGGAATCGCTGAAGAACACGCCGCACTCTTCGCCTGTGGTCTCGCAACCGACGGGTTCAAGCCGTTTCTTGCAATCTACTCGACCTTCATGCAGCGCGCATATGACATGATCATCCACGACATGGCCCTGCAAGGACTGCCCGTCCGCCTCTGCATGGACCGAGGAGGTCTATCCGGAGATGACGGCCCAACCCATCACGGCCTGTTCGACATCGGCTACCTCCGCCATGTACCCGGCATCATTCACATGCAGCCAAAAGATGAAGATGAGTTTGTCGACATGCTCTACACCATGGCGCAATACGATGACGGCCCATCCGCCATCCGCTTCCCACGAGGCACCATCAAAGGAACCCCAATTAAAGACAACCCACAGCTCCTCGAAATCGGCAAAGCAGAGGTGATCTCCGATGGCACAGACGTAGCTCTAATAGGCCTCGGCACCCTGTTCGAAATGGCCGAGCGCACTAAAGAAATCCTAGAACAAAAAGGTCTATCGGTCGCGCTCATCAATCCTCGCTTCATCAAACCTCTTGATGCTAAGGTTTTGGAGAAATACGCATCCCAATGCAAGGTCGTTTGCACCTTCGAGGATCACGTGATTATGAATGGATTCGGCGCCTCAGTCATTGAACACCTGCACACCGCCGGCATTCATACACCCGTCGAACGCATCGGCTGGCCAGACCAATTCATCGAACATGGGAAACCAGAAGTCCTCAGGGAGCTTCATGGCATCAGCCCTGAACATGCGGCCGCCAAGATCCTCGCTCACTTTCAATGATCGCTGAGAATCACGCTAGCAAAGCGCATGCAAATTAAATCAGCGAAATTCACCCTCAGTGCCCACCAGCTCAGCGCAGCACCCACATGGCACCTCCCCGAATTCGCTTTCATCGGACGCTCGAACGTCGGCAAAAGCTCGATGATCAATATGCTATCCAACAAGGTTCACCTTGCCAAGGTATCCGCCACGCCCGGAAAAACTAGGCTCCTTAACTTTTTCGTCATGAACGAAACATGGAGTCTCGTCGACCTCCCGGGCTACGGATACGCCAAAGTTGCCAAAAGTGAAAAAATCGATTTCACCGAAACGGTCGGCGACTACATCGAGCAGCGCGAAAACCTCAAACATGTCTTCGTCTTGATCGACTCGCGCTTGACACCACAACGCATCGACATCGACTTCACCGCCTGGATCGCAACCTGCTCCGTACCATTCTCCTTGGTTTTCACCAAAGCTGACAAGCAATCTCCCGCAAAGACACGTATCACGATCGATACCTTCCTCGCAGCCATGACCGCAGATTTAGCAACTGCCTCAAACGTGCTTACCAGTTCATCCAAAACCGGAACTGGACGAATCGACGTCCTAAAAGTCATCGAACATCACCTCATCCCTTAGGCCCCTTCAGATCACCAAACGCTCTGCCTAACGTAAATCACGTCATATACCCGAAGATAAAACGGCTGACTCTCCCCACCATTGAGCACATCATTTAGGTTAAGTGGGTAGCGCTCCATCTGATTCGCCTGATTCCTGACAACTATCACCTGCCGCGGATTCGCAAGTTTAGAAAATCCACCACATTCCATCACCGCCTCAAGAGCAGTCATCGGACGATCCAATGGGATTTTACCAGGTCGTAGAACCTCCCCAGACACGTAGACACCCGCTGCCGCATTTTCGACCGATACCACTACAGTTGGGTCTTGAAAATGTGGCTGATAGCGCGCGGTCAACTCTGACTGAAAACCCGAGATGCTTTTCCCGACGGCACGAACGTCGCCAATCGTCGGCAAACTCAGATTTCCATTGACCTGAATCTTCTGCTTCAAATTCAAATCGGGAGCACCCGAAAACGATACCTTGACCTCATCTCCTGCCGCGAGATTTGCATTCGGAATGGACATGGACGCCTCCCTTGGTAAGGGCGGGGAAGAGCTCATCCCACCACATCCGGAGAGAAACAGACTCATGCAAGCATAGATTGGCATGATATAATTTATTGTACCAAGCATATTGTCACAGCTTCCACATTCCAACTTATTGGAACATAATTTTTTTGCGAGTTTCTTCATTTATAATTTTTTTATTTAATATGATTTTTCTTCAACGAACGAAAATAATAATTCCTCGGCAAGTTCGATTCAACCGCAAGCCTTTTTAGCCTCGCGATCTGAACCCGATAGCTCATCTCCCATTCTGAGCAACCTTCAATAGGCCCTCTAAACATCATCATCAACCGCTGACGAAATCGTAACTTTATCGAAACCACGACCGCTCGAATCCTTGGAAAAACGACTGGTGCATGCTCCCAGTGGTACATGATGTACGCAGAGGTCTCCCCAAACCGATTAGCAGCTAACAACCAGTCCGCACGCAACAGTCTCACGACATCTGGGTAGTGAACCACAAATGTATCACCCACAGGAGAAATGAGTAGCCCAGCCTCCTCGATCTGCATTCCCAACAATGTCTCCTCACCGAATCCGGATGCGCCAGGCCCTAAGGCTTCATCAAAACCCCCGATCACTTCAAACACAGAGCTGTGAACACCCATACTCGCCCCAACAAGGGCAGTCTTACCGTCAGCCGGATCGAGGACCTCCGCCAACCAAGTCCGATGCATCAACCCAAACCATGATCTCACAAGATGAGGAGCCAGCTTGATACGACCTGCCACAGCCGCACAACGCCCTTCAAACAGCGGCTCCGCCATCCGCTCAAGCCATGACTCAGCAGGCTCAACGTCGTCATCGGTAAACAATAGTACCCGCCCCCTCGCCTTGGCTACGGCAGCGTTCAATGCACGACTCTTTCCTGGCAGTGGCACATGCAAGTATTGAATACGAATCCGATCAAGCTTCGTCACCCGCACAACTTCCGCAGCACCTCCAAACGCATCGTTGTCAGCCAAGATCATCTCGACCTCCCACTCCCCTGGAACCCTCACCAACGCAAACGCTCGCAAAGTCTCTCGCAGCCTCTCCAACCGCCCGCGTGTACAAATGATGACAGAACAATCCATATCATCGACCTTCAAGATCGTCGGGCATTCCGCTGATGACCTCCACCATCTCGGCCAGACACGACGAATTAGCAGCCCAAGTCCAATTGCATTTGAATCGATCCCACGCAAGGCCAGCAAGTTGATCGCCAAATGCGTGATCCTCCAAAACCCTTTGACATGCTCCCTCGAAATCAACGACGGAATCTGCAATCAAAACCTCATTCCCATTAGTAACGTCGTATCCATAAACCCCCAACTGGGTAGAAACAACCGGACATTTTCGACTAAAAGCAGTGCTAACTTTTATACGGGTACCCCCACCCTCAAAGATAGGGACAATCGTCAATGCCCATGTAGCAATCTCATCATCCAATTCGGGAATCCAACCAAGCCCATCCACATTTCTGCAATTCACCCATTCCGGAGAGTCACTATACTTCCCCACAATCCTTAAAGTTAACTCTGGGAAGGATGCAACCAGTCGGGGCCAGACGTAACGCAAAAACCAGCGCATGCCACTTGCGTTGGGACCGTATTCAAGCGAACCCACAAACCCAATGCGAAGTGGCAAAAATTGCCTGCGCACCGGAACCACGCTCGGCACATCACACCCATTAGATACCACGTAAACGTTCCCCTCACCACTAAATCGTGCTCGATCCGCAGCGCTACAGACCGCAAGCCCGTCAAACCTTTCACAAAGCCGCCGCTCATGCCGACGCCAAATCATGTACTGCCGGAACGCCCGAAACCGCCGCACAAACCCATCTGAATTTGCAATTTCATTCCAAGCGACCTCGCTGGGAATATCATCAATGTCGAGAATCGTCTTTGGCCACCTCCATAGATTAAAGCCATTGGCAACCCGCAATCCATGAACCCAAACCAAATCATACGCATTTATTAGCGACTTCAACTCAACCTGATCCTCCGCGCTAGCACTCACCCTGTGGGTATTCAAGTCGTCGGAACCAACCTCAAATTTGATACGACCGAGCATACTCCTGATCGGCCACGGCCAAAATTCAAAAACACGAATTGGCAAAAAATCTTCAGCCGTAGCATTCTCTTGATGCCCATATGCCTCATATGCCCCTGCTAAAACTAAATGGACATCACCAAACCTGCGAAGCTGCACCATCAATTTTCTCGCACGTAAACGTGCACCATGGTCGGGCCCACAAGGAGCGTGAGAGGTAATAAACAAGATCTTCATCAGCAAAGTCGCCCGCTACACAAGCAATCGAACATATAGAAATACGCCAACTGAATACCAAAAACAATTCTACAAGGCAAAACGAGACCAAACACCAACCTAAGGCCTAACCAAGAGGCACCAAAACATCATCGTCGAACCAAGATACTACTAACTCGGGAGAATCTCTTACCCAATGACTGTCACCCCTCAGAAGTGCACCTAGATGCTTCCATGCGACTAACTTTCCATCAGCGAGCTGCCCGAGCATAAAAGCTCGACGATGCAACCCCGACCTGCAACTTCCATACTCACGCAAGTAATCCCTAAGAACACGAGCGCGAGGCACAAACTTCCCAAAGATCTCAACCTGATCACTCTTCCCAATGAAAAGATCGAGCCTGTCGACCACATCGGCAATCATCTCATCAATCGAGTTTTGATGACTCCTTGAGCCAAGCTGAACACCTGCGGTTGCTTGCTCAGAATGCATTCTCCAGCCACCCCATGTATCTGGAACATGGATTGTATTAGCGACAAATCCGGCTCTCAAATTCCAATGAAAATCACCTAACGAACCCCAAGTTGACATGTAGCCGCCGACCCTCTCAAATAACCGCTTCCTTATCAGCATCTGTGTGACTGATGAATAAACATTATTACCGAGCATACACAACACTCCATCAAGTGGAGCAAGCCGCTTGTGCTTCTCAAGCAGTAGGCTGCCGGTACTCCTCGCGAAAATCGATTCCTCTCGCCACCAATCGTTACAAACACTTCCGTCAGCACTCAATACTCGCATCGGACAGTGCGCAATCTCGCAATCAGGGTTTGAATCTAAGGCAACGACCATCTTTCCTAAAAAGTCTGTTGCCATTGTGTCATCACTTGTTGCAATATATACAAGTTCTCCCTTTGCAAATTTAATTCCTCTATTGAAGTTAGGATAAATCCCATCTGGTGGCGTCTGGATAATTCGAACACGGTCATCCTGGATCCGAAGGTCTTCAATCATCTGAACTGTTCCATCGATGGAACCACTATCAACAACAATTAACTCCCAGTTATTGTAACTCTGTCCAATAATGCTATTAAGCCTATCAGATAAATAACGAACGCTATTTAAGGTCGGTAGGCAGATTGAAACCTTCATAATGATCCAACTATTCTTTTTTGAGGGGGAGAGAGCAAGTGATCTCTGTTAGCAAGTGGGGACGCCAGAATTCACGATCATACTTTGCCCAAGCGTGGCAACCAAATGGCATCTTTTTTCCTGCCATTTCATAACAAGTCTGAGGCGAGACCTCGAACCCGAACTGAAGACCTTCTTCAAGAGTTGCTACGCGAAATTCACTTACATATTTAACAGCTTTATCTGACCAGAATTGGTCATTACCTTGTCCATAATTTGTAGGGCATCGGCTCTCGTGCCACCCTTCAAGCAGACGGTCCTTTATTCGGATCCATCTAGAATTACCCCGAAACCTCGCAAGCTCAGCCACAAGCCACAACGGGCAGAATTCACTGAACCATTCATGAATAAGAGTATTTGGCTCAACCCTGTATCGACTAGTGAGTACCTCAATAGCTCGGCTGACACGCAACAAACTAAATCCGCCATTTCCAACTCGTGGCACTTCAACCCATGGACTATCCTCACAATTAACCCAAGGTGGACCAATAAAATCAAAATTACCTGAAAACCACTTTGACATACTATAATCTAACACAAGACTATCAAGATGGTAGAACAAAATGAAATCATAATCCAAAAACTTTTTGTAAAACCAGATTTTATAAAGTAAACGATCATGCAGCGACGGCGAACCGAAATACCTCTTCGCCAGCCCTACAAGCTTGAAGCCTGACGTCGTCAACCTAGTACCCCTAGGAACTAACAAAAATTTATCATACTCACCCAGATAGTGGAACAAGTGACGAATTGAAACCTCCTCGTCCGCTGTGAAGTGCTCCCGATCAGACCACGGAACGACCACAGCTACGCGCTTGCACGCCTTGGTCGTACGCGAAAAAGGCCGATGAAGAGCCTTCACGAATCCAGCAAAACTTTTATTTACCATGTTGCGGTACGATGAATGGCCAATCCAGGTCCCGCTGGCTGATCACTGAAACCCTATCAGGCCAAGCAATACCGACCATAGGATCGTCGAAGCGACATCCACACGATTTGTCGCCGTCATAAAGCCCACCCATAAGGTAAAAAATCTCAGCACCGGCCGACAATGCCAAAGTCCCATGCGCAACAAGCTCAGGCACATACACAGCCAACCCATTTTTAGCGCTCAACTCTACTCCGAAGTGTCGTAAATAGGTAGCGGACTCAGTCCGCATGTCGATAAGCACATCCCATACCGCCCCCTTAATGCAACGAACCAATTTGGACTCCCCGGTGCCACGCTTTTGATAATGCATTCCGCGAAGCGTTCCCTTCAGTCGATTGACCGACAAATTCGCCTGGACAGCTTGGAATTGAATCCCAGCTTGTGCGAACTCTGCAGTGCAATAGGAACGCGCAAAAGACCCGCGCACATCCATCCTCGGCTCTAATTCAACGACGTATGCACCTGCAATCTCAGTAGCCCTAAAAATCATAAGTTCGTGGCAAGCGCTATTCTCATCTCCCTATTGTGTATCACACTTAAATTTATTGATTTATTCTCGCACAAAGATTATCGGTAGCGTACCAACCGACCTTACCCTAAACTGCATTCTCCCTAACTCGAAAAATCAGATTACATGGATAAAAAAGCACCCATCATCCGCGTTGGAGTCATCGGAACTGGCAAATTTGCAGATGAATGCCACATCCCATGTATTCTGTCACACCCAAATGCTCAGATCGTTGCGGTCTGCGGCGCAAACGCAAAATTGCTAGCAAAGAAATATAGCCTACCTTCAGCGATGAATAATTATCGCGAGCTTTGTGAAAGAGACGATATCGACGCAGTCACAATTGCAAGCGCGAACTCAAACCATCCAGACCATGCATTTGCGGCAATGAAAAATAAGAAACATGTGCTATGCGAAAAGCCGCTCGCTGTGTCTGTTACTCAAGCTGAACTCATGGCAAATATTGCATTGAAATCAAATAAAATTCATTTTACAGCATTTACATTTCGCTACAATTACGGCGTTCGTTCGCTCCGAACCCGAATTGCAGCTGGTGAAATTGGAACACCATTTTTCGCACGAGTCCAATATGACCGTTGGGATCGCCTAGCCCCAAGCTCTTCAGAACAACATAGGCACCACCATCAACCATTTGAGCCTGGAATGCTCGAGAATCTTGGTTCCCACCTCTTTGACATCAGCCGACATGTCTTAGGTCCTATTGCATCTGTAATCGGCCATACGATGTCCATTCCAAGTTCGGGAACCAAGACCACTCCGCCGCTGTCAGGTTCCCATGCACCCGATGATTTAGTGAGTGCATGGATGAGACATACCAACGGTGTGCATGGCCAATTCTTCATCAGCCGCATTACTCCACCGTTTGCGCCCCTCGGATATCTCGAGGTGGTCGGCACAGAGGGTGCTCTTAAAGCTTCACTTAGCCGCGGCGGAGTCGATTTCATCAAACGCTCAACGCCGACCGCTCCAGAGTGGATTGACCTACAGCTGCCTCCAGAGGCCTCCCTTGGAAAACCAACCGCACTGAGAAGGATGATCCATAGCTATTTAGATGCCTGTATCTCCGGAAGCCTTGATCCAGATATCGACGCATCATTTAACGATGGGTTGGCCGCTCAGTATGCAATGTCGTCACTCATGGCGTCTCAGGCGTATGGGATGTGGACTGAAGTTCGAGCTCCAAGCTAGGCTGACTATCTCCGTCTTTCAGAATAATCCCTGCCTCCTCCAAAGCTAACGCTGCACCGACAATTTCAGGAAATCCAATCTTTGAACGTTCCGCAACCGTTAATAGATCAGTTTTACCATCCGAAAGATTAAGAACCCAAAGCATCGCAAGTTCAAGAAATTTTCCAGATCGCCCAGCGCCATGCTTGTCATAAAGCCCGACCTTCCCTAGCATAGGCTCACCCATTGGCTTAAGGTTTTTGTAGGTGCAGTTATCGTTAACCATCTCAATGGCGCAGGTGGCCATGTTCAATGAGTCTACAAGAGCTGCTGGCGTGATGAATTCCATGTTATCAGCATTTGTATGGTATTCTGGAAACGTGCCATGAGGTGAACGAGAGAGGACCCCAACTGGCAAATTAAACCCTAACGAACAATATTGTCGCTCGTCATATCCATAAGGAACAAAATCCACGATTCGCTCATTTAGCCCGTTCTGCTGAAAAATATAATTCATCACACGGTCAATGGTTGCATCACTACGACGAGACCGTTTATACGTCGGGTCACCTACATCTCCAACACAGGTCAGAACCAATCCGTGCTTGATTCGCTGCACGACATTACTGTGTAACGCCAACCAAGTTATTGAACCGATCGTTCCTGGAATAAACAGGAATCGAACGGAAAATCGCTTCGAATTTGCCAAGAGGTGTCGAGCGAGCGAAACGGCAACAACGATACCAGAAAGATTATCATTTGCTAATGAGGGATGACACACATGGCAAGAAACCAAAAACTCATCGCTAGTCTGCCCGGGAATAACTAGTTCACCATACGTAAGAGAACCAGCACTTAGTTCAGTGTCGATAAATACTTCATAAACACCGTCTTCTAAAAGATCTAATTTGCGTTGCGTGAGACAAAAACCCCATGAATTATTGTAGTATCCTGTCCGGTATGGGACCCACTCAGGGTTGTCCGGTAGACTATAAAGATGATGCCGTAGTTCCGAAAGATGCATTGATACCGAAATAGGCTTGCTATAGCCTACGACATGTAGATTGCATTCGGTGAAATCAACAACCTTCCGACCATCAGGCCCCTTGATCCAGGCATCCCTGACGTTCCACTCGTCCGGGACGATCCAATCATGAACATGGGTTCCACTGGGAACCTCATGAATTTCAATTGGAATCTCGCGTGCTACCCTACGCAAGGTTGTTCGAACTCCCTCCCCTGTGATGCTTCGGCAGATTGGAAACAATTCACCTGCAAGTGCATGCATCTGTACCCCCTCATCGATCATATGGACACTTCCGAAGAATCAAATTGGTTGCTAGACATCTAGCATACTAATCCAGAACAAGAAGCTCAGGAATGGGCACAACAAACTTTCCTCCCCATTCCCTTACCCCCTTCATCTCGGTAATAATCTCATCCTTCAGATTCCATGCAAGAATCAAGACATAGTCAGGTCGAGTTTCAAATATTCTTTCGGTTCCAAAGATGGGAATTCGAGAACCTGGCATAAAATGGTTTTGCTTGTGGGGACTCTTGTCCACCACATATTCGACTTGATTCGCAGTAATACCGCAAGAATTGATCAACGTCACACCCTTTGCTGCCGCTCCGTAGCAAACGATTTTTTTCCTAGACACATTAGCCTCATTGACAAACTTTTTTATTTTAGATTTAGTCTCCTCAACTTTATAGTTGAATTCGGCGTATGTTCGCATGTCTTCCATCCCAAACCTTCTTTCTTCGCTCAAAACATCACCGACTCGATCAGACAAATCAAATGCGCCCCCAAATGCGTCTTGATGACATGCAAAAATCCGAAGGGAACCACCATGGGTATCAAGCTCTTCAACGTCAAAAATCTCTAAACGATGATTCAAGAATATTTTCTTTACCGTTAATAACGACAAATAGGAAAAATGTTCATGATAAATCGTATCGAATTGATTGTACTCTATCAAACGTTGTAGATGTGGAAACTCAAAGGTGATAACCCCTAAAGGCTTCAGCGCAATGGCCAACCCCGCAACGAAATCGTTAATGTCGGGTACGTGTGCCAGAACATTGTTTCCCATCAGTAGATCTGCTGATCGCCCAGATTCTACTAAGTCGATTGCCGCATCCACTCCAAAGAACTTAGGCATACTAGGAATCCCTTTTGTTTCCCATGCGATCTTAGCAATATTCTCAGCGGGCTCGACCCCGAATACCTTTAGACCCATTTTTTTAAAATGTTGAAGTAGATATCCGTCGTTACTGGCAATTTCAATAACTTGCGTCGCAGGTCCGTAGCCAAAACGGTCCCTCATCATTTCACAGTATTGGCGAGCGTGGTCGACCCATGATGATGAATAACTACTTAAGTAGGCATAATTCCCAAAAATGGAATCAGGTGCCTTGAACTGTTCTAATTGCGATAACAAGCACTGACTACACACCCGCACTTTGAGGGGATATGATTCCTCACAAATAACAGGCAAATCCATTCTTTGAAAAGAATTTGCGAAAGGTGACATACCTAAATCGCACATTACAAGGCTTAAATCTTCTCTACAAGATCTGCAGCTTGCTGAATTTATTGTTGCTGTCATCATGTTATACAATTATTGTTAGTTATTTAAAAATATCTTAGCACTTATTTTTTGTAACACCTCCCTGCCAGGGTAAAGGAAGAACTTATCACAGCTATTTTATGAAGAATGACTAGGATTAGATCTTTTCCATACGTTCCACGGTTCGGTTCCTTTGGCAATAAGACCCTCCAGGTGGAACTTGTCTCTTAGAGTGTCCATGGACTGCCAAAATCCCTCATGACGGAAGGCCATAAGCTCTCCAGTTCTCGCAAGCTGTTCTAAGGGTTCACGCTCCCATGTGGTATCGTCACCATCGATATATGGAATCACGCCGGGCTCAAGGACAAAAAAACCCCCATTAATCCATGCGCCATCACCCTTTGGCTTCTCGGCAAACGATCCAATGTGCCCGCTCTCAGATTGCAATGAGAAAGCACCAAACCGACCAGGTGACTGAACTGCGGTGAGGGTTGCTAACTTACCGTGTAGCCGATGAAAACGAATGCTTTCCGCAACGTTCACATCCGAGACGCCATCACCGTAAGTTAGACAAAATGTCTCACCCCCAAGATACTGCTCGACACGCTTAAGCCTTCCACCGGTCATTGTGGTTTCACCTGTCTCAACACAGGTTACTCTCCACGGCTCAGAGTTGGATCGATGCACGATTGCCTGATTACCTCTTAAGTCAAATGTAAGATCAGAACGGTAGCGGTGGTAATTCGCAAAGAAGTCCTTTATCATGTAACCCTTATAACCACAACAAATTACAAATTCATTAAGCCCATATGCCGAATATATTTTCATGATATGCCACAAGATTGGCAGTCCTCCAATCTCTATCATTGGCTTTGGCTTGATACGGCTTTCCTCACTAATTCTTGATCCTAAACCACCTGCGAATATTACAACTTTCATAGTATTATGTACTCAACAATACCTTCAATATTATTCTAAACGTTCTAATTTTTGACCGGGTCTTCCTTCGAAAACTTTTGCGGGCACCCCAGCAGCTATGGCGTAATCTGGCACACTTTTAGTTACCACCGATCCAGCGCCGATTACTGCTCCCTCTCCTATTGTCACACCGCCTAATACGGTAACCCCATGGCCCAACCATGCTCCATTCTTAATCAAGATGTTTCCCTTACTCGACAGCCCTTGATTCATGATCGGTTCGCCTCGTTTTGTTTTATGATCGTAATTATAGAAAGCGCATCTCGGTGCAATTTCGACGTAAGATCCGATACGTATTTCGGAGAGAAATGCGTGAATGTGACACCCTGGTTGAATATGTGTACCCACATCGACGAAAATCTCGCCACCCATTCCGGTTTCAATAAAGCTGTCTCCGTAAATATGAACGTGATCCATTAGCTGTATTTTACCACCTGAACCTGCGTCTTGTATCATTGTCTTATCGCCCAGACAAACATGAGCACCTAGAGCGATCTTAGAGTGCGTAATTACCACATTCGGTGCAATGAACCCGTGCACACACATTCTGGCAAGAACACTTCTTCCATGATACGGGGTAGTTGTCCACGATGCAATAAATCCGCAAATTCGGCCGAATCCCCTAAAATCCGCAATCCTCAGCAATGCACGTAACCATCGATCTTTGGAAAAGATATTTGCCCTGTAAACTTGTTTGCCTATTAAGAGCGCAATCATAAAATAGGGCGACGCTTTACGGAAGAAATTTGGATCACATTCGTCACAACCTTCTAACAGCAAGTCGTGCGAATAGCTTTCCGTTAACCCCAAGAACTAGAGGAATATAGCAGCTCACAAGCTTTGTTCTATCTTGTAGGGCATCAGAACTGAGCACAGATTTTACTATGGGGTTGGCACTCGCATCTTGCCACTGTCCGTTAAGTTCTGTTCCATACTCGACCTTGATATCAATCGTAGGGTCTGCTGCACTCGACTCCGACCTTTTATACTGAAACAACAAATAAGGAGCTAGGCCTGCCGTACCATCGGGATCTGCAATTACGATTCTCCCAACAGGCAGACGCATCTGGTCGTGGCCAGTTGTTGGATCTCCTCCGATTACAAATTCTATAATATCGGAAATATTATCGCCATCATTATCACCTAATCCACTTTGTGACAGGGAATTAAGCGCAAGCCATTCATTATAGGTTTGAATGACTGTCTTTGGTAATACTTTAACATTATCAAGAAGCAGATCACTTACATTCGCTGTAGGCGCGAATAAGCTGCCTGACCTCTCAGAAAAACAAAGGGTTGTCGAAGTTCCATCCGCAACAAACTCGATTTCCTCTGATGCCCAAACTGCAGCACCCTCCTGACCGATCATCAAGACAGAATTTGATGAGATCAGTCCGTTTCCAGAGACCTCTACCAACAACTCCTGCTGGCGCGGGGCCCAGGTTTCACTAACAACAATACCCGTATCAAACGTAAGAATATAGGCAACCCCTGGAATAGTCGCGAAGGTTTGGGATATGCTACCGCCAAATGCATCTGACCCCGGATTAAAGAAAACGATTCTTTCTCCATCAGTTGCTGACAACCTTGAATTCCATGAAGTTCCAAGACCAAAAGGCGTTCCACTCACTTGCCATCCATCAAGGTTGTAGCCTCCAGCCAAACCGCCAACTAGAGAACCGCTCTCGAAGCTTCCATTAGTTAGAGTCGCAGCTTCTGAAGGCACGACAGTAATTGTGATAATTCCTGGCGAAGACTGCGTGGAGCCGTTAGTTACTGTAAAACTAAACAAATCAGTTCCTATGTAACCGGGCTCGGATGAATAGGTGATGTCATCACCCGTAGACGTAAGGGACCCGTGACTTGGAACGGTTAAAATCGTAATGTTCTCCGGCTGAGTTATTTGGTCTAACCACCCTGTTAGCTTTAATTTAAATTCCTCACCAGTCTTTACAGTGATTGCTTGGGACCTTGCAACCAACGTAGGGTCCTTCGGAGACACGATAAGCCGTACGTTATCTAGAAGAAGATCGCTATATTGTGCCGTAGGAGCAACAAGCTCACGTGACTTATCAAGGAAAACTACTGATGTATTGCTGGAATCAGCTGTAAAGTAAACTTGATGTGGGTGCCATTGAGCTCGACCATCGTTTCCTCGTAGTTTTACTTCTGTTGACAACAACTCGGAGGAGCCCGATACCGTAACACCCATTGACTGTTGGCGGGGTGCCCAGCTTTCACTTACAACGATACCGGCATCAAATGACAGCTGGTAGATTGTCCCTGGCACGGTGGAAAAGGTCTGCGAAATGTAACCGTCATAAGAGTTGTCACCGGCGTTGAAAAAGACGACCTTGGACCCTTCAGTCGTTGATAGCACCGGATTCCATTCCGTCGTCCATCCGGAGGGGCTTCCAAATGTTACCCAACCCTCTACTGCATAAGGGCCGTAGGTTAGATCACCAGATGGACCGAACGCGTTTGACTCGAAACCGCCATTCGAGAGCATATTTACTGGATCAATCAAAATGCTGCCGGTCGCCTCTTTTATTGCTTGGTACCATGCGACCGCCATCTTGTTGTACCCATTGACTGTTGGATGCACACGATCCGCCGTAAGGTCGGATCCTAACAACGCACTGTGAAGGTCGGCAATTGAAACATGCCGACCACGGGCAACCTCATCACTCACAAGTGCTGGCAGGTAATCACGTCTGAATTGATCTTGCGCTACTGCATGGTCATCAGTTCGTAAAAGAAGATTAGATACAAGTATTTTTGAGGATGGACTCTGCATAGCAACTTGTTCAATCAGGGCCTTGAGGACAATACTAACAGCTATTGGCTGATCGCCATTCCAGAAATTATTTGTACCAATATCCAAAAGAATAATGTCAGGAGTAAGAACACTTGTGAAGACATTACCCATACTATTCTGCAGCATTTCGATCGTAGCACCTGGATATCCCTGATGGTCTCTATCGGGGAGACTTCCATTGTTTGGCGGATCAGACAAGGTGCCAACAAAGTCTACCGCAACTCCGCCGAGGGTAAGTAGATCATAGAGCTTTGATCGGTAGCCGCCGAAAGCTGGAGACCCACTACAACATCCTTGGGTTATCGAGTCTCCCAAAGGCATAATACGTAACACAGGTTGCTCGCCATGACATGGACTAGCAAGGATACTAAGGAATGCGAATAGATGTGTAAGCTGCTTTTTCATTTTTGCCTAATTTTAATATTACTATAAATATTTTTATACTTTTAGAATAATCTAGATTCCATAATGCCAGCGAAACGCTTTGCAAGATGAGCGGCCCCACGTCTTCCAAACCGATGGACCTTGTCAAAAATACCTAGCCGAGTGCTGGATCCGATGATCATTCGCTGCACAATGGTATCCAACTGCGGGTTTGCAATGCGCTGGACCGGATGAATCAACGGAAAAGAAATGCAACCTGTTGCAATATTTGCCAATTGACTATTGCTATCAAACGTGTGTGTTGCATCTAGCCCGCATCCGCAATTCGATATCAGGTTCTGACGAGGGATAAGCGAGTGACCCCCGCGTGACCAACATGCAAGCGCCCACTGGTAATCCCAATAAGAAACATCACCAGCCCTGCGATGCGCATCAGTAAGCATCGCAGAGAACTCATTTGCCATCCTAGGGTGCGAGATTGCCTTTCGTAGGACATTGCTGCCTTCAAGATATGGCCAATCTCGGACCGCCAAGTCATGATATCTCCACGCTCGGCGCCAGGTCGCCCAACCCCAGCAGGAGACTACTTTAGAGAAACTATAGCTGCTTGTGATTGGCAGGGGTTCGCTTGAGAAGTTTGTGCCGTTGATATGCATCACGCTAGGATCATCAAAGTACCTCTCCAATGTCTCCTCGCAAAAAGTGAAGAATGATGGGTCTGGAAGGCAGTCATCTTCAAGAATGATTGCCCGGTCGACCTGACTAAAAACCCAGTCGATCCCAGAGGCTGGGCGAAGACCACAACCAAGGTTAGATTCAGAAAAGGAGCGCCGGATTTCACACGGCCAATCAATTTGGTCAATAAGACCCCTAGTCGCTGCGCATGCCGCATCTTCACCACTAAATCCAGGGCGTGGACCATCGGCCACCACAAACAGATTCCGTGGTTTAACGACCGACAGGACATCCAATAACCTCCGTGTATGCTCAGGTCTTCGAAAAATGATCAAGCATACAGGTGTATCCATAGGCATCGGTTATCTCTCCTATGATAGGCCCGCTGAATCGAGGCTACTTATCGGGCGTTAACACTCGCAAAGAGGCTAAAAAGCCAACGACCCCCGACGCATATCCGGCGGACTGACGCGCCTCCATCCATGCTCAACTAGGACACACTTCCCCGCCCAACCTTCGTGGTAGCTTTTGCCGCATCCGTAGAAATCACCGTCTAAAACTTGGATTGATGCAGCGTCATCGACCCAGTCCTGTGTGCAAGCACCACCACTCGCAATGTAGCTTGTTAATTGATAAGTGCCCATCGTGAGCGGCCATCGATCCACAACAAACTCGATCTCGCCATCGCCGCTCAACTTCATCAAACGCTTGTCCACCAAGTCAGTTGACAGCACCAAAATCGGCGCAAGGTCTTTCACGACTGCAATGCTTATCCTGCAGTCCCTCAATTCAACCGCTGGGTTGGCGGTAAATGCGACGCGAATCCGTACCGTACCACCAGAAAAAACCTCAGACACGACAGCCCCGGAACTATCCACAAAATAGACCGAAGTCACCCTTGCATCACCAACCCCTTGACGATCCACCCGATCGACTAATGATGCCTGCGACAGCTTTCTAGAACTTGCTGCATAGTAATCCAACGCATCCATGGTTTTCCCATCGAAACCAATCTTGCCGCCTTCGAGTAAGATACATCGTCCGCATAGATTTTGTATAACGCCAGTTTGGTGGCTAACAAAGAGGACAGTCCTTCCTCCTTTTTTCGATGCCTCTTCCATTTTGCCCAAGCACTTTTTCTGAAAAGCCGCATCGCCAACCGCAAGAATCTCATCGACGATGAGAACGTCTGGCTCCAAATGGGCCGCGACCGAAAATGCGAGTCTAACGTACATTCCGCTACTGTAACGTTTAACCGGGGTATCAATAAATTGCTCGATTTCAGAAAATCCAACAATCTCATCAAATTTCTTTTTTATCTCAGCCCGTCGCATTCCAAGTATCGCTCCATTAAGATAAATATTTTCTCTGCCACTTAACTCTGGATGGAAGCCAGTTCCGACCTCAAGCAAGCTTGCCACTCGTCCTCGAAGCCGCACCCTGCCTGCTGATGGTTCAGTGATACGGCTCAGAATCTTTAGCAAAGTGGATTTGCCAGCTCCATTCCGTCCGATTATCCCAACAACCTCACCTTCCTCAATCGAAAAGCTGAGGTCGCGTAATGCCCAAAAGTGCACGTCCTTTGTTCCTAATTTTATTGCAGCTCCATGCCTCCTCTTAAACGGTGAACGTAGCATATGATCGAGCTTATGCCGGAGACCATCACCGTGGAATCTTCCATCTCCTAATTGATAGCGCTTTGAGACACTATCAACGCATATGATTCTATTGCTCATAGTAATACAGAATAACTTTAAATCATATCCGCAAACGTCTTCTCAGTCGATCGGAAGTATCGGATTCCCGAGGCAATAATAATAATAATCATCACTGTAGTAAAAATGAGGCTTGGTATAAATGGCGCCTCTCCTCCCAAGATGGACCACCTAAAGCCATCTATTACACACACCATCGGGTTCAAAGAGTATATTATTCTCCACTCTTCAGGTATAACTTTGCTAGAAAAGCCTACCGGCGATACATACAATCCGAATTGAACTACAAATGGAATAATATAACGAAAGTCCCGGTATTTAACCATAAGAGATGAAACCCAAAGGCCGGCACCCAGCGCGGTTCCGATTGCTAGCATTACAAAGATTGGCAAACATAAAAATGATCGATGAATCGCACATCCATAAAATCCCATAAGACAAAGAAGGAGAAAAAAGGAAATCAGGAAATCTACTAGACTTGTGATTACGCTACTCACTGGGATAATCATGCGAGGAAAATAAATTTTCGAAATCATTCCTGAGTTTGCAATAAGGCTGCTGCCAGAATCCGAAAAGGCCCCGGCAAAAAACTGCCATGGTAACATCGCGGAGAAGACGAGTACAGGGTAAGGATCCGAGCCAGATGGCATCTTGGCCACCCAACCAAATACAACCGTCAAGACTAGCATCGTCAGCAAAGGCCTAATCACAGCCCAACTAACGCCAATAGCTGTCTGCTTGTATCTAACAAGAATGTCTCGCCACGCCAGGAACACAAGTAGCTCGCGATAGCGCCAGAGATCACGCCAGTACTGCCGTTCGATCATCCCTTTTTCGATGACTATTTCCATATTATAAGGTATTCTAGCTCCGGAAAATCACCCATTGCCGTTCATGCACCTATCGCTGGTAAAAGGGTTGGTGCGCATTCTACCCGCGGCCAACATAGTCGGCGACGATTCAATTTCTGATGAAACCGTAGTGCCGCCAGCCTGAGTCTTGCAACCCACCGCTTTACCTGGCAGCAATCACGAATTGAGGTGAGACAGAGAACCTCGATATTTGCTTCATGAAGACACCTGCTGATCAGCGACAAAAGCGCCCGTTCGGAATCTGGTACCCACCTCACACAACGGCTGATGACTTGCTGCCAGGCAATCGCGTGACAAAGTTGATCACGCATCGCCGTCACACCAATCCCCAATGTTTCATTATATTTTTTTACTAACTGCCTTTCGTCGAATCCCCATGGACCTAGGCAGGCAAGTCTGAACGCAAGGTCATGATCTTCAAGAAGTTTGAGATCTTCGCAGAATCCACCTACCGCCTCAAATGCTGAGCGCCATATGAGGGCAACCTGGTTGAATAAAATAAATCTCGTCGCGATGACCAGCTCGGGGTTCGTCCAATACCCACGTTCTAAACTGCAGTCGACCCCAGCAACGCTAAACGAAGTAGTTTGAGAACCATTTGGATCGATGATCAGGGCATCGCAAATACAGCAAGGCACCTGTTCGCCACTGCGCAGCAGAAGTTCAACTTGGATCGCAATTTTGTCTGATTCCCAACAATCATCCGAATCAAGAAACGAGAGGAATTTCCCCGTGGCCAACCTTGCCCCAGTGTTCCTCGCGGCCGACGGTCCCGACTGTTGCTGAGACATCCAGCAAATTCTCTCTCCGTAGGATCCGAGGATTGACGCGGTATCGTCCGTCGAGCCATCATCTACGACAATCAACTCTACATCGGGGTAGGTTTGATTCAATACGCTACGAATTGCCCGACCTAGTGTGCTCGATCTATTGTAGGTTGGAATAATGACTGAGACCAAGGATTGTTGCATTCTAGTTTGTCAGTTAATCTGGGTCATGAAACGCAGTATTCTCTTTATATTGTAATCGTGTTTCCATGACGACATCTCGATTCGCCATCCCAATTGGCCTGGGGCGGCGTGTCACCGGAAGCCCTATTTAATGTGGGCCCACAATCTGATGAGTAAGTTGAACTTAGGATCGCAATGCACAGCCAAAGGTAAATAATCGATTGATCAAAATAGGCAACTGATAGTCCTGTGATCGCATGTGCAAACAGAGCGCATCCAATACACCAGACAAAGAATGCCACGGTAATATCCTCAGCCTCGAAGCGCTTACATGCATTTCCAACCCAGCAAAACGATGTCCACATGATCCATATAAACATTGTCATTCCAAGCAAACCTGCTGTTACTCCAAACCCAATGTAAACATTAGTGATATCAGTATGATGTGGATCTAAAGCGAAACCCTGATTCGGCATCCAGTGCCTTGTCTCATCGGTTCCGAATGCCCACCATTCAGAAAAATGCCTGAAGGTTTGATCAATGAGATACGACCGGTGCCACCCAGTGCTTCCGCCAGAGATATCGATCTTGGAGATTAAATAATATGGTGGCTTTGACATTGTCAGCATCAGCATAAGATACAGTGCGACTGCGATTTTTTGCATTGCTGGCACGTATCTACGAAACCAGAATAAAAAGGTCGCGCCCAACCCAGCAAGGGCGCTCATCACGGGTCCGCTTGATGCGCTGGCGAACGTTATTACTAGACAGGCGATGATCCCAAGGACAGCAGCACTGCGACGGCGTCTTATAATTCCGATGAACAGGGGTATGCAGGTTGCGCCTACCGTACCCGCAAGAATTGGATGCCTGAAGGGGCCTTGTGCTCGTAACGAGCCCTCACGGATCAGAACATGATTAGGCACCCCACCAAATGAGGCAAACAGATTTCGTCCCGTAATTTTTTCAGATAGCATCTCTACGGCGATTGGGATCAACAACAATGCGACAATGGAAAGCACGTACGTCGCCTCGTTTAGGTTTGCACACCAAATTCGAATCAAAAAGTAAAATAGGGTTTGGTTAAAAACAATCCCACAGGCATACACAACTCCTGCGCGGGCTTGGTCGTGAAAAACGCTGCATAAAATCACCCACACGCTCCAACCGATCATCAAAAAGTCAATCCGATTCATCTTTCCTAGCAATCTCTCACCCTTGAGGCAGACCCTAACTACCCCAACGAGAAGAAGCATTCGATAGATGGGCAGCGAGACCTGGCCAACCTTGATTCCTTGTGCCATCGTCATGTAGGTGCATCCAACTAAGAGAGGTACGACTGCCCATCTGCGTGGCACGATGAGAAGCGCCCCTGCAACGCCAGCAAAAAATATAATAGCCGCTAGGTTCATCCGTTTCGTCAAAAATTGGGTATCGAGACGATTGTAATTACCTGTGACCTGTGCCGTTTGTTGTGATTGCGTTGAGTCTCAACCAATTTCAAAGGACATTACACCATCAATTACCCTGTTGATCTCAGACTTCGTGATGCTGTTATAGAATGGGAGGCGTATGATGCGATCGCTTATCGATTCTGCAACTGGACAGTCTCCAGCCCTTGACCCAAATTTTGCACCCATACTCGAGAGGTGCAATGGCAGGTAATGAAACGGGCTCGTTATCCTTAAACACTTTAGGTGTTCTATTAGATCCTGCCTCGCATCTAATGATGGCATTAGCAAATAATACATGTGATATGCCTGCTCGCAATGCATTGGAACATGCGGTTGTTCTACCCCGCATTCGACGGCCCATTCTCTAAGGGAATCATCATAATCAATCCACGAGTTTTTACGAATCGCCTGAATCTCGTGAAATGTTTCAAACTGCGCATAGAGGTATGCCGCAAGCAAGTCTGCCGGGAGGTGGCTTGATCCGATATCAACCCATGTATATTTATCAACCAATCCTCTAAAGAATCGATTTCGATTTGTTCCCTTTTCCCGTATGATCTCTGCCCTCTCGGTGAAATCTTCGTCGTTAATAAGAAGTGCACCGCCTTCACCACAGTTGAAATTCTTGGTTTCGTGAAAACTTTGTGTCGCCATCGCTCCAATCGCACCGAGATTTCGCCCTTTGTATTTACCAAATAGGCCATGCGCGTTGTCTTCCACGACGGGAATTCCATTTCGATTCGCCACACTCATGATGTGGTCCATTTCACACGCAACCCCAGCATAGTGAACTGGGACGATAGCCTTGGTTTGGCCACTTATGAGGTCCTCTAGGCATTTTTCATCAAGATTTAACGTATCGGGCTTTACATCGCAGAATACAGGCTTCGCGCCACGAAGTACGAATGCGTTTGCAGTTGAGACAAAGGTGAATGATGGAAGGATTACCTCATCGCCTGGCTGGATGTTCAACAGCACCGCTGCCATCTCCAATGCATCTGTGCACGAGGTCGTTAACAATGCTCTGGCAACCCCGATTTCCTGCTCGAGGAAACCTTGGCATCTTTTGGTAAATGAACCATCCCCACAAGTATGTGAATTATCAACCGCTATTTTCATATATGCAAATGAGTTTTTCGCAGCATATGGGCGATTGAATTCTATAAGCTCAGTTGCGCTAGCATCCTGAATTGTGTTCATAATATTTTAGATGGATAGATTATGTCGATTTTAATGGTGTATCCCAGGGTATGCGCAGAGGCGAACCCTGAGTCATCGAGGATGTTGAACCTCATCGATCGTCAGTTGCGTTGATGCGAGTCCATCAGCGGTTTGTGTTGCCTGACCATCCGCTCGTACGCCTTTACCATCCTAATTCCCGCTGCCTCCCAAGTGATTTCATCAATGGATTGAAGCGATCTGCTCGTCAGCCTGTTAAGTAGGGTTCGGTCACCATCCACTCGTGAAATGTGTTCGGCAAGCGCCGCAGCGTCACCAGCAGGGTGAACAAGTGCATTTTCCTCATGCTCGCAGATTGCACCAGATGCGTCAGATACCAGGAGGAGGCAGCCAGCGGCCCTTGCATCGTAGGTAACAAGCGCGCTGCCTTCCTCAATGCTAGGAAGGATCAGAACGTCACAATTTCGCATGACCTCCGATAAGTCGCTCCGGTATCCGATCAATGTTACACTTGGGTGTGATAGTTTGTCGGAAAGGCGCTCCGCATAACCCGGTATGAACTCACCAGCGATCAGGAACCTGCCCGACTCGCACGCGCTAGATGACAACCATGCATCCAATGCATAATGAAGCCCTTTCCTTGGAGTGCAAGCTGCTGCGAAGAGAGCAGTTAGGCCGCCGGACTTATGATATTCTTCTGAGGATGTGGAGCGAGAGGATTTAAACCCATATTGGAAACGCTCAATTTTTGATGGGTTAATGCCATAATTTACAAACGTCTGCGCAACAAACTCAGATGGGCAAAACAGGTAGTCAGCCGCATCATATTCCAATTCCTCCCGTGTTAGCTGCGCTGCATTAAACTCGTGGGAGCTACCATGAGGCATTTTCATTTCCAATCGCTTACATTCTGCCTGAACCACTTCGTAGGCGTAACGTGTGTGAGCGTTGCAACGCTCTAGAACCGTTGGAATACCTAGCTTGACGGCGGCCCGGACGGTCTCAAGTGAGCCTAATGCGAATCCATGAACAATATCATACCTGTTGGGGTTCTTGAGCAGCCATCGGGACGTCATCCAATCGTGGATCCTGCAGGAACCAATCCTCCCAAATAAACGATAAGGAACTCGGAGCTTCCCACGGCTTAGGGTTGTGTTTACGTGAATGCCTTCCGAGAATTGCTTATGAAGAACACCGGTGCAGACAGTCACATCGGCACCTGCTGCGCGTATTGATTCAACATGTTCCCAAGCTGCATAACAAATGCCAGTTGCACCAATCTTATGCGGGAAACTATAGAGGACACGTATTTTATCAACCATGTGACGATCCATCTTAAGGACAGTGGACGCGGTCTCAATCGGACCAATCTTTACCTATTGCCCAATTACCCTCAGGCCCTTTGGTGCAGATGGGCGAACCTCAACGACCCCATGATTTGTCACGGTTTGTGAACCGGCAGTAGCGATGAGAGCCATGTTATTGAAGGTGGCAAGGTTTGCTTGCTCGGTTCTGAATTGAAAATTTTGTGCTAGTACGACTGGTATCGAGCCATTTGCCGATACAGTCACGCCGTAGGTCTTTGAGATCGGATCTACCGAAAGCCTTAAGCTATAGATTACTCCAGGTGCATAGGGATAGTCGATCGCTGACGTATACGCTCCAGCATTCCGCACATCAATTCTGCCACTACTATTGAATCTCACGATGCATGCAAGGTCTGAGTAAGCGGCTACAGGTGAAATACCCCCGAGTCCAATCACAGCGTCGATGTTGTTTCCTGAGGCAACCATATCAAAGCCATAGGTGAATGGTATTGACTTCGGCGTGAAGTTTACTGAGTTCCATACTGGACTACCAACAACTGCGCCGATAAGGTAGCTACCGCTTGCGACAGCGCTTGATGCAATACCAGATTTCTGGGCAAATGCTTTGATGGTGGTGTTTATGGGAACCGAGATTGGACCTGTATAAATGGAACTGGTTGTGGTTGGATCCGTTCCGTCTGAGGTGAATCGAATCGTTGAACCCACAGTTGAACTGCTAAGGGCCACCATTTGTGGCGCACCATATGCACTAGGCACTGGATTGAAGACTGGCAATCCTGCACCTATAGCAATGTCTGCCTGAGCTACAGCACTCGTGGTTAAGCCTGCCGCAGAAGCGATTGCCTTGATCGTTGTCGTTGATGCAATACTAATTGGGCCGGTATAAGCTATGTCCGACGTTCCAGGTGTATTCCCATTGAGCGTATATCGTATGGTCGCCGAAAGAGTGGGTGTCGAAATTGAGACCGCTTGTGGGGTATCAAAACTGCCGCTTGCGGGGACAATTATCGGGGTAACCACAGCATTGCTCGTGGGAGGCGGCACTGCGTTTTGTTTATAGGCCGCATACATCTCAGCGGTAAAGGTCGTCCCATCCCCTGCAATGGAATGGTATCGCGCCATGTAACCAAATGCTGGGGGGTGATTCCATACATTCTGAGCACCCATCAAGTATGCTGCCAACCATGGCCCCATCATCCCTGGACCCACCACCGATCGGTACCCAGTGTTCCACGTGCGATTGTCCCAGAACGGCTCCCAGCGGTGCCTCACGCCCCATTCTGCAATTCCCACGTCCTGCTGGACATAGGTCGATGTCACATATCCAGGGTAGTCCATGTTGACCACACGTCCGACATCCGCCTGAGTCACGGTGAACGTCTGGGTGTCTTCCTGAAAGATATCAGGATTCTCTGCCATGGACTTAAGGGCTGTGTCATTGAGCATCAGTGCGGCCAATACAAGCGGAAGCTTGCGCCCACACTTATGCCCGCCATCGTGATAGAAACCGCCGCCATTTTGTACATACGCATAGATGTCTAGTCCATTCTGCACCATCTGGATCGCAATTGGCTGCTTATCCGCAAGAGGTTGATTTGTGTTTAGCCAAAGGCCGACCTGCCCGAACTTCATTGCAGTTTCACGACCATATTGTTTATCACCATCGGCGGTATTGTCCACCGGTTGAAGGCTATTGCCTGACCAGATATTTGCCCATTCAAACCAAGGAAGGGGCGGCACCTGGGACTGAATCGTAGATTTCGAGGGCGTCGATGGGACTGATGGGTAGGTCTGCAGTACTCCCCAATTAAGCTGGCTGATATTCCACCTTACCGTGCGATCCGTTCCGAAGATACTTGGTCGGAAGCTACCAGCGGGCGGGGCAGAACCCAAGACGGTAAGCGCACAAATAGTTTTCAGATAGGTTGGATAGACCCATTGGCTATTCGCCGACACCAAGACGTCATTTACCTTAAGAGTGAATGGAAGTGAAAGCGCAACGTTGAGTGATGGCTGGTAGGAGATCGATGGAGTGATCGATGGATGGCTATCGAACCCTTGGGCAGCATTTGGCGTGGGATTGACCATCGAGCCATGCTGCACCCCATCGACGCTTTGTGTGGGATTCGGGGTGATCCCCGTAATTGTAACAGGACCAATCACCCAAGGTTCACCATTGGCGAATGTTCCAGTAGTCCGATCTGCTGAAAAATTCCACGTAATCCCCTTGTAGGTTACGGAGGTAACTGCCTGCAAACATGTCACCTGTGTGACGAATCCACATATAAGTAGCAGTGCATATTGATGCCCAAATCTGATACCCATGAAAATAGTGAGAAAGTTTTTCATTTTTACAATAATTTATTAAATTTAAAAAAATTAAGCACGTCATCCGAAAGACCTAATTTGGCGGCCTTAATAATCAACAACGTATTTATATCACGTGCTGAAATAATCAATGGTTTTGCTAAGATTATGTTAATCTTCAGAGCTTCGTAATCTTAGTTCTCTGATGTGTTTAAGGGTTTGAGGTTGCAATGGGCGACGCACTTGAATTTGTGAAGGTAGATGGTGTAATGCCGATCGCATTGCTTGAAAAAATTTATCGAGGTGGCCCTTACCAGTGGCCTTGCAGAGTTGATATATTGCGCGCGGCAATACGTAACAGATCGCATAGCCTACTGGCAGGCAATTTATTGCAAGCAAGATCTGATTGCGTGGCTTAAAATACACTTCTACTAGGTTTCGGTTTGATACTGGATTTGCATCGTGAATCACCACAAACTCCGGTGAATAGAGGATATTACGCCCCCGGTCGATCAAACGCCATGCAAGTAGTACCTCTTCATAATGCATGAAGAAATGCTCTGGGTAGAGGCCTGCGTCCAAAGCGGAATCTTTTCTAAACGCATATGCAGTACCGCTGAAGTAGTCGGTGAAAAATTGCCTTTTTGCATAATCGCCCACCGGCCGTGGATGCCACCATCTTTCGGCATCCTCACTCACCCGATCTGGCTTTAGGATACGGAATGCAACGCAGTCTATCTCATCGCGTCGCTCGAAAAACTCTTCAATCCGCGCGAGGAGTTGTCTATCAGGAATCGTGGTGTCGCTATCCAACCCAAGAATGATGTTGCCAGTAGATGCCACGATTCCACGATTTCGTGACACCGCGGGCCCTGAATTGGCGATGTTTTCAATAACGATGGTCGCTGGGTACTCTCTTCGAATTGCATCTACCGTGGAATCATTGGAAGAGTCATCAATCACTAAAACCTCGAAGGATGCATCCGTTTGTTGATAGATCGTAGAAAGGAGAGCTAAGATTGCATCACATCGATTATACGTTGGAATAACTACGCTGATCATGATCGAGTATTCACAAGTGTTCACTTAATCAGCATATTTCAACCTCATTGGCGTCTGCGCGTGCACCATGATCAGGACCAGGGTAGCCATCGATCCATTGCTTTCGGGTACGCCAGAGCATCTCCCAGTGATTTCGTGGACTGATTATATTCAAACGGGATCCAATGGATGACGATGCCGCGCGAAGGCAGGTGCCTAGCCACAATAACGACAAGCCAGACCATCTGGCCATCCCATGCCAATGGGTCCTGACAAGGCATGCTTTCCCCCTATAAAGCAGCAGCATCTTCTTGCCCAAGGTAGCTGATGACTTACCAACCTCATGAATGATCACTGCATCAGGACAGATCACTGGGCGATATCCTTCCGCTCTCGCCTTGATCGCGAAGTCAACATCCTCCCCATACATAAAATAGCGCTCATCTAAACCACCCAATTCATCAAAGACCCTACGAGAAACCAGCAGGAAGCATCCAGTCACCACACCCACCTCCTTAAGGGTGTCACGCAACCAACCCCCGATTGACTCAGGATCCAGCCAACGATTTCCTGGTACAAGCGTCGTGATTCCAGACGCAAAGAGGAACATGCTCCATAACGAGGGCAAGCCCCAACATGATGACGGTTCCAATGTGCCGTCTGGCTTCAGCGTTCGGCCTCCATAGATGCCATATTGTGGCTCTTTTTGAGCAAACTCGGTGACGGTTCTAATGGCATCCTTCTCCACAACCGTGTCTGGGTTCAAAAGCAGGACAAAATCGGAATTGGAGTGTCTGACGCCGATATTTACTGCGGCTGCAAATCCTCGATTTACACCTGATCGAATGAGTTTGACTGATGGGAATAGTCGTTCAACGAGCTCAACAGTGTGATCGCTTGAATCATTATCGACCACGATAATTTGTGAAAAGTTCCCAGAGTTTGACGCGTGGACACTGTTTAAGCAAGAGACGATGTTATCTGCCGAGTTGTACGATACAACAACAATGCAAACCGTGAACCTCATAAATTCTTTTTTGTTGTTTTCTTGTCCCGGTAGCCGATCACTCGAGCCGGAATCCCTGCCGCAATCGAGCCGGCCTCAATGTCTTTGGTAACAACTGCCCCCGCGCCTATAATGCAACCATTGCCGATCGTAACACCTGCGGTAATAATTGCTCGCGCACCAAGCCAGACATCATTCCCAATCGTTATATTTTTCTCAATCCGGGGCTGATCCCTAAATTTCCCATTACCAGTGTACTGATAATTTGATGCGGTCACGAAGACCCCAGGACCTAGAGACACAAAATCGCCGACGGTTATGGTCCCAGATGAGTCGCCTGCCCATAGATAGCAGTGATCCCCTACGTGGCAGTCGTGGCCGATGTCGATTCGAGCGGCATTGCGTAATGAGACATTTGGAGCCAATCTTGATCTGGCTCCGATCTGTAGATCTCTCCGTTCGCGAACGTGGCTATATGCATAGTAATGAAGCAGCCGTGCCACATGCAGGTAGGTCCGAGGATCCACTAGCGACCCAAGAAAACCGCATAATCTGCCAGTTCGGCCAACACATCTAGTTTCATTCCGCATCATCATTAATGCCAATCTTTGCTTGCCGAACTTAGTGAAATATAAATTCTCTCACTCCACGCAGTAATGAATCGCTGGCGGATTGGCCAATTTTTCTCGGCGGCTCCAACTCGGAGATGCGATCGAGTTGGTTTTCGAGGTCCACTTCATTGAACGCAACGGCCACACCGTGGATTGCCACCATCTTACGCGCAGTCGCCGTCTGATGTTCATTTCGATGCTCTCCCAAACTCGCCAATTTAGGCATCACGATGAGGGGCTTTCCGTGGTGGAGTGCTGAGAGAATGGTGCCCATTCCAGCATGGGAAATCACAACATCCGCCTGTTGGAAATATCGCGCAAATTCGGGTGGCTCAATAAACTCCACTGCCCGCATTGACTGAGGGCGCCATCCGCCTCTACCAATTTGGGCAACCACGTCATTCCTAGCGGTTCGTTGCACCCAATTGTCCACCACCTTGACCAGGCGGTCAAAGGGCCGATCGGTTCCTACTGTGATGAAGATCATATGACACTTCCGATGTATCGGGGGCCAGAATCAGACTCCAGATCCGGCCACTGCGTTAGCCAGAGGTGGGCAAATGGCCTAGCATTCAACCCAGACGCTGAGAGCTTTTCTGCATTTGCAATGCTATCAATCCATACAACACGCGCTCCAAAACACCTACCAAAGACGCATCCAAAGTATCCAGGCGCGGCTCCAGTCGTGACAACCACATCAGGCCTGATGCGAAGCACGAGCCAAAAGACCGCCGCTGCCGAACGCAACAAGTTGATCTTGCTCCAACGATTCCCGTCATGGATGAGTGCGAATTCTGCACCATCGAAATCATTCTCATAGCCTTCTCTAACAGTTGCATAGGTAACTCTGCATCCGGCGAAAGCTGGCTTTAGTCGTAGCAATTGGATCCAATGACCACCACCAGATGAAATTGCCAATACCTTAGGCTTTTGGGTCGACATATCAGAATGATTTCATGATGCGCCACGGCCAAATAATACCGCGGGAATTGTTGCAAAAAGGATTTTCAAATCTAGCCATAGTGACCATTTCTCAATGTATTCGTGATCCATCTCCATCCAACGTTCAAATGACACCTGATTGCGGCCGCTTACCTGCCAAATGCAGGTCAACCCAGGCATCACTGACAACCGCTTTCGGTAATGCCATTCGTATTTTCTAACTTCCTCAAGTAAAGGCGGGCGTGGACCGACGAGGCTCATCTCCCCCCGAAGCACATTGAAAAGTTGCGGCAACTCGTCGATGCTTGTCTTCCTCAAATGCCTCCCGAACGTGGTGACTCTTGGATCGTCTCTGATTTTGAATACAGGGCCGGTCTGTTCGTTTAGATGTTGAATTCCCTTTTTTTGCCGCTCAGCATCGGCAACCATCGACCTAAACTTGAAGAGCCTAAATGGGCGTTGGTTGATCCCAACTCGTTCTTGTGCAAATAAAATGGGGCCGCTGCTGGTTACCTTGATTAGGACCGCAGTTACGACCATTACTGGAGACAGGACAGCAAGCAATAAGATCGATCCAACAATATCAATTGCGCGTTTAAGCATATGTTGAACTAGAAGTTTTTCCCTAAAAAATGTTAGGATATGATGTTTTCCTAGCCTTTCGAGCTGCAGCTGACCAAACCACTCGTTTGTTTTTTGATCTGGCACAACCCTTGCGACAATTCCGATATCTCGCGCGCACTGGACGATCTCCCCGACATCGCTCAGTTTTGCGTTTGAACTAAGGCAGATCATGATTTCGTCAACCCGTCGATCTGACATTATTGATTTGAGCTGCGAAACCGATCCGAGAGTTGGGTGCTCATGTTGCAAAGTCTGATTTATTGAAGAGGCTGGTGTTGGCTCTTCAGAGACAAAGCCAACCGTCTTGAAGCCAAGAGTAGCGTTTTGATTAATTTTTTTCGCGATGTCGATCGCTTGATTATTCGTACCAACAATGAGAATATGGCGCTGATGATCGCCAGATTGGCGGTAGTTTTTCAATAGGACATCTAGTGAAAATCTGGTTCCAACTCCGACAAGGGAGACAATTCCAAAGAAGCCTGCGATACTCCTGCCGTCATAGCAGCCCTGAAAGACTATACCCGAACCAGCCGCGAGCAACAATGCAGAGAGGCCGCTAGCAAGAACAATGCCGCGAACCTGGTTTATCAATGGAGACAGGCGGCTCACCTTATAGCCCATGGACTGATGGAAGATAGCCACCCAACCTGCTGCGATGGCAAAGATCGCGATGGCATAGGTTACGATCTGCGCCTCATCAAGCGGATCTGCGCCTTGGAAAGAATGCCTTACTTGCTGAATGTTTGCAGTGCCCGCAGCAGTGGCCCACAAGATTCCTTGGTCGAGTAACCGATAGCCCTTACTCAGCAACTTATAACGGAGACGGATCAAAATTGAATGTTCGCTCTAGAGATTGCAACGTTGGGGCTTCGAATGAATGCCTCATCTGCCTGTTCAGTACCCTCAGGATAGACTGCTTGAATGGCTTAGGATGGAAACCTGATTCTTATTAAAAATGCAAGATACCTCCGCGCCGCATTTACGAAGTTCAGCATATCCCCATGCCAACCTGTCCTTTTTGGTTTTTTCTGCATCAAGAACCAGTAGGACCATGTCCATCATTCCAGCCATTGCAAGCGTCTTGCTTGTTGGGTCGACCACTGGCATATCAAACACAATGTAGTCGAACTTGCTCTCTTTAATGGCGGGCAACATCTTATTAAGCTGCACTGAGGTAATGCTCATCCGTGCGCAATCAGCGGGATCATCCGACAACGGTTGATAAACCCCAGGCGCCACCTGCCGGACATCCTGACTGTCACTCATCAAAAGGGCGCTTCTTAAAGTTGCATCTTGAAGTCCCTCGCGTGCTGATTGAATTTCGATCATTGGGCTGATTGAGACAATCAGCACCTTGGTTCCACCAGCGTTCGCGAGGGATTTTGCAAGGCCACTTGCAATCGTCGTTACCCCTGCGCCTCTTGACAATCCAGTCACCCCGATGATCTTTGGGTGGTGCGTGACATGGTTTGCCGCAAAGCTAAAGAGAATTCGATCCCTGATTGCTTCAACGTAGTGAAAAATTCCGTTGGATCGCGGATCATCTTCCATGTTGGCGGCCCCCGTGCCTAACATGGTAGGTGGTTGATTTCGCGAAGTCGCATTGCCAAGAATTCGATTCAAGGTGCCTTCCATTTTTAGCTTCGGAATTGCAATCAAGAGCGGCAATTGCATCCGATTCTCAATCTCTATGGGCCTCTGGATCCTCCGATCGATCAACAGTTCGATCATCAACGCGAGGCCCAATCCAAGAGCAAGCCCACCTCCAGCGAAGCCCATCATGATTTTTTCCGACTTTTTGTCATAGTAGCGGAATGGCCGTGACGGCTGCTGAACCATGGTGATATTCGGCATCCGTGATGGATCGAGTGCTTGGTCGACACGTGCATTTTTCAGGTTGGTTTCGAGAAGGCGATATTCTGCTTCTTCCAATTCCTTTTGGCGGGTTAGTTCCTCAATTTGGGCACCAACCGTGTATTGCTTTTGGAACAATTCACTGATTTCATTTAAGTGTGATTGGTAGACATTGATTTTCGCATCGATTGAAGCAAGCTTTGCTCGGGAGGTGATGAGGTTCATCTTTACGCCGAGTGGGTCCGGGTCTTTGCCTATCCGCGCTGTAGCGAGGGATGGGTAGTTTTGAACCATTTCCCGGATTATCTTCTCATAGGCAGCGACTCGACTGCGATTGAGGCGGAGAAGTTGGTTTCCGTCGGTGAATTTCATTCCAAGTTCGATTTCTCGCTTATGGAGAAACTCGAGCATCTCTGATGCTGTCTTGTATTCGGCCACAACATCCGGTGACGCTTCAGGCAGGAAACCTCCTGCGTGTGGGACCGGTTCGGAATGTGAGTCATGGTCTACCTGTTTGCTTAGTTCGTTGAAATTTGCATGTTGCTCAGCAAGTTCAGCCTTCGCATTCATGAGCTCTTCGATGGTCCGCGCTCGCTGAGAGGAAAGGGCACTTGTTGCATCCGTGAGCGATACAAACCCAGACTCCGTTCTGAGTTTGTCTAATGCCCGCTCCGTGTTTTGGAGTTTGTCATGAACCTCTTTGTTTTGTTTCGCGACCATATCGAATGCCGCTGCGGAGCGATGGATCTCAAGATGCTTCTCAAAATAGCGATCGATCAGTGCTTGGAGCACCCTTCTTGCAATTTCTGGGCTATGGTTATTGTATGTTACTACCAACACGTTCGCGCTTTGTCCGACCGTAACCCCGAGGCCGCCTGCGATCGCATCCGCTGCATCATCGGGTGAGCCCTTACCGTTTATCCCAGGGAGGAGGTTTTTGGCACCTAGGCGTTCCGCGACATCGCTGGCAAGGTCAGCACTTCGAATGATTTCGATTTCCGTGTTGATGACGCCTCCTCCAGGGTTGGCATCTGGGTCGCTTTGGGTTTGGTATGGATCGATCGTCCCGCGCTCGAGGACATAGCGAATTAGGAGTTTTGCTTCTGACTGATAGAATGCTTCGCGTCTGAAATAGGTCGTTACTGCGGCGGCAAGGCCAATCGCTGTAACACCGACGATGAGCCACCTGTGCTTTGTCACGACAAAGCACGCATCATCGAAAGTAAATGCAGACTGCACTGGTACATGACTCGGTTTATCCATTTATTGCTCAATAAAACTGCCTGGCGAAGACGCCGTCTTGGCGTGGTACGCTGCCGCCCTTGGTCGCGTAGGGTCGGGTGACTCTAAAACCTTAGGTTTTTTGGGGTTCTGGGCATGTACGATCCATGTTCCAACTTCGCACACCTGTTGGCTGCGTAGTGGATTTGTCGATTGCGCATTGGCTGCGCGTTATGAATCGAGGGGGAGAGAGAAGGGCTGCCGTTTTTGAGCAGGATGAGGTTAGGGGGAAATGCTTTAGGTCAAGGGGGGACTGACGGAAGCCTGCCGATCTGGTCCAGAGTGGTGGTTCTTTTTGCTATCTAGCTAACTTATATTTTCATAATGCCACCTTTAATTTGTTAGATCAAACGAATTTATCTAATTACTTTAGCTTGTTACCTTTATTAAAAAATTATTGATATTTCAGCCATAAGCTGTAGTTGCTCCCATCTTGAATTACCTCTATTTAGAGCATATCGAGCATTTGATTTGATTTCGGACCGGCCGTTTAGAATTCTTTTTTGGTAACCTATGATGATTTCTGAACGGCTATCATCTACAAGTGTGTTGGTTACATTTGCAAGCTGCTCGTAGCCCTGCAGTTCAACGAGCACGCCTAGGCTTGCGGTTGATGCGGTGAAATTTCTTATGATGCTTGTGGTGAGTGAAAGATCTTTTACCAAGTAGTTCGTTTGAGTCGCTGATGGTGTCGTGACGTGCTGAATTGCGCTTTCCCATGTCCATAATGGATTAATTTGGCAGTACGCGGCGAGGTGGCCTGTCAGACCATAACGATGACCATTAAATTCGTCTTCGGTGTTGGCTTGGTTCCTGCCGATCGATGCGAGAATTTGAACGGTTTCGGCCAATTTGTAGCGTGATTGGATTGATACGGTGCCAATGTCATGGCTCTCGGTTCCATCCGACCGCATCGTTGAATAGTTAAACGACGGCCCCATGCTGAAACGCTCGTCAGCCGACCAGAAGAATCCCGTCTGGGCATTCATTGTTTGATATGCTACAAACCCAGGTGCGTCATAAGTCGAGGCGTCATGTGATAGCCCAGCGTAAAGTGATGTTTTTGGTGCGACTTGGTAAGAACCAAGTAATCTTAAACTTGTTAGACCAGTGGTAACAAATGTTCCTGTTAGGCTGTCGGTTGCAGATGTTGAGTGGTATCGTGCTTCTGTCGTAATGGTAGATTTCGAGCCTTTGATTTTCGCCATGAATCCTCCCCGGTGGTTAACGCCGTCGAGATCCGAATTCTCCGAGTGAAATCGAACATTTGCTTCGTAGTCAGCTGCGATCGTGATTGGCGCACCACCCTCGGGGTCAGAGCCATAATGGATCTTCGGGGACAGCATTGTCGTGAATTCGTCAGAAGGGTGGTGTTCATCGAGGAGAAAATTTGAGTCGTAAATGGATGTAAGGCTGATGGCAGAGCTAATTTCGCCCTTGATCAGGGATGCTGTGGATGGTCCATGACCCCAGCGCTCGGTGGACATACCGATGAGCCCAAGATTGGTGGAGGTTGCAAGTTGGCTGTTTAGGGTTGCTGCATCGGCGATTGAACAAGTCGAGATTCCAGCGCTTATGACTGCGATTGCAGATGTTAGTCGGTGGTGCTGGGGCTGGTTTCGCATTGGGGGAGCGTACGTGTCGATCAATTTGATCATTATAGGACTGGGCGTTTCATGTCAATCTGTTTGGTATTCGTGGTGCATGTTTTCGGTGGATCATCGGGGTTTCTTTAAGCTTTTGGCTCAATTGCTAATCTAATCAATTTATCGGTTTCGATTTCGCGTCCGGCGGGTGCCTGATGCAGTGGCTGCATCGATAGCGCATGTTTGGATTATTGATGGCTTGCATGGGAGGTTTCTCACTCTAGATTGGGCCATGAGTTTTCGGCAGGGCATTTTTCTACGGGCGGCGGTCGTTTTGGCCGTCGTCTGGGGGTGCGTGTGGGGTCTACAGAGTTTTGCGGCGTCGAGAAAGATCACCGCGGACCGGATAAGCAAGGAGATCGAGATGGCGAACTTTGCCGATTGGTCTTCGGGCACCATAGAGATTAATTCTGAGGAGGCCCAGCGCCGTGAGGCAGAGATTCGTAGATTGGCGGATTTGTTCAATCGTCTTGATTTTCAAGAACGTGAGAAGAACCGTGAAGAACGTGCTGGCGAGAGCTTCTTCCGTAAACTCGCGACTGGCGAGAAGTCTCTTTTTATTCAGCTTACGGTAGTAGAATCAATGAGTCGGTTCATGGAGTCACTTGATGGAATGAAGCCTCAGCAACGGCGGCAGTTTGTGGAACTCGGCCTCAAGGAAATCCAGCAAGGGCGGACAAGCGAGGAAATGGCGCGTGCTGATGAGCTCGGCGCGGATTTACTTGATAAGATCAGCCAAGAGGGGATGCGCGCTTACTTTGAAAAATCGAGTGCCGACACCAAACTTGATTTAGCCCCGCTAATGGAAGCGATGAACGAGACGATGCAGGGGCTGCGAGGCAACGAATTCCGGCCCGTTCTTCACAAGAATGATTCCCCTACCCAGCCATGAGGAGGTGCTCAGGATTTTCGCTGGTCGAGTTACTTGTGGTCCTTGGTTTGATTGCTGCACTTGGCGGGGTTGCATACTCATTCACTCTTTCCGCAGTGGGCAGGTCTCGCGAAGCCGCGTGTGTGAATCATCTTCGATCGCTTGGAGTGAGCCTGCAAAGCTATCTTCAAGAGCATGGCGACACGATGCCCACACTTGCCGCGGCACGATCTTCGAAGGGCGAGGATGCCGATGTGTTAGACACTGTCCTAGCACCCTACTCAGGCGGGCCCGATGCGTTCAGGTGTCCTGCTGACAAGAAGGAATTCGATTTGACCGGATCGAGTTATTTTTGGAATTCAACTCAGAATGGGTTACGCGTTTCCGAACTTGCGTTTTTCGGGATAAAGGATCGCCCCGACAAGATTCCGTTGATCACCGACAAAGAGGCATGGCACCCCAGTGGCGTTAACCTCCTTTATGCAGATTTAAGCAGCTCTAGCCAAACTCGATTCGGCATTAGTCATTGAAATACTCGCCATGCTTGTTGCTAGTGAACTCTCGAAGAAATTTAGTGGAAAGCCGGCGCTTTCTGGCGTCTCGTTCCATGTGAAACGTGGAGAGATATATGGGTTGCTGGGTCATAACGGGGCAGGTAAGAGCACCTCGCTCGGTGTGATTCTGGGCATGGTCATGCCCGATTCTGGCGACGTGACGATCGATGGAATTTCGGTTCTCCGTGATCGCTCTCGGGCATTGCGCAAGGTGGGGGCAATTTTTGAGTCACCTGCGTTTTACGACTACCTGAGTGGTTGGGATAATTTGAAGATTCTAATGAGCTACTCCGGTGGGTTTGATGCCACTGCGGCGCGATCGGTGGTCGAGCGTGTCGGTCTCTCTCGCAGGATTCATTCCAAGGTCAGAACGTATAGCCACGGCATGCGGCAGCGGCTGGCACTCGCCCAAGCCTTGCTGCCGGAGCCTGAGGTTTTGCTGTTGGACGAGCCGACGGATGGGCTTGATCCGGAGGGCATCAAGTGGTTTCGTGAATTCATTCTGAAACTTCGGGATGAGCGAGGCATGACGGTATTATTTAACTCTCATCTGCTTGCCGAGGTCGAGTTGATGTGTGATCGGGTGGCAATTCTCCGTGAAGGAAAGCGGGTTTTTGAAGGAAGCATCGGCAGCATCCAGGATGACACACGATTTTTTGAGGTCGACTTCGAGCCATGGGGGATTGCCTGTGGTTTGGTGCACAGCGCGGGTGGTGAGGTTCGCGCAGTGGGACGCATCAGTCTTCCTGCCACCATGGATCCTGCGGGATTGGTTGAGACCTTGGTGCATGCCGGTGTTCGAATCCGTGGTTTCTCGCCGATGCGGCGCTCATTAGAAGATCTTTACATGGAAATCCTCAACGGCGCGGGTAGCCCTAACTGAAATTTGATCCATATGCTTTTTTTCCAGCAACTTCGAGGCGAGCTGCGCAAGCTGTTTGCAAGGCCCAGAACCTGGATGGGCTATGGTGCCTTCATACTCATGGAGGCCGTCATCTTGTTTGTTTATAAATTGGATCGCAGCCAGCAATTCATGCACGCCATGCTTGAGCGAAATGGATTAGATTTTGGCACCTACTATAGTTCACTAAGCATCACGTTTACGATCATGCTTCTCAGCATGTTCCTGCTAGGATCGATTTATTTTGCCTTGGTCGCCGGTGATATTGTCGCCAAGGAAAACGAAGACGGGAATCTCCGCATGGTCTTTGCCCGCCCCATCAGCCGATTGCGACTTCTGCTAGTAAAGTATGCTGCCGTGTCATTCTACACGTTCACGTTTGTTTTTTTTGTTGGAATTTCCGGTTACGCCATGGCTGTTGCCGCAGTGGGTTGGGAAGGCGGCTTGTTTGTCATGGAACCAAAGATGAAGGTCTTTGCAGCGTACTCGGATTGGTGGGAAGGAGCGGGTCGCTTGGCGATGTCTGCTGGGGGCATCGGCGTGAGCATGATCACCCTCTCGTCCATCGCCTTCATGTTTTCCTGTTTTAAAATCAAACCTGCCGCTGCGACGATCATCACCTTGACCATTCTTTTTGTGGACATGATCTTGCAAGGCTTTCCATTCTTTAAGCCCTACGAGAGTTGGTTCATCACTTGGCGCATGAGCGCATGGGTCTTCATCATGGAGCAACAAATCTCGTGGCCTAAAATCATTGAGTCCTACGCGTTCCTCTTCGGGCTCAACATCACTTTATTCACACTTGGCTGGATTTCATTCCAGAGCCGAGATTTCAAAACGTGAAATGGTTCACCAGTCGGTGTTGATGCCGCGGGAGTCGATGTGAGTAAAATTCCAGTAACCGCCGACACCACCCTTGAAAAGCCCGCGCTCGCGGAGGTTCCGTGCGACCGCAGCCACCTTGGACGGGCGCGTTGGAAATTTCACGTCGACTGCCACATTGGCCTGATGCCATGAACCGACCTTGGCACCCTCGCAGTGCGCATTGTAAACTGGGCAGCGGTAGGCAGAAACGACCTCAACCTCTTTTACATTCATTTCCAATGCGATGCGGTCTGCGACTCGGAGGGTGTAGCCCATCCGCTTCCACCATTTTTTGGGCGGCAGGGTGTTCCAAATCGAGCCTTTGTTCTTGGCGTGTGCCTCGATGACCTGCTGTGCCGAAATGCTCTTCAGATTGAGGCTGGCGAGGTATCGGGCATATTCCTGCAAGCCGACCCCTTGGGTCCGAGCCCAGTCGGATGGCAGGTCAGGCAAAGTGATCGCCCGCGCGGGTGCCAGCGCTTGCGAGGGCTCAGGCCTGCGCGTTTGAGTCTGAATGATCACCCGTGGGCCAGCATTCACGGGTGCTTGGGCCGCGAACGCATCGGCTGAGCCCGATGAAGCCAACCACCCGAGTCCCATCAAGCCTAGACCGCTGATGACACTACGGCGGTCGAGCGGTGCGGCTTGATTGACTGGTCCTATGGGCGGTTGTTGAGAAATCATGAAACTGAAAGAAGCGAGGGCTGCCAACCGCAGCGAAATTCATGCCGAGGCGTGGAATGGGTGCTCGAAAGTTGGTGAAGTCCTGTGAAACCAAGCAGGCACGTCCGATGCCGCAAGTAAAAAATCCCCGCAAAGGTCTAATTTAGTGGGAAAATCCTTACATTTTTTCCATTTCCGCGAGGCAGATGCTTAGGATCGCTGAAATATTTGGGTTTGCAGATGGCCACCCTTGCGACGCCTCCCTCCGCGCCTTCACAATCTGCCATTGCGCGAAATCCCGTCTGTTTTTCGGGCGAGTCCCATGCTTCAGTCGCTTCATGCAAGCAAGTGATTGTGACCTGACTCCCGAACTTTTGGCCCCAGCAGGCAACTGGGATTGCGCCCGGGCAGCGGTCGCGGCGGGAGCAGACGCAATTTACTTTGGATTGCCGAAGTTCAATGCAAGATTGCGGGCGGACAATTTCATCGAGGCCGATCTCGAGGAACTCATGGATTTCCTCCATCGCCACGGCGTCAAGGGGTTCATCGCCATGAACACCCTGATCTTCACTCAAGAAATGAGGGCCGCGGAAGATCAGCTTCGGCGGATCGCGGCGGCTGGCGTAGACGCATTGATCATCCAAGACCTTGGGCTCGCGAAGCTTGCCCGCGAGGTGGCGCCCAACGTTGAGCTCCACGCATCGACCCAGATGACCATCACCTCCCCCGATGGCCTCGCCTTCGTTGAGTCGCTCTTTCCCTTGGAGCGTGCGGTGCTTGCACGCGAGCTTTCCATCCGGGAAATTGAAAAGTTTCAATCGTCCTCGGTCCACACTCACGCGCCGCTTGAAGTGTTCGTCCATGGTGCACTCTGTGTCGCTTATTCGGGCCAATGCCTGACCAGTGAGTCCCTTGGCCAGCGCAGTGCCAACCGCGGCGAATGCGCCCAAGCCTGCCGCATGCCTTACGAAATCGTCGTCGATGGAGAAACCCGCGACCTCGGCCCCGTGCGCTACTTGCTCAGCCCGCAAGATCTTGCCGCCGTAGATCTCATCCCCGACCTGGTCCGCGCCGGGGTGAAATCGTTCAAAATCGAAGGCCGCCTGAAGTCCCCCGAGTACGTTTCCGCCGTCACCCGCGTCTACCGCAAGGCACTCGATGCCGCCATGGAGGAGAAGGAGTCCACCATCACCGCCGCCGACCGCTACGCCTTGGAAATGACATTCTCCCGCGGACTCAGCACCGGATGGTTTGCCGGGACCAATCACCCGTACCTCACTCATGGAAAATTCGGCAAAAAGCGCGGCCCGCTGCTAGGGGAAATCATCGACTGTGGTCCTGGTTGGATCCGGCTAGGCAATCTCACCGGTGTGCCATTCACCGCAGGCGACGGCGTCGTGTTCGATGCCGGTGAAAACCGCGACCTCGAGCAAGGCGCACGCATTTGGGTGATCGAGGGCGATCGCCTCATTTTCCACCTCACCTACAGCGGCATCAACTTCGACCGCATCAAGCCCGGCCACACGCTTTACAAGACATCCGACCCCAAGCTCGACTCGGAACTCCGCCGGTTTTGGCAAAACACCCGACCACCCGAGAAAAAATCAGCACTCCACCTCGTCGTCTGCGGCAAGCCCGGCGAGCCGATCGAGATCCAGAGCGGCGATTGTGTGGTGCGCAGTGAGATTTCCCTGCAAGAAGCGGCCAAGCACCCACTCAACACCGAAACTCTCGTCGCTCAACTCGGACGACTGGGCGACTCATCCTTTGAGCTGGGCTCGTTGGATAACCAACTTGAAGGAAATTGCCACATCGCCGTCTCCACGCTGAACCAACTACGCCGCGCCCTCGTCAAACAGCTGGAAACCGCCGCCGCCATTCGAACGCCACAGCCAACGATCACCACCACCTTCCGCGATCTACTGCCAGCCATCCCAAGCACCCAGCCCCAAGCGCCCCAACTCTCCGTCCTCTGCCGCACGCCCGAGCAAGTTCGCGCGGCCATCGAGTGCGGAGTGGAATCAGTCTACTGCGACTTCGAAGACCCGCGCCGCTACAAAGATGCCGTGGCATTTTTCCGCTCTGAAAATGCAGTTGCTGGATCTCAAATCCACCTCGCGACGCCACGAATCCTCAAGCCTGGCGAGACCGGATACCTGAAGCTCATCGAAAAGGCCGAGCCCGACGGCCTGCTCCTCCGCAACCTCGGCGCGCTCCACTACTACCAGCATCGTAGCGACTTGAAAAAAATCGGCGATTTCTCTCTCAACGTCGCCAATCCCATCACAGCAAAACTCTTGATGGAAAACGCTGGGCTCGAGCACCTCACGATTTCCTACGATCTCAACATCGGCCAGGTGCTCGAGCTTCTGGCCGGCGCGCCGGTCGACTGGTTTGAGCTCACGCTACACCAACACATGCCGATGTTTCACATGGAGCACTGCGTTTTCTGCACCTTCCTCAGCAAAGGCACCACCTACAAGGACTGCGGTCGGCCCTGTGAAACCCACGTCGTTCACCTCCGCGACCGAGTCGGCCAACTCCACCGCCTGCAAGCGGATGTCGGCTGCCGCAACACCCTCTTCAACGGCAAAGCTCAAACCGGCGCCCGCTACTTCCAACACCTGCGCAACGCCGGCTTGGCGCGGTTTCGTGTCGAGCTGTTAGACGAATCCACCGACGCCACCAAGACCATCAGCGCCTACCAAGACCTCCTCAGCGGCAAGTCAGACGCCTTCGACCTCCTCACCGAAGTTCAGGCACTTGAAAAACTCGGTGTCACCGAAGGAACGCTCGCTGAATTCTGAACATGCGGCGCAGGGGAGCTTCGGCATCCGTCACGGGTTCTCATCTTTGAATCATGGTTCGCCAAGAGAAACCAGATTCTAGGCTTGCCTCAGTGTGTATCGTGTGTACTTTAACTACGGTGATCAGTCGCGACATCATATCCAGACTCAAGGCTGAAGGCTGGGAGATTGTGAATATTCGGGGGTCACACCACCAATACAAGCATCTCCAGCGAGGAGGACGTGTCACCGTCCCCCACCCCAAGAAGGACTTCCCGCGCGGCACGTTGCGAAGCATTTTCCAACAAGCTGAATGGCCTTGGCCACCCTAAAAACCATGAGATTCCCAATAGTCATCCACAAGGACAACGACTCCGACTACGGTGTCACCGTTCCAGATATGCCCGGTTGTTTTTCAGCCGGGACCACAACCGATGAAGCCCTCTCGAATGCCATTGAGGCAATTGAATGCCATATCGAAGGCTTGCTGATCGACGGGGACCGGATTCCCACACCACGGAGCGTCGAACATTATCAGTCAGACAAGAACTTCCGAGGCGGAGTCTGGGCCTTGGTTGATGTCGATGTGTCGAAGCTCTCCGGCAAGGCGAGGAGAATCAACATCACCCTTCCCGAGCGGATCTTGGCACAGATCGATTCCTTTGCAGCCCTCCATGGCGGCTCTCGCTCGGGCTTGCTGGCGCACGCCGCCATGGAGTATGTGGCCGCGCACGAATCACGATAACGTGAACAAGGCGTCCCGCCGATTCGATTGGCAGGTTGCAACTTCACTCCTGTTTCCGCGCAATTCTGATTTCAAGTTCTGCCGATGCATTGCACCAATTTCATCGCTACCGTTTCCAAGGAGAGGCCATGCCCCCCACCCTTCACTCGCCAACCTTCATGACTACAAAAATGATTGCTACTTTTTGTCGGAGATACGGAATGCTTTCGCGCCTTTCGCCCTGATCCTTTCCTCCACTCGGCTCAAGGTTGCACGAGCATGGCTTTGCTCTCTGCGGAAAGTTTATCCAGTGGATATTCTACCGTTTTGCCGGATTCCAGCTTCAGCATCACGCTTTTGTCTTTTTTCTCCACCAGCGTAGCGCGGATGGTTTTGCCCTCGATGTTTGTCCAATCGCGAGGGGTTTCCACTTTAGGCGGAGCGGCGGCCGTTTGGGCAGCATTGGCAGCGGCTAGCGGCTTCATCACCGCCGCGACCTTCTCATCCAGCTCCTTGTCCCAGCGCTTGTTGTTGGACATCACGCCGTAGTCCACACCGGTGATGAACTCCAGCTTCGCCGGCTCCACCACCGTGATGCGGGGCGTAAAATTGCCGATTTTCGCGGTTTTTGTGATCGCGGCATTCATGCAGGCGACATCGGTGCATTCCGCAAAGGCGTCATCCTCCACCACCAAGATGTAATCCCGCTTGAGGGCGGAATAGGCCTCCGAGGTTCCCCAGTGCACCTTGGGGCAGGAAGATTTAGAATCAGTCTCGATATAAACTAGCGCCTTGCCCTGGGCCTCAGCTGCAGCCCGCGCTTCGTCAAACTGGGAAGAGAGAAAGGAGCCACGCGGCGGCTTAGAATTATCGGCGAGAAGGGGGAGCGCGAGGGCAAGAAATAGCAAAATTGCGTTTTTCATAACCCTGTCTAGCAGCTGCGCCAACTGCGCGTCAAATTCAAACGACGCCTATGCAGTTTCCCGGCGAAAAGTAAGCTTCTCCCGCAGAATTCGGGTTGGCCGAGGAATACTGGCGACCAGAGGACAACGCGCAGAACCCGCCCTAGAATCCATCATTCCCAGTCGCTTTCGAGACGGAGCACGTACTCGAGGCTCCAGTTTTGAACCAGCCCCGGGGGCTTACTTCCTCGCGGCTTCAGCCAGAGGGTTGGTCACCACATCCGGAGCTGCTGTTTTAAGGTTCGGTGGGATCACGGCGTCGACATCGCCCGTGGTCCAGCGGATGGCGCCGACGAGGATGTTTTGGAAGGTGGGATTGGTCCAGACGTCTTCGCGGTGACCAAGTGCGGAGTAGTAAACTCTGCCCTTTCCTTCGGCGCGCGCCCAAGTCGTCGGGTAGTCCGAGCGTTGATACGGCGCGCCGTCCATCCCCTCGGTCTTGATCACGGTGAGCGCATGGAGGTCTGGGTTGAAATTTTTGAGCGCGTACCATTCTTCCAGGAAAGTGAACTGATCGCCCGCAGTCTCAAAGCCAGGGAATTTTGGATCGATCACCTTGTTGGTCGCCACTTGTTGGGCCCCGTGCGTGATGAACTCGCCGCCTACGGTGCAGATGTAGGCGTCCTCGTCCTTGGTCGCATCGAGGCGGCGGTCGGGTGTGCCGGTGGTGTGGAACGTGTCGCTCGCACAATGCAGGCCGATGAAACCCTTGCCGCCTTTGATGTAGTCGAACAGTGCCTGCTTGCCCGCCGGGGTCATTGCCGGTTGCTTGTCGGTGCCCGTGGTCAGGAGGTTGCCGGAGGTGTAGAAGATGACGGCATCAAACCCCGCGAGGTATTCGGGCGAAAACTTTGAGCCATCTTTCGAGAAGACAAACTCCCACGAATGCTTGGCTCCCAACTCGGTGAAGATTTTTTCAGCGAAGCTCGGTTGGCCTTTTTTCCACGAGATCACGTCGTGTTCGAATCCGCTGGATTTTGAAAAAAACAAGAGCCGATGAGCAGGCGCGGCATGGAGCGAGAGCGAGAGTCCGAGTCCCAACGCGAGTGCAATTGCAGGTTTTTTAAACATGGAAACAGGTTAGACCATGGCTCCCATCTGACAAGGCCGAAGGTGGGCCTTGTTCGGCGCGCGGACGTCCGAGCAGGTCAGTTCAAGTTAGAGATCGTCTGGAAGATCGAGGTGATCATCAGATAGGCCATGGTGCCGATGAGGCCGGCCATGATGATCAATACGATGGGCATCACGAGCGCCATGATCCGTTGGAGGCTCTTGTCGAGCTCCTTGTCGTAGCGTTCGGCTGCGCGCCGGAGCGAATGGTCGATTTTCCCGGTTTGTTCACCCACGGAAATCATGTCGATGAGGAGCGGCGGGAAGGCACCATTCCGGACGAGTGCTTTGGAAAACGAGCGGCCGTCACCGACCTGAGCGATGACTTGGTCGAGCTCGGTCCGGAGTGAGCGATTTTGCGTGGCGTCGCGTGAGAGCTCAAGCGCCCGGAGCAAGGGAAGGCCATTGCCGACCAAGTTGGCCATGGTCTCGAGGAACTGGACGTAGAACCGGCTGGTGATCACGGGTCCGAGCAGCGGCAGCTTGAGCTTGATGCGGTCCCATGCCGGTTTGTTGGCATCGTTGTCCTTCCATGCCTTGAAGAAGATGCCGCCCGCGATGAGCGAAAGGAGCACGACCAGCCACCACTTGCTTAGGAAGTTGGAAATGGCGATCAAGATCGCGGCGCCCAGCGGGATTTTCCCTCCGCTGCTCTGAATCAACGCAGTGAGCTGGGGAATGAGCGTGGTGACAAAGACGATCGAAACCCCGATGCCGGCGAGGATCAGGAACGCGGGATAAATCATCGCCAAAATCAAGCGGGCCTGCAATTCGGCGAGCGTCTTGAGGTAGTGGGCCTGGCGCTTCAGGATGTCGTCAAGGGCGCCAGAAGCTTCACCGGCAGCGGCGAGCGAACAATAAAGCGGACCGAAGCTGGGGCTGACCTTTTTAAGCGCGACTGAGAAATTCACTCCGTCCCGCACGATGTGCCGGATCTTGTATGAGACCGCCTTGAGGTTGCCAAGTTCTTGGCGGCTTTCCATCGACTTCAGCGCGGGCTCGAGCTGGAGGCCGGCACTGAGCATGTCCGAAAGCTCCTCGGTGAAGAGGACGACCTCCTGCCGTTTCAATTTGATTTGCCCTTCCGGGATCACGGATTCCTTGGGATCGGCTGCCGCTCCCTTCGAGCGCTCTGCATCCGCCGCCTTCGACTTGGGCTGCGGTTTTTTCGATGAAACGGTGGCAGCGGTTTCCTTGAGACTGACCGGTTGGAGGCCCTTGCGGTCCAAGATTCTCAACGCCTCTGGCCGATCCGCCGCATCGATTTCTCCGCTGGTGACGGAACCGTTGGCGGCGAGTGCTTTGTAGGCGAAAATGGGCATCGGGCGGAAAATCTGAAGTGCTGCGGCGTGGTCTTACTCTCCCCCACCGATGTCGGACGAAGTCACGGAGATGACCTCCTCAATGGTCGTTTCGCCCTTCATCACCTTGTGCCAGCCGTACTCGCGCATCGGCACGTAGCCGTCGCGGATGGCTTGGGTGCGCATCTCGGCAGCCTGGGCGCGGTGGGCGACCAATTCCTGCATCGGCTGGGTGATTAAGATGATTTCGTAAATTGCGAGTCGGCCTGAGAAGCCTGTCATCCGGCAGCGATCGCAGCCTTTCGGCGAATACACTTGGCCGTCAAGGTGGAGTGGAATGCCGAGGTTGGCGCGGTCCTGCTCGCTGACCTCGCGTGGGACTTTGCAATTTGGGCAAAGCTTACGGACGAGGCGCTGGGCAAGAAATGCCCGGACGGCGGCGGAAACGAGGAAGGGCTCCACGCCCATGTCGATGAGTCGGCTGATGCCGCCCATGGCATCGTTGGTGTGCAGGGTGGAGAAAACCAAGTGGCCGGTGAGCGACGCGCGGATGGCGATTTCCGCGGTTTCCAAGTCCCGGATTTCCCCGATCATCACGATGTTCGGGTCGGCCCGTAAGATCGAACGCAAGGCAGTCGCGAAGGTCAGGCCGATCTCGTTTTTCACGGCGATCTGCATGACACCCGTGAGTTTGTTTTCCACCGGATCTTCTACGGTGACGATGCGCCGCTCCGGGTGATTCACCTCCGTCAGGAACGAATAGAGGCTGGTCGATTTTCCTGACCCCGTTGGACCGGTGATCAAGATGATCCCGTTGGGCATGTGGAGCAACGACTCGATTTTCTTCAGCACGAACGGCTCCATGCCGAGCTTGGCGATGTTGAACTTTTCTTGGTTCAGCAAACGGAGGGAAACGCTCTCCCCCTCAACCGTCGGGACCGTCGCGACCCGGACGTCGATGGTGGCTCCCTCGAATTGCAAATTGATCCGGCCATCTTGAGGCACTCGGCGCTCGGCAATGTCGAGGCGGGCCATGATTTTCAGACGGGCGATCACCGAGCTTTGCAGCGCCTTGATGTTCTCGGGCACGGCGATCTCGATCAGGCGGCCGTCGATCCGATAACGAATCCGAAGGTTCGTGCTCAGTGGTTCCACATGAATATCAGTCGCGCGTTGGTCGAGCGCCTCACGAATGATCTGGTTCACGAATTTCACGACGCTGGCTTCCTCGTCGTCGTCTTGGTCGATGACGTTGGCCTCATCCTCGCCATTTTCAATCTGGTCGTAGTCGAAATCCCGTCCTTCGAGAATCTGTTCAAACGTGTCAGCACCAACGCCGTAGAGCCGGCGCAGCGCTTCGTGCAGGCGCTTGCGGGAAGCCATGCACCAGTCGATGGGCAAGATGATTTCCTGAGCGGCGGCTTGGCGTGCCACCAAATTGAGCGGGTCAAACGTGGCGAGCTTCAAGCGCTTGTGATCGCCCTCACCGGTGATGGCGACGGGCAATAACCGGTGCCTCAGCGCCAGACGCGGGCCGCAAGCGTCACGCAACGGCAAGGGAACTTCGGCGACCGGGATGATGTCGAGCCACTCGATTCCCAGCTCGCTCGCCAATTCCGCCATGTAGCTTTCCTCGTCCACCACGCCCGAATCGAGCACATCATCGATGGGCGACCGCTGGCGCTGGACCGCGCTGATCAGGACATCATTGAGCAAGGCAAGGTCCTCGCATCCAGTGCGGCGGGCAGGTTCGATCAAAAGCTGGGTCATGGGCGGCGCACGTCTTGTCAACTAAATGCCAGCCCAGCGCAATCTTGTCTCTCTAAAATTCAAGAATCGCCCGAATTTGCCTGAAACTCTCATCCGCAGTTTGTCCGCAAACTTGGCTGGATGCGGCCACCGGTTCGTTACGGCTTGGTGAGCTTCGCGCGTTGGCCGGGATTGAGCGTGAGGGAAATGGTGTCCGCTGAGGTTTTGATGGAATGCTCGGTGGCTTTGCCGAGTGCTTGGCCCTCGGCCGTGGTGAGGGTGAGTTGCCAGCTTCCGGGTGCGAGTGAGACGAGAAGCGGCTTGCTTGAGGCCTTGCGGCAGGCGATTTCAAGGGACTTGGGTTTGGCCGTTACATCGAGCACACTGTTCTGCACGGCGATGCGGGTGACGGTGAGAGATGGCCATTTCGTGGGTAAGCGCGGCTCGATGTGGAAGCCTCCGGGCTGCGGGGTGAAGCCGAGAAATCCGTAGAGCATCACCTGGGGTAGCAGCACACTTTCAAAGAATTCTTTGTCCATGCCCAAGCCACCGGGATGGTCGCCGCCTTGCAGAGTACCGCGCTGCGGGTCTGCTTTGTAGTAGGCTCGGTAGCCACCGGCGGCTTGGACTTCCGCAAACCAGTCGGTGATTTTTTCCAAGCGCGACCATGCATCGTCCGGCCCGCTGACTTGGAGGCGGGACATGAGGTCGTAAAAGGAAAACCCAAGGACCGCACCGCCGTCCTGAATTTGGTAGCCCCAAGGAATGGATTCCGGGTTCGGCCAGGCCCATTCGTAACATTCGATGTTCCGGCGGGTGGTGGCGCGCGGGGCGAAGCGCCAGTGGTAGATGTCTGCGCCGGTCGAGGTGTCACCGGCGATTTCCCGCTGGCCGGAGACCCAGTCCATGATGGACTTGGCCTGGGTGGCACTGGCGAATCCGTAGCGGATGGCTTCAAGATTCAAGAAGGTGAAGCCGTAGTCATGGGGGGTTCCGGTGCTGTCGATCCAGCCGATGAAGCGGCCGTCCTTGGCATTCCAAAACTTCTTGGAGCCCTCACTCTGGAGTCGGGAGACGTCGGATTTGAGGGAAATCACCCGGTCTGGCATGGCGGGAAGTTTCCACTCCGGGTGGCGGGTGATTTGATCTTCTAACTCGCAGACGCGCTTCAGCGCGTGGAAGAGGGTGATGGTGAGGAAGGCGTCTTGACCGCCGAAGGGGAGGAGGTCCCAGTAGTTGTTGCCAACACCTCTGCCACGGAAAATCGTTTTTTTGCCATCCGCGCCGAGGGCGAATCCGGGGCGGCCGTCGTGTCCGACCCATGGGACGACGGCTAAGCCGTTTTCCTTCAGGCCGAATTCACGCACGGCGTAGTCGGTGGCCAGACGGATGCGGGAGAGATTTTGCCGGAGGAATTCCACATCGGTGGTCCAGTCGAAATAGTCCACGCAGCCTTCGAGCCAATGGGGGTTATTCACGGGATGGCGCGTGTCAACGGCGGTGTGCAGGGCGCGGAAGGTGATTTTCCCAGGGCCGTTATTTCCGAAACTGATCCGCAGCTTGGTGATTTGCCCCTGCCACTGCGGGTGCCGGTAGGTTGGGATCATCGTCACGCTGCGGGCATCACCCGGCGCGGAAGGCCGTGAGCTGAACTCAATGCGCCGGGATGGGTCGAAATCCGGCGCGGTGGTGGTGGTCCACTCGAGGAAGGGCTTGGAATCAGCAGGCAGCGTACCGTCCCAATGAAAGGCGATAAACGGGCTGACGAGAGAATCCACATTCATCGCCGGGCAGGTGAGGGTGGCCTGATTTCCCAAAGCAAGTTTCAGCCCCGCATTCGGCTGGTGCCCGGTGACGGTGATGGCCGTAGATCCCCAAGCGGCAAGCGAGGTGAACAAGGGCAGCTTCAAGTTCGCCGCATACGGATCGCCCGTGTGTGAGAATAACCAGCCAGCACCATGAGCCTGCCTCCAAGTGGGAAAGGGCCACCCGTCGTCATGAGCATGGCCACGGTGTTGATGGGTGGTCACGTAACCTTCCGCATCGATCTTGAGCGTTAGGAGTGCATCTCGGTAGTATTTCCGCATTTTCTCCGCACTTTCTTTTTCTCCGAGGGCAGGCCAGAGAACGGAGGGCAGGAGATAGGGTTTTTCAAAAGTGACCCGCAGCATGGGACTGTGGTGGAGGCGAAATAAATCACGCAGCCGGTTGAGGGACTCTTGATGCTCGGGGACGATGAACTCGGGAAATGCATCGGCGCGCTTGGCGATCTGCTCCGGCGTGGCGCTTGAAAGATTGGCGCCTACGGGAATGGCTTTTAATTGTTCATCCGTGATGCGGACGACATCGGCATTTTCAAAACCATAGGACTTGAAAATTTCCATGTTGGGAATGCCGTAACGCACGCCACCGCGGACGGTGAAAACGCCGCCAGAGCCCTGAATGAGTGACCCATCCTTCATCGGAACCGGGAGGGTTTCTGCTGCGGTGAGAATCGTGGTGGCGAGGGCCAAGGGCAAGAGGGTGGCGAGAAGCAAATTTGTTTTAACCATACAGAGGGGAAGCGAAGTTGTTGTAGTCCGCACCAGAACGAACCTAGCTGCCAAGATCTTACAGTTATTTCACAAAATATTTCCGGATGACTTGTAAAATGATGCAAAAACCATCGTGCAACTTTCCTTGTCCGAAGTGCCGAAGACGTCCACCAGGCTGCCTATTTTCTCGGCGGCGGGAGGTTCCTAAACCAGCCGTTGGGCCGACCCGGCGTACCTCCAGAAGCCTTGGCGAAGCCGGATGTGAACTTACACAAAAATTTTGACACCCTTATTTGGACCCGCCACCAGCCCCCCTCCGTAATCGACACTTAAGCCTCCGTAATCGACGCTTAAGCCTCCGTAACCGCCACTTAAGCCTCCGCAATCGGCACTTAAGCCTCCTTAATCGACACTTAAGCCTCCGTAATCGACACTTAAGCCTCCGTAATCGACACTTAAGCCTCCGTAACGACCGGCCAATCCTCGATCTCATCCTGCGACATGGCAGAGGCTTCAGCCGCAGCAATCTATCCCGTTTCCGCCAGTTTTACCTCGCTTACCCAATTGGTGCGACACTGTCGCACCAATCTGATTCTTGACTCGTTGATTTCTGCCTCAGAGGCGGCGGCGCTTTTTCGTTTTCTGATGGCGGTGAAGTTCAGGGCGACGGTTTTTTCAGCGAAACGAAGGCCGCATGGACGTTGCCACTACCCCGAAATCAACTTGCCAAAATTACTGAGTTATCATTCATCTACGGCGTAACTAACGAATAGTGGGTTAGCGAGCTTCCATTTTTACCACTTTCAACCCGAAAACCTCATCCTCACCGTGTCCAGCTCACCACCTCGCAAAGTTCTTCTCGTCGGCTGGGACGCCGCCGACTGGAAAGTCATCCACCCACTGCTCGACGCCGGGAAAATGCCCCACCTCGCCCGCTTCCTTGAGCGCGGCGTCATGGGCAACATTGCCACCCTCCAGCCCGCGCTCAGCCCCACGCTGTGGACCTCCATCGCCACCGGCAAGCGCCCTTACAAGCACGGCATCCTCGGCTTTTCCGAGCCCGATCCGGTCACCGGCGGCATCCGCCCCATCACTAATCTCTCGCGCAAGACCAAGGCGATCTGGAACATCCTCAACCAGGAGGGGAAAAACACCATCACCGTCGGCTGGTGGCCGTCCAACCCCGCCGAGCCGCTGTCCAAGGGCGTGATGGTCTCCAACGACTACCAGCAAGCCCACGGCAGCAATACCTATGAGCCGGAAAAATGGCCGCTCAAGCCGGAAACCATCCACCCCGAGCGACTCGTCCGCCATCTCAAGGACCTGCGCTTCCACCCGGCGGAGCTCACCGAGGACGACCTGCGCCCCTTCCTGCCCGGCCTCGATGGCATGAGCCGCGAGGACCTCGACAAGGCGGAGAAAGACCCGCGCGTCCAGTCGCTCGCCAAGATCATCGCGGACTGCACCAGCATTCACTCCGCCGCCACCGCGCTGATCCAGAACGAACCGTGGGACCTGATGTGCGTGTATTACGATGCCATCGACCACTTCGGCCACGCCTTCATGAAATACCACCCGCCGCAGCGGCCGCAGGTGAGCGACTGGGACTTCCAGGTCTTCAATCACTGCGTGGAAATGGGCTACCTCTATCATGACGCCATGCTCGGAACCCTCCTGGACCTCGCCGGTGAGGACACCACCGTCATCCTCATGTCCGACCACGGCTTCCACCCGGACGACCTGCGCCTGAGTAACATCCCGCGCGAGCCCGCCGGCCCGGCGGCCGAGCACCGCCAGTTCGGCATCTTTGCCGCCATGGGCCCCGGCATCCGCAAGGACGAGCGGGTCTTCGGTGCCAGCCTCATCGACATCTGCCCGACCCTGCTCCACCTCTTCGGCCTGCCGGTGGGCGAGGACATGGACGGCAAGGTGCTGCTGGACATTTATGAAAACCCGCCCGCCGCCATCCAGCGCATCCCCAGCTGGGACGCGGTGCCCGGCGACCACGGCATGCACCCGCCGGACAAGCAGATTTCCGCTGCGGATTCCAAGGCCGCGCTCGAGCAGCTCGTCGCCCTCGGCTACATCGAGGAGCCGGATGCGGACCAATCCAAGGCCATCGAGCAAACCGTCCGCGAGCTCGACTACAACCTCGCCCAAGCCTGGATCGACGGCGGCTACTACGCCGAGGCCGTCACCATTCTCGAGCGCCTCTACCAGACTTGGCCCATGGAGCACCGCTTCGGCTTCAAGCTCGCCACCTGCTACCAGAGCCAGGGCCGCCCGGCGGAGCTGCGCACGCTCGTCACCACCGTGATCGAGCGCCGGATGCAGGAAGCCAGCGAGGCCGTGGCCACCCTTCAGGAGCTCAAGCTCGATGACGAGGAAGTCCAGAGGGCGGAAAAGGAACGCATCGAGGCGATGACCGACAAGGAGAAGCAAAAGTTCGGCCACGAGCGCCGCGAGCTGCTGGCCAAGGCTCGGCCGAACCTGTTTTCCCTGCGCTACCTGGAAGCCTATGCCGACCTCGCGGAAAAAAACTACGAGGCCGCCCTCGCCAAGCTCGAACAGCTCGACAGCGACTTCGGCGCGCGCCGCAACGCCCTCACCCTGCGCGGTGAGGTGTTGCAGCGGCTCCAGCGTTGGGACGATTCCCGCGCCGCCTTCGAGGAGGCGCTCGCCCTCGACTCGGAAGCGCCCGGACCGCTGCTCGGCATGGCCCGCGCCGCGCTGGCCGCAAGGGATTACGAGGCCACCATCCGCCACGCCCGCACCTCGCTTGGGCTGCTTTATTTCCAGCCGAAGGGCCACTACATCATCGGCCTCGCCCACTTCCGGCTCGGCGAGCTGGCGGCGGCCAAGGACGCCTTCCTCACCTGCGTCACCCAGGCTCCCTTGTTCGCCGCCGGCTTCCGGATGCTTGGCCAGATCGCCCGGCTTGAGCACGACGCGATCGGCCAGAGCCAGAACGCGCTGCGCTTGAAACACTCGCGTCAGCAACTCGCCGCGCTGCGGGATTCCAAATTTGCCGAGCTCCAACAGCTCAATGCCCGCCCGCTGCACGGCGGCGACGATCCGGAAAACCGCCCCATGCCCGAGCTCCTGCCGCGCCTGGAGGCCCTCGACGGCGTGGCCTCGGAGGAACTCATCACCCTCGTCTCCGGCCTGCCGCGTTCCGGCACCTCGCTGATGATGCAGTTGCTGGAAGCCGCCGGCCTACCCGCCTTCACCGATGGCCGCCGCGTGGCGGACGACTCCAACCAGAAGGGCTACTACGAGCACGACCAGGTCGCCGCCCTCCTCACGAGCCCGGACAAAAGCTGGCTCGCCGGAGCCCGCGGCCACGCGCTCAAGGTCGTCGCCCCCCTCCTCACCGCCCTCCCTCTTCAAATTCAAAAATCCCCAATCTCCAATCCCCAATCCCCCATCTCCCCCCTCCACTACCGCGTGCTCTTCATGGAGCGCGAGATGGAGGAAATCCTCGAGAGCCAGGACAGCATGCTCGCCCGCCTCGGCAAGCCCACCCATCCCGGAGCGGACATCGCCAAGGCCTACCGCCAGCAGGTCCGCCATGCCAAGACCTGGCTCACCGGCCGCGGCATCCCGGCCATGAGCGTTTCCTACGCGGATCTCGTCCACCGCCCGGACGAGGCGCTGCCGCCGCTCGCCGCCTTCCTCGGCGTGCCGGAAAAACTCGCCGCCATGCGCGCCGTCATCGATCCCACCCTCCATCGCGCCCGCAGCGGCGTAGAGCTCGGCTCTGTAAGGAGCGGCGACCTTACTGTCGCCTCTTCCTCTCCCGCCGCCCAAAGAGGGGACAATAAGGTCCCCGCTCCTTAACCATTTCGCCAAAAGAAAACACTCTCACCGCCAGCGGCGTTCGCGGGCGGGAGCTAACAAAAAAGTAGAAATACACCTAAACATGAAAACGAATAAAAATAACACAACCGCCATGCAGCTCCCGGGAGCGCTGGCGCTGGCCGCCGCAGGAGCCGCCACCCAAGCCAACGCGGCGACGGTGCAGATCTCGTTTGCCAATAACGTGGTGAGTATGAGCTCCGGGCTTACCAACTTCTCGCCGGACCTGACAGGCGACGGGGTTGCGGATCTAAAAGCATTTATCGGTAGTTCTGACGTAAGAATGTTGGAACTTGATAATGATTTCTTGGCGAAAGCCAGCACTTCTTCTGGGACGGTAAGGTTAGGAAATCGGGTTGCCGTGTCGACATCCGATCGGGCGCTTATCGCTTTCACCTTCAAGGATGCGAGGATTAACAGTTTTGCGTTGACCTCTGGGTTCTTGGACGTGGAAGGGTATGCAACGGAGGGAGGTAATGACGCTCAGTTGAAAATCCACCGCCTGATCTTCGACTACAGCAGCACCACCGCGCCCGCCGGAGTGACAACCGCGACCACCGGTCTCTCGGAATGGAGCGCGAACGCCGTGCCGGAGCCGAGTAGCCTCGGTCTTCTCGCCCTCGGTGCCGGTGGCCTGCTCGCCCGCCGCCGCAGAGCGATGGTGGCGTAGAGCGGTCTGACGCGCTTATCGCACCCTGGAAGAGGCGGTCGCCCCGGTGGCCGCCTCTTCCTCAGGGGACTGAGCCTCGCCACCTCAAGAATGGGGACAGGAATGTCCCCACTCCTTAACCATTTCCCCCCAAAAAAACACTCTCACCGCCAGCGGCATCCGTTGGCGGGAGCCAAACAAAAGCGGAAAACTACAAAAATATGAAAACGAAAATGAAAAGACAGGGATCCAACGAATTACCACGCTTCGCCGTGGGGGCACTCGCCATCGCGGGTGCGTCCGCAGCCAACGCGGCGACGGTGCAGATTACCTTCACGGGTAGCTATATTTCAACAACGGGGGGGAATCACATCGTATCCGATTACGGGGGGGATGGGGTCGCCAACCTAGTGGGCAAGATAACCTACAAAATGGTGGGATTAGAGGACGGCCTGAGCTCATTTGTGGGGGAGGCTGCGGGGCGGTCCGATTTGGGGGTGGGAAATGACGACATGTATTCTGCATCGGTTTGGCTTCGCGGGGCAGTGCCCGTGGGGACGAATAATTGGAATAATGCGGCGGTGGTTACGCATCGCGGTTTGGTGGGAATAGCGTTCAGTGACGCGAATATCCGCAGCGGCGCCTTAACGAATGGTTGGTTGGATATCGCCGGATATGCGAGTGAGCCCGGGGAGAAGAAACTCACCGTGCATCGCCTGATCTTCGATAACAACAGCGCCACCGCGCCCACCGGCCTGTCCTCGTCAAGCACGGGCATCGGCGAATGGAGCGCCGTACCTGAGCCAAGCAGCCTAGGCCTGCTCGCACTCGGTGCCGGTGGCCTGCTCGCCCGCCGCCGCCGCCAGGCTGCGTGATCGCTCCACCCTGCGTCCCGTTGGGTGTTCTCCCAGCGGGCCGCTTCCTCTGGGTCCCTTTGCAGAAAGGCAAAGGGACCCTGTCCTTTTAAGCTGAGCCCCCATTTCCCCGCCCTCCGGTCCGCCCCAATGGCTCATTCAGCGGCCTCCAGCCGTATGCAAATTCCTGCTATGGTTGGGTCTTGCTGCGGAATTGGGAAATGCTCAGTTTAAGAAAATCTCGAAGGTTTGTTTGAAAGACCTAGGCTTCCGTTTTACCACCGTGCCTTTGCGCTAGGCTACGGCAGGCAGTTCCCACAAATTTGCTCAACAAGCTCACTTAAGCCCCTCCCGGCATTCCCTCGCATGCATTCCGATCCCATCGACGAGCCTTCCGATCACGGGATCCACGATTCCTGCCTGAGCTAGGTCATGCGCGACGGTGGGCAGGGCATCGGTGATACGGGTGATCATCGCTGCGGCGCGGTCGGTGAGGGACTCGGAGTGTAGGCGCAGTTCGCGGGCACATGCTTCCCAGTGGCAGCGCTGGATTTCGCGAAGGCGGTAGCTGCCGCCGATCTTCATGGCGAGCCGTGCCTTCTGGAGGTCGATCTGCCGGGGGTATGGGATGGCGGATGCGAGGTCGTAGAGGGGCGCGAGGCGGACTTGCGGACCAGGGGCGATGAGGAGCGAAACATTCTTGGCGTGGGCATCGGTGCCGGCGATTAGCCAGTTGAAGACCAAGGCGTCGGCGAAAGCCATGAGATCGGCGGCAGGATCACTGGATTGGTCGCGCAAGAGGGCAACGATGGCACTCATCACGGGTATCTCACATAGTCGGCAATCGGCGATAAGCAAAAATATGGGCGATCGACGACATTTACAAATGTGTCCATTTGCCGACATCGAGGGTCAGTGGGGGGCTAGGAATGAAGCCCCTTCATCTATCAAACAACCGTCACAAAAGAATTCTTGGCTGAGAGGCTTGGAGAGCTAAGTCTCGTTAGAAATGAGACGTGCTGACCATTCTTCCGCTCTCGCCAGATCTCGGCGATCTGCGGAGCATTCCTCCCGTCAGCGTTTCGGTTTTCCGTATTTCAGCTTTTCCCGAGGCCCCCTTTCCCCCGCCCTCCGGTCCGGCCCAACGTCTTTTTCGGGAGTATCCCGGCGAAAGCAGATTCTTAGCAGCTGGATTGCAGGAGCGCTCGCTGTCGTGCTGCTGTCATTAGCGGTCGCGTGGGCTGGAGAAGAAGCCGCCACGCCACCCGCCGCGCCGGGAAAAGAAGCCGCCGCCACGCCAACCTCCGAGCCGGTGAAGGTCTCAATGGGCCTGTTCCTCCTGCGCATCGACGCGCTGGATCTCAAGTCGGAGACCGCGACGATCTCGTTCTACGTGTGGACCCGCTGGCGCGGCGACATCGACGGTTCAGCCTTCGAGATCATCAACGGCACGCTCGACTCGAAGGTCAGCGAGTACAAGGAAACCAAGGAGGGCGAGCACTACGCGTACTACCGGTGCCGCGCGACGGTGAACATCGACGTCGACTTCAAGCGATACCCGTTCGATACGCATCGCTTGTCGATTGCGATGGAGCACGTCGAGCTCGACGTCAGGCAAATGGTCTGGGAGGTCGACACGGCGAGCATGAAGCACCTCGCGAGCCCTGCCCGCTCTGGCTGGTCCATCAGCCCGCCGGCGTTTGCCGTCAGCGAGACCACCTACCAGACGAACTGGGGATTGGCCGGCGTCTCGCCGGATGAAGCCACGGTGACGTCGCGGTTCACCGCCTCGATCGAGCTGCGCCACGAGCCGCGCGCCTCGTTCGTAAAGACGTTCCTGCCGTTGTTCATCTCGATGCTGATCACGTTCCTCGCCTTTCTGATCTCTTCCGAAGAGCTCGAGGCGCGGGTCGGCATCGGCGTGGCGGGAATCTTCGGAGCCGTGACGTCGCAGTCGTTGGCCTCAGACAACCTCCCCGAGACGGCATACATGACGCTCTCGGATCAGATTCACAACGCGAGCCTGTTCTTCGTCTTCGCGACGCTGCTGACGAGTTGCTACGTTGGCTACCTCGCTCGCACCGGGCGAGAGGCCAGAGCCATCAAGGTGGATCAGACCTTGGGCCTCTGCGTGACCCTCGGGTACGTCGCGGTCGTCTCGGTGCTGCTGGCGGGGTTCTAGCCAGCTACGAGAAATGGGGTCCGGGTGCAAGTGAATGGGCCTTGAAAACCTTCAACGATGAAAATGAAGACTGGGTCATTTCCGAACAACCGTTTCCACCGTCGGTGGTGGTGAAGTGAGGAGGCTTCGGCTCATGCCATCTCTAACGCCCCCTTTTTCCCCGCCCTCCGGTCCGGCCACCTCCTTCGCTAAAGCTATGGCGGACAAGACGACAGGCAGTAGAAGATGGCGCGACACATAATGTTTGAGATATCGCACAAAACTTGCCGATTTTGTTCAGAGTATCGACTATTATGGGACGAGAAATTAGTACACTACTGCCCAAGCACGAGCGTCTTCTCGTCAATTTGGGAGAGAATCTTCGATTGGCGCGGCTGCGGCGAAAGCTGAGTGCCGAACAGGTCGCGGAGAGGGCGGGCATCAGCCGCTCGACCCTCCATCTGATGGAAAATGGGTCTGCGGGCAATTCGTTGGGCAAGCTCGTGCAGGTGTTGGCCGTGCTTGGGCTTGAGCAAGATCTCTCTGCGGTCGGTGGCGACGATATTCTAGGCCGCAAGCTGGAAGACGCTCGTCTCACGGAAACCCGGCGACGCGCGCCGAAAAGGAAACTCAAGCAATGAGCAGGGAAATTGAAGTCTGGGCCGACTGGCAGGAACTCGATGCGCCGACCATGATGGGGCATCTGCGTTCCTCTCTGACCCGAGGGAAGGAGGTCTTTTCCTTTTCTTACGAGAGCGAATGGCTGGCAAGTGGTGCCAATTCAATTTCCCACACAAAGTGAGGCGGTCAGGGTGCAAATCTTGACAAAATTCCGTTCAGGTTGCCGCATTCCAAGCCATTTTGAGAAATACCTGCCTCCCAGGAGCCAAGCGGCGAGACGCTGCACCCCCCGCGGCTATTCAAAGAGTTCATCCGGCAGACCACTTTGACGGATCATGGAACGGAGGGTTCCGACGGGAATGTCCTTGCGCGGGTGAGGAACGATGACCGTGTGGCCATGCAGATCTCGATATTTGGCGTGGCTACCCCGTTTGGAGATGAACTCGAAGTGATGGCTGGTGAGGATACGGATGAAATCCGCAGATGACCGTCGCTTGGGCATGGCGGCAGCCTTAGTTCAGGCGATGGCGAGTTCCCCGACAGTCACTTCGGAGATCTTCGGTATCGCGGCGGACTCGGGAAGATCTTCGAAATAAAGTTCGAGGGCTTCCTTGAGGTTGGCGAGGGCTTCCGATTCCGTGGAGCCGAAGCTGGAAACGTCGCAATCGAGGCATTGGGCCACGTAGTCGGAATCTTCCCTGTAAAGGGTGTAGTGTATGTTCCTCATGGCACCAAGCTAGAAGTGGTAGCTTTTTTGGCAAGGCGGGAGGTGCTCAAGGGCGGGTTTTTGTTTTGGCTCTTCATTGGATTCCCAAAAGGGATTGGCCACGCATTCACCAGCCTTGGCCTGCTGGCACTCAATTCAATTTCCCACACAGAGTGAGGCGATCCCCAACGCTGGGGGATCATTTTCCTGCCTCAGGGGGAAAATCCCTTGCCGCAGGGGATCTTCCCCTTACGCCTGGGGATTTCCCCCTACGCCATGGGGAAGCTATCCTTTGCCTCATGGGGAAAATCCCCTGCCTCATGGGGAAAATCCCTTGCCTCAGGGGGAAGATCCCTTGCCTCTGGGGATGGTTTTTCTGCCGCAAGGGGAATTCCCCCTGAGGCAGGGGATTTATCCCGCGCCGCAGATTTTTCTCCCCTTACGACGCGGGATCTTCCCCTTGGCGCAGAAAAAACGCCCCGCACGTCACCAAAACGTCCCATTGTCCCGCCGGAGCGGCATTTTACCCGCCTTTTTGTGGTCAGCTGCCGCTTCCGGCGTGCCGCGGGGTTTCAAGGCCGCAGCTTTGAATAGGCGCGGAGGTAGCCAACGCATTGCCCGACTTCTGGCAGGTTGTGGTGCCAGTTGGATTCGTATTCGATGGAGACATTTCCGGCGAAGCCGTGTTTGCGTACCTCGTCGAGGATGGCGGGGAGCGGAATGATGCCGGTGCCCAAGGGTTGGTCGGGGCTGGGCACGGTCATCGAGGCACGGTCCTTGATGTGAAACGAATGAACCCGCGGTGCGATTTTCTGGATGACCGTGAGGGGATTCAGGCCGGAGGCCGCCCAGTGGCCGAGGTCCGCACAGTAGCCGAGGTTCGCGTGGCGGCCATCGATCGCCTTCCAGATGGTGTCCGGGTGCCAGAGCGCGGTGGGCCTGGGGTGGTTGTGGAAGCAGACTTTGACGTCGTATTCCTTCGCGAGCTTTTCGAGGGTGTCCAGGGAGCCTAAGGATTCGGTGGTGACGCCGTAGAGGTTGAATTTCTTGGCGAGCTCAAAGGTCTTGCGCGCCTTGGCTTCGGCCTTGGGAATCTCGGTGACGCCGAAGTTCAGGGCGACCAAATCGTTTTTCTTCAGCTGGTCGCGGACCGCTTGGACTTGGTCATCGGTCATGTTGATGCCGAATTTGGCATCGCCAAAGGCTCCACCAAGTCGCTGGCCGGGGTAGAGTTCGAGCCCGGTCACCCCGGCGTTCGCGGCCATTTCAATGGCTTGAAGCAGGGTGAACTCTCGGAGTGTCCAGCATTGCAGCGAGATCGCAAAGCCCGCCTCGTTGGTGGCGGACGGCGGCAACTGCACGCCACTGGCGCGGCTGGCAAGGATGGCGGAGGCGGCGGGGATCATGGCGAGAATTGAGCGTCGGATCATGGCACTCTTTAGACCATGACCGATCGAGCGGCCTATTCAAGCAAGCAATGAGATTCCCCAAAGCCGCGGCCATTCATGGGATCGGCGTTCGGCTCGCAGCTCAGGCCGCCATCATGATTCGACGCCTGTTTTCCGCGAGGGCGCAGAAAACGACACGCGAGGGCGCGTGTGCTCCCTGAAGAATCTGCAGCACCCTCACGCGAGGGCAGTCAGCAATTTCTCGTGGATTCCACCGAAGCCGCCATTGGTGAGGACTGCGATGACATCGCCGGATTCGGCATGCTCCTTGACCGTTGCGATGATGGTCTCGAGGTCCGGCAGGTACCAGCCGTGGCCGCCGAGACGGGCGATGTCGGCGGAGAGTTGGTCGGGATTGAGCCGGTCGTTTTCCGGGATTTTATGAAGGTCGGGGATGGCCGCGACGATCGAGAAATCTGCGGTGGCGAGGGCTTCGGCGAGCTCGGTTTGGAAGACCGCGCGGCGGGTGGTATTCGAGCGGGGCTCGAACAACACCCAGAGTCGCGAGGTCGGGTGGCGCTGGCGGAGGCTCTGCACCGCAAGGCGGATGGCAGTCGGGTGGTGCGCAAAATCGTCGATCACCTTGATGCCCCGGACCTCACCGCGGAGTTCTTGGCGGCGGGCGACCCCTTCGAACGACTCCAGCCCCGCGCGGATTTCATCGGCACTGAGTCCGGCGAACGTCGCGGCGGCAACCGCCATGGCTGCGTTGCGCACGTTGAACTCGCCCGTCATGCCTACCGAGTAGGCAATGCCACCCAGGTTGAAGGAACTACGGTCGGTCTCGTAGTTCAGGCCGCTGATGCGGAGGGCACAATTTTCTCCGAAGCCCACCGTCGTGACGGGGCACGGAGCGCCGGAGGCGACATCGAGGCAATTCGCTTCATCGCCATTGATGAAGGCCATGCCGTTGCGAGGCACGATGTTCAGCAAGCGGCGGAAGGTGAGTTTGATTTCGTCTAATGAGTGATAGATGTCGGCGTGATCGAACTCGACGTTGTTCACGACGACACATTCCGGAAGGTAGTGGAGAAACTTCGACCGCTTGTCAAAGAACGCCGTGTCGTACTCGTCGCCTTCGAGCACGTTGATTTCCGAGTCGGGAAAATGCGCACCGCAGCCGAGGTTTTTCGGCAGTCCGCCGATCATGAATCCTGGATCGCGGCCGGCGTGGCGGAAAATCCAGGCGAGCATGGCCGAGGTGGTCGTTTTCCCGTGGGTGCCGGAGATCACGAAGTTTCGTTTTCCGCGCAGGAAGAATTCCTTCATCACCTCGGGGAGCGAGTGGTAGAGCAGCTTGCGCTCGAGCGCCGCCTCCGCCTCGGGGTTGCCCCGGGAAATCGCGTTGCCAATGATCACCACGTCGGTGTCGGCCGGGATGTTCTCGGCGCGGTAGCCCTCGCTGAGGGTGATGCCCTGGCCGCGCAGGAAATCGGACATCGGCGGGTAGACATTGGCATCGGAGCCGGTGACCACGAAGCCACGCTGTTTCATTGCTGCGGCCACAGCACCCATGGCCGTGCCGCAGATGCCGGTGAAGTGAAAACGGGTCTTTGCGGACATGGAAGAGGGCGACCCTAGGGGACAAATTTGGCCCTGCCAATCCAGAATTTGCGCGTAAATGCATCAGGTCTGCCATGCGTCTGCGGCCGCCCCAGCCCGGTCGCCCCATGCAAGGGAAAGCCACTATTGCGAAAAAATCCTCGTCATTTCGGGTCACTTGAGTCGAGATTTCTCAAGTGATCCATCCCACCGCCATCGTTTCGCACCACGCCACGCTCGGAAGCAACGTCCAGGTGGGGCCTTACTGCGTCATCGGCGACCATGTCGAACTCGGCGATGACTGCGTGCTTCACTCGCATGTCGTCCTCGAAGGGCGCTCGAAATTCGGCCGCGGCAACGAGTTTTTCCCGTTCGCCGCGATCGGTGGGAAGACGCAGGATTTGAAATACAAGGAGGAGCCGACCTATTTGGAGGTCGGAGATCACAATGTGTTTCGCGAAAACACGACCGTCCACCGGGGCACGCACGCGGATTTGCCGACTCGGATCGGCTCGCACAACCTGCTGCTTTGTTATGCTCACGTCGCCCACGATTGTCAGTTAGGGAACCACATCATCCTTTCCAATTCGGTCGCAATGGCCGGCCACGTGGTGGTGGAAGATCACGCGATCATCTCGGGCGTGGCCGCGATCCACCAATTTTGCAGGATCGGCAAGCACTCGATCATCGGCGGTTGCTCGAAGATCGTCCAAGACGTGCCGCCGTTCATGATCATCGACGGAAATCCCGCCGGCACCCGAGGGATCAACCTCGTCGGCCTTCAGCGCCGCGGCTTTTCGGAGGAGGACGTCAAGGCGATCAAGAGTGCCTACAAGAAGCTTTTCCTCAAGAAAGACGGCAACCTGGCCACCGCGCTGAGCTCGCTTAAGGCCACGCACACCGCGGCGAACCCGCAGGTCGCGCACTTGATCGGCTTTGTCGAAGCATCCGAGCGCGGCGTCACCCGTTGAAGTCGAGCTTCGCGGCGGGTGCGTTCGCTGACGGGGTTTCCAGCAGGGTTTCGGCGGTCGCCGCTTCTTCGGAATACTCGGGCCAGTTGGCGTCCTCTTCGATCTCGAACTCGGGCAAGAGAGCTGCCGCCTTCAACGTTGCCAATTTTTTTCTCGAAGTGAGGGGGATTTTCATCCGACCACCGTACCACAAAGGCCGGGAGTTTCAAATCGAGAGTGGTGCGGCCTCCGCCCACTGACTTTTTCTTTTCTTCACATTTGGGGTTGAAATCGTGCACCCTGTGGTGAGCCCATGCGGGTTTGCCACTCTCGTTTTCCCATGCATCCGACGTCTCTCTCAAAATACCGGCCCTTCCCTGCGGTGTCCCTGCCCGACCGCACGTGGCCAGACCAAACGCTGACCCACGCACCGATTTGGTGCTCGGTCGACCTGCGCGATGGCAACCAGGCGCTGCCACAACCGATGTCGATCGACGAGAAACTCGAGTTTTTCGACCTGCTGGTCCGCGTCGGCTTCAAACAAATCGAGGTCGGCTTCCCTTCGGCCGCAGACACGGAGTTTAACTTTCTCCGCCGCCTGATCGACGAAAACCGGATCCCCGACGACGTCACGATCCAAGTGCTCGTGCAAACCCGCGAGCCATTGATCCGCCGGACCTTCGAGGCCATCGACGGGGCGAAGCGTGCGATCGTCCACATTTACAACTCGACGTCGCCGCTCCAGCGCCGCGTGACCTTCAGCGACGCCTCGCGCGAATCGATCAAGCAAATCGCCATCGACGGCGCGGCCTTGGTGAAACAACTCGTGCCCAGCATCCCGCGCACCGAGGTGGTTCTGCAATATTCGCCCGAGTCGTTTTCCGACACCGAGCTGGATTTCGCCCTCGAATGTTGCAATGCGGTCATCGACATCTGGCAACCCACGCCGGAGAAAAAAATGATCATCAATCTGCCGGACACCGTCCAGTGGACGACTCCGAACGTCCACGCCGACATGATCGAGTGGATGTGCCGCCACCTTTCCCGCCGCGACTCGCTGCTGGTCTCGCTCCACACGCATAACGACCGCGGCACGGGAGTCGCCGCGACCGAACTCGGTCTCATGGCAGGGGCCGACCGCGTCGAGGGCACGCTTTTCGGCAATGGCGAACGAACCGGCAACCTCGACATCGTGACGCTGGCGCTGAATCTCAACAGCCACGGCGTCGCGACCGGACTGGATTTTTCCGATCTGCAATCGATCCGCACGGTGTACGAACGCGTCACCCGGCTGAACGTCCCCGAGCGCCAACCGTACGCTGGCGAACTCGTGTTCACTGCATTTTCCGGCTCGCACCAAGACGCGATCAAGAAGGGCCTCGACCGCCGCAGCCGCGAGGTCGCCGCCGACGCAGCCACCCCGTGGGGCGTGCCGTACCTCACCATCGACCCCCAAGACATCGGCCGCTCGTACGAGGCGATCATTCGGATCAATTCCCAGTCGGGAAAAGGTGGCGTCGCCTATGTGCTAGACCGCGAGCACGGCTTCGACCTGCCAAAGTCCATGCACCCGCAAGTCGGCAAGCGCATCTACGACCTCGCCGACGAGCTCGGCCGCGAGCTCTCGACCGATGAAATCCGCGACGCGTTTTTCGAGGAGTTCGTCAACATCGCGACGCCGCTGGATCTCATCGACTACGAGCTGATTCACCAGACGGGCGAGCGCGGTTTGGTCCAGTGCAAGGCCAGCATCCTCAGCGGAGGTGAAAAGAAGGCCATCGAGGGCTTCGGCAATGGGCCGATCAATGCCTTCGTCCACGCGCTCGAGGGCGCGGAGCTCAAGGACTTCAAGGTGACCGACTACCGCTCCCACGCCGTGCGCGGTGGCTCGGATGCCAGCGCAGCCGCCTACGTCCAAGTGCAACACGACGACGGCCGCCTGCTGTGGGGCGCTGGGGTCGATCCATCGATCGAGATGGCAGGCCTCAAGGCACTCGTGGCCGCATGGAACTTGCTGCGGGCTTGAGTGGGTTTTTGCGTCTAAGTGTTATTTGATGATACACTCAGATGGAGGCGGAGGAGGGAATCGAACCCTCGAATGACGGTTTTGCAAACCATTGCCTTACCACTTGGCTACTCCGCCATTCGCATGGCACGGGGATAAGGGTGTATGGGGAATGCTGGGACGTGTCAACCCTAGGATTTCGGCAGTTCGGGGAATCGAGGTGAACCGGAACGGGTTTGACCTTTGTCGCGGGCTTCCCTAGGGATTTCTGCATACGCTCATGATTCGAAAAATCGTCCAATACGGCCACCCTGTCCTTCGCCAACGTTGCCGTCCCGTCACGGAGGTCGATGACGCACTCGTTCAACTGGTGGGTGACATGTTAGAAACTATGGTGGATGCCAACGGCGTGGGTCTCGCGGCTCCTCAGGTGGGCGAGGATTTGCGCCTGGCGGTCATCGACGTTTCACACGATCCGGAGTGCATTTCATTTCTGAAAGTGAATGGGCAGGATGCGGACCTCGAGTCGATCATGCCTTTAATTTTCATCAATCCCGAGCTGGAGTTCGGCCAAGAGAAGGAATTTGGCATGGAGGGCTGCCTGAGTCTGCGCGGCATTCGTGCGGAGGTTCGCCGCCCGGAGGTCGTCAAGGCGACGCTGCCGCAGCTCGATGGATCGGTGTTAGAAATCGAGACCGATGGCCTGCTCGCACGGGCCTTGCAGCATGAGATCGACCACCTGAACGGCGTGTTGTTCGTCGACCGCTTGCCAGCCGTGGGCAAGGTCTCGATGAAAAACCGACTCAAGCGGCTCTTAGAGGAATACGAAAACGGCTAATCTTTTTTTCGCTAGATTCGCCTTAACCTCATTCGATCCCGTGAGATTTTAAAAACGGGATCAGTTCATCGACCCCGAAGTCGGCGAGGATTTCTCCGTGCCAGTCGAGGGTGGGTGCTTTTGATTGGCCGGAGAGCGAGACCATTTCATTCATCGCGGTGGGGTTGCCGGAGACGGTGACGGTCTGGACTTCGATGTTCTTGCGCTTGAGGTAAGCGGTGGCTTCGACGCACCAAGGGCATCCGGTTTTGATGTATAGGACGGGCAATGACATAGGGGTAGAGTGTGAGATCGGTGTGGGAAAGAGGTTACTTCCAGCCGCCTCCAAGGGTACGATACGTTTGCACGATGGCAAGCAGGCGATTTCGTTGCGCGTCGGCGAGGTCGAGCTCTGCCGCAAACAAACCACGTTCGGCATCGAGCACCACGAGGTAGCCGGAGGCACCCGCTTGGAATCGATCACGCGCGTGTCACAATGCAAATTGGCCGATCATCCGACGCGTGGCAACTGCACGGCTTGAATGTTAGAGATCAATGGTGCGGCCGGTTCGGAAGCTTTCATCGGCGGCAGCGACGATCTTCATCGAGGCGATGGCATCTTGCATGTGGTCGGTTAGATCGATGTCCTCGAGGATCGCTTTGAGAAAGTATTCCTGCTCGCGATGGCAGAGACCGTCGTGATCGGGCTCATCATCGAGCCGCAACATTTCATCGCTCTTGGCGAAGGTGCCCTCGGCGGTGAGCGTCGCGTGGTGCAAGCGCAACGCTTGCGTCTGGGTGTGAGCGTCGACATTGGCGCTTTGTCCTTCTGCGCCAGCCTTTTCGGCCACGATGGACACGCAGCCTTTCGGCCCGACCACATCTTTTACAAAAAAGGCGACCTCGCTCATCATCGGGCCCCACCCGGCTTCGTACCACCCGACCGAGCCATCTTCGAAGGTCACTTGCAGATGTCCGTAGTTAATTTTCCCCTCGGGGAGTTCATCGCTCAAGCGCGCACCGATGCCCGAAACGCGGATCGGCTTCGAGCGTGTCATCTGGCACATCACATCGACGTAATGCACGCCGCAATCGATGATCGGTGAGATTGATGACATCAAATTTTTGTGGGTCTTCCAGTTAGCGCCGGATGACTGCTGGTTGAGGTTCATGCGCATCACCAATGGCTTGCCGAGGGTTTGCGCGACCTCGATGAACTTGATCCAACTCGGGTGATGGCGGAGGATATAGCCGATCACGAGCTTGCGATTCGTTGCCTGCGCCTTCGCGACGATCCGCTCGGCGCCATCGACCGTTTCCGCGAGTGGCTTTTCGATGAAGACATGGCAACCGGCATCGAACGCAGCCTCGGCGTAATCCGCGTGGGTATCGGGATAGGTGGAAATCGAAACTGCATCGGGCTTCGATTCTCGAAGTGCTTGGTAAAAATCGGCGAACTCCGGGTAGCCGCCGCCGAGTTCAGTGTTGAGAGCGGCGCGCGATTCGGCCGAGCGCGTGACGATCCCGCAGATTTCAAATTCGGGGATGCGGTGGTAGGCGAGCGCGTGAGAGCGGCCCATGTGGCCTGCGCCGACGCAGAGAATTCGGAGAGGAGCGGGCATGATTAGGAGATAGGTTTGGCGCGGAAAAGCAGCACGAAGATCAGGAAAATGCCGGCTGCCATCGAGCATGGGACCCACCAGAACGATTGCCAATGCGAGAGAGCAGCGTCACCGGTTAGGCTGCCGACCTTTGCTACAAAAAGCGTTTGGTTCAACTTCGCGCCGAGCCACATTCCGAGGCCCTGGGTGAGCACGACTAGAAACCCTTGTGCCTGCCCACGGATATGAGTTGGGGCTTTTTGGTCAGTGTAGATTTGGCCAGCGACGAAGAAGAAATCATAGCAAATCCCATGAACGACGATCCCGGCGACGATCATCCATTTCACCGCATCAGGGGCGGCGATCGCGAAGAGCGCATACCGCAGCACCCAGCACGCCATTCCCACCGCAAGCATCCATTTCACACCGAGTCGACGGAAGAGCAATGGAATCACCAGCATGAAGATAATTTCGGAAACCTGGCCCCAGAACATCGTGCCCGCGGCGCTGCCGAACTTGGCGTCGGTGATGAAGGTCGCGGCGTAAGCGTAGTAAGCCTGCAGCGGGATGCAGATCAGTAACGACGCAATCGCGAAGACGAGGAAGTTGAGGTCTTTGAGCATGCTCAAAGATTCGAGGCCGAGGGCTTGGCTAACCGATGCCTTCTGGCCCTTTGCGGGCGCGGGCGTATGCGGCAGGAAAAAGCTAAACACCCCGAGCGCGAAACTGGCGCCCGCCGCGATCTGCATCGGCAGAGCGGTGGCATCTGCCTTCAGGACCGTGCCGACGAGCAGGCCGGCGGCGATCCATCCGATAGTCCCAAACACGCGGATGACTGGGAAATCCTTCTCCGCGCTGGTGACATTGCGCATTGCCAAGGTGTTGGTTAGACCCAGCGTGGGCATGTAGCAAAGCGAGTAGGCGAGCAGGACCCAGAAGAACATCCCATGGGAACCCGCCATTTCCTGCTGAATCGACCACGGGATGCAAAGCATCAGCAGACCACCGACGAGGTGCATCACGCCTAAAACCGCCTGCGTCGGGAAAAACCGATCGGCGATCACCCCGAGAAAGATCGGCGAAATGATCGCCGCGATCGGGCCGACCGAGTAAGCCGTGCCCAGGCCTGCATCAAATTTCATCCCATTGCGGAGATAGACGCCGATCGTAACAAACCATGAACCCCAGATGAAAAACTGCAGGAACATCATGACCGAGAGGCGGAATTTAAGCGATTGGCTAGAATGCGACATCTGATGACGTACTACGGGTTCGATCTCCAAAGCATTTCACCCAGAGTTCAAATAAAGCACCCACGCACTGCAAGGCGCAGATCCGATCCTCGGGCCCTCGACCAAGTCCGGATTCTAGTGGGAAACGGCCAAGCCATGGCGAACCCATTTTAAAATCATCAGCTGAGCTCACGTCTGAGGAAATGCCTCGACTATGCCACTCCAAATGACATCTTCACTGCGTTATCCCCTATCGCGCTGGCCGCTTGAATCTACCCCATGAAACGACTCCTCATTTTCCTCACCCTCAGCCTCAACATCGCCATGGCGGCAAGTCCCTTCGGCGTTTTCGACTTCGACCTCCGGGGCGCTACCCCCGCCGAGAAAATCCACAGCATCGATGACTGCGCTTTCGACGGCATCGCCATGTGGATGAACTCACCCAAGGAACTCGAAAAATTCAACGCCTACCAAAGCGCCAAGCCTAGCACCCGCCTGCTCGCCGCCCTGCTTCACCTCCACGCCGACAAGCCCGCAGACTTCAACCGCGACCACCTCGCCAAGGTCGCCAAAAAACTCGCCACCGAACACGGGAAATTCTGGCTCATCATCAGCGGCGACCCCAACAACGAAGCGCAAATCCTCACCCTCATTCGCAACCTCGCCGACATCGCTGCTGCCGAAAACGTCACCCTCTCACTTTATCCCCACGACGGCCACGTCATGGCCACTGCCGAGCAGGCACTCGGCTATTTAACCAAAGCCGCCCGGCCCAACGTCACCCTCAGCGTCCATCAATGCCATGAACTCCGGGCCGGAAACATCGACCGCCTTGACGCGGTCGTCGCAGCCGTCCTCCCTCATTTGGACATGGTCACCCTCTGCGGCTCAGACCGTAAGACTACCCCCGGCGCTAAAGACTGGAGCGACGCCATCAAGCCCCTTGGCGAGGGCGATTATGACCCCAAGGAATTCCTCCGCATCCTCAAGAAATACCGCTACCAAGGCCCGATCATCCTCCACACCTTCGGCCTTTCCAACAAGCCCGCCACCCATCACAGATTCTCCTCCAACCTCTACCAGAAAATGGCCGCAGAAGTCGCCGCCGAACCCTAATCCCACCGGAAACCCACCCCATGCACCGCATCAGCGCCCTCTTCTTCGCTACCCTGCTCACCGCCGCTGCGGAAAATCCCTTCGGCCTCTTCGACTTCAACCTCCGCGGCAAGACTCCCGCCGAGCAAATTCATAGCCTCGACGGCATCGGCTACGAGGGCATCACCCTGCCGCTCAAGACGCCGAAAAACCTCGAAATGCTCGAGGCATACCAAGCCGCCAAGCCAGACCTCAAGGTGTTCGCCGCCCTCGTGGGCATCGACTACTCCAAGCCCGAGGACTTCAACCGCGAGCACATGAAAAAGGTCGTCAAGACGCTCGCCACCTTCCACGCCAAGCTCTGGCTCATCCTCAATGGGCCCAAAGGCGACAACGAAAAAATCGCCGCCCTCGTCCGCGAAGTGGCCGACATCGCCGCCGCCGAAAAGATCGGCGTTTCCCTCTATCCCCACGACGAAACCGCCGTCGAATCCGCCGAAGAGGCCCTCGTGATCCTCAAACTCGCCGACCGTCCCAACCTCACGATCAGCGTCCACCAGTGCCACGAACTCCGCGCCGGAAACATCGACCGCCTCAACGCCGTCATGGACGCCGTAGCCCCCTACATGGATCTCGTCAGCATCTGCGGCTCAGACCGCAAAATGAACGGTACGGTCAAAGGAAACTGGGACGACGCCATCAAGCCACTCGGTGAAGGCGACTATGATCCCAAGGAATTTCTCCGCGCCCTCAAGCGCCACCATTTCACCGGCCCGATCATCCTCCACACCTTCGGCCTCATGAAAAAGCCAGATAGCCACTATAAAACTTCCTACGATCTCTATCGAAAAATGAAAGCAGAAGTCAACGCCGAGCCCAACTAACACCACTCAATCCCCATGAATCTCAAACACATCGCCATCATGTCCATCCTCGCCGTCACCCACACCACGGCCAACGACACCGCAGCGAATCACCAAATGGAAGTCGTCAAAAAGCCCCTCCGCGTCAACACCAGCGCCGAGTTCCCACTCCCTGCGGAAAAGGTCTGGAAGCTCATCGCCGGGTTCGACACCCTGCCAGACTACCACGCCTCCATCACCACTAGCGAGCTATCCGAAGGCGGAGTCGTCCGCAAGCTCGGCCTCACCGAGCCCGCCGGCGGTGGCCACGTCGTCGAGCGCCTCGTCTATTTCAACGACGACACACGCGAGTTCAGTTACAAGATCACCGAGCTCATCAAGTGCCGCTTCCCCCTGCGGAACTATCAAGCCTTCGTCCGCGTCGAAGCCCTCACCGAGTCCTCCTGCCGCGTCCATTGGAGCAGCGTCTTCACCGTAGAAGGCGCCACCGAACAAGAAGGCGACGATCTCGCCAAGATCATCTATCAAGGTTGCTACGACGGCATCCGGCGCGTGTTGATGAAATAGGCAATTCCTTTTCCCCTCCCCCCAGTCCAGCCTCCAGTCCTTTCAACTGAAGCAGGGCAATGGCAGCGCCTGATGATTCTGAGAGCCTGCGTCAGGGGCATTAGAGTTTTGCTACCCATGACGCGGATGAATTCCACCACTTCTATCACAAATGGCCCAAGGGGAGCACTACCTCATTAGCCGCATGGAGGACCAAATCCGCAAACGCAGAGCCAGAACCCATGCCACGGGTGACGGTGCCAGAGCAAGCTCAAGCCACCCCACGACTTATTCGATGACCTGGATCAGGATTTCTGGATCCTCTTCAATCCAACATCCAAAATCATCTCGTTACGCTCGGCGACGGCGCAGCATCAGCAAGGTGCTGATCCCCCCGAGCAACACGGCCACGCTCGGCTCGGGCACGACGGTCATGGTGACAAAGCGATTCGCACCCGTCGTATCGCTTCCGAAGTTGGAACCAGCGATGATGTCGTCGTACTTAAGCATCCATTTGTTGGCCCCGAGAGTGATTTCAGATCCATTTGCGAGGGTGTTCGAATTGTCCGAGAAGAGTTCGCCATTCCATGCTCCCGCCCCCATATAACTGATCAGTGTGAGCTTCTCTCCATTACTACGTACCGTGCTGGTTGAGATGTCCGTCAGGCTGAGGATGGCCCCAGTGGCGATGTTTAGCTCACTGGTGGAGTGGGCCAAGTCGCCGGTGAGTCCGAGAGTCTGCAACTGATAGGCATAGGTGGAAGTGCTACCAAAACTCAAGGCGCCACCACGGAAGGACTCGATCGAGTTACTGTTGGCACCGGGGGCGAGAACGCCGCTCACATTGATGCCACCGATGACGCTGCCAGAACCACCGAGGGTGGCACCGGAGTCCACATTCACCGCGCCATTGCCGGAGTTGGCTCCGTTAATCCGCAGGGTACCCCCACTGACGTTGGTGTTACCGGTGTAGGTGTTGTTTCCGGATAGAGTAAGGTTGCCATTACCGATCTTGGTGAGCGCGCCTGCGGCTCCAGAGGCATCTTGCAGCGCCTGGCCAATGGTGATGTCTTTTCCACTCATCACATTGAAGTTTGCACCGTTGGCCGTCAGGGAGGCGTTGGTAAAGGTTCCAGCTGGCATGTAAGTCGTGCTGGCCGCAGCCGGCGCGAGGAAGCCGCCGCCACCTGCTGTGGTGTCGAACGTGATGTTCGCAGTGGAATAATCGCCGCGGGCGGTCGGGAAGGCCCCCAGCG
>JARWZU010000088.1 GCA_029866215.1 Akkermansiaceae bacterium
ATGGGCCTACTCGACCTCGCTGGCAATGCCACCTTGCTCTACTACATGAGCGAGGAAGGCCGCGAAGGAAAACAAGCATTCCTCGAAAAACGCCAGCCCGATTTCACAAAGTTCCCGCGGGTGCCGTAATTCGAGCATTCAAGCGCGTGAGCTACCCAAAGGACTGATTTTTCACAGCGACCGAGGCAGCCAATCCGGCAGCGGAGCCTATCGAAAAATCCTTTTCGATCAGGCATGAGCCAAAGTATGTCAGCGCGGGCTAACCCCTATCACAACGCCTGGACGAAATCCTTCTTGGGCACACTGAAAACCGAAATGCTCGGGGACGGTTGCTTTATCAATGATGCCGACGCTCGGACTGAAATCTTCGATTTCATCGAATGCAACTACAACACCCAGCGAAAACACTCATCGCTAAAATACCAAACGCCGGCCCAATTCGAGGCCGAGAAACTGTCTCTTAACTAAGCAAAAACGGTCCAAAAATCGGTTGCATCTCAATTGCTCATGCGATGGGGTTGATTCGTTTGACGCCTGCAAATCGGTCGAAGTCGCGGTCGTTACTGGCGATGGTAGCCGAATGTTCCAAGGCGTGTAGGGCGATCAAGGCATCTGTGGTCAGACTGCCTCCCGTGCCCGCTTCCTCCAGCAGATCGAAGAAGCGTCCCAGAGCGTTTTCCGAGAGATGGATGATACGAACGTGCGGGAAACTCACCCAGTGCTCGACGATGCCGCGGACTTGCGCGGGTGAGAGCGGATTCTCACAGACATTTGGATGTGTCAGCAGCCGGGTGACGGCCAGCACCACCACCCACGGTAGGCCCACCGGCTCAAGTCCGGAAAGTGCCCCCTCCCACCAGACCCGCGCCTTGTCATGCCGGGGAGAAGCTTCATCGTGGGCGTAAATTAGGAGATTCGCATCAGGAAGAATCATCGTTTCACTGCATCCTCCGCTTCGATTTGGTCGTAAAGCTGGTTCATGCTGACCCCTTGGTAGGCTGGCTTGATCCCCAAGTGGTGCGTCTGGATGCTCACTTGCTTGACGGAGGAAGGGGGCGAGGCGCTCAGCCCACGCTGGAGCGTCTCCTCCAAAATCTCGCGAAAAGGCCGCCTCCGCTGCCGGGCACGCTCATGCAATTCACTCAGAATACCATCACTGATGTTAATTGTCGTTCTCACATCGGCATCATGATGCGGATCTGGTGACCTGTCAAAGTCATACCCCATCCTCCTTTTCCGGAAATTCGTCGCCCGCAAGTTCGCGTTCGATTTGCTCGATGCTGGGCAGGCTGGTTTGTAATTCGGCGGGCAGCGATTCCACCAGTCCGAGGAAATCGAGGCGATACGGATCTTTGAGCGACTCCCGCGCGAGATCGGACTGCGGCTTGGGCAGGGTAAGCTCGAAGTTCGTCACTGCCCCGCCGCTGCGCTCCATCAACTGGGACTCGATCTGGATGACGAGGATGTTGCGCGACCAATGGTGTTCGATGGCTTTTCTCAGATACCACGCGCGCTCTTCCCGCGTTTTTAGCTTATCCAGAAGCACGCAGTAATGGCACCATGGCAATTTGTGCAGCGGCTGGTGCACCATTGCCCCGCTCTCCGATTGTCCAAGCAGCTCTTGGGCCATTGCCGGCTCCGTCCACGCTGCCGCAAAGGCCCGCATGTATTTCAAGTTGCGTGGAGAAAACCCCTTCATCTCGGGGAAATTGGTTCGTAAATCATGCGCCAGACGGTCGATCACTTTTGCACCCCAGCCCTGTTGTTCCTGCTGATCCAGGATCGCTCTGCCGATCTTCCAATATAGAGAGACCAAATGAAGATTCAGTGCTTGCGCGGCACGTTGCTGTGCCTCGTGAATCTGCGTTTTAATGTCGCCCAGCCAATCGGCATAGCCAGCGGGCGGCGGAATCAAGCTCCTGGTTTTTCTGGTCCGTTGTCGTTCATGGTAGGGAGAAGGGATTTAAAATCCCTTTGCGGAGGACTGGTCTTATCGTATTTGCTTGGGTTTTGAAAGGGGTTGCAAACCCCTTCTCCTCATTTCGTCATCTTCGTATGGAGTTCGAAGAGATTTTCCAAGCGCTCGGTGTCGTTCTTGAAGCTGCGGGCGATGCGCTGGCGATCTGAACTAAAGTCCAATTGCCAGAGCATTTTGGTATCACACCTTACAAGCCAGCCTCGGCGAGGCGATCGTCCATCTCGGTTTTTTGGAGTTCGTTGGTGAACTCAGTGAGCTCGCCCGCGATGACCCCAGTGAGGTTATGCGAGGTGAACCCGATGCGATGGTCGGTGATGCGGCTCTGAGGGAAATTGTACGTGCGGATTTTTTCGGAGCGATCGCCAGAACCGATGAGCGAACGGCGATGGCTGGAGTAGGCCTCTTGTTGGTCGCGGAGCTTTTGCTCGTAGAGCTTGGACCGCAGGATTTGGAGGGCCATTTCCTTGTTCTTGATTTGCGACCGACCATCTTCGCAGCGGACGTAAAGGCCAGTGGGAAGATGGAAAATCTGGACGGCGGACTCGGTCCGGTTGACGTGCTGACCACCCGCTCCCCCTGCCCGACAGACCTCGATCCGGAGGTCTTCCTGTTTCAACTCGACATCGACTTCCTCCGCTTCCGGCAAGACGGCGACCGTGACCGTCGAGGTATGGACGCGGCCTTGAGTCTCGGTGGCGGGCACGCGCTGCACGCGGTGAACTCCCGATTCATACTTGAGGTAACGGAACACCTCTTGCCCCGTGACCTTGAGGATGACTTCCTTGAACCCGCCGACTTCGGATGGACTGCTCTCCAGGTGCTCGCATTTCCAACCACGCAAGTCGGAATAGCGTTGGTACATCCGCATCAACTCAGCTGCGAAGAGCGAGGCTTCATCGCCACCCGCGCCGGCACGAATTTCGATGAGCGCATCGCGGTCTTCATTAGGGTCGGCAGGCAACAACGCGTATTGAAGCTCAGTTCCAAGTTTTTCGATTTGCGTCTCGAGGCCCGGAATCTCCTCCGCCGCAAGTGCGGAAAACTCTGGGTCGTCGGATTTCGCGAGTTCTTGGTTATCCGCCAAATGACGTTTGGTATCCTCTAGCAGCTGCCACAGCGCGATGGTTTGCTTGAGCTTGCCGTGTTCTCGGAGGATCTCGGTGGCGCGCTTGGGATCTGCGAAAAGGTCAGGATCCCCGACGGCCTCCTCCAACTCCGCGAAGCGGTCGCGGCGTTTTGCAATGAGAGACGAATAATCCATGAACAGGGCTGGCAGAATGAGAGAGAAAAAGCGAATCGAATTCCTCAGCGTTTCACACAGCGGAAGCCGATGTGATTGCTGGACGAACGGACCTCGCCCTTGCCACGAGTCCCGATGATGTATCGGGTGCAATACTGGTCGGTGCAGAGAAATGATCCACCGCGTTGGACGCGCTTTTTCGTATTCGGCTCGGCAGGATCAAATGAGGAATCTGGGCCTTGAGGGTTCTGCGCAAGCCCCTTGGCCGCGAGTTTTTCGTAGGCATCGGGGCGATACCAATCGCTGCACCATTCCCAGACGTTGCCTGCCAAGTCGTAGAGTCCGTAGGGGCTGGGAGCGTACTGCGCGACGGGGGCGACCCCCTTGAAACCGTCCTCACCCGTGTCACTGGCCTCAACCGGGAATTTCCCTTGGTAGATGTTTGCTTGAAATTTCCCACCTGGCTTCAGCTCATTTCCCCACGCGAAAAGGCGACCCGCAAAGCCGCCGCGGGACGCAAATTCCCACTCCGACTCGGTCGGCAGTCGCTTGCCCGCCCACTTGGCGTAGGCCTCGGCGTCCTCGTACGTGACGTGCACCACTGGGTTTTTATCGAGCCCTTTGATGTCGCTTTCAGGGCCGAAGGGATGCTTCCAGCAAGCCCCGGGAACGTAGCTCCACCACGTGGCATACCTATCAAGCGGCACCGCCTCTGGGGTCGGGGCAAATACGATCGACCCCGCGACCAAAGCCTCGGGCGGCAGCGTGGGAAACTCCTCTGGGCTCGGCTTTTGCTCGGCGACGGTCACGTATCCGGTGGCTTCCACAAACTTGGCAAACTGCGCGTTCGTCACCTCAGTCGCATCCATCCAAAACGCATCAACCGCCACCCGATGAATCGGCAGAGCATCTTGCGTCGCGCCTCCGATGCTGCACATCCCCTCGCACTCGACGTTGGCCCCCATCGAAAACTCGCCGCCGGGAATCCAGACCATCCCCTCGGGCGCTGGACTTGGCGCGACCCCCTGAAGCGGAACCGTCGGCTCGAAGGCGGGGTCGGAATTCGGCTTGGCTTTTTCCGCCCTCGCTGCGGGTGAGTCCTCGGCAAACGCAATGCTCGAGACCCCGAGAACCATCGAAACCGCCATGATTCGGCCGAAACCAAGATACAAAGAGCGGAAGCTCAGGGAGGTCCCGAGGCATTTTTGAGCCGGAAATGGCGGCATGGGTTGGATGAGATCGCTCATGAAGGATGGTGGTGTAGGACAACTTCTACACCCCCAGCGCGGGATTTCAACGTTGTTGGCATCCGAATGCGATGATTCAGGGTTCGGCCGCCGATCCGAGAGTCCTTTTGCCTTTGCCTTAAAGCGGGAATGGCTTACCAAGGGGTCTGCCGCATGAGATTGTTTCGCATCCTAACATTTAAAGAACTCAAGGGGTATTTCCTGACTCCTTTCGGCTGGGTGATCCTGGCCTTTGTCACCGTGATGCAGGGGATCTCGCTTTCCACTGCCATGAAGGGCTTCCGGGACACCCCCGTCCGCGACAGCCTCGTTTACGTGACCTTCCACACGCCTTTGTTTTGGTTCTATTTCCTGTTCATTTTCCCGCTCATCACGATGCGCTTGTTTTCTGAGGAAGAGCGCTCCGGAACTTTGGAAACCCTCCTCACCGCACCCGTCCGGACTTGGCAGGTGGTGTTCTCCAAGTACACGGCAGCGATGATCTTCTACTCGATGCTGTGGGTTCCCGCCCTGCTGCAGTTTAAAATGTTTGAATGGTCGACGGATCTCCCACCCGCATGGAGCCTCGGTGCTCTCGGCGGGATGTTCACGGTGTTGATGCTCATGGGCGCGGCTTTCACGGCGATCGGTTGCCTCGCCTCCGCGCTGACTTCCAGCCAAATCATCGCAGGCATTTTAACGATCGGACTGCTCGTGATCCAATATTTCCTCGGCTACGTGACCATCATCTGGGGCGAGTCCTTCGCAGGAGCCGGCTTCTTCCACTACATCTCGTCCCAGCAGCACTTGCATTATTTCGCCAGCGGGTTGTTCGACACTCGCCCCGCGATCTACTTTTTAAGCCTCGCGATTTTCGTGCTTTTTCTAACCTATCAGGTTGTCGACTACCGCCGCTGGCGCCGTTGATTTTCCCTAACTGACAAATCATGTCCCATTCTCCTCCAGAGCCCCATGATCCACCTGCCCGCCCCTTGAACCGCTGGGGCCTTGGCACACTCTCGCTGCTCCAGATCGTTTTTCTCGCTGCCATTCTGATCGCGCTAAACTACCTAGCCGCGCACCATTTCACCCGCATCGACCTCAGCCGCGATCGCGCCTACACGCTCGCCCCCACGACCACCCGCTATCTCACCAGCAAGGCAATCTCCGAGCACGAGAAACCGATCAAGTGGATCATGGCCTTCCGCCGCAGCTCGCCGTTTTACGAACGCGTCCGAGCGATCGCCGAGGAATACGTTAGAAATTCTCACGGCAAGATCGACTTGGAAATTGTCGACCCGCTGCGCAGTTCCGATCGCACCCAAGAAATCACCGCCGCTTACGGCCTGCCACTCACCAAGGATCTCATCGTGATGGACGCGAGGACGAAAGGCGGCGCCGTTTCAACCGAAGACAAAGACGGCAATCACATCCTCCATCCGAACATCAAGGTGATCGTCGCCGAGGACCTTGCGGTCTACACGGCAGCGGATGGCCAGCGGAAGATCACCGGCTTCCATGGCGAAGATGTGCTGACGGCGCGACTCGTGGAAGCCATCGAAGGCAAGGCTCGCAAGATGGTCTTTCTTGCCGACAAGAGCCAAATGGATGCCACCAGTGAGAACTCCCCGCTCAGCTCGCTCAGCAAGACCCTGCTTTTTCAAAATGTCGAACTCAAGGGCATCAATCTCGCAGGACTGAGTGAAATCCCGACTGACGCCGATGGCATCGCGCTGGTGGCTCCCAAATACGACTTCAGCGACGAGGAACTCGCGGTCCTCGAGCAGTACTGGAACCATCCGAAATCTGCGATTCTCGTCCTACTGAAGCCCGGCGAAATCCCGCCAAAACTGCGCACGTTTCTCCGAAGCCATGGGGTGACTCCACGACGCGACCGTGTGGTTTCACTCACGAATGACCGCATCAACTCGACCGCCCGAGGCGTCTTCACTTACGGGGTCGATTTCACGAAAGATTTCGCGGGGCAAGCCACGATCTTGGAAGGCGCAACTTCGTCACTCGAAGTCCGCGAGGGCGCCGAGGATCTCATGAACCGCCAAATCAATCCGATCGGGCTGATCCAAGCGGCGGAGGGCTTCTGGGGTGAAACGAAATTTGGCGGCAAAGACACCGCCTTCGACGAACGGGAAGACACCAAGGAGTCGCTCTATCTGGCCGCTTCCATCACCCGTGGCGCCACCGGAGACGACCAATTTGCCACCCAAACTTCCCGAATGGTCGTCATCGCCAACACTGACTTTCTCGACCCAAGCCGCCAGCACGCCGAAAACATCGACTTCCTCGCCTCGTCGGTCAACTGGCTGATGGACCGCCAGTCGCTCGCCGGCATCGGCCCCCGCTCACTTGGCACTTACAAGATGCCACTGCTCGAAGCCCAAGTCTCATTTATCAACCGAGTGAATCTGTTCTTTCTGCCGGCATTCATCATCCTCGCAGGTGCCATCATCTGGTCTTCGCGCCGCGCCTAACCGTTCATGCGCTCACTCGGATTCACCCTCATTCTTGCACTGCTCGCCATCCTCACCTGTGGCTTGGCCAGTTGGCAATGGACTCAGGGAAATTTCAACTCTCTGTTAGGCGCGCCCAATGTACCCGTCGGCCAACCGGTCTATGCAAACTTCACGGCGGCAGCGGTCAAGCATATCAATGTGAGCCAAAACGGCGTCAAGGCCCGCTTCGATCTCACACCCACCGGGTGGCAGGCGGTCAGTCCTTGGGCCGACCGGATGGACCCACGCGCCGCGCTCGCGATCATCAATTTCACCCTGGGGATGCGCGTCGAAGACTTCGCCGATCGCCATGAGATCAATATCAAAAAAGCGGGTCTGGGGGAGACCGCTGCCGAAATCCGCCTGTTCGACGGCGACAACAAGCCGCTAGCGCACTACAAGCTTGGCCACCAAACCCCATGGCTTGCGAAACCGCAGGATGCAGACCAACCCATCGCCACTGTCTTCATCCAGACACGTGACGATCACAACAAGCGTTTCATTTATTCGGCGACAGGTGACATCGGCCCGCTTTTCAAAGATAACCTCAAGTTTCTGAGAGATCACCGCCCGCTCTATTTCAACCCGCTCACCGTCCAGAAAATCCGCATCAATGCCGAGCAAGGCGAACTCACTCTGGGCCGGGAAACCCCCACAAGCCCTTGGCGCTTGATCAAGCCGTTGGATCTCTCGACCGATCGTCGCGCCATCAAATCGCTGCTAGAAGGGCTCTATGACTTGCAAGCACTCAAAGTCTCTGACCGCACCTCAGTGACGCTGCCGAGCAATGACGGCCTCACCAAGTCCAAGCAAATCTCGATCACTTCGTTTGGCTCCGAAAACGAAACCTTGTTAGAAATTTTCCCACCAGAGACCACCGAGTCCCGCGAGGTCCACGCAGTGGTCAGCGATCGGCCTAACACCGTATTCGATCTCCCCGCAAAGCCAGAACCCAACCTGATCTCAATCGCCGACCTCCCCCTCGCCGTTAATGAACTGCGCGACCCAGCCCTCACCAATCTGAACATCCAATCCCTGCGTGGCATCTTGATCCAGCCCTCGACCGGAACCGAAATCCTCATTTCACGTACCCCGCCACAACCCTGGAAGGCCACGATCGCCGGCCAATCCCAAGAGGCCAACGAAGAACGCCTTTTCACCCTGCTGAAAGCCGTCACCGAGGGCAGAGCGACTGGATTCGAGAGCGATGCCGCAACCGACTTCACCCCGTGGGGACTTGACCGCCCCTTCCTCAAACTTCACTTCCTCGGCCAAGACAACCAAGGCATCCGACTGGCGTTCGGCATCGATGGCAAAGGCGGATTCTTCGTGAACCGCATCGGCACGCCCACCGTCATGCGGGTGGACCCCTCATTGGTCTCATCGATCCCTGTGCGGCCCTATGAATGGCGGAACTCAAGGCTCTGGTCGGTCGACCGAATCAACCTCATGGCCATCGAGCGCCGGCTTACAGGTGAGTCTGAGTTGATGCTTCGATATAATTTCAACAAGGAAGAATGGACCGCCCATCGCGGTACCGAAGACCTCACCACTTCGCTCGATCCGGCAAGGGCAAACTACCTGCTGGGGATCCTCGAAGGCCTCAAGGTCACCCGCTGGCTGGCGACGGATGACGAGTCCGCCATGACAGCCCTCGCCCAGCCCTCGCTGACACTGAAGATCATCGAAAAAAGCACCAATGACATGGGTGACTTCACTGGATTGATTACCCTTGAAGTCACATTTGCGCCAAACAGCACCGAAGCCAATCCTGGATTCTACTACGGCCGACTGAGTACAGATGACCACCCATTTCTGCTAGATCGTGCAACCTACGGCAAACTAGCGACTCCTGTTTTTGAAAATCCATAAGGCATTCAATCTCGGAATTCACCCCACTTCATCGCCGTGTTTCGCTCCTTGCGCCTACTGGATTTCCGCTGTTTTGAGTCACTTGACCTTGAGGTGCCCTCCGCTGGCGTAATTCTAACAGGTGACAATGCCCAAGGCAAAACTTCGATTCTTGAGGCGGTTTGCGTGCTCGTTCGGCTTCACTCCCCGCGGACTCACCGGATGACCACCCTCGGACGGTTCGGCACCAAGGGCTTTGGCATCGCAGGAGATCCATGGTCGAGCGAGCGCCAAGTCCGCCACTCCCGCGAGGGACTCCGGCTCAAGGCCGATGGCGGGAACCGCTCCAGCCAAACGAGTTATCTGGCCGATGGCGGACTCGTGGTGTGGATGGGCAATGAAGACCTCGAACTCGTCCGCGGCCCCGGCGAGGGAAGGCGGCGCTTCCTGGATTTCATCGGATCCCAGGTCGATCCCAACTACCGCAGATCATGGTCGCGCTATCGCCGAGCGCTACGGGCCAAGAACCTCCTGCTCAAAGAGAGCCGCCCGCGTGATGCTGAGATTCTCTCCTATGAGGAAATTCTCGTGGAGCATGGAACCATTCTCATGGATGCCCGCGCGAGGCTGATCGATGCGCTTTCACCACTTGCCGCAGATGCCCAGCGCAGCATCAGTGGCAAGGATGAGCCCCTCACCCTAAGTTATCTGCCCGCCAGCGGCCCCGACCTCCGCGAGTCGATGCTCCAAGCTCGCGAGCGGGAAATCCGCCTCCGCCAGGCAGTCGTTGGCCCGCATCGGGACGAAATCGACCTGCGCCTTCACGGGATGCCTGCTGGGGATTTCTCGAGCGAAGGACAGCAACGCACGCTCGCACTCGCACTCAAGCTTGCACAAGGCTCTCTGCTGGAGCGACTCGGCGGCAAGCCACCGATCTACTTGATGGACGACATCTTCGGCGAGCTGGACCCGAGTCGCCGCAACGCCTTGATGAACTACCTGCCGCAGGATGCACAGAAATGGATCACCACCACTCACCTCGACTGGCTTCAAGAAACACCATCGCTTGGCGAAATCGCACGGTTTCAGCTAAGGGGTAGGAAACCTTCGAAATGCTAGGCACTCTCGGCAACTCGACAGCGCAGGGAGCGACGCCTGCGGAGAAAATCAATCCTCCTCAAACTTGCGGGTGATCAGCTCACTGAGCGCATCAAGTGCAGCCTCGGCATCAGTACCGCTGGCGGTCACTGAAATCACCGAACCATGTCCGGCAGCCAACATCATGAGACCCATGATGCTTTTACCATCCACCTCCTCACCATCTTTCTCAACGAAGATATCCGCTTGAAAGCGATTGGCGGTCTTAACGAACTGCGCCGCTGGGCGAGCATGAATGCCAAGTTTATTGAGGATAGTGAAGTCTTTTTGAGCCATGGGAGCCAGGTTGCGCGTGCGGATTTATAGGAACTCAAAGTCACCTTACCAAGGCAAAAATTTGATGAGAATCATGAGAATTGTAATGCCTTAAGGAATCCCGCTAGCAATGCTGGACCCGGCATGATCCGCCGAGTCATTCGGCGAAACAAAGAGCCAACCCGTTTGAGAAGGCTGGCTCTTTCAGAAAACGATGTGATGCGTCCGATTACGGAAGCAAGTTGATCGCCCGTGACTGCTTGATCGCGTTGTTGATCTTGCGATGGAGCTTGGCGGAAACACCGGTCACACGACGAGGAAGAATCTTGCCGGTCTCGGTGGTGAACTTGGTGAGAAGCTCCGGATTGGTCGCGACGACCTGCTCGGCAGGAATGTCGTGACGGCGGCGCGTCATTTTGCGGTTCGCCTTACGGAAATTGATACGGCGTTGGACTGTTTTTGGCTCGGACATTGTAAATGAAGCGGAGTTCGCGGTTTAGCGGAGTTCGCGGTGAAGGGTGCGGCGCTTAAGGAAGTGATTGAATTTCACTTTCTCCAGACGGCCTGGTGTGCGGAGGCTCTTCTTGTTACGCGTGGTGACGTAACGTGAGGTAGGCTTGCCCTCAGCTTTCGCTTCGGTGCATTCTAGGATAATAATCTCGCGTGGCATGAGTAGGATCGTGGGAGGCGGATACTGCGTTAATCTTCGTCTTCGTCAAGAGAAACCGATTCAGAATCTTCATCATCGGCATATTTCCCTCCACTGAAGCCAACTTCGTTGGACGGACGGAAGCGGCGGTTGCCATATTCTTTCTCCCATTGGGCCTGACATTCGACCGTCAAACGGGCAAATGGGATGGCCTCGAGACGGGTCTGAGGGATCTTCCGCGACGAGATTTCACAGATCCCGTAGGATCCCGATTGAATGCGGCGAAGCGCTTGCTCGATCTCGTAAAGCGCATCTTGCTCCTTGGCCAACACGGAGAGTGCGAAATCACGGTCATAGGCGTCACTGCCGGCATCGCCTTGGTGCTGGCCACTGCCAGACGCCTCAGAGCCTTCCGGAGCGTTGCGAATGGTATCACGCGCCATCCCTGAGACGGCATCGACGAGATCATCACGAAGATCGAGCAGGCGCTGACGTTGCTTTTGCACAAATGCTGGGCTGTGCGTGCCATTGCTGCCCGCAGCGACCTGCCCACCCGTGACGGGTGCGACGGGTTTCGGCGGTACGAAGGGTGGCTTCACTGGAGCGGGAGGCGCCGGGAAATCGACGACCGACGAGCGAGGCTTGACCACTGGCTTTTTCTCTACGACCACCACTTTCGGCGCAACATCAACCTTCTCCGCTGGCTTGGCTTGCTTGACCTCGGGCTTCGCAACCTTAGGCGCCGGCGTTGGCTTCGACGGCTTCAACGGCTTAGCAGCAGGCTTCGACGGCTTAGCGGCAGGCTTAGCGGCAGGCTTTGCGGCAGGCTTGGCGGCAGGCTTGGCGGCAGGCTTCGACGGCTTAGCAGCAGGCTTGGTGACAGGCTTGGTGACAGGCTTGGCCTTCACCTGAGGTGAGGCGGACTTGGATGTGGTTTTTTTCGCGGCCATGGAACAAGGATCGGGATGCAGGTGAGTTAAAATTGAAGGACGGTTTCAAAATGGACTTTCGAAACCGCAGTGAGCTGGGTGGGTTAGCCTGTGATCCACACGGCATCAAGCGGAAACTTCGATGATCTTGAAATAAATGATTTCATCGTTTGCCGCAGCAGACTTGAAATGCCCAGACCGATCCCTAAAGTGCGGTCCCGTCATGCAGCTAAATGCCATCGTTGAAGCCCTGTTGATCGCCTCACAAAATCCTTTGCCTTCAGAGGAAATTGCGCGTCTGGTACGTTCGCGCGTGGCCGAGGCGGAGGATGTTCGTAACCGTGAAACCGACGAAGGCAAGGCCCCCGGCGAACTTCCAGAATGGCTCCTGGCACTCGCCGCCACCTCGCCCGAGCAAGTCGCAGCTGCGATCGAAGAACTCAACCTTGCTTATCAAAACAGCCAGCGAGCTTTCACCATCATCGAGCGCCCGAAAGGATGGAAGGTATTCACCCGCCTCGAATTCGGCGAATTCGTGCGCCAGTTATTCCCCGGCCGCAAGCCTGAGCGGATGAGCGGCCCCGCGATGGAGACCCTCGCCATCATCGCCTATCGCCAGCCCATCACGAAGGCCGCCATCGAAGCGGTTCGCGGAGTGGCGTGCGACGGTATGATTCAAAAACTCCTCGACAGAGACCTCATCCGAATCGGTGGCCGCGCGGAATTACCCGGTCGCCCCCTCTTGTACGAAACCACCGACCTCTTCTTTGAACACTTTGGCATCCGGTCCATCGACGACCTCCCAAATGCCTCGGAACTCCGCAAGGTGAAATTGCCAGAACCCACCCAAGAACCAACGCCCGCTGCCGATGCCGACCAACAACTCGCCTTCAGCACCATCGGGATCCCTGCCGCAGCCGCAGGTGACGCATCGGAGCAAGATTCCTAACACCCTACCCATCCCGTGAATCTCGACAACATCCGCGACAAGATCGATACCATCGATCACGAATTGCTCGATCTCCTTTCCCGCCGCGCCGATCTCGTCCACGAGGTGGGCGTGGTGAAAAAGCGTGATGGCCTCCAAATCTACGCCCCAGAGCGCGAAGAATCCCTCCTCCGACGCCTCATCGAGATGAACCAAGGCCGACTTCCGGAAAAATCGATCCGCGCGATCTACCGCGAAATCATGTCCGCTGCCCTCGCGCTGGAGGATGACCTCAAGATCGCCTACCTCGGCCCCGAAGGAACTTGGACCCACCAAGCAGCGATCAAAAAATTTGGCCACTCCGTCCAGTATTCACCCCAACCCAATTTTTCGGATGTCTTCGACCAAGTCGCCAGACGCGCCGCCAGCTACGGGGTCGTTCCCATTGAAAATTCCACCGAGGGCGCGGTCTCACACACGCTCGACTTGTTTGTCGACTCCCCCCTCCACATCTGCTCGCAAATCCTGCTGCGCATCGAAAACGGCCTAATGGCAGCCATCCCCCGTTCGGAAATCAAGACGCTTTACTCCCACCCCCAAGTCTTCGGTCAATGCCGCGCATGGATTCTTAAAAACTTCCCTGAGGCAGACCTCGTCGAGGTTTCCTCCACCACCAAGGCCGCACAGATTGCTCGAGACCAAGCTGCCCATGGTGCAGCCGCCCTCGGTGGCCCGCTCGCCGCCGAACTTTACGGGCTCACCCTCATCGAAGAATCCATCCAAGACCGCGCGACCAACACCACCCGCTTCCTCGTCATCGGCGAGAAGCCATGCCCGCCCACCGGCAACGACCGCACCTCGATCCTTTTTGCCATCCACGACCGACCCGGCTCGCTCGTCAATGCCCTCCAAGCCTTCGACCAATTCCACATCAATCTCTCGAAAATCGAATCCCGCCCATCCAAGCGAAAAGACTGGGAATACATTTTCTACGTCGATCTAGCAGGCCACTGCGAAGACGCAAAAGTCGCCGAAGCACTCGCCGAACTCGGCAAGCATTGCTCGATCGTAAAACTTCTCGGCTCCTACCCCGATTCCGGCGAATAACAGCCATCTCGGCGGCCAGAAGATTTGTTTCATTTCGATGCATTGCAGACTAGCTTAATTAGCTGAGAGCTGTTTACGATCGCCCCGCATGAACGGAACAGTGGAATTGATCATCGACGGCAAGCCTCTTGAGCTGCCAACAATCGTAGGTACTGAGGGAGAAGTGGGCATCGACATCGCGACACTTCGCAACAAGACGGGCTGCATCACGCTTGACCCAGGTTACGGCAACACCGGAGCTTGCAAGAGCGCCATCACTTTCATCGACGGCGAAAAGGGCGTCCTCCAATACCGAGGCTACGACATCGCAGAACTCGCTCAAAAAAGCACGTTCATCGAGACCGCTTACCTCCTCATTTACGGCGAGCTTCCGACAACCACCGAACTCACGGAGTTCTCCGCATTGCTCAGTGAAAATCAAATGCTCCATGCGGACATGCGCTTCCACTTCGATGCATTCCCACCTTCGGCGCATCCCATGTCGATCCTCTCCGCGATGATTCATGCGTCATCGTCCTACCCAAGTCCGAAAACCCACGGCAAGCCGCTGTCAGAATCCTTCCCCTACCACGCCGCCCGACTCATTTCCCAAGTTCGCACCATCGCCACCAGCTCCTACCGCAAGGCTCATGGCCTGCCAATGAGCTACCCAAAGTCGAACCTGAAATACACCGAAAACTTCCTCCACATGATGTTCTCGCTCCCCGGCGAGGAATACGAAATCAACCCGGAGATTGTGAAAGCACTCGACCTGATTTTCTTGCTTCATGCAGATCACGAGCAAAACTGCTCGACCTCGACCGTTCGCATGGTGGCCTCGAGCCAAGCGAACGTGTTTGCCTCGGCATCCGCCGGGGTCTGTGCTCTCTGGGGCCCGCTGCACGGCGGCGCAAACCAAGCGGTGCTCGAAATGCTCGAGGAAATCCACCGCGAAGGCGACGACGGAACCAAGTTCCTCCAGGAGGTGAAAAACAAAACCGGCAACCGCCGCCTCATGGGCTTCGGACACCGCGTTTACAAAAACTTCGACCCACGCGCCGTGATCATCAAGGAACAGTGCGACAAAGTTCTCGCGCAACTCCACAAGTCCGACCCCCTCCTCGACATCGCCAAAAAATTGGAGGAAATCGCCCTCAACGACGAGTATTTCGTCTCGCGCAGACTCTACCCAAATGTCGATTTCTACAGCGGCATCATCATGCGAGCCATCGGAATTCCCATGGACATGTTCACCGTGATGTTTGCCATCGGCCGCATGCCAGGCTGGGTCGCCAATTACAAGGAAGTCATGGATGACCGGGAAAGCCGCATCTCACGGCCTCGCCAAATTTACACCGGCGCGACGCTCCGCAGCTACAAGCCCATGGCGGAACGCGCCTGAGCCAGCGCGGTTCATCCCCTCCGCGGGCGGAAGCCCATGAAAACACGCAACACGGCCATGGGTAAACTGCGCAGTGCCATCGCCGCAACCCGCGTCCGCAACCCCGGATAGATCCGCGCAGCATCTCGCTCCAAGGCGGTGAGAGACTCAGCCACCACCTGCGCCTTTGGCACATAAAACGATTTCTTCGCGGGCATCTCACGAGCCCCTTCCCCGCGCCTTGCCACTCCGCCAAATCCAGTCTTCACCGGCCCAGGACAAACCGCCAACACCGGAATCCCATGCTCGCGCAACTCGATGCGCAAGGCCTCCGAAAAACTCGTCACATAGGCTTTGGTAGCCGCATAGACCGCGAAGTCAGGAATGGGCAACGCACTCGCCAGAGAACTGACCTGCACCACCGCCCCTCGCCCCGCACGGATCATCTCAGGAACCAAACGATGCGTAAGATGCGTGAGGGCCTCGATATTCACCCTCAGCATGGATTCCAGCTTCGACCACTCGGCCGAGGCAAACTCACCGTAGTCTCCCAGCCCCGCATTGTTGATCAAAAGATCGGGAACAAGCCCCGCCGACAACAATGCTTCCAACAACTGCTCTCGCCCATCCGATCGACCGAGATCATACGCAAAAACCGTAACCGCAACGTGCGGAAACCGCTCACGAATCTGATCTGCCACCTCAGCAAGCAACGACTCCCGGCGCGCCACGAGCACGAGATGTTCGGCCCGTGGTGCGATTTGAAGTGCGAACTCTTCGCCCAAGCCCGATGAAGCACCGGTGATCAGAGCACAAGAATAGGAAATCGGCATTGGCATGGCGCTTAGTTACACCATGCCTCAACATTACGCCATCTGAGATTCGCCGTTCGGTCCTTGAGTGACCATGACGATGCGAAGGGGCAAACGAACGAGAATCTCGCCGTCGCAACCGATGTCGATCGAGTAAATGCCTTCTTCTTGGAAACGAAGTCCTTGGAGGTTCATCACGATGTTGCGAGTCAGGAATGGAACGTTTTTTGGAAGTTGAACTTCGAACTCAGGCTCGATCGGCATGTTGTTCGGGTCAAGGGACTCGCCATCCTCGTTGATGATGTTGATGGAAAGCTTGTGGCGTCCGATATCCTCGGGGGTGAAGCAGAAGCGCATCGCCAAAGTGCACGATGGATGAACCACCGGGACCGCGCGAGCCGCGAGGGTATCGAAGGTTCCGGAGATCACGAGCTTACCGTTGTAGTCGGAGGCGAAGTCACAGAGAGTGGCAATTTGAATGTCCATATTGGAGTGTTGGTTTGAGATTGAAGAAACTGCCGCACACGATGAACGAAACGGCGCCCTTTGTTTGAAGTGATCCTCGCGAAGGGTAAAGCGGAATCCACCTGCAAATGAGAATCGCAAGGTCCTATTTCACCATTGTAATCCAGACCAACTCACCCACTACCCGCCCGCCATTCCGAAAACGATCTACACCCCAAGCCCTAGATCTCAGCGATTTGCTAGAAACCACAAACTCGATAAAACAACATTTACCCAAGTTATTCACAACCCATACCCCCCTCCTCCCGCATTGCGATGTTTCATCTCACCAACCATTCCGGCACCACACCCACGGATGAATACCGAGCGGTAAATAACTTGTGAGTAATTGGTGAGTCATGGTGAGCAAGTCTACAAATTACTAATGTTAAACGATTTGAGTTTCGATCAATCGTTTAAAACTTTAAAACGAGCCCCCAGACGATTCAAACACCCAAGAAGTTATTCTTCAGAGGCGACTCCCATGGTAAGATTCAAGAACAGCATCCCGCTGCCTGAAAGTAAGCAAATACCAACACTTTCCCCAAGTTATTCACAACGACCAAACCCGCAGTTTTGAGCCTATCCGACTTTATCGGAGCACTGGCGGAGCAATTGCTTTTGACCATGGCAAGCCAATGCCTTAGACGAGTGGCTGTCATTTTCATACCCTCAGACCATGTCCAAAATCCCGACCATCATTTACACGAAGACCGACGAAGCTCCCGCTCTCGCGACCTATTCTTTCCTGCCAATCGTCCAGGCATTTACCAAGCACTCGGGCATCACCGTGACGACCCGAGACATTTCGCTGGCGGGACGAATCATTGCCCAGTTCCCCGACCGACTTCGCGATGACCAAAAGATCGCAGATGATCTGGCCGAACTTGGCGCGTGGACGCTCCAACCCGAGGCAAATATCATCAAGCTGCCGAACATCTCCGCTTCCGTCCCGCAACTCAAGGCCGCCATCGCGGAGCTGAAATCAAAGGGCTACGATCTCCCTGATCTGCCAGAAAACCCCCAGACCGACGAGGAAAAGGATGCGCGCTCCCGCTACGCCAAGGTCATGGGTAGCGCCGTGAACCCGGTGCTCCGGGAGGGAAATTCCGACCGCCGTGCGCCCAAGGCAGTGAAGGACTATGCTCGCAAACACCCACACTCGATGGGCACTTGGTCCAGCGATTCCAAAACCTCGGTCGGCACGATGGGCCAGCATGATTTTTTCTCGAATGAAAAATCCATTACCGTCGCGAACGCCACCGATGTGAAAATCGAATTCATTGGCAACGATGGAACCGCGCGCATCCTCAAGGAAAGCACACCGCTCAAGGCCGGCGAAATCCTCGACGGCTCATTCCTCAGCAAGGCGGCGCTTGTCGACTTCCTCGCTTCGCAAATCACCAAGGCCAAGGCCGATGGTGTTCTCTTCTCGCTCCACATGAAAGCGACGATGATGAAGGTCTCCGACCCGATCATTTTCGGCCACGCCGTGGAGGTGTTCTTCAAAGATCTCATCGCCAAACATACGGAAACTCTCAAGAGCCTCGGCGTGGATTTCAAAAACGGCTTCGGCGATCTCGTCGCGAAGATCGACCAACTCCCCGCCGCACAAAAGGCGGAGATCGAGGCGGACATCCAAGCCGCCTACGCTGCCGGACCAGCACTTGCGATGGTCAATTCCGACAAGGGCATCACCAATCTCCACGTTCCCTCAGACGTGATCGTGGACGCCTCCATGCCCGCGATGATCCGCGCTGGTGGCAAAATGTGGAACGCTTCGAACCAAACCGCCGACACCCTCGCCGTCATCCCCGACAGCTCGTACGCTGGCATCTACCAGGCAACCATCGACTTCTGCAAACAACACGGCGCCCTAGACCCCAAGACGATGGGCTCCGTCCCGAACGTCGGCCTCATGGCTCAAGCAGCCGAGGAATACGGCTCCCACAACAAGACTTTCGAAATCCCCGCCGCAGGCCACGTCCGGATCACCGATGCCACTGGCACGATCCTCATCGAACACGAGGTCGAAGCCGGTGACATCTGGCGCGCATGCCAAACGAAGGATGCACCGATCCAAGATTGGGTGAAACTCGCCGTGAAACGTGCCCGGGCGACTGGGGACCCAGCGGTTTTCTGGCTCGATGCCACCCGCGCGCACGACGCACAAATCATCGCGAAGGTGGAAACCTACCTGAAAGACCACGACCTCTCAGGCCTCGACCTCCGCATCCTCCCCCCGGCCGAGGCGTGCACGTTCTCGCTCGATCGCATCGCTCAAGGCCTCGACACGATTTCGGTCACCGGAAATGTTCTGCGCGATTACCTCACCGACCTTTTCCCGATCCTCGAAGTTGGCACCTCGGCCAAGATGCTCTCGATCGTCCCTCTCATGAATGGCGGCGGACTCTTCGAAACCGGCGCAGGCGGCTCAGCCCCCAAGCACGTGGAGCAGTTCATCGAGGAAAACTACCTCCGCTGGGATTCGCTCGGTGAATTCTTCGCGCTCGCCCCATCATTCGAGCACATCAGCGAAACCTTCCAACTCCCGAAGGCCAAGGTCCTCGCCGAAACCCTCGACGCCGCCACCGGCAAGTTCCTCGAATACGACCGCTCGCCCGGCCGCAAACTTGGCACCATCGACAACCGTGGCTCGCATTTCTTCCTCGCACTCTACTGGGCTCAAGCACTCGCCGCGCAAACCCAAGACTCCGAGCTCCAAGCGATCTTCAGCCCCGTCGCCGCAGCCCTTTCCGCGAACGAAGAAACCATCGTCGCAGAACTCATTGCCGTCCAAGGCCATGCGATCGACATCGGTGGCTACTACCTGCCGGATGATGCAAAAGCAAACGCAGCGCTTCGCCCCAGCGCGACGTTCAATGGCATCCTCGCCGCCATCTGACCGGTGATCCTCGCCGCACCCGCTGCCGAACCTCACACCCGCATGCCGACCCTTCAGGAAACGATCCATCAAATGGGCAAACAGGCTCGCGCAGCTTCGTACGCCCTCGCACAGTTGTCGGCCGACGAAAAGAACGAGATTCTCCGCGCCATGGCGGCATCGATCCGCCGTCATGCCGCGAAGGTGTTGGAGGCAAACGCCCTCGACCTCGCCGCTGGCAAGGAAAAGGGGCTCTCCGCCGCGATGCTCGACCGGTTGATGCTTAATGATGCCCGCATCGAAGCGATGGCCGCAGGGATCGACCAAGTCGCCACCTTGCCCGATCCGGTCGGCCAAACGCTGGATGCATGGGAACGCCCGAACGGCATCCGAATCGAACAAATCCGTGTGCCCATCGGAACCATCGGCATCATTTACGAAAGCCGCCCCAACGTCACCGCCGACGCTGCAGTGCTTTGCTTCAAAACCGGCAACGCAACCATCCTCCGAGGCGGCAGCGAGGCGATCCACTCGAACCTCGCCATCGCCGAGGCGCTCGGCAATGCCGGGGCACCCGCCCACGCCATCCAACTCATTCCATTCACCGACCGCGAGAGCGTGGCGGTCCTCGCCGGCATGGACAAGTGGCTCGATCTCATCATCCCTCGCGGCGGCAAGGGCCTCATCGAAACGGTGGTGTCACTCGCTCGCATGCCGGTCATCAAACACTACGACGGCATCTGCCACCTCTTCGTCGATGCCGCAGCCGACCTAGAAATGGCCGTCTCGCTGACCCTCAATTCCAAAACCCAAAAATGCGGCGTCTGCAACGCGCTCGAAACTCTGCTCGTCCACCGCGAGGTCGCCGCCGAGTTTCTTCCCAAGGTCGCCACCGCCCTCCGCTCGAAAGGTGTGGAACTCCGCGGCTGCGAACGAAGCCTCGCCATCCTCCCCGACCTCATTCCCGCCACCACCGATGACTGGGAAACGGAATACCTCGACCTGATTCTCTCGATCAAGGTGGTCGATTCACTCGATGCCGCCGTGGCTCACATCAATGCCCATGGTTCACACCACACGGACGTGATCGTCACCCACGACGAGGCAAACGCCGAGCAGTTCCTCCGCAGCGTGGATTCTGCCTGTGTCTTTCACAACGTCTCCACCCGCTTCGCGGATGGCGGTGAATTCGGGTTCGGTGCAGAAATCGGCATCTCCACCGACAAGCTCCACGCCCGCGGCCCCATGGGGCTGCGCGAACTCACGAGCTACCAATACCGCGTCCGCGGTAACGGGCAAATCCGAGGCTAAAACGGCACGCTTGCCCCTCTAATCCGCAGTGAAGAGTGATGACGAGGCGCACCAGTGCGGATCTTGTCGGCCTTTGAAGACGAAAACGAGCGCACCATCGGTTCACCCATCGGGTGAACATGAGCCGAATTTCAAATTCCTTCCTGCGGGCGAGCGATTCCAACTCCTTTGCAGCGACGAGGCACTCACTCGGTGACCGCCTCGATGTCGGGGTTCCCGTGCGCCATGCACGCCCCCCGTTACGCGATGTAAAACAACTTTTACATCATGTTCGGGTGCTTGTGCGCGATGTAAAGTTGCTCGTACATCATGTTCGGGTGCTTGTGCGCGATGTAAAGTTGCCCGTACATCATGTTCGGGTGCTTGTGCGCGATGTAAAATTGCCCGTACATCATGTTCGGGTGCTTGTGCACGATGTACGGGCACCCGTGCACGATGTACGGGAACCCGTGCACAACGGAACAGAACCCCGGTGCGTGAGACATGGAAAGGCACTTCCGCCGCCACACATGAATTGATAATCAATGAGTTGCACCTGAAACGGGTTTGGAATCATCTCGCCGAACCTCCGCTGCCAGTGCCCGTGCCTGACCCATCCGCATCCCAACTGCGGATTCTAGGATGGAATCGCCTAGGCCCACACGGCGACCCACTCAGCACCAGAGCCCAAGCGAATTGAGGACCGAAGCAAATCGCCCCGGTCCCCATCCCATCACTCGGCCCCATCAGCGTGAACCCGAGCGCATATCATCAATTCAAATCAAGGAGTCACGACCACCTTCAAGCGAGCGAAGATTTTTCCTCGGCCAGTTGGCAAAGTGTAACTGATAAATCCGGCCACACTGGAATCAGCTGTCACTGGTTGCCATGTAACTAGATCACTTGAGGTTTCAATCGTCCCCGCTGCGTTTGTAGCAGTCGCGCTCTTGGGATAGGTAATTTTCCCTCCAACAACCTGCGGCGTTGCCGTCATCGAACTACCCGTCGCTCCCATGAAATATTCCACACCGTTGCTCACCCCATCGCCATCGTAATCGAGACCTGAGGCTTGGCCGCCGGCGTTGGTGGCCGCCCAGGTCGCGTAGCTGTTGCCCGTTGGAACCGCACTGATCGCCACCTGGCCGATACCGATTTGTTTAGAAGCCCCTTGTTCAGGTGACCGAAGTCCTCGGTCCGATATCCATGTGATGGTAAATTCATTACCAGCACCAATAGAGAGACCCGTCACTTTGGTTGACTTCACTGCATCAACCTTACCTAACGTGTCATAGGCAAGCGCCTCGACGGCAGCGCCCCCGTTGACTGCAACCGTCCAGACAGGAGAACGGCCTTCGGTAGTTCTCTCGACACGGCCGAGATAAGAGACGTCCAGAGACGTCAAGACCCCACCAGTAGCATTGATCAAATGAAGTGTGACCGTAAGATTTCCGCTTGAGTTTGTGTGGCGGTAGCCTAAGACTCCTGTGGAATTTCCTGTGGAATTGCTGCCAAGGAAACCGCCCGTGGTTGCAGATTGTCCCCAAGATCCTGCATAAACCTGCAGAGGTGGCGAAGCGTCCGACAAGGCCGTCCATCCGGCTGGCATGTTGGTGATACCAGCGGTTGAATTACCCGTGATACCATTAAACGCTTGGGTATAGTTCCCCGTAAAACTGGGATAGGTAGCCAGCGTCGTAAAAGTACCCACCGCCGTGTAGCTGGTTCCAGATGCATTGGTCGCGTAGGCACAAACTGAGTAATTTGTGCCTGGCGTCAGTCCCGTCAGCGTCGAGCTAAAGGCTCCAACGTCAGGAGAGCCAACCTCGACCATAGACACTCCACTGCCACCGAGCTGTGGTGCCGCATTCACTGCGGTTGCCGCATAGACAAATCCCGATCCTGTAAGGGTTTGACCACCAGTTGAAACAATTTCCGCGCGCACAGTCGCTGAGAGCGATCCCATTGTAGCGACTGGCACATTCAAAGTCGTTGCCGTGGGAGCGAATACGCTATTTCCCACGCTAACCGACACATCAGAAATACCGATCTGACGTGCGGAACCAAAACCTGAGGGATAGGAGGATGCCCAGACGATTTGGAAAGTTGAACCATTGGGAATGGATAATCCACCAATCGACGCGTTGCGCTGGGCATTGTCACGATCCGCAGTGGAATATCCAAGAGCAGTCACCGTTACTCCCCCAACAGTTACGGTAAATACAGGGATCCGCGTGTTTTCGGGGACAGTCATTCGTCCCTTGTAAGCGACTGTGAGGTCGTTGATCTCTGCACCCGTTGTATTTCGGAGGGTCAGAATCTGATTCAGTGGCGCATTGTTTGTCAGGGTCAAACTTGTGTGATGATAGCCAAAGACGCTGGCGTTGCCCCTGAATCCTCCATCACTAACGGAGCCCCAGTTACCAACATAAGCTGACAGGTAAGCCGCAGGCCCAGAAGCGGACCAGCCTTGCGGCAGCGTTGCAGCCGAGACATAGCTCGAAAATGTCTGAGTGTATGGCGTACTCGTCAGAGCGGGAACATCAACGGTGGTAAATGTCCAAGTGGTAGTATCGGAGCTAGGAATCCCCACATAGCGATTTCCAGAACTGTCCTCGAACGCGTCACCTGCGATTTGCACATAGTAGGTGGTGCCATAATCTAAAGCAGCAGTAAGTGGGATTGTTACAGTCGAGTTATCAACTACGAAACCAGGGGTGAAATAGTCTGCCACGATTGTTTCGACCACCGCTCCTCCCGCTTTTTTGAGGGTAATATTGCCACCAATAGGACTGATCGCCTCGCTAAACGTTAGCCTCAAGCTGGAGGTTGGAACTGCATTGCTACCCAAGGGGCTGTAAGTGACGACTGTAGGTGCGGTGGTGTCAGGTGAATCAGTCGTGAACGCCCAAGCGGTAGTAGTCAGAATGCCACCAAAGGAATTGCCTGCTGGATCTTTAACGGCTCCAGCGGGAACCAGAACATAATAGCTGGTGTTGTAGTTTAGATCTACGGTGGGGTCGATGGTCAAAGTGCTACCTGAAACAGTGATCGAAGCAGGAATCGTTGAACCATCAGAGGATTTCTTGAGTTCAATCGCGCCCGTACCCGCCTGCACCGGCTCGCTGAAGCTGGCAACTAAGTTATCTGAAATTGAAACTTGAGTCGCACTATTGGTAGGTACCAGTGTTGAGATGCTGGGCGGGATCGTGTCTAAACTAGGATTGATGGTACCCGTAAGTTTGATGTCATCGAGCCGAATTGCGGTGGTTCCCGATTTGACGAATCGAATTTTAAGTCCATTAATTTGTGCTCCTACCGGTAACGACAATGTTTTGGCTAAATACCAGCCTGTGGTTGCGTTCGCGGTTTCATTGAAAAGGGCACTTGATTGGTTTGCAATCAAGGTCCAAGACGCACCATTCCAATAGTCAACGGAAAAGGTCGCTGAAGCAGAAGCTGACTCTTTCCGGTAACCATACGAAAGCTGAAGCGTGTTGTATGTCGAAGCATTAATATTCTCAATACCTAGGCCATAGGTGGCATTTGAACTGGTTAGCCAAACATTTCCACCGCCTGATGCACCTGTATAGGAGGTTGAATTGGATGATGACCGCACATCGCCTGGGTTTGTTGCATCCCCTTGGCTAAAGGTTAGGTTTCCCTTATTCTGGAAAGTGGCAGGAGCAGTGCCGAGCGTATAGTTTCCAAAAGAGATAGTTCCAGCCGGAGTGCCGAAATTTTCCGAGAAAATTGTCGTCTGCGCTCCCGCATCGAAGACTGACGCCGCGGAGACGAGCGCCATTGCAAGCAGTGCCCGGCCCCAGCGTAGAGGTTGCGAGATCCCATGGGGACGTTTTGGTTCGGAGTTGCAAATCATGGTTTTCATTGGTTTTCAGTGATTTTGAATGAATCAAACGAAAAGCTGACTTTAGCAGAGTTTCAATCAAGGGGTCGGCTGTGTCTAATTCGTCACATTGCGTGTGAAGCAAATTTCAAGCCAAGTTGAATTCTCTTGTCATTTCTGATTTTTCAGTATTTACTGAAAACCGTGGACACGGAAACCGAAAAACTCAAGCAGGCACGGGACGAATTTGTAGCGCAATGGGGCGCGCTCGGGACCCAGTGGGGCATCAACCGGACGATGGCCCAGATCCACGCGCTTCTCATGACCGCGCCCGAGTCGCTGACGACCGACGAGGTCATGGAGGAGCTCGAGATCAGCCGGGGCAACGCGCACTCCAACATCAAGGAATTGGTCGCTTGGGGGCTGATCCGCTCGGTGGTGAAAAAGGGGGAACGCCGCGAGTTTTTCGAGGCAGAAAAAGACGTCTGGCAGATTTTCACGATCGTCGCCCGTGAACGGAAGCGCCGGGAAATCGACCCAGCGTTGGCGATCCTCAACCGCTGCGCCGAAGAGAGCGAGGGCATCGCAACGCCCGAAGGGAAAGCCTTCCACGCTCAGATGCGCTCGTTGGAGGACTTCGTGAGCTTTGCCTCCAAAATGTCCGACCGAATCTCACTCATGAAGCACGGATTCGCCCTTCAGATGGCCGCCAAACTTCTCGGTTGATCGCTCACTCATTTTCAGAATTTTCTGAAAATCGAAATAATTATTAAAAACTGATCATTACACACATCAAATGAACCCCGTGGTCGTTATTTTCGGAGCCAATGGATTTTTAGGCCGTTACCTCACCCGCCACTGCGCGCGGACGGGCAAGGAGGTCGTCGCGATTGGTCGCACGCAAGACGGCTGGAGTGGCGACGGCACCTTTTTGCAATGGGACGGCCAGACGCTAGGTCCGTGGGCCCTTGCCTTGGAAGGGGCGGAAGCCGTGATCAACCTCGCAGGGCGTAGTGTGAACTGCCGCTACACTGCGGCGAACCGTCGAGAAATCCTCGAGTCACGGGTGAATTCCACGCAAGTCATCGGCCGCGCGGTCGCCGGGTGCAAAGTTGCGCCTAAGGCGTGGCTCAATGCGAGTACCGCGACTTGGTACCGCCACGCGGAGGATCAGCCACAGAACGACTGGCTGGGTGAGCCGGGCGAAGGATTTTCTTGTGAGGTCGCCCAAGCGTGGGAAGACGCGTTCTTCGGCGCGGAAGTGCCCGCGGAGACCCGCAAGCTTGCCTTGCGAATCGGCATGGTGCTCGCGAATGAAGATCAGACGGTTTACGACGTCTTGCGCAAGCTGACGGCTCGCGGACTTGGCGGCGCGATGGGCAGCGGAAACCAGCGGGTCAGCTGGATCCACATGGAAGACTTCCTCCGAGCCGTCGATTTCGCGATCGCCGACCCATTTCTCGACGGCACCATCAATGTCACCGCCCCCGAATTCCCCACCAACCGCGAGTGGATGCAGGGATTCCGCGAAGCGGTGGGAATGCCGATCGGGCTTCCCGCGACGCAATCGATGCTTGAGATTGGTGCACGGCTGATGGGAACCGAGAGCGAATTGGTCCTGAAAAGCCGTTGGGCAGATCCCCTGCGCTTGCGCGATGCGGGCTTCCGCTGGCGACGGGGCCGGGTGGCAGAAGCGCTGGCCGACCTGGAAACGCGTCCAGGCTTACAGGGGTTTTTCAAATCCCCGGCAGGTCGGAGCGCTGGTGCGAGGGTCTGGCTCCCAGCCACCACCCGCTGATTTGGCTGCCAAGCCACACCATCTGGCGAAACATTCTCCGACTTTTCACAGTCTGCTCCTCCTTGATTCGTCGAATTCATGTTTTTAATTCCATGCAAACAATCACGGAACTCATTGATGTTGAGTGGTTTTTTTGCAAAAAATCGCTAACAATGCCGTTTTCGGTTTGCCCTGACCCCAAACTTGGCATAAGAAGTGCGGACATTAGCCAGCGCACCACACCGCGCATTCTCTCACTGCAACATGATTTTTCGACTCATCTACTCGCTTCTGCTCGCCTCGATTGCCGTCACTTTGACCAGCTGTGGTACTTCTGGGCCCACGGGGTTCTCCGCCAACTCGATCCTTTCCGGAAGTAGTTTCTACGCCAAGCATGACAGCTTCCAGCTTCCTTCGGTCTCCTCAGTGACCCGATCCGCCGCTACCGGCAAGCCCCGTGACAAGCACTCGATGCCGGTTTACGCTTTCAGTGATCGCACCCGGATGGTCCGGACCACCGCTTACACCAGCACCGAGGCTGACCACTTGATTTATGGGAATCGCAATGCCACTGGAACCGCACTCCGCTACAACAACCGGATTCACAGTGCCGCCGCTGATTGGTCGTTCTATCCCGTAGGAACGACTTTCCGGATCAACGGAATGCCTTATTTGTACGTGGTCGACGATTATGGCTCGGCTTTGATGGGCACCGGCACGGTCGATATTTACAAGCCAAGCAAGGAAATCATGAACGACTGGGGCACCCGCACGGTCGAAATGACAGTCGTGCAGTGGGGATCCTTCAACCGCAGTGCCGACATCCTCCGCAAGCGTTCCAGCTACGATCACTGCCGCAAGATGCTGGCAAACATCGTCCGCCAACAGCCAAGCCTCGGACGCGTCGCGAAGCTCTAACGAGCCATTCGTTTTTCACCAAGGCTCGCTCGTTCATTCGATCGGGCCTTTTTCTTTGATGACGAAATGATCATGGCTGGTGGAAGCGCCATCACAGTGGGCGTCTTCGCTCATCCGTTATAAAGGGAGCGAACCCCTTTGAAATGGCCGGGCCTCAGCGCTTGCGGATCAGCATAAACTCATTTCCGTCCGTGTCGTAACACATCGCGAGGTGGGGCGTTTCGCCGTCCTCCTCGGAGGGTTCGCGGACGAGGCCGCCGCCATGGGCCAATACTTCGGTGGCACCGGTGACGACATCGGCCACTTGGAAGCTGATGCCCGTCCAGGTGCGTTTGCCCTCGCCGCCGCCGTGGATGCCGAGGATCGCCCCCGCCACATCCAGTTCGGTCATGGTGCTGGAGGATCGGGCAATCGTTGCACCAAAGGCCTCCTGATAAAATCGGGTCGCCCGCGCCAAGTCGGCTGCCCAGATGACATACTTGACGCGTTCGACGAGCATCACTTAGTAGGCGAAGATTTCGCCTTCTTTGAAGAAACGCTTCAGCTCGGTTTGCGCTGCCTCGACGGAATCAGAGGCGTGGCAAACATTGCGCATCTTGGCGTCGGCATCCTTGAACCCAAAGTCGCCACGGATCGTTCCGGCAGGGGCCACCATCGAATCCGTAGGCCCGAGAAGATCACGCACCCGTGCGATGATGTTTTCGCCCTCAAGCGCGAGCGCGATCACTGGCGTCTCTTGCATGAAACCACGGACGGCAGGGAAAAATGGCTTGTCGGCGATGTGTGAGTAATGCTCGGCAAGAATTTCATCGCTGAGGGTCATCATCTTGATCCCGCGGATCATGAAACCCTCCGCTTGGAATCGGGAAAGCACTTGGCCCGTGATGTTTTTCGCAACAGCATCAGGCTTGAAAAGGATAAGAGTCGTCTCGGATGTCATAGGGGCATTGAATTAGTCGCTGGGTTTCTTTTGTGCAAGCCTTTTGCCAATCGAGTTCGCCCGATGTTTCCTGAAAAAGAGCGAGGTCTGCGCCGTGGGCATGAGACCAATTCCCCTCCCTCTCGACGATCAATTTCCGCCAGCTGCGATGCGGGCAAACTTTTCATCCACGAACTTCAGGACAAGCGCTTCCACCTCGTCACATTTCAGGCGTTCCACGACATCAACCGAGAATCCACGGGCAATCAATTGCCGCGCATTCACCGGGTCAATTCCCCGAGCGCGCAAATAGAAGATTTCTTCGTCGCTGATCTGGGAGGACGTGCTGCCATGTGAACATTTCACCTGGTCCGCATTGATTTCGAGACCGGGCATCGAATTCGCCTCGCTGGTATCGCTCATCAAAAGGTTCCGGCACGTCTGATAGGCGTCGGTGTGATGCGCGTTTTCATCCACAAAGATCAACCCCGAAAAGATCGTCCTCGCGTGATCATACAGCGAGTTCTTGTAAAGCAGGTCAGAATAGGCCCCCTCCGAAGCATGGTGCTGAAAGGTGCGTTGGTCGTATTCCTGTTCGTTGGCGGGGATACTCACTGAAAGCATGTCCGAGCGAGAGCCCGAACCCGCGAGGCATGAAACTGATTCGTTGCGCGCCCACGAGGCACCGGTATTGAGAATGAACCCCATGGCCGCTGCATCGCGGGAGGTGGTGGTCTCGTTGATCTGAATCACACGGCTGACCTCATTGCATGCCTGGATCACCACGTAATCGAGCTTTGAGTTGGCGCCAGCGTTCAGGTCATTGTAGGCGACGCAAAGGTTCGGCTGAACCTCATCTGCCGAGCGGATCATCTCCACCACGCGGATTTTCGCACTTTTCCCGGTGACCACCAAGGTGTGAGGAAAAATCACTGAATGCTCGCCCGCGACCCAGTGATGCACCTCAATGCTTCCCTCGACTTCAACCTGATCCGGCACATACACGAACAAGCCGTTGGTCACCGACGCCTCGTGCAAGGCGACAAACTTGGCGGAACCAAGCCGTGCATCCTGCTTCATGAAATGCGCTTGGACCAAGTCACTGTGAGAGACCAGCGCCTCGGCCAATGGAAGACAGACCACACCATCAGGCAAATCGGCGGCGATGTGCACGAGCTCATCATTGACGAAAATCAATTTCGCAACGGGCGACTCCAACCCGATCGAGCGCGCAATCAGATCGTTTGCACCAACGGCCGGAGCCTTCCGAAATGCCGAAAGGTCCAACTGCTTGACGCTGGAAAATCGCCATGTTTCATCCCCTCGCTTGGGCGCCGGAATCGCTAAAAAACGCTGCCAAGCGGACTGCTGGCGCTCTGCAAACCAAGCAGGCAAATACGATGGTGTCACCGGTGCGCTCGTATAAATGGAATCGATGGATTCGAGAGTGGTACTCATGAAAAAATTCGGAATTCAGTGATAATATGAGAATTAGCCGACAGAGCCTTCCATTTCCAAATCGATGAGGCGTTTGAGCTCGACCGAGTATTCCATGGGGAACTCGCGGACGAGGTCGTTGATGAAGCCATTCACGGCAAGCGACATCGCCTGCCCCTCATTGAGGCCACGCTGCTGCATGTAAAACAGCATGTCTTCCGAAACCTGACTCACCGAAGCCTCGTGCTGAGTGGCATGGCGGTTGCCCTTGACGGTGATCGCCGGATACGTGTCCGTCCGGCTATGGCTGTTGATCAGCAGCGCATCGCACTCGGTGTTATTTTTACAACCCTTGAGGTGCTTGGGGATGTGGACTTGGCCGCGATAAGTCGAGCGACCTTCTCCCACGGAGATCGACTTGGAAACGACATTGGATGTCGTGTCATCCGCCGCGTGGATCATTTTTGCACCCGTGTCTTGGTGTTGTCCGGTATTGGCCAGTGCGATCGATATGACCTCGCCACGAGCTCGTTTCCCCTTCATCACCACGCCGGGATACTTCATCGTGAGACGCGAGCCAATGTTGCAATCGATCCAACGAACTTCCGCGTCTTCCATCGCGATCCCGCGCTTGGTCACGAGATTGAAAACATTCGACGACCAATTCTGCACGGTCACGTATTGAATCTTCGCACCCTTGAGCGCCACAAGCTCGACGACCGCAGAGTGGAGCGTCGCTGTCTCGAACTTGGGTGCGGTGCAGCCTTCCATGTACATCAACTCCGCGCCCTCATCCGCAATGATCAAGGTGCGCTCGAACTGGCCGAAGTTTTCCGAGTTGATGCGGAAATACGCCTGAAGCGGCTGCTTGAGCTTGAGGCCCTTGGGGATGTAAATAAAGGAACCACCAGAGAAAACCGCTGAGTTCAGCGCGGAAAACTTATTATCCCCCGTCGGAATAACCTTGCCGAACCATGGACGGAAAATCTCCTCGTGCTCCTTCAAGCCCTCCGTCGAATTGCAAAAAATCACGCCTTGCTTCGTGAGCTCCTCCTTGACGTTGGAATAGGCCGCCTCGGAGTCGAACTGAGCCTCCACCCCGGCGAGGAAAGCCCGCTCTTGCTGCGGAATCCCAAGCCGCTCGAAGGTTTCTAACACATCGGCCGGAACATCATCCCATGAACGCTTCGGTTTTTCACCATCGGACAAATAGTAGCGGATCACATCGAAGTCGATCGCTTCCAAATCCTTGGTCGCCCAGTTGGTCGGCATGGGCTTTTCCTGGAACACCTTGAGCGCCTTGTGCCGGAACTCACGGACCCAATCAGGATCGTTCTTCACGTCGCAAATGTAGTCGACCGTTGCGGAGGTCAGACCACGGCCCGCATCAAACTTGTTGCGCTCTGGGAAGGTGAAATCGCCCTTGGTGCGGTCGATATCAATCGCCTCGCGGGTCTCAAGATCCAAAACGTCGGTGGTGTCGTAGGACATGGTGATAATGGTAAAGTGGCTTAAGCGAGCACGGGCTCTTTGAGAAACTCATAGCCGTCTTTCTCGAGCTCGAGAGCAAGTTCGGGGCCTCCGGAGCGCACGATGCGACCTTCCGCCATGACGTGAACGTAGTCGGGCTTGATGTAGTCTAACAGCCGCTGATAGTGAGTGATGAGCAGGAAGCCGCGCTCAGATGAACGCATGGCGTTGACTCCTTTGGCCACGATTTTGAGGGCATCGATGTCGAGCCCTGAGTCGGTTTCATCGAGGATGACGTATTCCGGCTCAAGCATCATCAACTGGAGGATTTCATTGCGCTTTTTCTCGCCGCCAGAGAACCCTTCATTCACAGCCCGCGCAGTGAATTTGCGATCCATTTCCAGCAAATCCATCTTGGCATAGAGGCTCTTGTAGTATGCGACCGCATCAATGTCCTCACCCTTGGGGAGTCGTGCTTGGAGAGCGGCGCGGATAAAGTTTGCATTCGAGACACCGGGAACTTCTGACGGATATTGAAATGCAAGGAAGATGCCGGCGCGCGAACGCTCGTCGACCGACTTGCCCAGGACTTCCTCGCCGTCTTGCGTCACGGAACCTGACGTCACCACATAGCCTTCATGCCCGGCGATCACCTTGGAGAGCGTCGATTTGCCGGAACCGTTTGGTCCCATGATGGCATGGACTTCACCCTTCGGAATCGTGAGGGTGACGCCTTTGAGGATTTCGGTGCCATCTTCGAGAGTGGCATGAAGGTCTTGGATGTGGAGGCTCATGATGTTGGAAAACTTAGGAGATTGGAGTGACTTTGCCGCGGAGCGTGATTTCGACATCATCGATCACCGCACCTGGGGGTAAATTGAGAACGTCCGCTAGGTTGATGCCAGGCTTGAAATCCACATCGTGGATCACCCCGGTCACCTCGTCATGGAAATGCCCATGTTCGCTGAGGTTCGGGCAGTACCGGGACGACTCGCGGTCGAAGTTGACCTGCCGGATGATGCCGTGCTGAACGAGCGCTTCGAGGCAGTTATAAACCGTGGCCAGCGAGATGTTTGGCAGGCGGTCTTTCACGCGAATGAAGACATCGTTGGCAGTCGGGTGGTTGCGCTCTTGCTGCAAGAACCGGTAAACCTCACGACGTTGGGGTGTCATTCTCAATCCCGAGATCTCATCTGGGATCTCTGAATCTGAAATTGAGGAATTGGACTGAGTGACCATCACGGGTGGGCAACCTAGGCGCGCAGCCACAGACATCAAGAATAATTCCAATTATAAAGCCCTAAATCGCGTGCAATGGGCGAATTTCTCGAGGCCATGCCGCTTTTTGACGCTTTCTCCCCCAAGCCTAACCACGGCTAGCTCAAATCGCCCACCACGGGCACCCGACCCAAATCCGGTCAACCGCCACTTCAGGCGACTCGCTGAGCGGACAACGCAGCCATGAAAGAATCGTAGCCTTCAGCCCCCATGTAGCGCTGAAGCATCTGAGCTGGCGCTTCCTGCAAATCGACGAGAACCAAAGCGTCTAGCGCATCCCCGAAATCAGGATCGATATTAAACTCCAGCAGGGTCGCGTTCAGTCGAAGGTATTGCTTGAGTAAAACGGGCACACCTTTGCCGTCCGGCTCACAGTTGGCGACTACCGCTGAGACTTCATCGATGGATTTAAGACCAGCACTCAGTCCGTCTTGACCATGGAGCATTTTGTAAGGATTTACCGGCTGAATCAAGCCTGCGTGGCGCTCGTCTTGGTGGGTATTACGCATGAAGCTCACCATCAAATCACGGGACAGCGAAGAGTAGTCGCTCGAAATACTGACGGGGCCAAAGAGTCGGGAGTAGCGAGGCCGCTCCATGACAAATCGACCAATCCCCTTCCACAACACACTCAAGGGATAGATCGATTTCTGATACTCCATCGCAACAAACGACCGCCCAAGTTCGAGCGCTGGCTTGAGCACTTCAAGAAATGGCTTCTCAAACCGAAACAACGTGGAGGTGTAAAGCGCGTCGGGTCCACCGGCCGCCAGCAAGACGTCGGAGCAACCTAACCGATACGCGCCAGCGATTTGACACGCCTCGCGATCCCAAACGTAGAGATGGAGGTAACTCGCATCAAAGCGATCGAGATCCAACGACTTTCCCGTGCCCTCACCCACCGCACGAAAGGTGATTTCTCGCAACCGACCGATTTCATGAAGCGTTGCGGGGATCTCCCAAGCAGCTGCAAGTAAAACGTCAAATCTTCCCTGGGTGACGAGAGCACCACGACGCTGGAGAAATGCAGCCTCACATTTGAGCTCTGCAAAATCGGCGGGTGGCGCGATGGGTTCCGGATGAAGGTGCATGTGGTTTGGAAGATTTCTTCTCAAAACCCGCAAAACATCCAGAAGGCGATCAGAACAATTTCGTCACAAAATTAGTCTAACACGATTCCGAGCGTTTGCTTTCGCAAGAACGCCGCAAATACATCGGGTGACTTCCCGAGATGCTCCGTGGAATCGATCCCGGCCCCCACCCGAAACACCACATTTCTCCCCCGACTGGCCAACATCACACGAGGAAGCAAGGCCGTGCGGAGGCGTGGATGAATCCCCCCAAGCAGGTGAAACCATGGCGGCGACTGGCCAAAAAACCTTACCGGAACCACCGTCGCACCCGTCTTCAGCGCCAGCGCCGCAATGTGGTGCGACCATTGCCCCTCCTCCACCCGATCGCCCCGCCAAGACGCAACCTCACCTGATGGGAACGCCGCCAATGCCCCTCCCGACCGCAACAACGCAAATGCCCGTTTCAACGATGCACCATTTTTTCTTGCTGCCTCAGACTCGCCTAAAATGGACAGCGGCAACAGAAATTCACCGATGACCGGCAGCTTCGCCACCACCTGATTGGCCATCATGAGCCCCTCTTGCCGCGCCCGCAAACACAGAGACCCAAGCACCATTGCCTCAGCACCACCAAACGGGTGATTCGCCACAATCAGCAAAGGTTTACCCGCTGGCCAAACCGGCCATGTGCCGCATGGAATCAACCCAAAAACATGGCAAACCCGGTCGAAAACATTCCCCTCCCCGACTGCCGCCCGCTTGTATCCCTCACGAGTCTCCGTCAACCCCAACGCACAATCCAGAAAATCACGCAGCAGTTTCCGCCATCCCCCACCCGCAAGAAAAGGCAACTCTCTCGCGAGATCCATCGCCTCATCGAACAACTCATCTTCTGGCCCAGCATCGTTCACACCGGGACGGTATGCTCAAACCCCATGAAATGAAAACGACGAAATCCTCCGCCGATTTCATAAAAAACGCCCAGACTTGCGTCCGGGCGTTTTGAAGAATTCGAACTGGCAGATGCCAAAATCAGCGGGAATAAAGCTCAACGATCAACTGCTCATTGACGAGCGGATTGATGTCTTCGCGCTCTGGGATGCGGGAAACGGTAGCTTCCAGCTTGTCCTTATCCACGCTGAGCCAGTCCACTGCTGGAGCGGCTTGAGTGAGATCCGTCATCCGGAGCACCAACTGCTGCGAAGATGGCTTGCCACCGACTTTGATCACATCACCAGGCTTCACTTGGAAGCTTGCGATGTCGACGGTACGGCCATTCACCGTGATGTGCCCGTGGTTGACGATTTGGCGAGCAGCTTGGCGGGAATTGCCAAAACCTGCGCGATAAACGACATTGTCGAGGCGAGTTTCAAGAAGTTGAAGGAGAATCACACCCGTCACCCCACGGCGGCGAGAAGCTTCCTCGTAGTAACCGCGGAACTGCTTTTCGAGAACACCGTATTGGAAGCGGAGCTTTTGCTTTTCACCAAGTGCCACCGAGTATTCACTCTTCTTTTTACGACCGGCACGGACACCGTGCTGGCCAGGTGGGAAATTGCGGCGTTCGAATGCCTTCGATGGGCCAAAGAGAGAGACACCGAAGCGGCGGCTGATCTTTGCGCGTGGACCTGTATAACGTGCCATAGGAAAGTTTCTTAAAAAGTTAAATTAAACGCGGCGAGCCTTCTTCGGACGGCAGCCATTGTGTGGGATCGGGGTCACGTCGCGGATGGATAGAATTTCCAATCCAAGACCTTGGACAGCACGCACGGCGGACTCACGGCCAGAGCCTGGACCTTTCACGCGGACATCGACTTCCTTGAGACCGTGTCCCATGGCTTGGCGGCAAGCATCTTGCGAAACCACCTGTGCGGCGTATGCCGTGCTCTTGCGGGAACCCTTGAAGCCCATCTTGCCGGCACTTGACCAACCGATGGAATTCCCGTTCGCATCGGTGACGCTGACGAGGGTGTTGTTGAAAGTCGCAGTCACATGAACAATGCCACGACTGACATTCTTCGAGCCCTTGGCTTTGTGGATCTTGATTTCTTCCTCGCCTCCGCCGATCTCGGCGAAGATGTCGCGCTTGACTTCCTTCTTCGGCGCTTCAACTGCGGCCGCTTCAGGAGCAGGAATGGTGGCGGGTGCTGGAGCTGCTACGGGCTCAACTGCCGACTCTACGGCAGCATCTTGGTTGGTTTCTTCTGACATGAACGTTTAGGAAAATTATTTCTTCACTCCGACCGTCTTCTTCTTGCCCTTGCGGGTACGAGCGTTAGTACGGGTACGTTGGCCACGGACGGGCAATCCACGCTTGTGGCGGATGCCGCGGTAGCAATTGATCGATGTCAGGCGCTTCAGCTGAGACTGACGCTCACGGCGGAGATCACCCTCAACAATGATCGACTCGGACGTAATCACTTGGGCGATCCGAACCAATTGGTCCTCGCTCAGTTGTCCGGTGCGGATGTTTGGGTCGATTCCTGCATGCTCGAGGATCCGGGATGCCGTAGGGCGACCGATGCCAAACATGTAGGGCAGAGAAGCTTCGATGCGCTTCTCATTGGGAATTTCAATACCTAGGATACGTGCCATGATGTGCGTGATTTCGCGTGACCGCAGAGCGATGTCGAGACCGTGCTGACGACTCCGCGGGGCGGGTGATTTACCAGACAGCCGGACACTGGCAAGCGAAAAATGGCAATTTATCGGTTTTAAGGCGATGAACCGCACCAAACATCATCGGCCGGAGCGAATTCCGAGATTTGCCCACCCACGCAAAACCACACCCAGATCCGCCAGAGCGCGGCCTTCCCACCTCGCAGCCACCGATTCTCCAACGAATCCATTTTGGCAAACCGCCAAAGGTTAGCCTCTCGACAAACGTCAGGCAGGCCATAGACTCATGCCACTGCCAGACTTCCATGGAATCTTACCACGACTTTCGCCATCCACTCCCCACCGATGACGTCGCAGCAATCGACGAACTTGGAAAAATTTATCAAGCCTTCCGCGACGAGCTCCGCAAGGCAATCGTCGGTCAAGACTTGGTGATCGAACAACTCGCGATCTGCCTTTTCGCCCGAGGACACGCACTACTGATGGGGGTCCCCGGCCTCGCCAAGACCCTGCTGGTCTCCTCGGTCGCACAGACGCTCGACCTTTCTTTCAACCGTATCCAATTCACCCCCGACCTCATGCCCGCCGACATCACGGGCACCGACATCATCCAGGAATCCGGTGCAGGCGGCCGACGCGAGTTTCAATTCATCAAAGGCCCCGTGTTTGCAAACATCGTGCTGGCAGACGAAATCAACCGCTCGCCCGCCAAGACCCAGTCGGCCCTGCTTGAGGCAATGCAGGAACACAAAGTCACCGTCCTCGGCCACACGAACACGCTCAAGCCGCCGTTTTTCGTGTTCGCAACTCAAAATCCCATCGAGCAAGAAGGAACCTACCCCCTCCCCGAGGCCCAGCTCGACCGTTTCATGTTCCTCATCGAGGTCGGTTATCCTTCGTCCACCGAGGAAAAAGAAATCGCTCGCACGACCACCGGTGCGGCCCGACCACTCCTCAATCACCTGCTGGATGGCGAAAAGGTCATCGCCTACCAAGAACTTATCCGCCGCGTGCCCGTCCCCGAGCACCTCTACGACTACGCGGTCAAAATCGTCCGCAAAACCCGCCCCACCGAGCCCGAATCCCCCAAGTGGATCAAAGACACGGTCGCCTGGGGCGCAGGCCCACGCGCAGTGCAGTATTTGATCCTCGGTGCCAAATCCCGCGCCGCACTGCGCGGCAATTACATGGCGTCACTCGAAGACCTCGAGGCCGTCGCTTCCTCGGTTCTCACCCACCGAATCATCACAAACTTCTCAGCAGAATCGCAAGGGATGACGTCGAAAAAAATTGTCGAACGACTGGTCAAAGAAATGCGGGAGGATTGACCGAGCCCACCTACACGCGTCGACACGAAACCCATCCATGAGCCACTCGTTCATCGACAACACCCTGCTCTCTCGCCTTGCCTCGCTGCCGATCAAGTCGCATGCGCCGATGCTCGGAAACGTCGCCGGCAAACACCGCTCACCCCACCGCGGTTCGTCCGCCGAATTTGCCGAATACCGGAAATACATGCCTGGCGACGACACCCGCCGCCTCGACTGGAAGGCCTTCGCTCGCTCCGATCGTTTTTACATCAAGGAATTCGAAGCCGACACCAACCTCCGCGCCTACTTCATCGTCGATGCCTCCGGTTCGATGAACTTCGCTGGACAAGGATCGGCCAAAATTGAATTTGCCCGCCGAATCGCAGCCTCCCTCGCTTACTTGCTAGTCAACCAAGGCGACGCCGCCGGCCTCTCGATTTGCACCGACCAACTTCACTTGGAGGTGCCACCCAGCCGCCGCGCCGCCCACCTCGAACGCTTTTTTTCCACCCTCGCCCATGTCCAACCCTCCGGAGAAACCGGACTCCTCAACGCCCTCCACACGATCGCCGAAAAAATTGGCCAACGCGCGCTTGTCGTGATCCTGTCAGACCTCTTCACCGACACCGCGAGCCTCGCCGATGCGCTCCAACACCTCCGCTACCGAAAACATGACGTCTCGGTCTTTCACCTAATGGATCCATTGGAAATCCACTTCGAGTTCGATCGACCCCAACGCTTTGTTGACCTCGAAGATCAGTCGTCAATTGTCACCGAACCCAACCTCATTGCGGATGAGTACAAGAACGCTCTCAGGGAATTTCTAACAGACGTCCGCTTCCAATGCGAAAATGCATCAGCCAACTACCAGCTAGTCCAGACCGATGCCCCACTCGAACCGCTCCTTCGCGATTTTTTAACCAATCGCCTGCCGAAGTCAAAACACTGAACGCCATCGCCTGATCTCCGCCATCCTTGAGGTCTTTGCGATAAAATCCCCAATCATGCTGTTTCTCAATCCACTGCTTCTCATGGGCCTGCTCGCCGCGAGTGTACCGGTGGCGATCCATCTCCTCAACAAGCGCCGCCACAAGCCAATCCAATGGGCGGCCATGCAGTTCCTGCTCAAGGCAACCCGCGAATCTCGCGGCAAGAAAAAGCTCCGCCATATTCTCATCCTCGCCTGCAGGGTTCTTGCCATCGCCGCTCTCGCTCTCGCCGCCGCCCGACCCATCGTGTCTGCACTCGCCGGCTGGGGCGGTGGATCCATTGACACAGTAGTCTTACTGCTAGATCGATCAAGCTCGATGGAAGTCAAACCCGCTGACGATCTTCAATCGCGCCGACAAATCATCATCGAAAAAGCACGCGATGCCATGATCGACCTTGGCGTTTCCCGTCTCGTGTTGATCGATAGCACCAGCAACCAAGCGCAGGAAGTCCCCTCGCCCAACACGCTCGCGGAGCTCAGTTCAACCGCAGCAACAGATGCCACCGCCGATTTTCCAAGCCTCCTCAACCGTGCTGCAGAAGTTCTAGCAGATTCATCCGGCCGCTCAGAAATCTGGCTTGCCTCCGACCTCCAGTCGTCGAACTGGCACCCCAATGACCCACGCTGGGCCGCCGCCCGCACAAGCCTTGACGCGCTTCCGCAAAAACCCACCCTTCGCGTCCTATCGCTCACCGGCCCGACCGCTCCAAATACGGCCGTTCACCTATTAGAGTCCCAGAGGTCTGGTGACGAACTCCTCCTCGACCTAGAAATCGTCCGCGCAGCCGACTCGCGTGGCACACTCAGCCTCCCACTCACCACCCACTTCAACAGCGCCACCACCACGGAATCCATCACCATTCCCGGCCAATCGATCCGTCTGCAAAGACGCGTCACCCTCCCTGCAGGAAACCTATCAGGATCTGGATGGGTCTCCATCCCTGCCGACGGCAATTCCCGCGACAATTCGGCCTACTTTGCCTACGGCCCGGCACTCCCCGTGAGATCGATTGTCGTGGCACCCTCCGGCGAGGCTGCCGACTTCCTCGCACTGGCCGCAGCCCCGCCAGGGTGCGAAAACCAAAGCACCCGACTCATCGATCCAGCCAACGCCGAAACCCTAGAAACCAGCGAAGCCGCAGCAATTCTCTGGGCAGCACCACTCCCCAGCGGCCACACCGCTGAAATCATCCATCGCTTCATCAGCTCAGGCGGACAGGTGATCTTTTTCCCACCCGGAGAATCGTCCAACACATCATTTGATAACCTATCCTGGTCCAAGCCCTCCGTCGCCGATGCCGGAAAATTTTTTACCCTCAAGGACTGGAACCACCGTGATGGACCCTTGCGCGATGGCCTGGCTGGAACTCCAATCCCCGCCGAACGCCTCAGAGCCATCCGCCGCCAATTTCCGTTAGGAGATTACACCGCACTTGCTCGTTGGGAGGATGGCGAACCCTTCATCGCCCGCCGCGTGACCGAGCGTGGCACCGCATGGTTCGTCGGCTCACTGCCAGATTACACATGGTCGAATCTTGGCGATGCCGATGTTCTCCTTCCCTCGGTGCAACGAATCATCGCCATCGGGGCCAATCGCTTTTCTACATCATACCTCGCCACCATCGGAACTGAATCTGCCAAACCAAAACCCGGAGAATCCGGTATCCGCCTCGGTGAAAATCCCAACTCGGAAACTACAAACTCACGCGACCAAGCAGGCATCTTCCGCTTCGGAGACCGACTCATCGCCATCAACAGACCACACCAAGAAGATACTCCAGAAATTCTCACCAAGGACCAGTTAGATCAGGTGCTTGATGGGACACGCTACACACTTTTCGATCAAGCTGGCAAATCGGATGATCCGTCCCTTTCCCGAAATGTCTGGCGTGCACTCCTCATCTTCATGCTCTTTTCACTAATCGCCGAGGCCATGCTCTGCTTACCAAAACGAAACACGAAGGCTCAGCTCGAAATACCTAATAGAAAATCAAACCTACCGAGATCGATTTGATCATCGCCGACTTCATAACTCCCTAACATCAGTGCTTCAGCTCAGCCCCACTCCCGTCACGCTTTGGATCGGCATCATCGCCCTGATCCTGATCGGCGCGCTGTCGGTGATCTCGTGGCAACGAGGCCCCCACACCATGCGCCACGCGGCACTGGAGGGTCTTCGTTTTCTAGCAGCCGCAATGGTCGTCGCACTGCTCTGGCAGCTGGAATGGATCACGACTACCCATCCTGCCCAGAAAACGCAAATCGCCATCCTTTGGGATAACTCCCAATCCATGAGCACTCTCGATGCATCCCTGCCCCCGGTTCTATCAGAAAGAGCAGACGTTGTTTCCCGAGCCGACTGGATCAAGAAGACACTCGATTCTAACATCTGGCAGCCCCTCGAAGCCAGTGGTGCCAACGAGATCACCACCACACCCTTCGCGACCCCAGCATCCCCACCTTCGCCCGCTTCAGGCACAGATCTAGAAGCTCCTATCACTGAACTCCTGTCCAAGCAAGACAACCTCCGTGCGGTGGTTCTACTCAGCGATGGCGATTACAACGTCGGTCAACCACCAGTCGTCGCCGCACAGAAACTGCGGCTGCGAGGCATCCCGCTGTTCCCAATCCCCGTGGGCAGCATGGTCCGCTTGCCCGACCTCGATCTCCACTCGGTCAGTGCCCCAACCTATGGTGTCCTCGGAGAAAACGTTCAAATCCCATTTGTCATCCGCTCATCCCTTGACCGTCAGGTGCGCACAATCGTACGCATCCGTGATGAGACAGGCCACGAGCGCAGCAAGGACATCGTGATCGCGCCAAATGCCGAGACTTACGAATCAATTCTTTGGCGACTCGAAAAGGCAGGATCCTCTACCCTTGAACTCTCGATCCCCGTGGCCGATGGCGAACGAGTCGCAGCGAACAATTCTCACCAATTCAGCATCGCAGGCCGCCCAGAAAAGATCCGCGCACTCGTCATCGACTCGCTCCCACGCTGGGAATATCGATTCCTTCGCAACGCCCTCTCGCGCGACCCCGGGGTCGAACTCTCGTGCATCCTTCTCCAACCCACTATCGGCCCAGGAGAGGGCAAGGGTTACCTGAAGGAGTTCCCATCGAAAATCGAAGACCTCGCGAAATACGATGTCATCTTCCTTGGCGACGTCGGCACAGAACAACTCACCGCTGACCAATGCCACCTGATCCGCGGCTTGGTCGAAAATCAAGCCACCGGGCTCGTTTTCATGCCCGGACCACAGGGAAATCAACTTTCACTCATGAATACTGAGTTGGCAGATCTCATGCCAGTGACCCTCGATGAAGCTCATCCAAAAGGACTAGCAGAATCGATCCCTTCGCCGCTCACTCTCACCACCGAAGGTCGGTCTTCATTGTTAACCCTGTTAGGAAATAACGAAGAGGAAAACCCAGAAATATGGCGTCGGCTTCCTGGGTTTTATTGGCATGCTCCTGTCATCAAAGCGAAGGGTGGCACAGAAGTTCTCGCCGTCCACGGAAACCGCCGCGGCGAATACGGCCCCATCCCTTTGTTAGTAACCAAGCCCGCGGGCAGCGGAAAGATCCTCTTCATGGGCATCGACTCCGCGTGGCGTTGGAGACGAGGCGTCGAAGACCTCTATCATTACCGATTCTGGGGTCAGGTCGCGCGCTGGATGTCCTATCAACGGAACATGGCCGCCGGTCAACGAATCCGCCTGTTCTTCAACCCCGAACGCCCAGAACCCGGGTCGATGGTCTCTCTCAGTGCCAACGCCTTCACCCCAAACGGGGCACCCCTCGAAGACGGCAAAGTTACGGTGGATCTCACGTCACCCGACGGCCGGAATCAACGCATCGACCTCGAAAAAATCAACGGGGCCTGGGGAACGTTCAGCGGGCGCTTCAAGGTGGACCATCCCGGCACTTGGAAGCTGCGCACTGCAATTGTCAATGCAGAGGATCAGCCACTGGAAACCACCCTAATCGTCCAAGGTACCGAGATCGAAAAAACAGGTCAACCCGCCCGCCCAGAGGTTCTTGAAGAAATGGCGAAAGTTGCCAATGGCCGAACGATCCAACCTCATCAACTCGCCGACCTCGTTCGAGAAATCAGCGCCCTGCCCGAACCACGACCGATACAAACCCGAATCGCTCTCGGGACAAACTGGATCACTTTTACCGGGCTGGTCACGCTTCTAAGCATCTTCTGGATTGGGCGAAAATTAAGCGGCTCGTTCTAAAGACAAATTGGCGAGATTTCATGCAAATCGCGCGAGCATTCGTGCGATTTGCGCGGTGATCCCTTCATGAGCTAGTGCTAAATCTACATTAGACTCGCTCCCTTATTGCCGAAACGATGCGTCTGTCTTTGGCATCCGCCGTGCAAGTCGATTGGCGTGCCAACTGCCTGATAGCATGAGAAATCGCCATTCGCACTAAACCCCATGCCACCCCACCCAATATGAGCCACACCATCACCGCTAACATCAATGCATCGACCCAAAAAACCCACGAATGGATCGCCAGCGTCGAGCACGAACTCCATGACCACAATCCCCAAGCCGCATTTCAAGCACTACGATCGGTGATGCATGCACTGCGTGACCGCCTACCTGCCAACGAGGCGGTCCACTTGGCTGCAGGATTACCCACCCATCTGCGTGGCATCTACTACGAGGGCTGGAGCCCGTCCAATAAGCCAGAAAAACTGAACAAACAACAATTCCTCAACCGCATCGAGTCCGAGTATTCGGGACCCGGAGATCTCAACCCTCTCCGCTGCGCCACCGCCGTCTTCGCTGTGCTCCAGCAACACGTGGGCAGCGGCGAAATCGGCGACATCCGCAACATCTTGCCAAAAGAAATCGCCGAACTCTGGCCACAATCTTGAAATTCTAGCAGATCGATTCGACCTCAGCACCCCCAACTCGAACAACCCACACCGCCATCATGCCCATTACCTTAGAAACCTACTTTGAACACAATGGCGAAACCAAAACCATCTCAGACCATGACCGCGATCTAATTCATGAACTGAGCAAGCGAAACGACTCGGTCTGTAACCTAGATCAATACATCGCAAATGCAGAACCCGATCAGGAGCTCAAGATGTTGTGGACGGAACTCAGGGACCAAGAAAAAGAAAACGTGAGACGGTTGAAAAAAATCATTGTTAACCACATCAAAAAGAGTTGCTTCTAACATCAATACTGGCTTGATCCGATTGCAAAACGCGATCCCCGATCAAGCCCAGTCTTTCCTGAGGAAATCAGCGGAACTGGTTTTGTTCTGGGTGATAAATATAACCTACCGCCGCCATTTTCTCGCTGAGAAGTTGCGGGTCGATGTCATGGGTCTTCACGAGATCCTCCAGTGATTCACAGTGATTCCGCAGCTCGGTGTTGAGGAGCCCCAAAAGAAGATCGGGGTCCATCTGAAGGGCGTTTGAGAGATTCATTACAAATTAGGATCTACCATTTTTTGCGACTTGTCAGTTTTCGCAGATTCTTTGGCATCGTCAATCCCGAAGCGAGCAGCGAGGTCGTCATGTGTCTGATTCACAAACACCGACTCACCCAGCGGGTGATGATCGCGGATCAAGCGCCTCAGCACTCGCCGATAAAGGCCGACCAAATGCGCACCCGCCTCAACCGCCAACGAGACCGAGGAGGGAGCCGACTGGTTTAAAAAATCCGCATCGTCTTGAACCGACAATTCCTCGTCCGCAATCCGTTGCAACAAGCGTTCGATTTTCTCAACCTTGCTCGGATCCGGGTCAGGGTCTAACAGATAACCGACAATATCCCTACGCACTGCCTGCTCCTCGATCTTCAACTCTTCAAGCCTGCGCTGAAGATCAAGACCCGCAGGCAGCCCAATCTCTTCGATTTCCCTCTGCAGGCGACCAAAGTGATTTTCGACATCAAGGATTCTCTCCTCAAGAGTAGGCAGGATTTCAGTTTTGGAAGTCATCACAGAATTCGTTTTTCAATTTCAATACTCAGTAACATCTAACAAATGAAGGGATGTCTGATAAGCATCTCGCTCCAAAACGATGCCGTCGGATGCAGGCAGCAATTGCCAACTGCCAAACACTACGGCGTCCTTGGAACCTTCATGGAAAGGATTTCCAATCGTCAAACTCCGCTGCTTCGGGAAATATTCCCACGCCATGATGCGGACCTTCACGTTTGGATTCTTGCGCAAGGAGACCGCAACACTACCGCTCGATTTACCCGCGCTAGTCCCTTTGCCAAAATCAAGAAACCACTCCGAATCCGCTTGAAAAGAGAATGCAGGGTCATTGCTTGCGGTGACTTGATACATCCCAACCAATCGATCGCATGACCTGTCTTCCTCCGCTGCACGCGATGCCAGCGGAGATAAGGCAATCCCAACCGCCCCCACGATACCAACTGACTTCGTCGGAATATTAAATCCACCTAACCAATTCATCCACTCGATAAGCGTCTGCATGCCTATCCCTTAGCTTGTCGTGTGCCGACCCGCAGCAAGCCCACCGCTGCGAGTGATGGGGCAAATATCACCAACGCTAACGACTAAAAAATCATGCACGATGCACGATGAATCATGCAAGATGCACCACGGAACTCACATCATGCATGACTAATGAACCTCGCTGAATGACAAGCCGAGCTCGTTGGCCAGCCGAACAATCTTCGGTCGTTCGCGCGGCTCGATCAAGGCGACCGAAATCCCCTTTTTCCCTGCTCGCGCTGTTCTGCCGCTACGATGCGTGTAGTACTCGTTTTGCTCAGGAAGCTGATGGTGAAGGACAAATGAAAGGCCCTCCACATCGATACCACGCGCCGCGACATCAGTCGCAATCAAGAATTGGGTACGCTCTTTCTTGAAGGAGCGCATCACCGTATCACGCTCCTTTTGCGTTAGATCACCCTGCAAAACATCGACACCATACCCTTTAACGGCCAACTGTTTGCCCAGGATGATGGCACCCGCCTTGGTGCGGCAGAAGATCACACCACGGTTCTCCTGCTGCGTTTTGAGAAAGCGACTGATAAAATCCGTTTTCTCGTCACGACCACAGATGACGAACTGATGGTCGATGTCTCGATTGACGACGTGCGCCTTGTCGATTTTCAGTTGATGGGGTTTCCCTGGCATGCAGTCCTTGATCAGACCGTGAATCGCATCGGGGATGGTCGCAGAAAACAACCAAGTACTCGTCCGACTTCGTGTGAGTCCAAAAATTTTCAAGAGCTCTTTCTTAAAACCCATGCTCAGCATCTCATCCGCCTCATCCAACACCAAATGCTTCACCCCAACGAGTGTGAGCGCTTTGCGATGAATCAAATCGATCAAGCGACCGGGCGTCGCAACCACGATATGAGTCGGTCGCTGGAGCGCGGCCACTTGACGATCAAACGAGTCACCACCGCTCAGGACCTCGATAAAAATACGTTCTGAAAACTTGGTGTAGCGGAAAAGCTGCTTGCCGATCTGTTTCGCAAGTTCACGAGTTGGAGCAACAATCAAGCCTTGGATCTGAGGAGACTTTGGGTTCACCGACATCAGCAAGGGCAAACCAAATGCGGCGGTCTTGCCGGTGCCAGTCTGAGCCTGCGCGATCAAATCCCCACCATTTTCTAGCAAAAATGGAATCGCCTTTTCCTGGATGTCCGTGGGATGGATGATTCCAAGCTCTTGAAGGCCTTCGATGAGGTCTGCTGGAATTCCGAGTTCTTTAAATGTCTTCAACGCTTTGTTTTCTGATAGGGTTCATAGCCATTGCAAGCACGACTGATGAATGAACCATGATCGCTTCCCACGCGGATGACGAGCGATCAATTTCACGCGTTGAGTTCCTCTGGCGGCGCCATCACGCCAATCGAAGCAATCGTTCGCCCGCAGCCTGCAGGGTGCTCGCATTTTTCGCAAAGTGAAAGCGAATCAAATGATTCACTGGCTCCCGGAAGAAGCTCGAGCCAGCAACCCCCGCGACCCCGATTTTCCGGATCAGCCACTCAGACGCCTCAGTATCGGTGAGAAATCCAAACGATGAGATGCCGAGTAGGACGGAATAAGCCCCTTGAGGCTCGGAGAACGGCAACCCAATCCGACGACGCAGACCAAGAAATAAATCGCGCTTCTCGGCTTAGAGGTCACGCAACCCCGCGTAATAGCTGTCTGGCAACTCCAAGCCAGCGATGGTAGCCACCTAAAGTGTTGCAGCCGCCCCCGCTGTTATGAAATCATGCACCTAGCCCGCTTGGGCGATCACTAGCAGGACAGCTTGAACATACCCGAGACGCCAGCCCGTGATCGAATAGGTCTTGAACAGTGAGTTGCTGGTAATCGTCCGCTCGAATGCGCCCGGCAATGCGGCGAAATAGACGTGCTCGTGCGGCGCAAAAACAATGTGCTCGTGAGGCTCGTCGGAGATCACAAAGGCGTCATGCTATTCTGCTAGATGGAGAATTTCAAACAACTCCCCAAGTATGAAGACCTTACCCGTCGGGTTGGACGGATTGCAAACCACGATTGCCTTGTGCTTGTGAGCGAAGGCTCGTGCAAGCTCATCCAGATCATATCCGAACCCAGGCAGCCTAAGCGGCACACAAATTGGCATAGCCCCCCACCAAAATCTCATTGTCCGCATAGTTTTCATAAAAGGGCGGAAAAAATATCGCCTTGTCCGCCGGATTTCAGGCAGTCGCCATCGCTGCCATCATTGCTTCTGTGCTTCCACAGGTAACGACAAGGTTTTGATCAGGATCAATCGGCAGGCCAGTAAATCGCTGAATGTTCAGTGCCAAGACCTCGACGGACCACGGATCGCCCGTTCTCATGCTGCAAGCAATTCCTCCGGTGGGTCAAAATCCGTAAAACATTGGGCTAGATTGATGGCACCATGTCGGTTCGCTACTCGGGTGGTCCCGCGGATGACAGACTCGGTGAAAACGGAAAGACGGGTGGCGTTGGCTGACATGTGGCGTCGGGATGGCAAAATGCACCCTAACGAAAAATTATCTCGGTGTCGATCCTGTCCTCAGGTCTTCGAATGATCAGGGTTAGCCCGCACCTTAATAGCGGCGGTAGCGGCTACGATACCCTCCGTAATAGTATCCTCGATGGCTGCCGTATCCGCGCCGATAATAGTGGTGATCGTTATGATCATTTGCCAAGGAATAACCCACTACGCCAGCAGCCGCAGCCCCTGCAATGGCAACTCCCGGGTCCACCGCTTGGATGGGACGCCCCCGAGAATCATATGCATTCATGCAACTGACGCTCAAAAAAATTGCGACCGCCAGCACCAGAAAAACTAATTTGCGGAAAAATGGGATAGCATTCATTTTAAAAACAACAACGTCCATAAATCGAGGATTGCAAACTGGTTCTTTGAAGTGGTCACAATTCTGAACGCATCGGGTCGCCACGAGCTACCTTCCAGACTTGTTAGCCTTAGCGTCAGCCTTTTTCTTCTTCGCCGCTTGCTTATCAGAACCTGCGTCAGCAACCGCGTCCTCGACCTGAAACTTACCCGCCTGCCGAAGGGCGATCACCCACTCCGGTCCAACATCGGCCAGCGTCAACGGCTTAATCCGCTTCATCTCTTGCTCCACTGACCAATTCGACCGGCTGCCTTCGGTCTTGAATCCCTTGTCCGCAGCATCAAATTTGCATTTCCCCCCCATCAGTAAATTACCCACATATTGGTTGTTGTTGGGCAGAAAACGGCTGAATGGCAGACTCATATCGACCACTGTCCCAATCACCGACGCTCCCCCATCCGGCCGAACAAATCGATTGTTTTTGATGAGGCAATCCTCGGGCAGCAGTACCATCTGCGACTGGGGCCAACGCTTCTTATATTCCGAGCCGATTTCCAAATCAGCTGAGGCACTGCCAATCACCACGTTGTTCAAAAGAGTGAGCTTCTGCACCTGCGGATAAAATGTAGTGCGCTGCGGAGGTCCTCTCGTCTCCGCCTCAGAAAAACCAGGTTGATAGTCTTTCGTGAGAGCCTCCTTGATGTACTCACCTGATGAAACACGAATGCCATAATCACACCCTAGCACAAAATTGTTCTCAACTAGATTGTTCGAGCCCGACATCCGAAGCCCGTGCGCCCCGTCAACCCCCTGCCCTAGCACAATGTTTTCCCTAACAACATTGAAGCTGCCACGCCGGATGTTGATGCCACCACGAGTACCGATCACGGTGTTATTCTGAACGAGATTGCGGTTTGATTTGAGAGAAATTGTTTCAGTGCCTTCACCATCGGCGTGATCAAACAGGTTCCCATCTACAGTGAAGAAAGCTCCGTCAGTCCCCACTTCGTCGTATTTCCCGTAGCCCCAGATGCGAATGATCTCGCGGCCGTTACCATCATTGTATGGGATATTCTTGAAACAGGAATGAGTCACGGAATTGTGACGACTGTTGTCGATCGAGTTTCCAATGAGGGGATGCATGTTGCTCTTACCCTTAAAATAACAACGATCCACAAGATTGCTGTCTCCCTCGAAGAAAACCCAATAGCTCTCGGTGCGAAAGCTTGGTGGATTATAGTCTACAATCGCGGTATTGCGGACAATCCCATGGTGCGAGTTGAGGTTGATGACGCAGCCTTTTTCAATCCAGCCTCGGGTAAAATATAAGCCGTCAATGGTCACGTAGGGTGCCTTGACTGCAATACTTGAGCTTCCCACTAGCACCGTCTCACCCGGAACGGCAGCGCGGATGACCAATGGCCTGGTGGCACTTCCACCTTTCGTGACAATCATCTTCAAATCCTTCCACTCGCCCGCCTCAAGCACCAGTGTATCTCCGGGCCTTGCGGCTAATTGAGCTTTTTCCCACTGCGATGGATTTCGCACATGAATATCACGTGCAACAGCAATACTTCCCAGCGCAAGCAAACCTAGAACCAATTTTAAGAGAACGGATTTCAATGCACGTTTGAATGATGGATGATGAATCATAGTTGTTGCTTGATACGACGCACACGAAATTGATCGATGCGCATGTGGTTCTTCAGAGTCCTAAAGCCAAACCAACCCTCTTGGAACGGGTCTTTGTCAAAAAAATCGAAAATGATATCGCCGTCCCGCTTCAGGCCGATCCGATTTTTATCTGCAAAGACTTGCAGATGGATGGTCTTGTTAGGAACATTCATGAGTTTGGGTTCGCTCAAGTCGTGCTCAGGCAAAAGGGGGCGAGACCCGTCACCCGGATATCGCCGGAAACGTGTGCTCGTGTTATCGTTGGCTCCATAACCAACATAATAGAGTCGAAGCGGATGGTAGTTCTTAAAATCCCCGTGGCGTTTCGCGCTATTTGCGAAGAAATCACGTGGATTTGAGGGGTTGCTTGCCATCCAGAAAAAATTAAGGTCACTCACACGATCATTGGCACCACCCTCATTGACCATCGTCACGTCAAATTCGATTAAAACGGAACCACCAATTTTCTGCTTAAACCAAACGGTGCATCCACCTGCATCATCAATGTCGAGCTTTCCATCGATGACACGCACTTTCCCCCCGGGCATCTGTTCGATAACCCATTGAGAAAGGTCATTTTCAAAATCATCAAAAAAGACCAACTCACCCACCGCTAATGAATCAACTGGGCCGGCCATCACCTGTGGCACCCCCGCAGTTGCGAGAATCAGCGCGACCAAAGGACTTGAAAAGATCTTCATTTGTTTTTATAAAAATCTATCAGTTTCACCTCTATAAAAATCATAGCCACGTCCCTTCTCAGTGACTGAAAGAGGAGCGGAAACCACGATGACCTGCTCGAGCGGTTGCTCCGAATTACGCACTACTTTTTCTAACTGATTCTGGACTTTCTCTGTCAGAGCGAAGGTGGGCTCAAGATCCATTGCACCTTCCGGCCCATGAACTAGCGTCTTGATCTGGCGGGTTTCGTATTCCTGCTTGCACACCACCGCATCGAACACCCTCCGGAATGCCCAATTCAGCGAATGATTGTCGAAGTTCTTTGCGAGGCTGATTCCATCCTCAGGCTGACGCGCATTGTAGTCATTGGATTGATCACCCCACGTGACTCTGTAGTTTGGTGCTTGCGGCTGCTGCATCCGCAGGATATTCCAATTCATTTCATCATCGAACGACACTTGTGCAAGCACTGAACGAATTGAATCGTCACGATCTACCGCACCCAAGCCTGAACTGAACGGATTTCGCGCGCTGCGCAGGGTAATCATCCCTTTTTCAACTGCCACGACGACATGCCCTAGAGTTGGGCTAACAATTCCGGTGCCCTCATCGTAGGCGATGGCCCCGAGATCGCCGTTCGCCCCCATGCCTTTTAGAAACCCATAGTTCATGATGAGTTGACCCGCCAATCCAAGGTGAACCCCATCCTTGCCCAAGATTTTGAAATCAGCTCCATATTTTCGCTTTGCAGCAAAGTCTGCCACAAACATCGACTGAAAGGTGTCCGCTAAAGCTACCTTTTTGATGTTAGCGATTTCCACATTGATATTGCGAAACCGTGACAACGCCAGATTCATGTCCTTCTGGGTCACCTTCGCGGTCTTCACCCGAGCAGGCACAGAGTCGATGATCCGAGGCGAACCCAGAACGAAACGGCAATCGACCGCCTGAAAAGCATCAGCGATGGCAGTTTGATTATGCCGATATTCTTCGGCAATCGATTCTTGATATGGAATATAGCGGAAATCATTCATGCCGTAACAAATGGTTGCAACTGTCGGCAGAACCAATACCAAACTCAGATAAATCCATTGCAACTTCATATCAGCTCACCATTGATTCAATTATTTACTTAGCGGTGGATCTGAACATTTTTTAGGCAATCGTGCGCAATCTCATTGCCCAACATACGCGGGGTCATACGCTGCGATTGATGTACGAGCGACGCGATAAAACCGCTTGGGATGATTTGCGGGCAAGGCTGCCACAGATTCAATTAGCGATGTGGTGCTAGCGTTGGAAGCTGCCGCCACGCTCGCCGCAATTACTGTCCAATCGGTCAAGTTACTGGATGCCTCCACCTTGTAGGTGCCGCCTTCCACACTATTCCACACAAGAGTGACATTTCCGTTAGTCGAATTGACTGCCGGATGACCACTCACCGTTAGGGAAGTGTTGGGCCCACCATTGAAAAGCTCTGTTGCGACTGATGGAACGATCGCATTGTTTGCTGAATTCGACTTTCCATAGTATTCCTTACCAAGCAGGTGCGGAAAAACGGTATTTCCGCTGGTGTCGATGGTTACAAAATATGCATAGGTGCCGCTGGGATACTCAGGAGTCACACAAATTCGTCCATTGTATTGGTCCAAATCAAAATCGACCCCTTGAGTATAACCATTGTCACCTAGGAAGTCGTAGTCGCCCGTATAACGTCCCAAGGTGTATCGGGTCGTATTGGGTCCTGCCGTAGTGGTATAGGTCGTAGCAGGTCCATATTGAGATGCTGAGAGTGGATAGTCGCCAAGAACGGTTAAGTTTGCAGTATTTTTGTAGTTTTCGATCGACCGATAGCCTTGCGCAATCGTTGCCCACTTCGGCAAGGTGGTGCGACCGGTGATAATTAGATTCGCTGTACCGTATGAGCCATCGCGATAAACAAAGCCACTCCGCATGCGTGTGATCGAACTACTGGAATTATTGGCACTGGTATAACCGTAAGGCCCATAAATCGGATAACCGTCAAAGCACCACCCCAAGATGGGCGAGTGATGAAGTGGTGTGGTAGTTCCAGTGGGATCAATTTCTGTGTAGGTATTGAGATTGGTGGTGGCGTTGTAAGTCGCCTTCATGTTGTCTCCTAACTGATAACGAAGAGCCTTAGGCTCGGCGTGGTAGTGATATTGTCCATTGATGCCCGGCTGGTGAGCGAAACCTTGATCAAAGGTCACTACTTCGACTGCCAGTGCATCCCGTGACCAATAGCCCGCACCGGCAGTACTATCACTACCCGTCACAGGGCTGTTTGCTGTTTGATTGAAGGAAAATGCATCTCCAAGGTCATAAATAGCGACGCCATTCACCATCATTCCGATCATCCCACCAGGATGCTTGGTTTTAGTTAACAGCTCAATTTCGGGTTTCCGGGTGATACGGGTAGAATAGTCTCTAGCAAGTGGCCAGAATCCCCATGGGGATGTTTTGTTGGTATTCCCATACCAAGGACCCATGATGTACGAAGCCAAACCGCTGGAGTTGATGTAAACATCAGTCGATGTGTAGCGAATCCTCTGAATGTCGGCATAAGCTGGAACTGACTGGGAAGCTGAACCTGTGTTATTATTGACCACCCCAGCTGACGGCCAGGTGGTCACCGCGGTCGTTGGTAAGGACGTCCCATTTCCCTGAATCACCCGCGCAAGCACGCTTGAGTTCTGGGTGAACCATGAAGTGAGAATGGGATCCGCTTGGGCCATCCACGCGGTCATCAGCAACATAGAAAACGCAATGGAACGAGGGCTAAGATGAATGGGCTTCAAGCGATTGGGATTTTAAGTTGCTGATGTAACCTTAGTGGTGACGATTTGTTGCGCGAAGTCGGATGATATGACGACAAGCCACCTGCCCAACCCACCTTTCCAAAGGTAAAATCCCTTGCGAATCCGACCAAGCCAATGTTGTCTCATGGGGTTGACTGCTTAATTCTACCAGTGCTCAATAGGCGGGATTATCATTGGACTTCCCAAATCCAGCGGTCAGGCATTCCGATTCATTTTCACCAAATCAATAGAACCAATGATTCCACGAAACCCACAACTGCAACGACTTTGGACTGCGTTGATGTTCGGTGTGAGCCTAGCCCTCATTCCGCCAGAACACGCCATGGCTCAAGGCCTACCTAACCCCTACCGCATGGTCGATGGCTGGGCGAAGTTGCCAGACAGTCGCCCAATGGGTGCGGTGGGCGATCTAACACTCGCGCCGGACGGCCAACACCTCTGGGCGATCATTCGTTGCACCTCAAGCGAGCCGAAGCAATTCGGCTGTGAGTGCCTCGACTCCGATTTGGACCCAATCCTCGAATTTGATTTGGCTGGCAACTTTGTCCGTAGCTTCGGCGGCGGCAAGTTCATCTGGCCCCATGGGCTTGGCGTGGACTCAGAGGGCAACGTCTGGGTAACAGACGCCGTGGCTACGAAGAAGACCCCCAAGGGCACTCGGGGACATCAAGTAATCAAGTTCAGCCCGACAGGGGAAATCCTCATGACGCTCGGCACCGCTGGCACCCCGGGCAATTCAACGACCCTCCTCGAATCACCATCCGACGTCGCAGTAGCTCGTAATGGCGATATCTTTATCGCCGATGGACACAGCTTCGACGATGGCAACAACCGTATCGTCAAGTTTTCCAAAGACGGCAAATTCATCAAATCTTGGGGAAAAACCGGCTATGCTCCGGGTGAATTCCGCATGCCACACTCGATCGCCATCGACCTGCAGGGCCGCGTGTTTGTCGCTGATCGCGGCAACAACCGGATCCAAATCTTCGACCAAGAAGGAAAATTTCTCGCACAATGGACGCAGTTCGGCCGCCCCAGCGGAATCACCTTTGACCAAAAGGGCGCAATCTATGTTACGGACTCGGAGTCTGATGAGGTGGAAAACCCGGGATGGGAGATAGGCATCCGCATCGGCGACGCGCGCACCGGATGGCTCAATGCGTTTGTCCCCTACCCTTGGGGCGACCCCCGCGAAACGAAGGGCACTGCCGCAGAATACGTCGCCGTGGATCGCGACGGCAACCTCTACGGCGGTGAACCGAGACCAAGGAAATTGCAAAAGTACATTCGTGTCCGACCCTAAATTCATTTTGCGTCCTTGTCTTAATTTAACAAACCCATCAACACGAATTTCACCATCCATTCTAACATGAAACCCAACTCGAATCGCACACTCGCACTGTTCATTTCCGCGTTCACAGGATGCATGCCCACCCTTCATGCTGCCCCCCTAACAAACCCACCGAACGTCCTCTTCATTGTCGCCGACGACCTGAGGCCCGAACTTGGCTGCTATGGCAAAACTTACATCCACAGCCCTAACATCGACCGCATCGCGGCCAAGGGCATGGTCTTCAACCGCGCCTATTGCCAGCAAGCGGTTTGTGCCCCGACCCGCTCAAGCTTGCTCACGGGAACCCGCCCCGATACGACCAAAGTCTGGGACCTCAAGACCCATTTCCGCGCCGCGCTGCCAGATGCGGTCACCCTCCCCGAGCATTTCAAAAAGAACGGCTATTTTGTCCAAGGAATGGGCAAGGTGTTCCATGGCGGATTCAATGACCCGCAGTCGTGGTCAGTGCCTTGGGTGAATCCAAAAGCCCCCGTGTACGCCCTGCCCGAAAACGTCGAACTCAATTCACACCGCCCCGCAGGTGAACCCGACGGCGATGGCGAAAGCCGACCGATCGTGGCTGGCGAAAAAGAACCGAACGCGCCAGGCGAAATCGCACCAAACCGCTTAAACACCCGTGGCCCTGCATTCGAGTGCGCCGATGTGCCAGATAACACTTACACCGATGGCAAAGTTGCCGACCTCGCCATCCAAGCGCTTCAAAACATCGCGACAAACAAGCAACCCTTCTTTCTCGCAGTCGGACTGGTGAAACCGCACCTCCCATTTGTAGCACCCAAAAAATACTGGGATCTTTATGACCCAACCAAAATTCAGTTAGCGACCAATCCATTCAAACCCAAAAATGCTCCAGACTACGCGATCCTCCCCGGCGACGAACTCAGGATGTACCATGCTATCCCGAACGGCCATCTCCCCGACGATCTCGCACGCCAGCTGAAACACGCCTACTACGCCAGCATCAGCTACTCGGATGCCCAAGTCGGCCGCGTGCTCGATGAACTCGATCGCCTCGGTCTGAGTTCAAACACGATCATCGTCCTCTGGGGCGACCACGGCTGGAAACTCGGCGAACATGACTCTTGGGCCAAACACAGCAACGTGGAAAACGATGTGAACGCTCCATTGATTCTATCCGCTCCAAACATGAAAAACACAGGCACTCGCAGCGACGCCCTCGTCGAATTCGTTGATGTCTATCCGACACTCGCTGACCTCGCGGGACTCTCACTGCCAAAACAGTTAGAAGGCACAAGCTTCACGCCACTCCTCGATGATCCCAAGCGCCCATGGAAATCTGCTGCATTCAGCCAGTACCAGCGTAGCCGCGTCGCCACCCATGGGCCGGATCTTATGGGATACACGATGCGAACTGATCGCTACCGCTTCACGGTCTGGGTCGATCAAAAGGACCACTCCAAAGTGGACAGCATCGAACTCTACGACCATCAAAACGACGCTCAAGAAAACACCAACACCGCCAAGGACCCTGCCAACGCCAAGCTCGTAGAAACTCTCATGGCCCAATGGAAACTCGGCTGGCAAGGCGCAAAACCGGCAGGCCTTTGACGCCCTTCAGCAGTCTAGCAGACTCTAATAAAAAACCAAGAAGTCCAGCCGATCGGCCGCCTTGAACTCGCCGACCATCGTTTTTCTGATCCTAGCAGCGTTTGTCGGAATCGGTATAGCTTCACCCCAGCGACCCTTTCCACAACATGTCGCCTACACACCAGGTATCCTGAAGCCAACCCACGTATTTCAGCCGGAAATGGACGCGGCGGTGGTCGTCCACTACGATACACGGAAGGCAAACTACGTCGAAACCCTAACCAACACCGAACCACCCCAAAAGTGGATTAAGTCTGACAAGTCGGACTCCACCGTTTCCGAAGCAATGGGATATGGCATGGTGATTGCCGCCTACATGGCCGACCGTGCGGACTTTGATGCGATGTTCCATTACACCAAGGCCCACCCCTCCCGTATCGGTAAAAACCTCACTGCGTGGAAGCAGTCACTGAGAGATGGATCCATGCACAATGTCTCGGGTGCAGATTCAGAGACCGATGGCGACATGGACATCGCCTACGCCCTGATCCTCGCTGACCGCCAGTGGGGATCAAACGGGCCGATCCATTACCAGAATGAAGCACTGCGAGTCCTATCAGACCTGCTCACCTACTGTGTCAAAACAACCGATTCAACCATCCTCCCCGGCGATTGGGCTTCCCAAGATGCAACGCCACACTCGCGCGCGTCGGATTACATGGTCGACCACCTGTTAACCTACGCCGACTTCGACACCACGCACGCAGCCGATTGGATGAAGGTCTACAACCGCGTCACCACCATCGTGAATCATCAGTTTGCAAATGGCAGTGGTGAAACCGGCCTTAGGGCTGATTTCTATGTGAAATCCGGGTCCGACTATATTCCGGTGACTCACAAATACCTCGAAGCCCCTCACGACGGAGACTGTTTCTACAAGGCGTGCCGGATCCCATGGCGCTTACCAATGGCCTACCTTCTAACAGGCAAGCCAGACATCAAAGATCCGCAAGTGAAAATGGTAAACTGGATTTCGTGCACGACCGATAAGCAACCGCGCAACATCAAAGCCGGTTACTGGGTCACCAACGGCCCAAACGGCCCCGTTTTCGGGAACTACAACGACCTCGCGTTCACCGCCCCCTTCGCCGTTGACGCGATGCTAGGTAACGACCCGCAATGGCTCAACCGCCTCTGGACGTCAATCACTGGTGGTGACTTCGGGTCCACCCAAGCTTACTACGCCGACGCCATCCGCCTTCAAGTCCTACTTGTCGTCTCCGGTTACTGGTGGTTCCCCACCCTCTAAGCATGGTGCACGCTGCAGGGTTCGAACCTGCGACCCCATCCGTGTGAAGGATGTGCTCTACCACTGAGCTAAGCATGCGATGCCAGAAATCCCCGCGAGGTGAAGACTTGAGGAGCAAGAATTAGGAAATGGGCACGGACTTGGCAAGCAATTCAGTGCTTTTCAGCGGATTTTAAAATTCCTGCTTCGCCATGCAGGTACTGAGGCTTAGATTTCGCACAGCAAGAACCGTGGCCCAGATTCCAAAAGACAGCGTTGAAAAAGTACTCGAAGCGACAGACATCGTCGATTTGATCGGTTCCTACATTCAGGTGAAAAAGGCAGGTTCGGCTTACCGAGCGAATTGCCCGTTCCACCATGAGAAGACCCCCTCGTTCTACATCACACCATCGACCCAACGTTTTCACTGCTTCGGCTGCGGCAAGGGCGGCGATGCCATCGCGTTTGTGCGGGATCACGAGAATCTGCCGTTCGTCGATGCAGTGCGCAAATTGGCTTCCCGTGCGGGCATCCACATCATCGAAGAGGATTCCGATCCCAATGCCGACCAATCGCGAAGGGCGCGCGGACGTTTGTTAGACATTCATCGTGAGGCTACTGCATTTTTCCACGAATGCTTGATGCGCGCACCTGAGGCGGAGCATGCGCGAGCCTACATGAAATCGCGCGGGTTCGGTAGCGCGATGGCTGCGGGTTGGTCAGTCGGCTGGATGCCAGATCGGCCGCAAGTGTTTTTGGATTGGGCACGATCGAGGAAATTCAGCGGCCGCGACCTCGTAGATTCGGGCCTCGTGAAACTGAAAGAGGACAACCAACCTCGTTCGGGGTTATTCGTGCGATTTCAAGACCGCCTGATGTTCCCGATTCGTAATGAAATGGGCGATGTCATCGCATTCAGCGGTCGGCAACTCCGTGAGAATAAAAACAGCGGGAAGTACATCAACTCACCGGAGACCCCCATTTTCAAGAAATCCAGGGTCTTCTTCGGACTCGACCGCGCGATCAAACCCATCCTTAAAGAAAAAGCTGCCCTCTTGTGCGAAGGACAAATCGACGCGATTTGCTGCCACGAGTTGGGGATTGCTCACGCCATCGCCACCTGCGGCACCGCGTGTACGCAACAACATGCTCGTCTCCTCAAACGCTACACCAGCAGTGTGCTGATCTGTTATGATGCCGACAACGCGGGACTGGCAGCGACCGAGAAGGCCTATCGCGAACTGGTCCCCGAAGGCCTTTCAGTTAGAGTAGTTGAAATGCCCGCCGGCGACGACCCAGACAGCTTTCTCAAATCCCATGGTGAAGCGGCATTCCGGCAGTTACTCGCCAATGCCAAGGAGTTCTTCGATTTCAAACTCGAACGCGCCAAAGCAAGCGGAGCATTCAACTCTGCCACCGCACGCTCAGCGGCCCTTAAAGACTGCGCAGACCTGCTTTCCCTCATGACCGATTTCGCGGCGAGAGAAAACCAGATCAACATCGTAGCCACCCACCTCCAAACATCGACCACCGCCTTGCGCGACGCGATCGCTCGTGCAAAGGCACAGCCGAAAAGGAATTTCACCGAAAAATCAACCGACCTAACGGATTCGAACACCCCTGCTGAGCCATCCCCATTACACCGGATCGTCGCGGTGCTTTGCCATCTAGCGCTTTCCTCAGGACCCGCCCAGCGGTTTCTCGGAGAACAATTTGAAACATTGCACGAAGCCCATCATTGGCTAGAAGGCGTTTCACTGCTAGAAACGATCTTGGGTGCGGCACCCGATCCATCATCAAATGCAGCAGTGAACGCCTTCATGAGCAGCCTATCGGAGGCGGATCGCCTCGCACTTGCCCGCGAAACGATGCCACAAGACGGAGCACCATCCGACGGCTTGCAGGCTGCCGAACAAGCGCTTTCCCTACTCTCAGCAACGGTCTTACAACGGCGGGATGCGGCAGTCAAAACTGAGCTGAAGCAGCCCGGACTCGGCACTGAGCGGATGCTTGAGCTACTCCACGAAGCCAAAGAGATCAGCAGCCTGCTTCGCGGTATCGGACAACGGTCAGAGTTTGATGATGAGTTACCGGCCTCGACCTGGAAGGACAAAGCACCTCCATGGAAGAAGTGGCAAGACCGACCGCGCCAATCCTAGCCACTTATCTGCCAGAGCAATATCCCTTGATCATTTCGATCGGGTCTCTAGCATCTTCAAGGTAAGCAAGCTCCCGATTTGATTCGGCCGCATTGCCTTTTCACGCAGCGCACGCGCAGCCCAGTCAACATTCATCATTCAATCTCCTCGCCGATGCATCCCAGCTATTTGCCCGTATTTTTCTGGAGCCTCATCATTTTCGTCTCGTTTCTCGGGTACGGAGAAACCTTGCGCCGCGCACTGAATCGCACGGAGTTCGATGATCTCGGTTGGGGACTCACCTCGGCATGGGGCATGGCAACCGTCCTAGCAATCGGCGGGCTTCTGATGGCATTCCATCTCGCCATCACCCCCATTCTCACTGCAGTCGTCGTACTAGGTGCCGCACTCGGCCTATTTTATGGTGTGAGCAGCCTCGTGGGGGGCAAGATAACGCGCTCAACGTTTCACTTCCCTCTATCCGATCTCATCCTCTACCTCCTCGCAGCAGTTGCCTTCGCCTCCTCAATCGCTTGGTCCAATCAAATTGATCCGAACGATGACCTGATTTGCTACCTCATGCTGCCAAAGAAAATCCTCGCCACCGGCACGCTCATCGAACCATTCAGCTTTCAGCGAGCAGGCACCTTCGGCGGACAAGCACTCTTGCAGGCGCTCGTGATGATTGTCGGAGCCGAGCGCAATGGCCACGTCCCAGACCGCGGACTGGCGATGGTCATGATGTTTGGCCTACTCGTGCATGCCACTCGCGGACTGCGCGGCCAACAAGCGGTGGTCCGCTTCCTGCTGCTCTTCGCATTCTGGCTCGTGCCCGTGCCACGCATTAGTACCAACGGTGCAATCACTGGAGGCATCTTATTCATCGGAATGCTGGAAACCCTTGAACGTGCTTTCAGTGTAAAATCGCGGAAGTGGTTAGCATTCATCCCAGTTGGACTTCTTTTGGCCGGTGCGTGCACCATACGCCCGACGTTCACCGTAGTAGCCGGTGCCGTTTTACTTGCTCTGGCGCTTCGTGATCTATGGGGCAGTTACCGCAGCGGCGGACTGCCAAACGCAATCGCTCCTTTTGCAACAATCGGTCTAACATCTCTAGCTGTCCTCACCCCATTCATGGTGGTGCTTTACGCGTCTAACGGCACCCCAATGGTACCGCCTTTTAGTGGTTTTGTCAGCCAGGCATTCCAGACTTATTCGTTCCAAGAGCCGCTCAAGAATGTCACTGGCACACTCGCGTTTTTTACTGCGCCAGAAGCCCTAGCGATGATGGCACTGCTTGCTATTGCCGCTTTCTACCCTGTCAAACGAGATACAAAACCGATCCTCTGGGGAACCATGATCGCCAGCGGCGTCATTCTTCATCGATTCAGTGCACTCGCATTTCTGGATCTCTATCGCTACCTATATCCGATTTTTGTTCCTCTTGCCATGTGGATGATTGCAGCCTTGCTTCAAAAATCTGCGGCTGAAAACCAACAGGATTCAGTCAACGAGCCAATCCGCATGCCAATTGCAGCATCTGCGGCCGCGTTGCTGTTCTTCATCATCATCGGCTCAAGCCAAGGTGGCAAAGAGCTGAACGAACAAATCACTGGACTCCCCGACCAAATGAAAGAGGTAAAACCATTTTTTGATCCAAATCTGAGAAAAGCTTATGAGGAGCTCCAAGGGCTTGTACCGGCAGGTGAGAAAATCCTTACCATGGTTGATGCAAGCTATTGGTTAGACTATAAGCGCAATCCGATGTATTCAATTAATGCAGTCGGTGGTTCTTCACCACCACCTGGGATTCCTTTTGAGCAAGGCCCGGATGCATTGGCGAGCTACTTCAAAGGACTTGGAATCCGCTATGTGATCGCAGTCGATTTCAACAACGCAGTGCTGCTCTACACCCGAAAACTCTGGAACGAAAGCACCCGCCCTGAATGGTTTTACACCTCGATTTGGAAGCCACGCTTCAACGACTTCATGGACAATATCGATACGCTCGCCGCCAAAGAAGGCCGACTTCTCGCCAAAGCTGGCAATGCCCGCTTGATCGACCTAGGAAAGTAAATTTCTACTTCGCCTTCGAGTTCTCAAACGAATGTCGAATAAGCGTGGCCACTGTAGGTCGTGGCCTTGCATCAATCAGATTTTGATAAGCAAAAAGTGAGGGAAGCACACTTGCCACCGCAGCATGGATTGATGTAAGGATCCGCGCCAACCCAGAATCTCCAAGCGCAAGCGCAAACGGTGCTGGTGTGTGATACCAGCCATGGATGTCATAGCCACATTCTTCCATCAGCTCTTGGAGCGAATGCTTTGTAAAAAGAAATGCGTGAGTGTCGTCCAGAATCCCTCTGCGCCCGTAATTCAGGCGCCCAAATAACGCAAAACTAAGGCGCAAAGGCAAGAAGGCCGTGTTAGGAACGCTGATAATCACCTTAGCCGGCGGATCATCGAGGTGACGCCTCAGGTGATCAAGCAATGCAACGTGATCCTGCCGAGGAATGTGCTCGATCACATCCATGAGAAGCACCACATCGGCGGGGGGCAGATCAAACGTGATGGGATCTTTCAAATCGTGGTGTACCGTAACGTGCCGGATTTTAGGATCCTCCCGAAAAAAGTTGTCGATGATGGAAACCGTGCACTGCTTATTATCGGCAAGCTCATCCGCCACCCAGCCATTACCACCTCCAATATCGAGCACCTTACTGCCTTCGGGAACCAAACTCATGGCCACTTGGTGGGAAGAGTATTTCAGTCCGAGCTTCGATTCGTATCGTCCACTAGGAGGTGCTAGATCAAACCGCCGACAGTAGAAAATACCCTTTTTGGTGAGCCAATCGTGCCAGCAACTGCGGATGCAATCATAAAAATAGCGCCAACCGTTCACATGGCAGACCTCGTCGCCGTAATGAGTGGGAATCGGAATCTCACGAAAAACAGCACCCACCCGCAGCATCTGAATCAAAATGTCCGTATCGAAGTGAAAATTGTTGGTATTGTGGTGGAACGGAATTCGCTGAAGCGCATCGATCCGATAAGCGCGGTAGCCGGTGTGAAATTCGCTGAGGTTCGCACCGACGATCCGATTCTCGAGCCGAGTGAGCACTTGATTACCGATCCATTTGTAAAGCGGCATCCCGCCGGCTAGAGCATCCTTCTTGCGCAACATTCGCGAACCAAGCACCACATCCGCATTCTCCGCGAGAATGGGCGCAAGCATGTCCGGCAACAATTCCGGCGCGTACTGACCATCGCCATGCAGCATCACCACTGCCTGGTAGTTTTCTTGGATTGCAATCTGGTAGCCAAGCTTCTGGTTTCCCCCATAGCCAAGATTCTTCGGGTTCTTGAGCACCCGCGTCGGGATCGGGCAAGTCAGCGCCGCCTTTTGCCCGATCGCATAAGTCGAATCCGGAGAAGCATCGTCGCTCACGAGAATCTCGCAGTTTGGCGGAAGTCGGTCGTACGGAATACGCCGAAACACGCTTTCAAGATGCGCCTCGGCATTGTAGGCGACGATGAGAATGAGAGATTTAGGCTCTGGTGGCGTCATGGGACGGGGCATTCAAGCAGAAATTTCGCATCGCGCCACCCCCGATTTTCGGGTGTAACCTCGGCCGTGCTTGGTCCGACTAGCTTCCAACCCAGAAGACTCCCCACCTCATTCGCAGGGGGAAACCGCCCATGCAGAGTGACATTAGAAATGAGAGCCTTGCCCCTTTGCCTAATACCATCTGATTGCCACAGGCACTCCCCTAATCCTCTTACAATCAGGGAGCCTTGCGCTGTGGACCCCAGTACGGCGGTGACGGGTAGCGGGCGTCTCAGCAGTTGCAACTCCAACCCAAGAGGACCAATCTTGGAACTCTGCTAGGGCCTCTGACTCTTGGACAATGCCAGCATCATGCAGATTTAACGATTGCGGTTAGCCCCTCATCCTGTAAAACCTCCGCACATGAAGCCTCTGGAGATCCATAAACAACGTACTTCCAGCATCATAGATTTGGACCCCTCCATCCATGCGGTCTCTTTGCTCGCCTCTGGAACTCAGGCATTGCTAGATAAATTGTACTTTACACACCGAGCCATTGGATTTCGTGACAATCAGGGCCTTCCATTCCATCTGTTCGAGTCTACTGGCACAACGCACTGAAATACCCGATCAATCGCGCTCATACACCTCAATCATTTTTTCATGAAGCTTTCGGTAATTATCCCGGTATACAATGAGATCGGATCGGTGGGTGAGGTTCTTGGTATGCTCCTCTCGAAAAAGATCGAGGGTGTTGAAATTGAAATTTTGGTTGTTGAAAGTAACTCCACGGATGGATCACGAGAGGTGGTTCAGAGTTTTGGAGGAAAGCAAAATCTTTCGATTATTCTTGAAGAGGTGCCACAAGGCAAAGGTCACGCAGTCCGGACCGGTCTGGTTGCTGCCACTGGTGATGTAATTCTAATCCAAGATGCGGATCTCGAGTACTCGCTAGATGATTATGAAAAGCTGCTGGAGCCTATTGCTAATGGGAGATCTGATTTTGTTCTCGGCACGCGTCACACCGAGGGAAATTGGCACATGCGTAAATTTAAATCTGCAAATCATTTGGCTTTTTTCATGAATCTTGCGCACTGGAGTTTCACATGGCTTCTGAATCAATCGCTCAAGACGAACATGTCCGACCCGTTCACGATGTTCAAGGTTTTTAGGAAATCGTGCATCGATAACCTTGAATTTGAGTGCAATCGTTTTGATTTCGATTGGGAGCTTGTCATCAAGTTAGTTCGCGCCGACTTCAAACCTTTGGAGATTCCGATTTCATATCAGTCCAGGGATTTCAAAGAAGGTAAAAAAGTAAGCATGTGGAAAGACCCGCCCATGTGGATGAAGGCGTGGTTCAAATATGCAATTCTTGGAAAGTGAAATATGAGCACAAGTTTATCAGGATCAAAGTGGCCCAAGCAAATCAGCGAATTATCCGAAGCCGATCAACGGATTTCGGATGATTTCATGAATTACTGGTTAAGCATTCTTCCCAACAAGTACGGTGCAATCGAATCTTTCAATCACGGATTTCCTGCATCGATACGACCTGATGGCTTCTTGAGAACATTGGAGATTGGAGCGGGGAGGTGTGAGCATCTTGCTTACGAAAAACTGACCCCAGAGCAAAGGAGTGGCTATCATGCGGTCGAGTTTCGCTCCAATATTGCGGAGGCCATTCGAAAGCGTTTTCCGGACATTCATGTGGTGGAGGCGGATTGCCAAAAACGCATGGATTTTCCTGATGGGCATTTCGACCGGGTTCTTGCCATCCATGTTTTGGAGCATCTGCCGGATTTGCCCGCAGCGCTCAAGGAAGCCCATCGTCTTCTCAACCCCGAAAAAGGCGTTTTGGTATTTGTCATTCCGTGCATAGGTGGCTTGGTGTATCGTTTCGCACAAACCATTTCCGCAGCTAGGATATTCAAGAAAAGATATGGTCGGCCTTATTCTTGGTTTATTGACAGAGAGCACATCAATTCACCGAATGAGGTTTTTGAAGAAGTAGAAAAGTTTTTCTTTATCAATAAAAAACGAGGATTTCCTTCATTTTCCTCATTGTTGCATTTGAACTTTTGCATCGCTGCGGTTGCGCGGCCAAAATCATTGACATGAAATCAGTCTTTGTTACCGGTTGTGCCGGATTTATTGGAAGTAACCTTGTTGACCGACTTCTTGCGGATGGGTGTCAGGTTGTAGGTTGGGACAATTTTTCAACAGGCCAAGAGCTTTTTCTGTCTGCAGCAAAAGACAACGAGTCCTTTCGACTGGTGGAGGGAGACAATTTGAATCTTCCTGCATTGACCGAGGCCATGGCGGGTTGTGACACGGTCATCCATCTCGCGGCGAATGCCGATGTTCGTTTTGGGCTGGAGCATCCCGGAAAGGATTTGCAGCAAAATACGATCGCCACATTCCACATACTCGAAGCCATGCGGGCGAATGGCATCAGGCGCATTGCATTCAGTTCTACAGGAAGTGTTTATGGCGAAGCGGTAGTGATCCCCACGCCGGAGAACGCGTCATTTCCTATCCAGACTTCGCTTTACGGTGCGTCGAAAGCGGCCTGCGAAGGTCTGATCCAATCGTATTGCGAGGGCTATGGTTTTGAAGGCTATATCTTCCGTTTCGTATCAATCCTTGGGGAGCGCTACACACATGGGCATGTGATCGATTTTTATCGCCAGTTGCAGGAGCACCCAGAATTTTTGAATGTGCTCGGAGATGGATCACAGCGCAAATCCTATCTCTATGTACAGGACTGCATTAATGCGGTCTGCCATGTCGTAAACAGCGCGACGGCCAAGGATGCTAAGCATGGAGTCCAAATTTACAATCTCGGCACGGATGGGTTTTGCCAAGTGAACGATTCGATCCGCTGGATTTGTGATGAAATAGGCTTGAAGCCCGAGATCCGATACTCTGGCGGTGACCGAGGATGGGTGGGTGACAATCCGTTCATTTACCTCGATACTCAAAAGATCCGCTCGACGGGTTGGATGCCTACATTGACGATTGAGCAGGCGGTTAGAGCGACTGTGAGTTGGTTGCGGGAGGAGAGCTTCTAGCAGAAATCAGAATTTTCGGGGTTTCTCACTTCAAATTCGACAGGCTGGAAAAATGAAAATTGTAGTTTTTGGACTTTGGCACTTGGGCTCGGTTACTGCAGCCTGCGCTGCGGTGGAACATGATGTGGTGGGCTTAGACCTTAACGATATAACGGTCGGTGACTTATGCCAAGGCAAGGCTCCTTTGTTTGAGCCAGGCTTGAATGAGTTGATCACCGAACGAATTGCGAGCGGTAGGTTGTCATTTACGAGCCATCCTGATGATGCCTGCCGCGAAGCCGATTTGCTTTGGGCATGCCACGACATCCCGGTAAACGAAAATGACGAGCCCGATTGCGAATTCCTTTTTGAACAAATGCGGCGGGTAGCTTCAGCCATGACGCCGGGGAAGCTGGTGCTGGTTTCTTCCCAAGTGCCGGTGGGAACATGTGCGAAGCTAGAGCTGGAGTTTCCCTTGTTGCGCTTTGCATGCTCCCCAGAGAATCTGCGCTTGGGCAAAGCGATCGAGGCATATCAAAACCCTGCCCGCGTGGTGGTGGGGACGCGTTTTGATGCCGATAAAGAAACGATTCGCGCCGTATTTGGAACGTTAGGGGATCGCATTCTTTTTATGCGAACCGAGTCGGCGGAAATGCTCAAACACGCCCTCAATAGCTTTCTTGCTGCCTCTATTAGCTTCATCAATGAAATTGGCCGCTTGTGTGAGCAAACCGGAGCGGATGCCGCTGAGGTTTCTGTTGGGCTGAAGAGTGAGCCGCGCATCGGGCCCGGTGCTTTTCTCTCGGCAGGTGGCCCCTTTGCGGGTGGTACGCTGGCGAGGGATGTCACCGCCCTCACTCAGATTGCTGCCGAGCACGGAACTTCACTTGCTTTGATTCCGGCCATCAAAGCTAGCAACGATCGGCACAAGAAATGGGCGTTCGAGCGTCTGCGAGCGCAGCATGGCGACCTCGAAGGCAAAACGATCGCCATACTTGGCCTGACCTACAAGCCGGGCACAAGCACACTTCGCCGCAGTGCTGCGCTGGAGCTTGCGCGCGACCTTTTGCTGGCAGGCTCAACGGTAAAGGCCTTTGATCCGATAATCACAAAAATGCCTGCGGAATTCGACGGGATTCGCCTCGAAGAAAGCCTCCGCAAAGCGCTCGAGAATGCCGATGCGGCGGTCATTTGCACCGAGTGGCCTGAGTTCCGAACTGCGGATTGGAGCGAACTCGTGCCAATCATGAGCAATGCTCTCATCGTGGATGCGAACCGGTTTTTGGATTCTGCTTTGAATGGCTTATCAAATGTGAAACATGCCTCAGTGGGAAGAATTTGAGCATGCACTTGGAAAACATCAATGCTATCGTAACTGGAGCCAGCATGGGTCTCGGGAAAACCATCGCAGACGCTTTTTTGATGGCTGGGGCCAATGTCTTTATATGCGCCAGAAGTGAAGCCCAACTCCTCGAAACCCAAGCCGAGCTCGCGGCAAAACATCCGCAGCGCAAAGTGTTTGCCCAAACTTGCGATGTATCGAGTGAAAATGATGTGAAAGCTCTGTTTTTCAAGGTATTTCAAGAATTTGAACAAGTTCACTCATTGGTCTTGAATGCCGGTATTTATGGCCCGATGGGATCTCTTGAGACCGTTGATCTTGATGAATGGCGCAGGGCAATGGACATCAACCTCTACGGCGTCTTGTTGCCATGCCGAGTCGCGATTCCCCATTTTAAGACTTCGGGTCGTGGCAAAATCGTCATTCTCAGTGGAGGAGGCGCAACGAATCCGCTGCCAAATATCAGCGCATACGCCACATCCAAGGCGGCTGTTGTAAGGCTGATGGAAACTCTATCCTTGGAGTTAAAAGATTTTCACATCGACATCAATGCCATTGCGCCGGGAGCTCTCGCCACGCGGATGATGGATGAGGTGTTGTCCGCCGGGCCAGAAAAAGTGGGACAGGAATTTTTCCAAAAAAACATCCAGTGGAAAAAAGATGGTGGAACACCGATGGAGCTCGCGGCCAACCTAGCGGTTTTTCTTTCTGGCATCGAAAGCGATGGCATCACCGGCAAGCTCATCAGCGCGCAATGGGATCCTTGGGAATCGCTTCACCATTATCTCGAAGACCTGATAAAAACCGATGTTTACACGCTCCGCCGCATCACGCCCAAGGATCGCGGCATGACATGGGACCCCAAGGCTGGCTTGTGATCTCTGGCGTGTTTATTCTGTCCAAAACTTAAGGTACGTAGAAATTCATATGAAAATAACATTCGCAATCATCGGCTGTGGTTTGATTGGTAACAAGCGGGCAGCGACCATACCCGAAGGTGCGCTTGCCGTGGCTTGCGATACTGACTTTTCCCGCGCCGAGGCTTTTGCAAATCGGTTTCCCGGATGTGTGGCGCTCGCCGATCCGCTCGCCACCGTGCGCCGTGAAGATGTCGATGCTGTCATCGTCTGCACGCCCAATCATCTGCTCGCGCCGATCGCACTAGAGGCATTGCGACACGGCAAGCACATCCTCGTCGAGAAACCCGCGGGCATCGGCCTAGAAGAAGTTGAGGCACTTACCCACATGGCCAAGGCGGCCAATCTCAAGGCACGGGTGGGTTTCAATCACCGCTACCACCCAGCCTTTCAGAAGGCGCGGGAAATATTTGAATCCGGTGTCCTTGGTCCGCTCATGCATATTCGTGCACGTTACGGACACGGTGGGCGCATTGGCTATGACCGTGAGTGGCGGGCCAATCCAGCGCTCTCCGGCGGTGGGGAGTTGATCGACCAAGGTGTGCATCTCATCGATCTTTCGCGTTGGTTCCTCGGCGAATTCCAAACAGTCGAAGGCCACGCCACAACGAGTTTTTGGGACATGGAGGTGGACGACAACGCCTTCCTCAGCCTGCGCACGGCGGCCGGCCAAACCGCTTGGCTACACGCGAGCTGCACCGAGTGGAAGAATCTTTTTTCGTTTGAGATTTTCGCGCGCGACGGAAAAATCCAGATCGACGGCCTCGGCGGTAGCTACGGAACTGAGCGGCTTACATTTTATAAAATGCTTCCGCAAATGGGCCCGCCTGAAACAACCTGCTGGGAGTATCCAAGGGGTGATGAATCATGGGCTTGCGAGATTCGCGAGTTCATGCGTGACATTGCGGAGGACCGTACGCCATCACCAAGCATCGCCGATGCTGCAAAAGCGCTCGAAATTGTCCGCACCATCTGCCGCAAATCCCAAAAACCCGCACCATGATTATTACCCGATCCCCACTTCGTATTAGCCTCGGCGGAGGAGGCACCGACCTTGCCAGCTACTACGAAGCGCATGGTGGATTCCTCATCGCCGGAGCCATCGACAAATACATTTACATCACCCTGCACGAGACGTTCATCGAGGAGCTGATCATCAAATATTCCAAGCTGGAGCGCGTTGCAAGCGCCTCGCAGATTGAGCATCCGATCATCCGCGAAGCCTTCGCCATGCTCGGCATCGAGCGCACCAACCTCGAGATGACATCCATGGCCGACATCCCCGCCGGCACAGGGCTTGGATCTTCGGGTAGTTTCACTACCGCATTGCTTAAGGCGCTTTACGCTTGGAAGCGTGACATCGTGCATCCCCACGAACTCGCCGAACAGGCCTGCGAAATTGAGATTGGCAGACTACACGAGCCGATTGGCAAACAGGACCAATACATTTCAGCTTATGGCGGCATCACCTGTTTCAAGTTTCTGCCCGGGGGAAAAGTTGAGGCTTGGCCCCTCAAAATTTCGGAAGAGACCCTCTACAATCTTGAGGACAATTTGCTATTGTTCTTCACTGGCTATTCCCGCTCTGCCTCGGTTATTCTGCAAGAGCAAGATACCAAGAGCAAGGCGGCGGACGCCTCCATGGTTGAGAATCTTCATTTCGTCAAAGACCTTGGCTTGCAAAGTCAGTACGCACTTGAAACTGGCAATTTAAAAGAATTTGCGAGTTTGATGGATGTGCATTGGCAACGCAAAAAAGAGCGTTCAGGTGGCATGACCAACGCAAAGATCAACGAGTGGTATGATCTTGCGTTGGCAAACGGTGCGCTCGGCGGCAAACTCATCGGCGCGGGCGGAGGCGGCTTCCTGATGTTTTATGCCGATAACAAGATGAAGTTGCGGCATGCGATGCACGGTGCTGGTTTAAAGGAGGTGCGTTTTCGTTTCGACTTTGAGGGAACCAAACTCCTGAACTCGTGAAACTCCCTGAAATCCCATTAGCCATCCTCGCCGGTGGGCTTGCGACGCGCTTGCGGCCCTTGACGGAAAAAATCCCCAAGGCGCTGGTCGAGGTGGCAGGAAAACCTTTCATCGACTGGCAGTTGGAGCTGCTTTCAACACGAGGCATCGGAAGAGTCGTGGTGTGTGCTGGCCATCTTGGTGAAATGATTGAAGAACATGTCGGGGATGGTTCAAGATTTGGCATGCAAGTCAGCTATGCTAATGATGGGAAAACCCTGCTCGGCACCGGCGGCGCGATTCGCAAGGCATTGGATTTGTTGGGCGATGTTTTTTTTGTGCTCTACGGGGACTCGTATCTTCCGATTGACTATCGCGCCGTGGCACATGCTTTTTTTGAAAAGCCGATGTCCGGTTTGATGACGGTATACCCAAACCAGGGGCTTTGGGATGCGAGCAATGTTTGGATGGAGGGCGATCGAGTGCGCCTTTATGACAAGGCCGCCAAACTGCCTCAAATGCAGCACATTGATTACGGGCTTTCGCTTTACCGCCGCGAGGCCTTTCTGCGCCACCCGCCGGGTGAGAATTTCGATCTCTCGCAGTTGATGAAAGATCTAGTGGCGCGCGAGGAGATGGCGGCGTTCCAAGTGGATCAGAGGTTTTACGAAATCGGTTCGATCGAGGGCATTGCCGACTTGGAGCGATACCTCACGCGATCAAAAAGGGCGGTTTTTTTCGACCGCGACGGGATCTTAAATGAAATCATCATGAGGGGATCGGTGGTCGGCTCTCCCAGAGCAGTCAGTGAGTTTCGCATCAAGGAAGGCGCAAAAGAATTGATGCAAGCGGCGCATAATTTCGGATTTGCATGCATTGTCGTCACCAACCAGCCGGATTTGCAAAGGGGGTTGTTGTGTCAATCGGAGCTGGATGAAATGCATCGCGTGCTCGCAAGTGAGTTATCCCCTGATGCGATCGAAGTTTGCCCGATGGGCTCCGCGGAAGACCGACGCAAGAAGCCAAACCCTGGCATGATTTTTGATGCGGCAGAGGAACACGGCATTGATTTGGCAAGTTCATGGCTGGTCGGTGACTCAGCAAAGGACATCGAGGCCGGCAAGCGTAGCGGACTTGGAACCATCCTGCTCGCCACGGATTACAATCAAGGGGTCGAAGAAACTGCGGATTTTTTCTTTTCGTCACTTGCAGAGATCGCCGCCTTTCTATCTAATGCAAACAAATCTACCTCCCGATGAACTTCACAAACGACTTTCTACAAAAAACCGTGCGCGTCGCACAGGAAATCGATGCCGCCGACGTGGAAAAGATGGTCGCAATACTGGCTGAGGTCCGCAGCAACGGCGGAAGGGTGTTTTTCGTGGGTTCCGGTGGAGGTGCCGGCCATGCCTCTCATGCCACCTGCGACTTTCGCAAACTTGGTGGATTCGACGCCATCTGCCCGACAGACAATGTTTCCGAACTCACCGCACGCATCAATGATGAGGGGTGGGAAACATCCATCGCAGAAAACCTCAAAGTCAGCCGGATCAGCGCGAATGATGCAGTGTTCGTCTTTTCGGTCGGCGGCGGCAGCGATGAGAAAAACATATCACGCAACTTGGTCAATGCGGTGAAAGTCGCCCGCGAGGTAGGTGCCAAAGTCCTCGGGGTGGTTGGCAGGGACGGTGGCTACACCGCAGCGAATGCCGATGCTTGCCTAGTGGTGCCGACTGTCGATGTGGCGTTGGTAACCCCTCTTACAGAAGCTTACCAAGCCGTCATCTGGCATCTGCTAGTGTCTCATCCGTCGCTCAGCAAAAACACCGCCAAATGGGAGTCCACCCAATGAATCACCAAATCAAGATATTCGCCGATGGAGCCAGCATCTCCGGCATGCTGGAAATGATGGGGAATCCCTTGGTTTCCGGCTTCACGACCAATCCCACTTTGATGAAAAAGGCAGGGATTCGCGACTATGAGGCCTTCGCCAAGGAGGTGCTCGCAAACATCACCAATCTCCCGATTTCCTTCGAGGTGTTCAGTGACACGCTTGAGGAAATGCAGCGTCAGGCCCTGCTGATCAGTAGCTGGGCGGAAAACGTTTATGTGAAGATCCCATCGACCAACACTCAAGGCATCTCAACAACGCCCACCATCGCGAATCTCGCCAAAGAAGGAGTGAAACTCAACATTACGGCGATGACGACTCCCGCTCAAGTTGCCGCGTTGGTGCCAGCACTCGCTGATGGCCCGCCGGCAATCGCTTCGGTTTTCGCAGGTAGAATCGCCGACAGCGGTCGTGATCCCCTTCCATTGATGAAAGAGTGCCTCCAATTACTCTCTGAGACTCCAAATGTTGAGTTACTCTGGGCAAGCCCGAGAGAGATTTTCAATCTCGTGCAAGCCGGACAAATTGGCTGTCATATCATTACCATGACCAATGAGCTTATTGCAAAAATCCCGCTCATTGGAAAAGATCTTGATGAGTACGCCCTCGAGACGGTGCGCATGTTTGCGAAGGATGCCGAATCCGCGGGTTATGAGCTCTGATCTGCAACGGGACTCTCCACAGGGCGAAATTTGTAAAATACGAAAACTGTAATTCCCAAGGTTGTAAGAGCTGCAACGCAGAAAAGGAATTGTGCAATTTTCCAATGCGACGGCAGGTATCTGAACTCTACGGTATATTGCCCAGGCCCATCAACATAAACCGCTTTAAACGCATGATTCACGGTGTAGACTTGCGCCTTCTCACCGTTGATGGTCGCGTGAAAGTCTCCAGCATTGGCTTCCATGAGTGCGATTGCACCTGCTGAAGGCGCCTTAACTGAGAATTTTGTGGAGTTTGGACCAAGTGTGTAATCCGAAGCTGATACTACAGATGGCGATTGAACATTGGCAGATTGTTTAATTTTGGGTTCCTTAGCGAGATCTCTATCTGAAAATGCAGCGAAGGGAACATTAGGATTGGCGATGAGACGATTTTTAAAATCGTCCAGACTAACCGTCTCAAAAATACCATTGGTATAAAACGCACGCGGCCACGCCTCGCTATTTTTAATAACTAGGAAATCGCTTCTGTCATATTCATCGAATCCAATATCTCCTTGAATTTGCGTTTGAGGATGCGCGAGCAGATATTTGACATTCAGAAGATTGAAAAGAGGCTTTGCCAAAACGGGATTGGTATAGCCAACCACCCAACCCCAAGCCACGATGTCTACACCAGGAAAGCCACGGACAAGATCGACCAAAGGCTTGTTGATCAAAGGCGAACAGGTCCTTATATCCTCGAGTTGATACATGGCGGAGTAGTTACCAATCAGTGAGCTTTGGAGCCCAGTCACGCGGAAAGGTTCATGCTCTGATTGCTTGATTCGACGAATGCTTTCACTGGGAAAATCCAACGATTCTCTTTTCCCAGGCTTCATCAATAGTGTTTCATCGCCAATTGTGTAAAGACCATGGCGAAGGCAAGGCACAAACCCTAGCAGAATAATCGCAGTCCACCCAGCGTGGCTTTTTTCGCGATTTAGACTTTTAAGAATGGCGAAAACCAAAGGTGCCGCAACAGCACACGCCGCTGCGACAAAAAGATAGATCCGAGGTGCGTGATTCACGGACTGGCCGCGGGTAATGAAAAACATTCCGGCTAGCATCACGACAATCATGACGGAAAATTGAATGATATTCCACCTAACAGCCGTATTCTTTGAGATTGCGTAAAATCCGTATGCGCTGTGAAGGGTAAGATGAAAGACCAATAGGTAAGAAAAATCAGTGGCTATATGGCCGACCCTATTTAAAAAAGGAATTAATTCCACTATGCTTGCAGGAACCCATCCAAAGACAAATCCTCCCCACAAAACAATAGCCGCAGTATTCACCCAATAAAAAAAATTATTTCTTATTTTTTTCCAGTTTAGCAAAGCGAGAAAAAAACCAACAAAGATCAGCATGCTGGCTCCAGGCGCAGGTGAAACCCCATTGCCATCACTCGCAATTCGATAGAAAATATCGTCAAATGCGCCCGCAACGCTATGTAAAGGCAATTGATCAACCTTGACCTCAGTATGCAGTGAGAATGCATCTTTTTCAGTAACGATAAACGAGATCCAAAAGGGAGCTGTCCATCCGAAAAATAGTGTCACGCCTACTGCCAATCGCAGAATTGATTCTTTGCGTTTTTTTGAATATCCAAATGCATAAGCTAGGGCCGCGAGGTTCAAAGCCCCAATCAGAATCACCGCAACCGAGAGCATTCCCGCATTGAAACAGGCAACATTCGCCAGTAACCACAAGCACCCCCATAAAGCGGCCTTTCTGGGGGTGCTTAAGAGCATGTTTATTGCTGAGAGCAGTATCCATGGTGTGTAAGAAAATACGAAGAAACTTGGATGACTGAATGTGTAAAAAAATGCCCCAGACCATGCCGCGAGCACCGAATAAAGAATTGCCAAACCACGACTTGCGATGAGCCGGTTGACCAACAAACCAAAGCCCACGCAAAATAAGAATTTGGCTAGGATATACTTCATATCCCATGCAAAGGCTTCACCTCTTGCTAATATCACCAACCAGTGGAGAGGATCACCAAGCTGAGAGACTCCCTGACCGATCAATGTTTCACCTGCATGCGAATAGCGATTCCAAAGAGGCAGCTCTCCATGATCTAAAATACTTTCTGACTCGGCCTTCGCCCAAGGTGCCATGGCCCACATGGTGGCACCGGTATCACTGCCGTGTTGGTTGAACTGTTTCTCGTTCCCCATTCCTGGCATGGGAGGCCACCAACTGTAAACCAATGCCGAAACTGATGCAGGAGAGACAAAACTTTTCCCGCAAAAAATAATAGGATAGCAGCTAATTATTACGGCGACCAATGCTGCCAGCATCATCGTAAAAATTGAATTCCCCCAATGCCTTGGAATTTTTATATCGCTTTTTATCAAAATCTCATCAGGCAACTTATTGTTTATAACAATTGAAGCTTTTTTGTTTTTCTTAGCCATATTTAGCAGATTAATAATTTTCTCAAAAATGAGATCGCGGCATTAACCGGCGAGTGCGATAGGGGGGGCGGTGAATACGTCATTTGGGTTAGCATCGCCAATGCATTTTATCGGCTGGATTTTGAGGTTGGCAAAAACATGACGACGGCTGTACCAAGTGGACGGAATTGCGGTGAAGGCATTGGTCGTGTCATTGAAACTATGATGAAAAAGGGCACGGATAAAAAAATCTACCACGCGATTAAGGCCTTTCTTCACCGCTGAGTACTCGGTCACGCGCCCACCCTCGTTAAAGCGTCTCCTGCGATTCCAAAGCGTGTCCCCTTGTGGTCCGAAAAAAACTGCCCGCTGGTTGTTATCAACCCCATGGATATGGGAACCCTGCTGGTGGAAGAAACGACAGACCTCCGAGCCGATCAGGCCCGCGGATCCGGTGACAAGAATTTTCATGGCTGAATGGCGGGAATGCTAATGGAATCAGGCGGCTTCACTAGAACAGCCACGAGTTCGCTCAAAGCTCTTTCCGCTGCGCAGACTTGTCAATTCAGGATCTCAGCATGCCCGCATTGCGCATTGCGCCAGTATCGAGTATCCGCAGTTTTTCGGCTGCCGGCCGAGAAAGTCGTGGACAGTCGGAAGATCGGCCTTCCCGCAGCAGCTGGCAATGGCCAAGGAAAATCGAACACAGTAGGCTGGGCAGTGGCTCAACTTTCCGAGCACCACCACCCTACAAGTGCCTAATCATCCAACAAAAACCCGAGGCCCTCCACCTTCAGGACTCTCTGGAAATCAATGAAAAGTGCTCGAAAGAGGACTCGATGTCTTCATCGAAACGTTCCTGCCACTCCCCCAGCGTAAGCATTTCCTAGAGCGTGACGAACTCAGACATGCGCTGTTTTCCAATCGAACTACGGATGCGGACAAGCACGGACTCAGCGGATTCCTCAACTCACGAAAACTTCATCGTTCCGGTCTTGCACTTTTTTCGTTCCTAACGATGCTACGGCCCGTGAAGGATATTCTTGACTACTTTTTGCACCTCGATGTCAAACTAGCAGAGCTCGTCACTCTGTATGGCGGTTGGATTTACGCGATATTGTTCGCGATCATTTTCTGCGAAACTGGTTTGGTCGTGACACCTTTCCTGCCCGGTGACTCGCTGCTTTTCGCGGTCGGCGCCGTCTCTCATACAGTGCCGCTGAACTTGTGGTATTGTGGTCTTCTCATGCTGGTTGCTGCGATCTTAGGCGACATCGTCAACTATTGGATCGGCAGGCTGGCAGGGCAGTGGATGATGCGAACGTTTCCTCGCATCGTAAAAGCCAAACACATCGAGCAGACGCACGCCTTTTTCGAAAAATACGGCGGCAAGACCATTATCATCGCGCGCTTTGTCCCGATCGTGCGCACCTTCGCCCCCTTTGTCGCAGGCATGGGTCGGATGGATGTCCGCAAGTTCATGGGCTTCAACGTGTCCGGTGCCATTCTCTGGGTTGGCTCGCTGATACCGTTGGGGTATTTCTTCGGTCAGATTCAGGTGATTAAGGATAACTTCGAACTGGTAGTTTTCGGCATCATTGGTTTCTCGCTGTTGCCTATCGTATTCACTTTCCTCAAAGAAAAATACGGCAAAAAAGCGTTATAATACCAACTTAGGTCGGAACGCGTTACGCTTCGATTTTTTCCACCTGTCAATGCTTGCTGCTGAAGAGCGCATCGACAGCAGGCACGGCAAACAAAGTCAGGAAACCCGGCACTAAAAGACCACCGGCGACGGCAATGCCGAGCGATTGACGCGAAGAACCCGCTGCACCTCATGAGAGCGCAATGGGCAAGATGCCGAGGATCGTTGAGAGGCTCGTCATCAGAATTTGATGAAATCGGCTGATCGAAGCCTCCAGCACCGCATCGATTTTCGAAAGTCCGGCGTCGCATGGTTGGTTGGCGAAGTCGACAATCAGAATGCCATTTTGAGTGACGATCCAGATCAACATGATGATGCCGATTTGGCTAAACACATTGAGCGTTTGATCCATCCAATGCAACGAAAGCAGCGCACCCGCGAGCGAGAGCGGCACCGTGGCTACGGCAGTGGCTGAGATTCCATTCCTAGCGTTGAAACGGCGGCTTGAAAAAAATCGAATTTTTGGAATGGCGATCAAGTTGACGCTTCCGAAAGACCGGTTTAGCCTACGGTTTCTTTTATGAAAAAACGCAGTTTTCTCACCACTCTCCGCCCCGGCGGTATTCTTCGCTGGTCCACCGCTTGCATTCTTGCAGGCACTCTCAGCAGTTGCGACCGGGGGGTGCACCACGTCATGAACGAGGAGGACGTGCAAGTCGCCGAAACGCAGTCGCAGATCGAGAAACTGGACACCGAGAAATCCAAGCTCGTCAACGGCGAGGTCTCACACAATTTCCACATTCCGCGCGTCGGTTACTATCATGCGACTGCACAGAATTTCTACGAGCATCCCTACGGCTTTGCCAAAGAAGGCCGCTATTTCATCAACGGCGCATGGCAGGACGAGAATATCCCGGAATACGTGACCGCGAGCCGACCGACTCCGGACGCCTTGAAGCAAGTCGAGAAAGCCTTGGAAGAGGAACAAAAAACTGCGTCCAACTCGTCGGGCGGACAACCCCACGGCGGCGGCTTCGGGATGGGCAACGCCCTGATGATGTATTGGCTGCTCGCTGGTAACCGCGGCATGTTCTCGCCCGGCAACGGATTCCACCAGGCCGGCGGGCAGGCCGGAAACTGGCAGCGCGGCGTGGAGGACCAGCGCGGCGCGGTGAGCCGCTACGCCGCCGCGAATCCCGGCTATCAGCGGATGGTCGAGCAGAGCCGCGCCACCGGAGCTCCCGTCAAGGCCGGCCAATCGGTGCGCGGCGGTTTCGGCTCGTCCTCTTCACGCAGCAGCGGCCGCTCATCCTTGGGGAGCTGATTTCTAGCCGATGAAATCCAGCATTCGTCTCGAAACAAACGCCCCGCGCGCAGATTGGAAAGAACGCGTCGAGGAGTCCGGCTTGATCTGGCACGGCGCGGGCGGCGAATCGTATTGGACCGAGAACGAGCATCTCGTGCTCACCTTGAAAGCGGCGGAAACCCTAGAGGACGCCGCCAGCGAGTTGCACGCGCTTTGCCTGGAAGCCTGCGAGCAAATCGTCAGACGCGGTTGGTGGGACCGCCTCGCCATTCCGGACACAGTTGCAGGGCTGGTGCAGACCTCGTGGATGGTTGCGGATTTCTCACTCTACGGCCGCTTCGACCTCGCTTGGGATGGCACGGGCCCGCCGAAGCTTCTCGAATACAACGCCGACACGCCGACCTCGCTGCTAGAAGCGGCGGTCATTCAGTGGCAGTGGCTGGAAACGGTTTTCCCGGAGAGCGACCAGCTCAATTCGATCCATGAGGCGCTCGTCGCACGCTGGAAATCGATCCCGGAAGCCACGGTGCATTTCGCCTGCGCATGGGAAAATCTCGAAGACCGCCAGACCATCGCCTACCTCGCGGAGACGGCTGAGCAGGCGGGGAAATCGGTTGAGCTGATGGACATGCAGGAGATCGGATTTGCCGAGGGCGGCTATTTCACCGGCCCCAACGAACAACCCGTTGAGAAGCTTTTCAAACTCTATCCGTGGGAGTGGATGATCGAGGAGCCATTCTTCGCCGAGATCGGTCAGGAGCGGTCCCGGTTCATCGAACCGGCGTGGAAGATGATGCTCTCCAACAAGGGCCTGCTGCCAATTTTATGGGAGCTCAATCCCGGCCACCCGCTGTTGCTGCCGGCTTATCTGTCGCGGGAAGAGCTGTGTTCCCAGGGCGTCTCGCACTGGGTGGAGAAGCCGTTCTTCGGCCGCGAGGGCGCGGGCGTCTCCTTGATGGAGCGCGGGAACACGCTCGCCACCGGAGCCGTCGGCCACCACGGCGAGCCGATCGCTTATCAGAAGCACGCAAATCTGTTTTCCGCTAGGCAACAGCACTTCGTCTGGGGCTTGTGGATGATCGGCGACGAGTGCCGCGGCCTCTCCGCACGCGGCGACCGCTCGCCAATCACCGGCAACCTCAGTCGCTTTTTCCCGCACCGGATCGAGGGGTGAAACGTTGCGTCGCCCCGTCCCGCCGCGAGAGGTTCATCCATCACATCCCAATTCGGGCAAACCGTTCCGTCGGCGTTCTTCTGAATGAGGCAACACGGCGGGGCATGGTGCAGGAGCTTGGCTATTTCCTCGGATGAGAAGATCGCCGTATCCTCGGATTTCACGCGCACTTGCTGCATCCGCTCGACGGCATTGGTCTTCTCATCGGGCAGGTAGTTCTGAGCCTTGGCGAGGTAGAAGAGCGCCTTGATGCATCGCAGCATCGGCTTGCGCGTGACTGCCACAATGCCTGACAACCGCAACCAAGCATCCAGGTCGGGGCCAGCTTTGACCTTATGGAAGGGGCCTGCTTTCCTGCTCCGGCCATTGAAGGGGGATGCCCCCTGACCTTTCGCTACTTTGTCCCCAGCCCCGTTCATGCCGCTGTTGGACATATCAACCGAGGCGATTTTTACCGCCGCACCCCATTGATTATCAGGGGAAAGTGCTCGAAAGAGGACTCGAACCTCCACAGGTTACCCTACTAGATCCTTAGTCTAGCGCGTCTACCAATTCCGCCATCCGAGCAATCGTTTGGTTGGGGGGCATTTGTTACGGTGTCGCCTTCTATTTTGCAAGCGAATCTTCAAAAAAACTCGAAAATCCTCGATCATACGGCGATTTCTCAGCTTCCGGCTTGCTTCCATGCTACCAAACGAAACGATGGGCCAGCAAATCCTATGGAATCGATCCGAGCTCAATCAATCGTTAAGTCCTTCGGGGACACCCGCGCCCTTGATGGAATCTCTCTCGAGATCGAGCACGGCGAGTTATTCTTTCTTCTCGGAGCTTCGGGTTGCGGGAAAACCACCCTGCTCCGCTGCATCGCCGGGCTCGAAACTCCCACCAGCGGCTCGATTTATTTCGGCGAGCGCGAGGTCACGAAATTGCCCCCTCACAAACGCGAGGCAGCAATGGTCTTCCAAAGCTACGCACTCTGGCCCCATCTAACGGTCGGCCAGAACATCGCATTCGGCCTCGAAGAACGGAAAGTGCCAAGGCCGGAAATCAAACAACGCGTCGCCGAGGTACTCGAAATGGTTCAACTCAGCGGATTCGGCGAGCGCGCCATCGACCAAATGTCCGGCGGTCAACAACAACGGGTCTCACTCGCCCGCGCGCTGGTCGTGAGACCAAAGTGCCTACTCCTCGATGAGCCTCTATCCAATCTCGACGCCCAGTTGCGCGTGGAAATGCGCCGCGAAATCCGCCGCATCGTAAAGGAGAACGGCCTAACGGGAATTTATGTAACCCACGATCAAGAAGAGGCACTCGCAATGGCCGATCGCATGGCTGTGTTGACGCGTGGTCAGATCGGCCAAATCGGCACGCCAGAGCAAATTTACCGCACCCCACAAAGCGCGTATGTTGCCCACTTCATCGGTGAGACCAACCTGCTCGCAGGGAACGCCATCGGAATGAGTGATGGCTACGTGGTGGTTGAAACCGCCGCCGGTCGCCTAACAGGTCGCACCTCTGATTCAAACTGGTCACCGGTTGCCGGGGAGGCAGTTCAACTATCCATCCGCCCCGAGGCGTGGCGGCTCCAAGACACCGAAGGTGACAATGCACTCGCCGGCACCATCGTCGAGCGCAGTTACCTCGGCCAACGGATTCAATACTGGGTCGAGACCGCAGCAGGCCGCCAGCAGGTGGTCGAGATGAATCCTCACCTGATCCACGAACCCAGCGCCGCAAAAATCGTCCTGCATGCCCGCCATGAGGATGTGGTCGTTTTAAAACCGTAATCGGCCCACTCGATGAGAACGCGCGCATCGATCATTTTTGGACTGCTGGTGATCATCATCGCACTGCCCTTCGCATTGCGCCGGCAGACGGCCACAACCACGGCAAACAAGGCGGATGACACGCTCGTGATTCTGAGTCCCCACAATGAATCGATCCGTCGAGAATTCGGCGAGGCCTTTGCCGCACACTGGAAAAAAAATTCGGGCCGCTCCCTTTACATCGACTGGCGGACGCCAGGTGGCACCTCGGAAATCCGCATGGTATTAGATGCAAGTTTCAAGGCTGCGGACGAAACTCAGCGTAATGGAATCGGCGTGGATTTATTCTTCGGTGGTGGTGAGCCCGACTTCGCGAGTCAGGCAAAAAAAGGCAGGCTCCTTCCTCTTAGCGTCTTCGGTTCGCACCCTGAGTGGTTCGCGAACGATGGAGTCATTCCCGAGACCTTCACCGGCGAGCGCTACTACCCCACCGACCACGTCTGGGTCGGGACCTGCATGTCCCAATTCGGCATTTGCTACAGCCCAGACGTTCTCAAACGACTGCAAATCCCCCTTCCCAAAACATGGAATGACTTGGGTGATCCACGCTACGCGGGCGCAATCGCACTTGCGGACCCCACCAAGAGCGGCTCGGTGGCCCGAGCATTCGAGTTGCTCGTCCAGTCGGAAATGCAGCGAAATCTAATGAGGTCTAACACGGACCGCGCAAAAGCGATGGAGGCCGGTTGGGCGGCTGGTCTTCAACTGATCCAGCGAATGGCGGCCAATGCGCGTTACTTCACCGACAGCGCGTCAAAGATCCCCCAAGACATCGGGCAAGGAAATGCTGCGGCCGGCATGTGCATCGATTTCTACGGGCGCTCGTTTGCTGACGAGCTCAAATCAACCTCTGGAGAGTCACGCGTCGTTTGGATCGCGCCCGTGGGCGGCACCACCTTAAGTGGCGATCCAATCGCAGTGCTGAAGGGAGCGCCCCACGAAGCAATTGCTCAAGCCTTCGTCGAATTCTGCCTCAGCATCGAAGCTCAGACGCTATGGTTTGGCAAACCCGGCACGCCTAACGGCCCGAAAGCTCGGGCGCTCCACCGCACCCCCATCCGCCGCGACGCCTACACCGCAGGGCTCTTGGCGAACTCGACCATGCCTCTCGCCGATCCCTACCACGACCCGGCAAATTTCACCTATCAGCGCGAACTCACGGGAGCTTCATTCAACACCCTGCGCCAATTGGTCAAAATCATGTGCATCGATTCGCACGATGAATTGAAGTCTGCTTGGGACGCGATTCGGAACGCTGGGATGCCTGCTGATGCGCTGGCAGTTTTTACGGATGTCTCGCGGGTGAGCTATGACAAAGCCGGTAAAGGCGACCCCGTACTTGATGGTCCAGATGCGCTGAAGGCAGCTGACCGTGCAACGGAACTCGGCGAATGGTTCCGCGCCAATTATCGCAAAGCTGAGGCCATCGCCCGTGCGAAATCCCAAAGCGCCACCCACCCATGAAACGCGGCACCGCCATTACCATTTCTCTCATCGTAGGTATCCTATTTGCGGTGTTTTTCATCTATCCCGCAGGGATGATCGTAAAGCAAGCGTTCGAAGGGCTACGGGCAGACGGTTCACGCACTTTTACCCTCGACTTCGTGGCCACGGTTTTCCGAAACCCGATCTATCAGGAAGGCCTCTGGAATGCTTTCTTGGTGGGAATCGGCAGCACTCTCGCCACACTCGCAATCGCCTTTCCCTTGGCCTTGATCGGCCACCGCTATGACTTTTTTGCCAAGCCCGCGCTCGGTGTTCTCGTACTCGCACCCATGATCCTGCCACCTTTCGTCGGTGCAGTCGGCGTCAAACAAATGCTCGGAGTCAACGGCGCATTCAACTCACTGCTCATCGACCTCGGCATGATGAGCTCAATGCATCCTTATGATTGGTTGGCGAATGGTCGCTTCACAGGCATGGTCCTCATGAATGCCCTGCATCTCTATCCAATCCTCTACATGAACATCGCCGCCGCTCTGGCGAACCTCGATCCCGCGATGGAACAGGCAGCGGAAAACCTCGGCTGCCCACCTTGGAAACGCTTTTTCCGAATCACCCTGCCACTCGCCATGCCCGGCGTCTTTGCTGGGGCATCCATTGTCTTCATCTGGGCATTCACGGAACTCGGCGTCCCCCTAGTCTTCGACTTCGCGAGAATCGCTCCTGTACAAATTTTCGACGGTCTGAAAGGACTGGATAAAAATCCAATCCCTTACGCACTAACAGCGATCTTGTTGGTCGTGGCTGCGGGAGTATTTGCGCTTTCGAAGTTGGTCATGGGCCGGTCTCCGTTAGGCACCGCGCCACGACCGAAAGGACGCTCTGCAGCACTGCGCATCGGTGGTTGGAAATCTGCCGGCTGCAGCTTGTTTTTCCTGACGGTATTTCTAATTGCAGCCATTCCTCACCTCGGCGTCTTGCTACTTTCCGTCACTGGCCGCTGGTATGGCACAGTCTTGCCGGATGAACTGACACTCCGGCACTATCACGAAGCGCTTGGAAACAGCCTTGTGGTTCCATCGATCCAAAACAGCTTGATGTATGCTGGCTGCGCTACCTTGTTAGCACTCGTGATCGGATTGTGTGTGGCGTGGGTCGTGGTCCGCTCGGATTTAAAATCGCGAGGGCTCCTCGACTCGGTGGTGATGTTGCCACTCGCCGTGCCCGGATTGGTGATGGCCTTCGGCTACCTCGCGCTGTCGCAGGAAGGGAAGGCTTTCCATTTCCTCGTGGGCGCAGACGGTAGCCCATTCCTCTTGATCGTGGTTGCCTACGCATTTCGGCGAATGCCTTACATTGTCCGATCGGCGGTCGCTGGCCTCCAACAAAGCAATCCGACCCTAGAGGAAGCTGCGAAATCTCTCGGTGCCACCTCGTTCCGAACGCTGCGCCGGGTGTCCATTCCACTCATCGGGGCCAATCTCGCCGCCGGCTCGATCCTCGCCTTTGCCTTCGCGATGTTAGAAGTTAGCGATAGCCTAATCCTCGCCCAACAAGCGCAGCACTACCCGATCACCAAGGCAATCTACACCCTGCTCAGCACCCTTGGCAATGGCACGGAACTCGCGGCAGCCCTCGGCGTATGGGCGATGGTTTTCCTATCCGTTGCGATCATGGGAGCCGCAATCCTCGGCGGCAAACGCGGGGGCTTGTTCAAGGTCTGATTGGGCGCTCGAACCCGGCGATCCTTCAGTCGGCCATCTGTATGGGTTGCCAAAACTCAGATCCGGTGCTACTTGAAAAGAATGTCCGACATCAAAATCACCCTTCACACGACCGCTGGCGACATCGATGCCACGTTCTACGCGTCCAAGGCCCCGCTCACCTGTGCGAATTTCCTGAACCTCGCCCGCCGAGGGTATTACAACAATATCGCCTTCCACCGGGTCATCGAGGGCTTCATGCTGCAAGGCGGTGATCCAACTGAATCCGGTCGCGGCGGCCCGGGCTACAAGTTTGCCGACGAATTTCACCCCGACCTCCGCCACCGTGCGCCTGGGGTTTTCTCGATGGCCAACGCAGGCCCTGGCACGAATGGATCGCAGTTTTTCATCACCACGACCGCAACCCCATTCCTCGATAACCGCCACTCGGTCTTCGGCCAAGTCACCAACGGACTCGACGTGGTCGAAAAAATCACCGGCAAAAACAATACCGGCGAACGTGGCTGCAAATTCAATGGCGTGGGCGACAAGATCACCAGCATCACCATCCACGACGATGCCACCGCACTCTTCGATTCACAAAAGGATCACGTCGAACACTGGAACTCGATCCTCGACCGCTAACCGATCAACCACCCGCCTCGCTGCGAATCACTCAAAGGCTCTCCTCACCGGGAGCCTTTTTTCTCATACACTGACCTCACGGCGAAACTAGCAATCAAGTGCTAGCAACATCAGTCTGATTTGATAGACTCGCCGAAGTCACTCACCTCTCATGCTCGCATTCTCATCATGCTGGAACAACAGCCGCCACACCGACGGCGAGCAAATGATTGAGGAAATCGTCGACCTCGGTTTTTCTAACATCGAGTTGTCGCACGGGATGACCATCGCTAAACTGCCGGGAATTCGCCAAGCTTACGCCCGTGGCTTGTTCAAGTGCGCAGGGGTGCACAACTATTTCCCGTCACCTGTCGAGGTGATGATCGATGCCCCCGATGCCTATGAATACACGTCCCATCGCCCGCTCGAGCGCCAACGCGCGATGGACATGACACTCCGAACGCTGGACATCGCCGCCGAGTTTGACGCCCACTACCTCGTCCTCCACATGGGCTCGGTGCCGCTGAGCCGCAAGGACTGGACCACCCCCCTCACCAAGCTCGTGGCCAACGGCGACCAACACCATCCGGACTATATCAAACGCAAAATCGCCTTCGTGAAAAAACGCGAAAAAATAGGGCCGCTGTATTTTCACCGAGCGCTGGAGGCACTCACCACGATCACAGAGCGGGCAGCCGAAGTCGGTGTCAAACTCGCGATCGAATCTCGCTCGATCTTCGAGGATGTACCAACCGAGCGTGAGATGATGGTGCTCCAATCGCACTTCGCCGACCACCCATCGGTCGGCTACTGGCACGACTTCGGTCATGTTCAACTGAAACACAACCTCGGTCTGCTCGACCACTTCCAATGGCTAGAAACCATCGCTCCGCATCTCATCGGCGGGCACGTTCATGACGTGGAGTGGCCCGCCAGAGACCACCGTACCCCGTTCAGCGGCACCTTGGACTACGCGAAAATCCTTGGGTTTTTCCCGCCCAACTGCCCGCTTACGTGGGAACTCAGCCCGACCCGCCAAGCATCGGAGATCCGCGAGGCCTTGGCCCGTTGGAAGACAGAGTTTCCAGAGCGCTCACTCTAACCCCGGGCCGCTCACGAAGACCTTGCTTTCAGCTCTACTTGCTGATGGTATCAGGGCCATGAGCCAAGATGTGGTTTCCCTCCTGCAACAACTCGTTCGCATTCCGTCGGTGAACCCAGACAACGCGCCGGGCACCGACCAAACCGGCGAGGAAAACCTCGCGATCTTTCTAACGGGATGGCTTGAGTCCATCGGTGCAGAAGTGGTGCTAGAGGAAATCAAACCCGGCCGCCCGAACCTCATCGCCCGATTTGCTCCGCTCGATGGTCGCCCACGGATTTTATTAGGCCCTCACCTCGACACCGTTGGCGTCAGCGGCATGATCATCGAGCCATTCAGCGGTGAAATGCGCGACGGAAAAATTCACGGACGCGGCGCATCGGACACCAAAGGACCCATGGCTGCCATGCTCTGGGCACTTCATGAGCACCGCGATGCACTCGCTAACCTGCCAGTGGCCGTGGATTTTGCAGCATTCATGGCCGAGGAGTCCGGCCAATGGGGCTCCAAGGATTTCGTTCAACGCCACGGCAAGGACTACACATTTGCACTCGTCGGCGAACCAACATCGATGCAAGTCGTCCACGTGACCAAAGGCTCGCTCTGGGCAACTCTGCGGGCCACGGGAAAGGCCGCCCACAGCTCACAACCCGAACGCGGTGAAAACGCAATCCTTAAGCTGACCCGAGCACTCGACCAACTCGACCATCACCTCGGCCGCCAACTCGCATCGTTCACCCACCCCGTGCTCGGCCACTCGACGATGAATATCGGGCTGATCCGCGGCGGCGCTCGACCAAACATCGTGCCTGACCTCGCCGAGGCAGAAATCGACATTCGCATTACCCCAGCCCTCGCAGCAAGCGGTGGCGCACTCAAGCTCCTAACCGAGACGATCGCCGCCTTCGACCTCCCCCTCGAAATCCTCAACGCCCACGAAAACCCTCCGATGGACACCGCAGCCGATCACCCAATGGTCCGCGCTCTTTTAGAGACAAACCCAACGACAAAGCTCGATGGCGCTCCATGGTTCTCCGATGCCGCCCACCTCTCAAACGGTGGAATCCCAAGCATCTGCATCGGCCCCGGCTCGATCGACCAAGCTCACACGATCGATGAATTCATCGACATCGCTGCGCTCACGCAAGGCACTCAGTTTTTCATCGAATTCATCGCCCGCTTGAAGCATTCGTGACGACGCACCTTGCGCGGACTCGATGACAAGCTACCCTCTGCCATGACATTTTGCTGTGATTCCAACCGGTGCAGGACCCCGCGGTGGATGAATTTGACCCTTTTATCCGCCGGATTGTATCACATCGTATTTGGTATTTGGGCGATGGCATGGCCTGACCAATGGTTCAGTTGGCTAGGATTGGTAATACCAAACCAACACTTACCCTGGCAGGGCATTGGCCTCATCACGACACTTCTCGGCGGAGGAATGATCCTAACATCGGTTAACCCAGTACCACACTGGCCCATCATTCTCGCAGGATTTTTAAAATTCACCTTGGGCACCATCGGACTCGGCACTGCCTTGATCCAAGGAGACATCGCCCAACGTGCTTTATGGATCCTGATCGCGGATGACCTCATCTGGTGGTTTCCCTTTGCCGCAATCCTCTGGGCCTGCATTCAAGCCTATGCAGGAATTCCTCCAACCCGTTCAGAACCCTTGAGCCTCGCTGAAGCAGGCATGGAGTACACGCTCTCGAACGGAAAAACGCTCGCGGAGGCCTGCAATGACAAGCCACTCGCCTTGGTTTTCCTGCGTCACTTCGGTTGCACCTTTACCCGACAAATCCTTCGGAACCTCGAAGCCATCCAGAGAGAGGCAAATCAATACGGTGCAGATCTCGTCCTAGTGCACATGCTGCAGAGTGGCAAGGAATCTCACTACCTCGGGCAACGCAGCGGAGTGATCCGCATCGCCGATCCACGCTGCGAACTCTACCGAGCATTCGGCCTCGGCAAGGGCGGTTTCCTTGAGTTGTTCGGCCTACACGTTTGGTGGCGCGGTGCGATCGCAATTTTTAAGGGCTGTGGCGTAGGCCACCTCGCGGGCGACGGCCTGCAAATGCCCGGCGCTTTCCTATTCCATCGTGGCGAAATCATTGCGTCTCAGCGTGCCCAATCGGCCGCAGACCTGCCTGACCTAACCGGACTTTTCCACGACCTACCAGCCATCGCTGAAGTCGGCCAAAAAGTCGCGAAATGCGACCTGCCTGCGATCTAAGATGTCAGTCAAGCGCCACATCCAGCTGGTTGTCGCCGCCATCCTAACATCTACACTCGTTTCGTGCATCGATGTACATGAAGAGATTTGGCTAAACCCAGATGGCAGCGGCCGGATGGATCTCGCCTACACTATTCCAGCCAGCGCGGCTAAACTTCAAGGTGGCGAGGCGGGCATCCACCAAATGATTGACTCATTTCTAGATCGTACCCACCAGATCCATTGCTCTCGCTGCGATATCACATCCGATGCCGAACGGCTAACCATCCGCTTTCAGGGCTCATTCGAATCAGCGCTGGACCTCCTCAATCCATCGATTAGAAAATCATTCGAAAAACTCCCCCCGACTGCCAGCAGCTTGATCGGCCGGATCGACGTTCAACACAGTGGATGGGGGCTCGATTTCTCCCGAACGATCTATCCGAACAAGGCACTTCCCGGGGCAATATTTCTGCCATCCTCGCAAGTCCGAGGGCGGAATCTCACCTACATCATGCACCTGCCCGTTGGTGTCAGCGATACCAACGCAACTCACGTCTCCAATGCGGGTCGCACGCTGGTTTGGAGTTACTCACTCTCGCAGGCCTTGCAGAAACCCATCATTCATCATTTCAAGGCCTCAATCCCAATTCCATGGAAATGGATCGCCACAGCCGCTGTCATCCTCACCACCAGCTGGCTGCTCTTGAGAAAATTCTGGTCCCGCAGAGCTTCAATCACCGACGAGTGATCCTACATCACGATCCCTTTCATCAAATCCCTCAGGCTCCGCAAAAACGTGATAGCAGATGAATCGGCAACTCTCTTTTCTGTGCTGCTTCGGCATTTTGCTAAAGAGTAGTTCCCCATCGTGTTCTAATACATCTTCAAATTCAATGTTAGAAAATTCATTCCGCGTCTGTGAGCAGCGTTAATACGGTTCAATGCAGATCGTGCCGTTGGTAATTGTCCATGCATCAGAAGCAGACATGCGCTTGAGTTCGTGGCCGGCCCCCCACGAATCCGAAAAAAGAACTTCGTTAGTCTTGGAGTTGTAGCCGATAATTAGACGCATGTGCCCACCCGCATTTTGCGGAATTTCGGGTTCTGGCACCTTGCCAAGCATCACCATCCACAGCAATGGATTTCCCTTGTCGACATGGCTTGCTACATCACGCAAAAAGCGGTTGAGGTCAGACTTGTTCTTGTTACGCACATCACGAAGGACATCCACATCCATTGAACGATAGACATCGTTTACATCGATCACTCCGCCTTGATCAGGAACGAGAGCAGTGCCAACGCGTTTGGCGGCTCGATTGTACTCCGTGATAAGGCCTAAGATCTGTTTAATGTCGAATTTTTCGACTTCACGAACGCGTACCTTCAGGCGGTTGCTAAGTTTTTTAAGGGCGCTGAGCATCGCGTCGCCGCTCGTACCACCATCAGCCGAGCTATTTGCAGCTTGCGCCAACTCCTGCTGGTCTACGGCTATCCCATAGTAGCGCATGACTCGCTCCGTAGCCGCGACGACGCAATACCCTTTTTGCCCCTGATCCACCATTGGGACATCACCAAGCCAAACGTCGCCAGTGGCAAGATCCCGCTTGATGTGTGAAGCGCCTGAGAACTTCGAAGGTGGCGCACTCTTGATCAATGCAAATTGACCGCCACTTTTAACAGGAGGCGTGATTTCAAGCCTCACAAATTCTGCACGAAACGGAATACCACGACTCTTCACCTCCTTGGTGAAACTGAACTCGAGGAGATAATGCGCCTTTTCAGTCTGCCAAATCAAACCATCGGCCTTAACCGCATTGTTGGGATCTTTGCCCCTTGGGGTAAACTTCGTAGCTGTTGCCTGATTCACCGCTTCCGCCGAAACGCGAACCAGACGATCGAACTTTTCCTTCCCCAAATCTCCAGCATCACCTCGAGCGTAGAACATGATCAAAATTTCTGTGAGTTTCCCTTCCTTGAATCGGCAAACACTCTCAACGACGGGAAGACCATAAGCGGTGGTTCCCATTCCAGCGACTCGCATCGAATCTTGAGCATTAGATGTCCATTCGTAGCCAAGTTTCGTGGCAACCTCAAAAAACTCAGCGGGCTTATTTTCCCACAGGTTCTTGCTTGAAAACAAAGAGTCGATCGGTGCTGCAAATGCGATCGGTGAAATTGAGTATAGCACGATTGCAGATAGCAAACGGATCATAGCTTTCGAATTTTTGGTTAGAGTGGAAGCGATGCAGTTAACTGTAGCTGGCCCATCGACCTTGCCAAGGGGTTTATTGGAATGACGTACTGGTGCCAATTTGCCCTGCTGGTTCCAAGGCGTCTGATGAATGACGCAACACGGATTCAATCGATGGCCTTCCGTTGCTTGCCCTGAAGGAGATTCCGTCTTAATCTCTCGCAGGCATGAGCGCACCGAGAAAAATCGCCCTCTTCGGAGGGACATTCGATCCCGTCCACCTCGGACACCTCCAACTCGCAACCGCCGCAAAACAGTCGCTGGATCTCGATGAGGTCCGCTTTCTGCCCTGCCAAATTTCTCCGCACAAGCTCGGCACTTTACCCAGCCGCGGTGAGGACCGCTGCGAGATGCTGCGCCTTGCCACAAGACAGTTGCCGTGGGCGGTCGTGGATGACTTCGAGCTCCAGCAAGCCACGCCAACCTATTCCTACCAGACGGCCGAGGCGATAGCGGAACGTTTTCCTGACGTACGCTTGTTTTGGCTGATGGGCTGTGACCAGTGGGAAGCTCTCCCGCGCTGGAAGCACCCCGAACGGCTCGCTGCAAAGGTCGAATTCATCGTCCTCGCACGTGACCGCGACCCTCAACCGCGAGAGGGCTTCAGCCTTCACGTGATTCATGGCGAGCACCCAGCATCCGCCACCCAGATCCGTGAGGCCATCGCCAGCGGCGAAAAAAAGCACCCTTGGCTCGCCCCCACCGTCGCCGATTGGATCAGCAAGAATCGTCTCTACCTGCCTGCCGACTGAGTCAGAGTCCATTGCACTTCTCGATCTCAAGCTCTCACTCAATTTCGGCACCATTGTTGCTGTCAGGGCCGCACAATCGACACACTCGTGGGAATCAACGCGCATCTCGAAAGTTCGCCCCTATTTTGCTAGAAGCCCGTGCTCGAGGATTTCGCCTTGCGAGATGGGCACCCGACCCGCCAGCATCCCGTGCGTGACTTACGATCTTGAAAATCTTTTTTCGTTCCTGCGCTTTCCAAGCATCTCAACCGACTCGAGCCACACCAGCGACGTCCGAGCCTGCGCGGATTGGCTCATCACCAAGCTCACGGACATCGGTCTCACGACAGAACTCCACGAGACAGCCAAGCACCCAGTCGTCATCGCAAGAAATCAGCACCTGCCCGGCCGCCGCACAGTCCTAATCTACGGCCACTACGACGTGCAACCCGTCGATCCACTTTCCTTGTGGACGAGCGCCCCTTTCGAGCCCGTCATCCGCGATGGCCGGATCTGGGCCCGCGGCGCCACCGACAACAAAGGCCAAATGATGGCACACATCCTCGGCGTCGAAAAAACCCTGCGCGAACAAGGCGAACTATCGGTGAACCTCATCTTCCTGTTTGAAGGCGAAGAGGAAATCGGCAGCCCAAATCTCGCCCCCTTCCTCCAACAACATCGCGAGGAACTCCTCTGCGATGTCATCGCAATTTCCGACACCGGCATGGTCGCACCGGGCGTACCGACCCTAGGCTATGGCCTCCGAGGCATCGCCTGCTGCGAGGTGACCCTTCGCGGACCAAAGGGCGACCTCCACTCCGGCCTGTTCGGCGGTGTCGTCGCAAACCCTGCGACAGCGATCGCTCGCATCGTCGCCAGCCTCCACGATGCCGAGGGCCATGTCGCCATCGATGGATTTTACGACCAAGTCCGCCCGCTTGAACCATGGGAGAGAGAAATGTGGGCAAGCGTCCCTGGTGCGAGCGACACCGATTACCTCTCGGTGACCGGATCTCCCAGCCTGTTTGGAGAACCCGGCTACAGCTCGGCGGAACGCACCTGGGCCCGCCCCACTGCAGAAGTCAACGGCATCGGTGGCGGGTATCAAGGCGAGGGATCGAAAACCGTTCTCCCCGCAGAGGCATTCGCCAAGCTTTCCTTCCGCCTCGTGCCCGATCAAGAACCCAAGGAAATCCTGCTACACGTCCAACGCCACCTCGAACGCCACTGCCCGCCAGGCGTGACGATCGAGGTCCAAATCGGGCACGACGGCAAACCCTACGTCGCCGATCCGAACTCAAAATTTGGCCTCGCCGCCCGCGCTGCCCTGCGCAGTTCGTTCGACGCGGAACCCGTCCTCATCCGCGAAGGTGGCAGCATCCCCATCGTCCAGACCTTCCGCGAAATCCTCGGGGTCGATACACTTCTCTTGGGCCTTGCCCTTTCCGATGCCCAAATCCACGCGCCCAATGAAAATTTCCCCGTCGAGAACTTCGAGGCAGGCATCCGCCTAAACCAAGCGCTTTTGATTGAATTGGCGAAATAGCGGACAATCGGCTAACCTGCCACCGCCATTCAGGCCACTCGCCTTCAACCGATCGACCCACCGAATCCCAAAGCATCATCCGCCAAACCTAACGGATTCTAACTCACCATTGTCCAATGTCCGACTCCACACCGCCGCCCGCCAAACTCGACTTCATCCGCGAGATCATCGCCGACGACATCGCCACCGGCAAACACACATCCATCATCACCCGCTTTCCACCGGAACCGAATGGCTACCTGCACATCGGTCACGCGAAGTCGATCTGCCTGAACTTCGGCATCGCCTTGGAAAATGCGAACTTGAACGCCAAGTGCCACCTCCGGTTCGACGACACGAATCCCGAAAAGGAAGAAACCGAATACGTCGAGAGCATCAAGACCGACGTGAAATGGCTCGGCTTCGACTGGCACAGCGACCTCTACTTCGCCAGCGACTATTTTAGCTTTTTCTACGACTGCGCCGTCCACCTGATCCGTGAGGGCAAGGCCTATGTCGAACAACAATCCGCCGAGGAAATGCGGACAAATCGCGGAAATCTGACAACTCCTGGCACGCCATCGCCTTTTCGCGACCGACCGACCGCAGAGAGCCTCGATCTGTTTGCGCGGATGAAGGCTGGGGAGTTCAAGGAGGGCGAGTGCGTGCTCCGTGCGAAGATCGACCTCGCATCACCGAACATGAACCTGCGCGATCCCGTGCTCTATCGGATCATGCATGCGCACCATCACAACACCGGCGACGCTTGGCACATCTATCCGCTTTACGATTTCGCCCACCCCCTCGAAGACGCGCTCGAACACATCACCCACTCGCTCTGCACGCTGGAGTTTGAGAACCACCGTCCGCTTTATGATTGGTTCATCGAAAACTGCCCAGTCCCATCCAAGCCAAGGCAAATCGAATTCGCCCGCTTGAATCTAACCTACACGGTGATGAGCAAGCGCAAGCTGCTCCAACTCGTCCAAGAAGGCCATGTCAACGGCTGGGATGATCCGCGCCTTCCAACGATTTCCGGCCTGCGCCGCCGCGGATACCCGCCCGAGGCAGTCGTGCATTTCTGCAAACGCGTCGGCATCACCAAATTCAGCGGCACCACCGATGTCGCTTTGCTAGAGTTCGATGTGCGAGATTTCCTCAACCAATCTGCACCACGCCGCATGGCGGTACTCGATCCCGTGAAGGTGGTTCTTGAAAACTGGGCAGCCGAACCACTGACCATCGTAGACGTACCAAACCACCCGCAAAACCCAGATGCCGGCAACCGTGACATCCCGATTTCCTCGGAGGTCTGGATCGAGCGTGAGGACTTCATGGAAATCCCCGAGAAGAAATTCCATCGCCTCGGACCCGACCGCCACGTCCGGCTCAAGGGAGGTCACATCATCCGCTGCGTCGGCTTCGAGAAAGATGAGGCCGGAACCATTACGCTCATTCGTGCAGAAATCCTCACAGGAACCGTGGGGGCCGATGCGCCCGAGGGAGTCGAATGCAAGGCCGCGATCCACTGGGTGGATGTAACCACTGGGGTGGATGCTGAAATCCGGATTTATGACCGCCTTTTCAGCGTGGAAGACCCCGACTCCGCCGAGGGCGGCTTCCTGAGCGTCATCAACCCAGACTCACTCAAGACCCTGGTAGGAAAAATCGAGCCCGCACTTGCGACGGCAGATCGAGGATTCTCATGCCAATTTGATCGTACCGGCTACTTCATCGCCGACCTCGCCGATCACCAACCCGGCAGCAAGCCCGTCTTCAATCGCACGGTCGCATTGCGTGACTCTTGGGCGAAAAAAGGTGGCCGCTGAATCCGACGATCCGCGCATCAAGTACCTGAGCACCAAATGAAAAACCCCGCCTTTGCAGGCGGGGTTCATTAACCGAACGAGGGATGGCGGAGCGGACGGGACTCGAACCCGCGACCTCCAACGTGACAGGCTGGCGCTCTAACCAACTGAGCTACCGCTCCATGTCCCGCTCGGGTGCGGGAAACTATTTAGCCAGCTTGGTCTTCGCAACCTATTTTTTAACGTTTTCAGCTTTTTCCCATTAAAACCCATTGATTCAAATGAAATGAGACTCAGGTCCCCGCCATCTGAATCACACTCGAACCCTCAAGTTCCTCACGCTCTACAATGTCCCGGCTGCGGACTTGGAATTCCCCTTCAGCCGCCGCGCGCCATCTTCAAGTCCAGCAAAACGATGCCATTGTCCGCGGCCTCCAATGCCTCCGCTTTCTTCACCGCGGATTAGCGATGGGAATTAGGGGAAAACGGATGATGGGAGGGAGAAAACAGGTCCGAACCACTGAAAACGACCTGGGAGCTTTGAAAAACGAACGTTGTGAGGGTGAAAACGACTTCGGAGCCGCGAAAAATAACTTTGAGAAGCTGAAAACGACTCCGGAGGGGCCAAAAACAACTTTGAGAAGCCGAAAACGACTCGGGAGAAGCAAAAAACAACTTTGAGAATGCGAAAACGACTCGGGAGAGGCAAAAAACAACTTTGAGAATGCGAAAACGAGAGGGCGTCAAAATTTTTGTGTAAGAACAGGCACGGTGGCAATGGACTTGATTACCACCTCGCCGCCATCTCCCGGATTGTCTGCGAGCCAGACGGTGAATTGGGTGATGAGTCCTTTGTAGTCTGGGTTTGAACCGAGATCCACCTCCACGGTTGCTAGCTTTTCCCCCTCGGGGATAGAGAAGGTTGTGGTCAGGGGTTTCGCTGGTTTATCGTTGCCCAACTGCGTCCATGTCACGTGACCCGTGCCTTTCAGTCCCTTCCAAGCACCCGTGATGCGCAGCTTCTTTGCGGTCTCAGCGCGAAACGGGTGGATGGGGCCTTGGATGCGCGCATTTTTATTTCCCTTTGCGATCTTCATGCGCAACCCATTTTGGATCGGCCAGCCAGCATCGGTGCAATTCACGGGAACCCAGTGCTGACGATCTTTGTCGAAATTCCAGGCCGGCGGTATGCGTTTGGACATGGTGCCAGTGAAATAACTGCGCAGTTCGTCGAGTTTACCGACCCGCAAAGCGAGATCGAATTCGAAGACAATATTGTGATCCAAAACATCCGTCGACACCGGGCTAATATACATGGTTGAACCGTCGTTGGAGTCCCAGTTCTTGCTAGATCCGTACAAGCCGCCGAGGTAGTTATAGACCTTCGGATTACACACTCCAATCCCCCAGTCGTCATCACCCACCGCCGCCACCCAGCCCTCGGTGGCGAGGTAGCGCGTCCATGGAAACGGCTTCTTATAGTCATTTTTTACATGGGTCAGGGCGTCGCCGGTGAACGGTTTATCGCCGGTGTAAGTCATCAGACGGCTGAGGCCACTCACGGTATAGACAGCTGGCAGTTCTTGGTGAGCACCATTGTACTGGGCTTTGTCGGTGCGCTTGTTGATCAGTGTGTAATGAATCAGAAGCATTGGCCCATCGAGGGTTAGGTCGGCTTTAAAAAGACAGTCGCCGGGTACATTATTGAGTGCCCATTGCATCGGAATGCTGGTGAGGCTGATCTTGGTGCCGGTATTGATGAGTTCCACGACTTTGGCGCGGTTAAGATAAACGTCGCCGGATTGGATGGGGTTCCAAGACCAGTTCTTCCAAGCCGGATGAGCCTTCATGCCGTTCGGTTCAAATGGTTTGGGGCCGGAATAATACGACAACTGGATTTGCCGGCCCCAGTCCGAGTTGTTGATCAAGTTGTCGCGACCCGGGACCGACAGCCAGGTGATGGCGCCGCCTAGATCTTGGTTAACGCCGACCTTGATTTCGCTGTTTTCAATGAAGCTAATGCGGTCGGTGCGAATGAGGTTCGGTTGCTCTGCCGACCTGACTTCGTTCGCGAGGAGCAGGGCGGTGATGAGCAGGAGGAGTGGGGATTTCATCGTTTTTTGAGTGATCGAATAGGGGTTACCCAAAGCTGAGTTTGGGAGGGTTTAAACAGCCAGCACAATCGGGGGCGGCGCGGCAAAAATGGCATTGGGAGAGGTATAGTCGAGACATTTCTAGGACGCGAGTTGAGCGTGTTTTAAATCACCGCCAGCTCCTCATCAGTTAGCTCCGCAAAATAGCGCCCCCTGGGGAAATACTTGAGGAGTGGTCCCCGAGTCATCCGCCTAGCGCACCTCACGACAATGCCTGAACCGCGCCCTCCAGCGAGGCGACGTCCTCGACCGAATGCACGACCACGTCCTTGTCGATCTTCGACACAAGGCCCGCGATGACCTTGCCTGGGCCAAGCTCAAGAAAACGGCGGTGGCCCTGAGAGATCAGGAGTTGGATCGACTCCGTCCAGCGGACTGAGCCGGTGACTTGTTTTTCTAGCATGCTACGAATCGTCGCTGCGTCAGAGACGACGGATGCACCGAAATTGCAAACCACCGGCAGCGCGGGCGAGTGGATCGAAACCGTGGCCAACTCTGCAGCGAGCTGGTCCTGCGCGCTTTGCATCAACCGCGAGTGATAGGCACCCGCGACATTCAGCTTGATCGCCCGACGAATCCCGAAGTCCTTGGCCTGAGTGATCGCGGCATCGATGCCAGCCACAGTTCCTGAGAGGACGATCTGCCCCGGCGCGTTGAGATTCGCAACGTCCACATCCGCTGCAGCGGCGAGCGCACGGACTTGCGATTCCTCTCCGCCGATGAGGGCCGCCATCGAGCCATCGGTCGCTTGGCACGCCTGCTCCATGAACTCGCCGCGCCTCGCGACGAGCCGGAGACCATCCTCGAAGGAAAATGTCCCTGCCGCCGCGTGAGCCGTAAATTCCCCTAACGAAAGCCCAGCCGCAGCCACGGGCAGAAGATTCGGCAAACGCTCACGAATCAAGGCGAGTCCCATGAGCCCATGGAGATAGAGCGCCGGCTGGCAGCGTGACGTGCGGGTCAACTCATCCTCTGGGCCATCGAACATGATCGAGGAAATAGAAAACCCGAGGGCACGATCCGCCTGTTCCGCCATCGCGCGGGCGGTTGCAGATGATTCCACCCAATCTTTGCCCATGCCGATTTTTTGGGCACCCTGTCCGGAAAATAGAATTACGATTTCGCTCATGTCAGACGGGATTTAGCCAAACCAAATCGTTAAGGAAAAGCGAAATAGCCAGCCCACCGCGCACCGATCGGAACTTGCGGAACCACCCAACTCGGGCGATGCTGACGCTGTGTGCTTTTTGTGCGCCCCCTCACCCACCCCCACCATGCACAACCCAACTCATCCTCAGCGGAAGGAATACGATTCCATGGGCGACATGGATGTCCCGCTCGGCGCGCTTTACGGAGCCTCGACCCAGCGCGCGGTGCTCAATTTCCCGATTTCTGGAACTCGCCTGCCAACGCCGCTCATTCACGCCTACGGACTCATCAAGATGGCGGCTGCCGAGACCAACGCAGAGTTAGGCCTCCTCCCCTCCCCCCTTGCCTCTGCCATCGCCAGCGCAGCCGCCGAAATCGCTGAGGGCCGCCACGATGAGCAATTTCCCGTGGACATCTACCAAACCGGCTCCGGCACCTCGACGAACATGAACGTCAACGAGGTCATCGCTCGCCTCTGCGCCCGCAATGGAGTGACCGCTCACCCGAATGACCACATCAACTACGGCCAGTCGTCGAACGACACCTTCCCCACCGCGATCCACGTGGCGGCTGCGCGTGAAATCCGCAATCACCTGGTCCCCTCGCTGGAAAACTTGGCAGCGAGCTTGCTGGCGAAATCGCGGGAATTCAGCCCGATTTTCAAAATCGGCAGAACCCACCTGATGGATGCCACTCCCATGCGGCTCGGTGATGAATTTGGCGCATGGGCACACCAAATCAAACTCGCGGTCCTCCGCGCGTGGAAAGCGACCGACGCACTGATCGAGCTCCCCATCGGCGGCACGGCCATCGGCAACGGGCTCAACGCTCACCCCGATTTCGCCGGGAAGGTCATCTCGCGCTTGGAGGCGGCAACCGGCATCCCATTCCGCGAAACCGAAAACCACTTCGAGGCTCAATCGGCCAAGGACGCCTGCGTCGAGGCCCACGGCCAACTGGCGACCATCGCCGTTTCCCTGCACAAAATCGCCTCGGACATCCGCCTGCTTGCATCGGGCCCTCGTTGTGGCCTCGGGGAAATCCGCCTGCCCGCCACCCAGCCCGGCTCCTCGATCATGCCCGGGAAAACGAACCCCGTGATGGCAGAATCCGTCACCATGGTGGCCGCGCGCGTCGCAGGAAATCAGACGACGATCACTTGGTGCGGCGCGGGCGGATTTCTCGAACTCAATGTCTCGATGCCGCTGCTCGCCGCCTGCCTGCTAGAATCCATCCAGCTCATGGCGAGCGCCGCGCTCGAATTCTCCACCCGCTGCGTCCGTGGCATCGAGGCCGACAAGGCACGCTGCCAGCAATTCATCGAGCTCTCGCTCTCGATGGTCACCGCACTGGCCCCACACATCGGCTACGACCGCGCATCGGCCATCGCGAAACAGGCCATGCTGTCAGGTAAAACCGTCCAAGAGATTTGTGAAAACCAACTGGCCGAACTCGGGCTCACGGCGGACGAACTTTCCGAGTTTCTTGATATCGCCCGGATGTGCGGCAATTCGGGCGCATAAAAATTCGCATTTTCATGCCACTGCCGGGTTGACAACCCGCTTTGGATGCATAGAGTTCGCCCCCCGAGCCGCATCCCGGACGGATTACGAACCTTTATTTGAGGCACCAGCCATGAGCAAACGCACCTATCAGCCATCCAAGCGCACCCGGAAAAACCAATTCGGCTTCCGAGCCCGCATGGCCACAAAATCTGGCCGCGACATCCTTCGCCGCCGTCGCCAAAAAGGACGCAAACGTCTCGTTCCGAAGGGCGTCGAAATCCAATACAGCCGTCACACCACGCAGCACGGCAACTGAGGTGTCCCCTCGGTTCCGCATCGTGAGTTGATAGCATCTCCACCATGCGACTCCCGCGGACAGGCAGCATGACTCACCGCGCAGACTTTGCGCGGGTAAAAACCACCGGCCAGGCGAAAGTCGGCCGGTTTGTCATTTTAAGCACGCTAGCAGATCCTACGCTCACGACGCTTCGCACGGGCTTCATCACGACCAAACGGAGCGGTAAAGCTCACGACCGCAACCTGCTTCGCCGCCGGTTTCGCTCACTCGTGCAAGCTCACGCTCCCGAATTCACCGAACTCCGCCGCTACCTCGTGACCATCGCCCGCCCCAACGCCGCAGCTGCGACCTTCACTGAGCTCGAAGAAGACTGGGTCCGCCAAGCCAAGCGGCTCGGGCTTTTCCCCCGCACCCAAGCGCAAGCATGATCTCAAATCTCACCACGGCCGTGATTCGTTTGCTGATTCGCCTCTACCAGCGGGTGCTCGGACCGATGCTGAAATTCACCGCTGGACCCACTGCCGGATGCCGGTTTTCACCGAGTTGCTCGCATTATTTCCTCGAGTCCGTCGAAACTCATGGCCCGCTACTAGGCTCATGGCTTGGCATCTGCCGCATTCTCCGCTGCCACCCGTGGGGCGGCTCGGGCCACGATCCGGTCCCATCGCCCGCAACCCAGCGCCCTCGAAAAAACGACTGCGCCTGTCACCATCACACCACCACCTTCTAACTTTTCCCTATCGAATCCATGTACGATCGAAAAACTTGGGCCATCCTCGCCCTCTGCGGCAGCCTCCTAGCTGCCAACCTCTACTACGCGAACAAAAACAGCATCGCCCAACGCGAGGTGGCCGAACGCGAACTGGCCCTCCAGAAAGCTCTAGCCGCAGCTAACACAGGCGCCCCGACCACCACCACCGCAGAGCTCACGGTCGAGACACCGCCAGCCCCAACCGAAGAAGAAACGATCACGCTCGAAAGCACAGACGTCATCTTCACGCTGAGCAACATCGGCGGCGGCATCAAACACGCCGAATTCAAAAAACAATTCAAAGTCGGCAGCAAAACCGAACTCGTCCAAGTCAATCATTTCGATCTAGGACCCATCGGCGGTCTAGCAGGTGCGGGCGAGAGTCTGGAAAACATCCCCTACGCCTACAAGACCGAGGAATCCGTCACTGGGAAAAAGGCGGTTTACATCGCCAAACTCGCCTCGGGATTGATCGTCAAAAAAGCTTTCAGCTTGGTGGAATCCACCAAACCGGGTTCAGCGTATTTGCTCGATTTCCAACTCACGCTCGAGAACGCAGCCACCACCACGCTCAACCTCGGACAATGGAGTATTTTTCTCGGTGAGTCCTCACCAACTTACCAATCCGAGGTCATCGACCAAACCGGTTTCTTCTGGCGTGAAGATGGCGGCATCAACTTCAAGGATGCCTCGAAATTCAAAGGCAACATGATCAGTGACGCACAATCCACGATCCGTGGTGGCGGCGAGAAACCAACGGAGCTCGCCGGGGTGACTAACCAATTCTTCACCACGGTACTCCGCCCGAAGGAACCCGCCGTCGCATCGCTCTGGGCGAAATCCACTCAAGTCCGCTTGGAAGGCGAAGCGACGCCAGTGAACTCGGTCTACGCAGGCCTCCAGCTCCCATCCACAACCCTCAAACCCGGCGAACCCAAGAAGCTGGAGTACTTGATCTTCATCGGCCCCAAGCACAACCGCCTACTCCGCCAAATGGACGCCGCCTGGGGCGACGGCTGGAGCGACGTGATGCAATACGGCTGGTTCTGGTTTGTCTCCCGCCCGCTCAACTGGCTTCTCAACACCTACCACGATCTCTTTGACCACCTGTCAAAAACGGGATCATGGGGCCTCGCCATCATTTTCCTCACCATCACAGTCCGCACGGTGATCTGGCCACTGCATGCCAAGTCCACCCACACCATGAAGCGCATGGCCAAACTCCAACCGGAAATGGCCAAGATCAAGGAGAAGTACGCCGACGACCCGAACAAGATCAACACGGAGACGATGGGACTCTATCGGAAATACGGCATCAACCCGCTGGGTGGCTGTTTGCCGATGTTCATTCAGATCCCCATATTCTTCGGATTCTATCGGATGCTTCAATACGCGGTGGAACTCCGCGGCTATGGATTCCTTTGGGTCGATGACCTTTCCCAACCGGACACGCTCATGCACCTGAGCTTCCTCGGCGGCATCCCGCTGAATATCCTCCCCATCGTCATGGCGATCAGCAGTTACATGCAAATCCGCATGACCCCCCAAACGGGCGATGCAATGCAGCAGAGAATCATGGCGTTCATGCCGCTCATATTTTTCTTCTTCTGTTATAACTTCGCCTCAGCCCTCGCGCTCTACTGGACCACCCAGAACATCTTCTCAATCGGCCAAACCTGGCTCATGAACAAGGTCCCCGAGCCCGAACTCAAGGCTCGCACCGGCGGCGGCAAATCCTTCGTCCAACGCATGGCCGAACGCCAAGCCGCCATGCAACAGGCACGCCAAAATGGCGGCGCAAATATGCGCGATGTCACGCCCGACTCGAAGAAAAAGCGTCCACCGCGCACCGGCGGCTGAAGCACACATCATGCGGAACCTTTCCGCCTTTCCGCTTCACCTCCCCACGCCATCTGCCGTCTCAAAAACTCCGCCGCCTAACAGGCGACCGCCGTCGTAGAATGCACAAATCTGCCCCGCGACGATCGCCCGCTGAGGCCGATGAAACTTGAGCCGGATTTTTCCATCCTCAATCTGCTCCACGACCGCCGGTTCCGCCTTGGCGCGGTACCTCGGTTGCGCATCGACCCTCCGCCAAGCCTCCACTGGTTCGTTGAAAGCCGTTAGAGTCCCAACCGTGCATTCCTGCACATAAAGCCCAGCAGATTCCGGAGTGTCCCAACCGACGACCAATCGATTTCTAGCCGCATCTTTACCGACCACCACGTATGCCATTCCTTCACGCGGCGATGCGACGCCGTGCCCCTTCCGCTGGCCGATCGTGTAAAGATGCAGCCCGCGATGCTCGCCAAGCACAACCCCAGCGGGATCGACGATTTCGCCCGGCGAATCCGCGACATAATGCCGGAGAAAGTCGCTCATCTTCACCTGCCCGAGAAAACAAATTCCTTGGCTGTCTTTTTTCTCAGCGACGGGGAGATGGAACCGCCGCGCCACTTCCCGGACCTCGGGCTTGAGCATTTCTCCAGTTGGAAAAAGCGCGTGGCCCGCCTGACGCTGGGTCATCAATGAGAGAAAATAACTTTGGTCCTTGTTCGGATCCGCCCCGCGCAAAATGGCGGCCGTGCCATCGCTCAAGGTCCGCCGCCTCGCGTAATGCCCGGTGGCCACCTGCTCAAATCCCTGCGAAAGTGCGTAGTCGAGAAACACCCCGAATTTCATCTCACGATTGCACCAAACGTCGGGGTTCGGCGTGATGCCCGAGCGATAACCGTCGATCAGCAATTCCACAATCCGGTCGCGGTACGAATCGATGAGATCGATCACTCGGAACTCAATGCCCAGCGACTTTGCCACCGCGTGGGCGTCTTCAATGTCTTGCTCCCACGGACAATCCCCGGGAATCCCCTCGTCGTTGATCCAGTTTTTCATGTACCCTGCAGCCACCTCGTGACCCTGCTCGACCAGAAGCGCCGCCGCGACCGCGCTATCCACGCCGCCTGAGAGTCCGACCAATACCTTCGCCATGCGGGTAGCCTCGGATGAAAATGAAAAAGGTAAAGCCGCGATCCTCCATGGGCGGGGTGAAACATCGGGTTTCTCCCAAGCCTTCTTCCCGATTGACCAATGCCCGCTCACCCTTGAACCTTGCGGCCATGCATTCGATGACAGGATTTGGCCGAGGTTCAGCGACGACAGACGCGTGGCACGCCACAGTGGAGATCAGCTCGGTAAACCGAAAACAAGCGGAGCTCGTCATTCAGGCCCCTCGCGAACTCAACGAACTCGAAGCCCGGATTCGCAATGCAGTTTTAGCCGTAGTTTCACGCGGTCGCATCCAAGTCTCGATCAAACTCGAGCGCGCCCAAGGGACCGCCGCAGACTTCAGGATCAACCCCGCACTCGCTTTGGCATTTTCTGCCGCGCTGGTGGAGCTTGGTGACACCATCGGCCAGCCGATCCTCCCCACCGCCGCAGACTTTCTCAGACAGCCCGGGATCATCGACATCGGCACCAGTGAGATCGACGCGGAAGCCGCATGGCTCGCGATCGCTCCAGCACTGACCAGTGCTCTGGCGCACCTGGCGGCCATGAGAGAATCCGAGGGCCGCCACCTGCAGACTGATTTCCTCGCACGACTTGAAACACTCGCCTCGCTGACTCGCACGATCGCCAGCGGTGCATCCGACCGACCCGCCCGCCAACGCGAACTCCTCCTCAAGCGCCTCCGCGACGCAGGGCTTGACCTAGACCCCACCGAAGAACGCGTGGCAAAGGAAATCGCATTGTTCGCAGACCGCTGCGACATCAGCGAAGAACTCACCCGGCTCGACTCGCACTTCGCCAAGTTTCGCGAATACCTCGACGCCGACGAGCCACCGGGACGCGCCTTGGATTTTCTCTGCCAAGAACTTTTCCGCGAATTCAACACCATCGGCTCCAAAGCCAACGATGCCAGCATCGCCCAAGCCATCGTGGTGGCGAAAACCGAACTCGAGAAAATCCGCGAGCAAGTCCAAAACATCGAGTAGCCGACCCGCCGCCTCGGAAGATCAAAGTACTCCGCTGATTTTGCTAATGCGAGTGGCGAAAAGAAGAATGACGGCTGGCACAATCGTCAAAAGCCCAACCACGAGGATCCCGGGGAGAAATTCGACGCTCCTCCTGCCTTTGTAGATCAGGTAGACACTGAAATCAGCAATCAGACAGAAACCAAGATGAACCACAACGATGCCCATCAGTGGCAGGTGCAAATGAGGAGCGATCCACATGCCCAAAAAGACCGAAGAGATCAGCTGCAACCCAAGGAAAACCCAGAGGCCCAATCCAAACACGACGAAAACACGACTCAGGCGATTGACCAACCATGGGTCGTTGTGATGAACAATTGGTCGTGATTTGGCTCGATTGAATTTCATGATTGAGTTGCTCCCACAGCGGTGGTTTCTCGCGCAGTTTTCGCTGCCGCACCGACACCTTAAGCTAGATCAATGCCAATCAAATCACGATCATTTCGCGCGGACTCGATGAACGATTGGTCCATTGCGATAGCCTGCTTGAGATGATTACGGGCACGGGCACCCTCGCCCAGCGTCCAAAGATAGCAAGCGAGATTGTAGTGAAAAACCGCCATTTCAAACAATGCCCTGGGCCCGCGCAGTAAATGATTGCAGGCGGCAAGCGTGTCGCCGGTTTCGTGTAAGCAAAAAGCCGCTTGCAAGAAAAATTCCGGTTCATCTTCCACCTTTAGGCAAAGAAGCCGAGCGGTTTCCGATGCAGCATTCCAATCCTGCAAGTCCATTTGCCCTGCCAACCTCAACTCAAGCGCTTCACGCCGGTGCTGAGCCTCCAGCGGCAGGCACTCCAACTCGTACAAAGCCTCGTCAGCCAGTCCCAATTCTAACCAACCCTGTGCTGCCTGTAACGTGAGTGCCACCACCATCCGCTCGACGCTAGTACAGGCATCCCCGACTTGGCAAACCCACAAGTCCAAAAATTCTCCCCCGCATATCCCGATCGTAGAAGAAACGAATCTGTTGCCAGCGAGCTGGAAGCCAGTATGCTCCGAAGCCCGGCGGAAAAAGATGTCGGTTTTTAAAATGAATCATCCTCATGTAGCGATCGTTGGTGCGACGGGTGCCGTTGGAGTTGAAATGCTCCTGTGCCTTGAGCAACGGAATTTCCAATTGGCAAAGCTCAAACTGCTCGCCTCCGCGCGATCGGCCGGAAAAACCATGACCTTCCGCGGCCAAGAAATCGTGGTCGAAGAACTCACTCATGACTCGTTCGCTGGGGTAGACATCGCGCTGTTCAGCGCAGGTGGCGGGATTTCCCTCGAGTTCGGCCCGTCGGCCGCTGCCGCTGGAGCCGTGGTGATCGACAATTCTTCAGCCTTCCGCATGGATGCAGACGTGCCGTTGGTGGTCCCAGAGATCAACCCAGAGGCGGCGAAGAACCGTCCACGCGGGATCATCGCAAATCCCAATTGCACCACCATCATTTCACTGATGGCACTTGCACCCTTGCACCAAGCCTTCGGCCTCAAGGCGATCATCGCATCAACCTACCAAGCCGTCTCAGGCTCGGGCGCACAGGGCATCATCGAGCTCGAAGAACAAATGCAAGCAATCGCCAACGGTCAGCCATTTTCTCCTAAAGTTTACCCGCGCCAGATCGCCTTCAATGTCATTCCCCAAGTCGATGCCTTCACCGACAACGGCTACACCAAGGAAGAACTCAAGATGCTCCATGAAGGTCGCAAAATCATGGGCCTGCCCGAACTGAAGGTATCTTGTACCTGTGTGCGCGTGCCAGTGTACCGGTCACACTCGGTCTCGATCACCGCACAATTCGAGCGCCCAGTCGACGCCGATCTCGCGCGAGCTGCGTATGCGGGAAAGCCGGGCATCCAAGTGGCCGATGATCCATCCAACAAAATTTTCCCCGTGCCGCTCGACACCACCGGCAAAGACGACTGCTTGGTCGGCCGCATCCGCAAGAACTTGGTATTAGATCACGCGCTCGACCTGTGGGTCGTGGGCGACCAAGTCCGCAAAGGCGCCGCGCTCAACGCCGTGCAGATCGCCGAGATACTCTAACAATTTAATACATCGATCACGCCATGAACCTCAAGAGCTACCTCGCCGCCCGCGCTGCGGAAGTCGATCAAGCCCTTGATGCCTTTTTGCCCGCAGCGAAAGAACGCCCACTCACGATCCATGCCGCGATGCGTTACAGCGTCTTTTCCGGCGGCAAGCGCTTGCGCCCCGTCCTTTGCCTCGCCGCTGCAGAGGCTTGTGGCGGCGATCCGAGCGAAGCGCTCGCTCCAGCATGTGCAGTCGAGTTGATGCATACTTACTCGCTGGTTCATGATGATTTGCCAGCAATGGATGATGACGATCTGCGCCGTGGGAGACTCACTTGCCACAAGGTCTACGGTGAGGGCATGGCGGTGCTTTGTGGCGATGCCTTGCTCACCGAATCCTTCGCGGTTCTCGCACGCACGGTGTCGACCCAACGCTACAACACTCGCGACTACCTGGTGGAATTTGCGAGCACCGGCGGCAGCACCAAACTCATCGGCGGTCAGGTGATGGATTTAGAAGGTGAAGGAAAAAAACTCACTCGGCGCGATCTCGTGCGGATTCACGAAGCGAAAACCGCTGCGCTGCTCACCACGGCATTGAGACTTGGCGCGATGACGGCCAACGCGACTCCCGCGAAGCTGAAAGCACTGACAGAATTTGGCCATGCCCTCGGATTGGCATTTCAAGTGATCGATGACATCCTCGACGTAACGCAGACCACGGAAATGTTAGGCAAGACCGCTGGGAAAGATGCCGCTGTCGAGAAAGCAACCTACCCCGCCATCCTCGGACTCGAGGCGGCTCGCAAAGAAGCTGCAACATTAACAACACGAGCCATGAGTTCCCTAAAACCGCTCGGAAAAAGGGCCGCGCGCTTGGAGGAAATCGCCGCCCACCTCCTCCACCGCGAATATTGAGCCACTTGGCAGGCGAGATGCTTTCTCGCTGGATGTTCGAGCTGCATCAAAGCTTGAACTGTCGGCCCAATCCCTCAGCTTGGGTCTTGCATCTCTCACTTTCTAATCTTTATGGACCGCTTCCATGGCCTCGTCGGCGTCGCAACCATCCTCGGCATCGCGATCCTGTTTTCAAACAACCGCCGCAAGATCAACCTCCGCTTGGTCCTAAGTGGGCTCTCCCTCCAAGTGATGATTGCAGTCCTCGTGTTTCACGTTCGACCCGTCACACAATTTTTTCAACTCGTCGGTGCCGGCATCGGAAAAATTGAGACATTCGCCCGCGAAGGTGCCGCATTCGTCTTCGGAGGAATCGCCGTCCAATCCTCGAACGGAACAATTCAAAACTACTTGGCAGGTGGCTTTGTTTTCGCTTTCAACGTCAGCGCCACCATCATCCTCGTCTGCGCACTCGTAGCGGTTTTCTACCACTTTGGCATCATGCAACGACTGGTCGGACTCGTCGCACGAGCGATGAACTTTGTCATGCGCGTGAGCGGTGCGGAGGCTGTAAGCAACGTGGCCAGCGCGCTCGTCGGCCAAGTGGAAGCTCAAGTGATGATCCGCCCCTATCTCGCGGGCATGACCCGGAGCGAATTGCTCGCCTCCATGTCGGGCAGCCTCGCCTGTGTCGCGGGTGGGGTCCTCGTGGTTTACGTGAACATGGGCGCACAAGCCGGACTGGATTTGGCACCCAAGCTGATCACCGCCAGCCTCATGGCGGCACCCGGCGCATTGGTCATCGCAAAAATCGTATTTCCCGAGACCGAAACAAGCCAGACGATGGGCACTGCCAAACTCCAGGTGAAGAGCGAGTACATCAACGTGATCGATGCGATCTCTCAGGGATCCGCCGAGGGATTTAAAATCGCACTCAATGTCATCGCGATGCTCATCGGCTTCATCGCGGTGATCGCCTGCGTCGACTGGGCACTGGTGACGATTGGTCATCTTTTTAATCCCAATTTCAACCTCACGCTCAACTGGATCTTCGGCAAAGCCTTCTATCCGATGGCATGGGCCATGGGTGTGCCACCAGTCGACATCCAAGGGGTGGCGACCTTGCTTGGGCAAAAATTGACGATCAATGAGTTCGTGGCCTTCAAGAATCTAACGCAACATTCCGTGCCGATCCTTACCGAAAAAGGCCTGCTCATCGTCAGCATCGCCATCTGCGGCTTCGCCAACTTCAGCAGTGTCGGCATGCAGATTGGTGGGATTGGCGCGCTAGCCCCAGAACGCCGCACCGATCTCGCAAAACTCGGAATGAAGGCGCTGCTCTGCGGCACCCTTGCATCCTACCTCTCCGCAACGCTGGCGGGCATGATCATCTAACGAACTAACAAAATTTACTTGCCTAACAAATAGGTAAGCAGGTCTTTGAGCTCATCTCGGTTAAGGCGGTTGATCAGTCCAGCAGGCATCGGTGACACGGGCGAACGCTTGATCTCTTTGATCTCATTGCGCTCGATCTCAGTGGTCTGGCTGAAATCAAATGGGTTGGTGGCAATGATCCACTTCTCGTCCTTTTCCTCGATGATTTTTCCAGTCACCTCCGTGCCATCGCGCCGGATGATTCGATCAAATGCATATTGATCGGAAATCACCTTGTTAGGCTCAAGAATCGACTCCGCAATGTCATGGATCACAAAGCGCCCTGCCAGCGAACTTAGGTCGGGCCCAACCGATCCACCCTCTCCGCCGAACCGGTGACACGCAGCGCAAAGCGCAGCGCGGAAGATGTCCTTGCCACGCTCTTTGTTGCCACCCACTACACCACCCTCCGAAAGCTTCGTCACCTCATCGACCGTCCAATCGTGGCCTGGCCCTTTGATCTGCGGGAGATTGGCAAACGGATTCGACGAAACCACGGCCTGATAGTTCTCCATGACCGCACGCTCTTCCGGCGTGCAGGTGGTGAGCGTTTCCTTCCGAAGGTCTGCGATGAATCCACCATAACTCGCGCCTCCGCGATTCCGCACAAGTTTCGCTAACCAAGTAAAAAAGCGCTTTCTCTCGTCAGCATGCCATGGGCCTTTCACCACTCGGAGACAGTAGACATAGTGAACAACCTCAGCGGGCGGCAAATTCGCAATCATCGCATTGACCGCGGCACCATACTCATCGTTGCGTTTGGCCAGATCCAACCAGTCAGGGGCAGGCGAAGGCCCAGCAGTGTCCATGAGTGTGAGCGTGCGCGCCACGATCCCAGGAGCCTGAAGATACGACAGGACTCGGCAAAGTTCACGGTTCAGGGAAAGATCAGTCGCGGGAAATGCATCATCGATCTTCCCTAACACTTTCGCCCGCGCGTCCTTATCAGGCTCACCATGACGAGCATAAACAAGACCAACCGCACGCAGCCAGTTGAGCTTCTGCTGCAGGTCCAGCTTCGCCCAAGACAGGCGATTGAGTGCTGCTAGAATCTCTGGCGCTTGATCGGCCTTACCGACCCGCGCAAGACCGATGGCGGCACCGATCACCTGCCATGACTTGCTCTTCGGATTATTCACGACCGCGCGAAGTCCTTGCGGTCCTTCGTTTTCAAGCGCAGTTCGCGCCTGGTAGCGGATGATGCGCTCTGGGCTACCCAGAGCGCTCGGCGCCGCTGCCGCATCCATGAGTGCAAATTCTTTTGAGCGGTAAGCAACCGGCTCAGTCGATTCGTTGCCAGTGTAGGTGACGCGCCAGAGCGCAGAATCAATCTGACGACCTCCTGTTAGAAAGTACATGGCACCATCCTTGCCGATGGTCACATCGGTTAGAGGAAGACCTTTTCCAGCAATGAAATCCTCACGCTCGGCGCGGTATCCCGCATGATCCGGAGTCAGGTGAATCGCGTAAAGAGTGGCGAAGGTCCAATCGAGGGCGAAGATTGCGCTTTGGTATTTTTTAGGGAATTTGGCACCCTTCCCGGAGACCATTCCTGCGGGCGAACCAGGACCAATATTGAGCTGTGGCGCCACTGAGTCCTCATAGTAATCTGGCCATTTGCCGGTACCGTTACGCCAGCCGAACTCCGCACCTGGCAGCACGTGACAAATGCGGGTCGGCCGATACCATGGCATCCCTAAGTCCCACTCCATGTCGGCATCGTAGGCGAAAAGCTCACCATCTTCGTTGAAGGCCATGTCGAAATTGTTTCGGAACCCACTGGCGAAAAGTTGCCAGTTCTTGCCATCAGGGGTGAACCTTGCGATCCACCCACCAGGAGCCATCCGGTCGCGCGCGTGACCACGTGCGTCGGGACGACGCGGCAGAAGTTGATCCTCCGCCCACGAGCGAGTGACAAACGATTTGCCGATCTTGCCAGCGTCTGGAAGATCGGTGTGATTTCCCGCAACGAAGAAAATCGATTTCCCATCCGGCGCGAGAACCAACGAGTGAGGACCGTGCTCGCCGCGTCCCTTCATCGGCATGATCAACTCGGGTTTATCTAGCTCGCCATCTCCATCACTGTCTGTCACACGCCAAACACCGCTTTGATCTTCCCCCTCGTTCACGGAGACCCACAAAACGCCATCATTCCAGAGCAGCCCTTGAGCTCCCTGCAACGGAATCGGCAATGCCACAGCGGTGGTCACTCCCGCAGGATCATCCGACAAATTGACTCGGTAAATCTTGCCAATTTGGTCGGAACAGAGCAAACGACCATTTCCGTCCATCGTAATAGAAACCCATGACCCTTGGTCGGAGGGAACGCGATAAAGTCGCTCTAACTTAAAACCTGGAGCCACTTGATAGGAATTTGTTAGATCTTCACGCGCGCCATGATCCACCACTTCTGGTGGCATGATCGCCCCCCAAGGACGGTCGCCCATTTTTGCGACCAACTCAGCCTTCTGCCACCCCGATGCATCAAAATCTTGGTTTTGCCAACCTTCAGGAGCCTCCTTGCTACATGACCAACTTCCATCGGAAACGACGTGAAGCCGCTTGCCACTTTTTAGCACCACGGTGAATCGCAATGCCAGACCGGCATCAAATCGCTCATTGCGCCCCTCCAGCGCCATGACATTGCGGCTGCCAGGCTTGAGGTGCTCCATCAAATCATACGTGCGCGGGTTGATCCAATCACCCGACATTCCAAGATCCTTGCCATTCACGAAAAGTCGACTCCAGTCGTCGCAAATCACTGTAACCGATGCACTCGCGACATCCCGGGGGAGCTGAAATTCACGGCGAAAGAACACCTTTTCGCGCTCCGCCGGTGCCGTACTTTGCCAGATCCAACCCGCAGTGGGAGGCCCACCGGTCGGCTCCTTATCTCCCACCTGAATTCTCAAGTCCTTGAACTCGGTTTTCATCGTTGGACCCGCATGCAATTGCAGGGCAATCACTCCCTTGGACGAACGCTTCTCAGGGTTGTTGTCCTGGATCTCTGCCGCCAGTTTTCCATTGATGAAATGCCGGAGAATGTTGCCCTGCGCAACAATCCGATAAGAGTTCCAAACTCCGAGATCCACTTGCGGCACATCAAGACTCCCCGTCAACTCGGGCTTCACACCTAGCTTGACCCGCTGACCACGCTGACAAGCGATCCCTCGCCCTTTTTCCTCGTAAAGCATTCCCAAGTAGTTGGCCTCAGGATGCAAATCCATCTGGTACCCGCCTACCACCCAGTTGGCTGAGTCAATGATGCGACTGCGGTACTGCACCCCGGAATTATTCCCCGTCACACGTGCCCGGTACTGCAATTCAAAATCGCCTGGCTCCCCACCCTGCCAGATCAAAAAAGTATTCTTGTCGATTTTCCGACCTGCGTCGTCAGTTTCACCGATCAACACCCCACCTTCAACCCGCCACAAGCGCGGATCACCCGCCCACCCGGTCAAATCCTTCCCATTGAAAAGTGATTGCCAACCCGCTTGACACGGAAAAGTGGCAAAAGCCGTGAAAAGCAGAAAAATCAAGCGCGTCATCAAACCACAATACGGGTTAGGACCTCACGAGTTTTCACAAATTACCAACTCCAGAAAACTTGGGCTCAACCCTCTCACCCCTCGGTCAGCAATTTCCGAAAATAATCGATCGTTGAATCCAACCCTTGATCCAACGAAACGGTCGGCTGCCATCCTAACTCGCTCTTGGCCAATGTGATATCGGGCTGACGCTGCTTCGGGTCATCCCCAGGCAGCGGCAAATGCACCAACTTGGATGGACCACCAATTTTCTGCAGTACCCGCTCAGCAAGCTGGAGCATGGTAAACTCACCGGGGTTACCAATGTTGACCGGCCCGGTAAGCGTCGGGTGATTCATCAATCGGATGAAACCTTCGATCAAATCATCCACATAGCAGAACGACCGCGTCTGGCTTCCATCTCCATAAATCGTGAGATCCCTTCCTTGAAGCGCTTGGACGATGAAGTTGGAAACGACACGTCCATCGTCGGGCAGCATCCGTGGGCCAAACGTGTTGAAAATCCGGACGACCCGAATATCGACCTGATTCTGGCGGTGATAGTCGAAAAACAAGGTCTCCGCACAGCGCTTTCCCTCGTCATAGCAGGCGCGAATCCCGATGGGATTGACATTCCCATGGTAGGATTCGGGCTGCGGATGGACGTCTGGGTCACCATAGACCTCTGAGGTGGAAGCTTGAAAAACTCTTGCCCCCGTGCGTTTTGCCAAGCCAAGGCAATGAATCGCTCCCATGACCGAGGTCTTGGTGGTTTTAATCGGGTTGTGCTGGTAGTGCGGCGGAGAGGCCGGGCAAGCGAGGTTGTAAATTTGATCGACCTCGTAACGAAATGGCTCCGTCACATCATGGCGAACCAACTCAAAGTATGGATGACTGAGCAAATGCGCGATGTTGCGTTTCCGACCCGTGAAAAAATTATCGAGGCAAATAATTTCATTCCCCTCATTGAGAAGACGTTCGCAAAGATGAGAACCGAGGAATCCAGCACCGCCAGTGATTAAAATACGCATCGGGATGGATGTCACCAGCCTCAGAAACTTTAATCAAGGCTCGAAATGTGAAACATCGTCACTTTTCAGGACGATTGGCACGTGGCTGGCAATCGTTAAAAAAGCGTTCTCATGCCCTTCTTTCTATTGGATCTGGTGGCGGAAAGCCGCAGATTCCACGCTTCAACAAGCCTCAATTGGCACGCTGCGCTTGCATGTGATCGATCCCAAGCTAACTTGTGTATGCATGCGTCAAAGAGTTGTGATTCCAGAACTGCTCGACCACCTGCCCACGGACGATCCCGAGGCTCTGCGCAGTCGGCGCGACCTGCGGCGTATCAATCAACTGATGAGCAACGAGCGCTGGGCCTGCCGGACAGTCCGCCGTTTCCCGGCAGCGGCACAGCACGGCATCGTTGAAATCGGCGCGGGCGATGGCAAACTCTGCGGCCAACTCGCCCGCCTCTTCCCAAAGTCCCCAGTTGCGGCCTATGACCTCGCGCCGAGACCTGTCGATCTGGAAGCTCGGGTCGTCTGGCAGCACGGCGATCTTTTCGCCCTGCCGGCGCCCGCGACCGGCGGCGTGCTGGTCGCGAATCTGTTTGTCCATCACTTCGAGGGCGATTCTCTCACGAAGCTTGGACGCTGGATAGAGAACTTCGAAGTTCTCATCTTGAGCGAGCCGGACCGCAGCCTGCTACCCCATCTGCTAGGCGGGCTGATCCGCCCGTGGATCAATCGCGTGACGCGGCACGACATGCACGTCAGCATTCGTGCAGGCTTCGCGGCAGGCGAAATTGCCAGCCTTCTCGGGCTCGGCGCAGACCACTGGCGCATCTGCGAAACTTCTACATGGCGCGGTGCCAGACGTCTATTAGCCTTCCGCCATTGAAACGGGAAATCACAATCGCGGGCGGCGGCCTAGCTGGACTATCGCTGGCGGTGGCCCTGCGAAATCGCGAGGTGCCCGTGACGGTGTTAGAAGCAGGAACCTACCCGCGCCACCGCGTCTGCGGGGAATTCATTTCCGGAGTAAGCACCGAAACTCTCACCACGCTAGGAATCGACGAACTCTTCGACCAAGCCCTCTCCCATCACACGCTCGCATGGCACGATCGAGGGCGCTTGCTGCTCCACGATCGACTGAAAAATCCAGCGATCGGGATTTCCCGCCATCTCTTGGACGAACGGCTTCGCGATCGAGTCGTAGCATTCGGCGGCATTGTGAAGACGGGCGAACGTGCCCGCCCCGCGCCACAGGACGGACTTGTCTGGGCGGCGGGAAGAAGGCCGCGGAATGGTCCGTGGATCGGACTCAAGGCTCATGTCCGCCATACTAAACTCGCAGCGGATCTGGAGATGCACACAGGAACTAACGGCTATGCTGGGCTCGCGGGGGTGGAAGACGGCTGGACGAATGTCTGCGGCTTGTTTCAGATCGACCGGTCAATCCAGGCCCACGGTGCCGCGCTGTTACCCGCTTACCTTGAGGCGGGCGGCAACCCGCTGCTCGCGGCCACTCTCAAGACCAGCGAGTGGCGCGAAGGATCTTTTTCGGCGATGGCGGGCTTCGAGTTAGGGCGCCAAACTCCCCTACCCGGCCTCATGTGCCTCGGCGATGCCGAAAGTATGATCCCGCCTTTCACGGGCAACGGCATGTCGATGGCGTTTGAAGCCGCGGAATGCGCGCTGGCTCCGCTCGTCGCGTGGGCTGAAGGCGAGATGGCTTGGCAGAAAGTCACCAACAGCGTGCGCGCCCGCCTGACCCAAAGATTCAGCCTCAGACTCAAAGTCGCCGGTGCACTGCATCCGATATTGTTAGAATCAGGCGGTAGATCCGTCATCCATCAACTGGCCTCCGCCCGCCTGCTACCGTTTCAGACGATGCTCGCTCTGACGCGTTAGACCATCCCCTTGCCCGCCATGTATCTTCGCTCAATCGCCACCGCAGTCCCACCCCGCTCATTCACCCAGCAGTCCTGTTGGAGCGCGATGGCGGAAGGTGACTTCCTCTCAACTCTCAAGCCACGATCGGCGTCCTTGATTGAAAAAATCCTCACCAGCGAAACCTCCGGCATCGACCGGCGGAACCTGGCCATTGACTCAATCGCCGACTCATTCCATCACGACGCCGAAGCACTGAACCGCAGCTTCGAGCGCGAGGCCCCGCCCTTGGCCAGCAATGCGCTCACCGAGGCGTTGAAAAAGTCGGGGCTGTTAGCCAACGACATCGACGCACTTTTTGTCTGCACCTGCACCGGCTATCTCTGCCCCGGCGTGTCGAGTCACGTGGCCGAGTTGATGGGCATCCGCCACGACGTTTACCTCGCCGACCTGGTCGGGCTCGGTTGTGGCGCGGCGATCCCGATGCTGCGTGCCGCCCAAGGATTCATCGCCGCAAACCCCGGAGCCGTCGTCGCCACCGTAGCGGTGGAGATTTGTTCCGCCGCCTTTTTCGCCAACAACGACCCCGGCGTGTTGATCAGCCTCTGCCTGTTCGGAGACGGCGCCGCCGCCGCGATATGGACGGGTGAAAACACCGGCAACGACTGGCAGGCCGGGCACTTCACAACTACCCATCGCCCGGCGGAACGGGAAAAAGTCCGCTTCGTCAACGACGCGGGAAGGCTCAAAAACCAACTCCACCGCGCCGTGCCCACCATCGCCGCCGATGCCGTGGCGGAGCTCTACGCGCTACGCCACGGCGAGCCCGACCAAGTGCTCGCCCACTGCGGCGGCCGTGACGTGGTCGATGCCCTGGAAGGCGTGCTGCCATTCAGCCTCGCGGAAACACGCAGCGTTCTGCGCGACCACGGCAACATGAGCAGCCCCTCACTCCTCTTCGCCTTGGAACGACGCCTCGCCGAAAACCTTCACGACGACCAGCGCCTCTGGCTCACCGCATTCGGTGCTGGCTTCGCCGCCCACGCCTGCGAATTGTGGCGTGCCCGCGGACAGTAACACCGCGGCCGATCTGTCGAGCAGCCAAGCGGCCAGCACAATCGGGAAGGTTGGCAAGGGACTGGGAGCTTAGTGGGGCTTCCACTCCAATGCGGAAACTCGAATCAAAAGACTTTGTTCATTTTTGTTTGAACAAACCCATTGGTTTTGCCTACGATGCAGCCCATGGAAAATCAACCAGCAGCAGTTCATTCTGCACTGCCCCCCATAGAGCGCCAAGTGGTGTCGTTCTTTGTGGACGGCGTGCGGGTGCTGGGGCTTCCACGGTCGATTGGAGAAATCTACGGGCTACTTTTCATTTCCCAAGAATCGCTTTCGCTGGACGACCTCGTCGAGCGGCTGCAGATCAGCAAAGGTTCTGCAAGCCAAGGGCTGCGAATGCTCAAAAATCTCGGAGCGGTCCGCGAAGTCGAAAATAGCGCAGACCGACGCACCTATTACCAGCCGGCCATCGAACTCAAACGATTGGCCGGCGGCTTCATCCGAGAACAAATCCGCCCGCACCTCGAAAGCGGGAAATCGAAAATCGCACAGCTCAACGCGGCGGCAAACGATGTCGAGGATCCCGCAAAACGCCAATTCATCGATGATCGCTTGGATCGACTCGACGCTTGGATGCGGAGCGGCACCCGGGTTCTTCCGATTCTCCAAAAAATTCTTGGCCAATGATCACCCTCCCCCCCACCACCACAACAGCCCAATGGTTCTGCGTTCGCTGCCAGACCAAGCGCGAACATATTGCCGCAGACCGCCTGCGCGAGTTTGAAGGCGTCGAGGTTTTTTGCCCACGCCTGCGGTACCGTAAGGCCACCCGCCGCGGCAAAGTCTGGTGGGTCGAGTCGATGTTCCCCGGCTACGTCCTCGCAAAATTTGACATCGCAGAAATGGAACGTGCCGTCACCTTCTGCCACGGGGTTCGTGGTCTGGTACGCTTCGGTTCGGAGATTCCCGCGGTGCCTGACTCGTTTGTAGAGGCCATTAAAGATGAGGTCCGCAAACGAAAAGGCAGCGCAGAAGATGAACTACTAACCCTCAGTCCAGTCATCGAAATCGGCGATGAAGTCGAGATCGCTCATGGCCCGCTTCAAGGAACCAAGGGCACCGTGATCAGCGTCCCATCTGCCACCGAACGCGTCAAAATCCTCATCGAATTCCTCGGCAATCCACAAGCACTCGACGTGGATCTTTTTTCAATCCTCCTCCCTCGCCGCCCGATCCCTTGAGTCCGGACGCCTCCACCGACTTTCTCATCATCGGCGCGGGCTTCTCAGGCCTCGTCATGGCGGAGCGCCTCTCATCCGCAGGCTGGAAGTGCGTGGTGGTAGACCGCCGCAACCATCTCGGCGGAAACGCCTACGACGGCATCAATCAAGCGGGTGTGCTCGTTCACCACTATGGCCCACATTATTTCCGCACCAACTCGCCGCGCATTGTCGATTACCTTTCACAATTCACCGAGTGGCACGCGGTGGACTACACCATCAAGAGCCACACCCAAGACCGTCTCTGGAGTTTCCCGATCAACCTGAACACGTTCGAGGAGCTTCAGGGCAAACCATCAACCACCGAGGAGTTTGCGGCGTGGCTCGAGGAAAAACGTCGCCGCATCGCAGAACCCAAAAACTCCGAAGAAGTGATTCTATCCCAAGTGGGCCAGGAATTTTATCAGCTATTCTTCGAGGGATACACGCTGAAGCAATGGAAGCGCCACCCGCGGGAGCTCGACGCCTCGGTTTGCGGCCGCATCCCCGTCCGCACAAACCGCGACGATCGCTACCTTTCCGAGTCCTTTCAAGCGCTGCCCAAAGCCGGCTACACCGCACTCTTTGAACGCATGCTCAATGCATCGCCCCATGTTGAACTGCACCTCGGCATCGACTTCGCGGAAGCACGCGCCCGCTGGCAGCACAAGCACTTGGTTTTCACCGGTGCGATCGATGAGTTTTACGACCGCCGCTTCGGTGCTCTGCCATACCGATCGCTGCGTTTTGAATCCGAATCCTTTTTCGCCGGGGACTTGCGCGCACGCGAGCCCATTTCGGGAAAACCCGGCTTCTGGCAAGCTGCGATGCAGGTGAACTACCCCGATCGCGAAATCCCCTTCACGCGGATCGTTGAGATCAAACATGCGACCGGCCAGCAGATCGATTCCACCACGATTGTCCGAGAATTCCCGAAGGACTGGTCACTTGGCGATGAGCCATTTTACCCCATCCCCGCCCCCGAATCCCACGCCGTTTTTCACCAATACTCTGCACTTGCCGCTGCCGAACGATCCACTAGTTTCGTGGGGCGGCTTGCAGCATACCGCTACTACAACATGGATCAAGTGACTGGCATGGCCATCGCTCAGGCCGAAAAACTAATCAACCGATACGGGACAAATTTATGAAAAAACTATTCATCGCCGGGCATCGCGGCATGGTCGGAGCCGCTCTCATGCGCGAGGCGGAAAAGCTCGGCGGCTTTGAGCAAATCACCGCCACTCGTGACCAGTTGGATCTCTGCAACCAACGCGCGGTATTCGATTTCCTTGCTGCCGAAAAACCAGACATCGTGATCATCGCCGCCGCCAAGGTGGGTGGAATCCACGCAAATTCGACCTATCCCGCAGACTTCATCTACGAAAACCTCTCGATCGCGTCGAACCTCATCGAGGGAAGCCGCAAGGCCGGGGTCAGTCGCGCGCTTTTCCTCGGATCATCCTGCATCTATCCGAAAATGGCTCCCCAACCGATGACCGAAGACTGCCTGCTCACGAGCCAACTGGAAGTCACCAACGAAGCGTACGCCATCGCCAAAATTGCGGGACTGAAGCTCTGCCAGCACTACCGCGCCCAGCACGGCCTCATGTACCACAGCGCCATGCCAACCAACCTTTACGGCCCTGGCGACAACTATCACGCCGAAAACTCCCATGTCATCCCCGCGATGATCCGCCGCTTTCATGAGGCGGCCGAACGCGGCGATGCATCGGTCACCATCTGGGGCACGGGAACCCCACGCCGCGAATTCCTTCACGTGGACGACCTTGCTGCCGCCTGCTTCCACCTGCTCGCCTTGAGCACCCCACCCGATTGGGTCAACGTCGGAGTCGGTGACGATGTCACCATCATGGAGCTGGCACAACGGGTGGCAAAGACCACCGGCTTCAAGGGTGAGATTCTAACAGATCCCAGCAAGCCCGATGGAACCCCGCGCAAGCTGCTGGATATCTCAAAAATCCAAGCTACCGGCTGGTCACCCCAAGTCACATTCGAGGCAGGGCTTGCCGCCGCCTATCAAGATTTCAAATCCAGCCTAACCAGCGGGGAAGCTCGCCTTTGATCTCCATCCCACTGACCCCCAACACCCAAACCTCGACCACCTCACATCACTTCATGAAACGCGCACTCATCACTGGCATCACCGGACAAGACGGATCGTATCTCGCGGAATTCTTACTCGAAAAAGGCTACGAAGTCCACGGCATCAAGCGCCGTGCATCCCTCTTCAACACCCAACGAGTCGACCACATCTACGAAGACCCCCAAGTTGAAAATTCACGCTTCCGCCTACACTACGGCGACCTCACCGACAGCTCGAACCTCACCCGTATCATCAGCGAGGTACGGCCAGATGAAGTTTACAACCTCGGCGCGCAGTCTCATGTCGCAGTCTCCTTCGAGGCACCAGAGTACACGGCGGATGTCGATGCCATCGGCACTCTGCGCTTGTTAGAAGCAATCCGCTTCCTCGGCCTCGAAAAAACAACCCGTTTCTATCAGGCATCGACCTCGGAACTCTACGGCCTCGTGCAGGAAATCCCTCAGAAGGAAACCACTCCATTTCATCCGCGCTCACCCTATGCCGTAGCAAAGATGTACGCTTACTGGATCACGGTAAATTACCGCGAAGCCTACGGGATGTATGCCTGCAACGGCATCCTCTTCAACCACGAGTCACCCCGTCGCGGCGAGACGTTCGTCACCCGCAAGATCACACGCGCCATCGCAAACATCGCTCAAGGCCTCGAGTCTTGCCTTTACCTTGGCAACATGGACGCACTCCGCGACTGGGGTCATGCCAAAGACTATGTCCGCATGCAATGGATGATGCTTCAGCAGGAAACCGCTGACGATTTCGTCATCGCGACCGGTAAACAAATCTCAGTTCGTGAATTCGTGCGCATGTCCGCTCACGAAGCGGGACTCGAGCTCGAATTCACTGGTAGCGGCTTGCACGAGGTTGGAACGATTCGCCGCGTGCTAGATTCCGCCAAGGCACCCGCCGCCAAGGTTGGCGAAATCATGGTCCGTATCGACCCCCGCTATTTCCGCCCCGCGGAGGTTGAAACGCTGCTCGGTGACCCATCCAAGGCCAAGGCCGTACTCGGCTGGGTGCCGGAAATCACCGTCGAAGAAATGTGTGCTGAAATGGTCGCATCTGACCTCGATACCGCACGCCAACACGCACTACTCAAATCTCACGGACACCACGTCTCGGTCTCGCGCGAGTGATGTGACTCTGGCGAATCGCGGTCGTAGCTCAAGCAAGCCCACGAAGGTTTGATGGAACTGAGATTTTTCCGATTGTAATAGGGCATTAGAATCAAACCTGCAAATTTTAGCCCGATCGACTGGCCACGATTCGTTCGAATCACAACACCTCATCCTAACGGAAAAACCCAACCTCATGAAAAAAGTCTTCGTTTCCGGTTGCTATGATATCCTTCATGCCGGCCATCTTCAATTCTTCGAGGAAGCTCGTGCGGTGGGGGATTATCTCATTGTCTCGTTCGCGTCGGCAGATGTGCTCTGGCACCACAAGCGCCGGAAACCTTCCATCCCTGACGACCACAAGAAAGCTCTCCTCCAGGGCTTGCGAATGATCGATGAGGTGATCGTCACCCAAGGGCACAAGGAGGGATTGGACTTCGAGGACGATTTCCTCCGAATCCGACCCGATTTCTTGATTGTCACCGAGGATGATAAATATGGCTCAGTCAAACGCGCGCTGTGTGAGCAAGTCGGGGCGGAGTACACCATTCTTCCCAAGACTCCACCGCGCTTCGAAGCGGTCTCGACCAGCTCCATTGTCCGCTGGGTCCAAGCACCGACCGAAGCTCCCTTGCGCGTCGATTTCGCGGGAGGCTGGTTGGATGTCCCGCGCTTTTCCCGCCCCGGCGAGTTCATCGTCAATTGCGCCATCTCCCCCCTGGTTTCCTTGCGGGAGTGGCCGTACGAGCAACGCGCCGGCCTCGGGGGCAGCGGCGCATGGGCACTCATCAACGGCAAAAACGGATTTGACTCAGAAATCGAACTCGGCGTCGGCTGGCAAGATCCAGCAGTGATCGGAGAAACCGGCCTCTGCGTGTGGCGATCTGGGGCCAAGCCAGAACTGGATTTCAAACAAAACGGCGATTTCCTCACCGGCCGCATGGCGATTCTTTGGACGGGCTCGCAGCACGACACCCCAAGCTTCGCAGACCTCCCCCGCGACTACGACCGGATCGCCCAAAGCGGACGAATTGCGAGGGAAGGCGTGCTCACCAAGGACATCCACCAAATCGCAGCGGGCGTGAACCTTTATCATCAAACCCAGCTGGACGAGGGAATGCAGACGCTCCCAGAAATCGCGGGCTCCATTGCCCACAAATACTGTGGCGGCGGATATGGTGGCTACGGCCTGTACCTGTTCGAGGACGCCGCGCTGCGCGACGCCGCGGTTTCATCCATTGAACCACTGCGCTCGGTCGAGCCATTCTGCCGCGTCTAACGTTACCCTTCATTTTATTTGTTTTGAAAGTCATCCCGATCATTGGCCTCCCTGTTGCCGCGACCACCTATGCGCAAGCGGTGGACTGGATTCTCGCTCACGCCGCGAAATGGGATCGAGCCTACGCGGTCGAGGCGGCCAACACCCACGTTGCAGCACTTGCAAGGGTCGACGAAGATTTCGGAAATGCCATGCAGCGGTTCGATCTGATCTGCCCCGATGGCATGCCTCTTGTCTGGGCAGTCAACTCCCAGCTTTCGCCTCATGAAAAACTCACCGACCGCGTCTATGGTCCGACCTTGATGCTAGAAACCCTCAAGGCAACGGACGGCCGACAAACAGAATTCCGTCACTTTCTTCTGGGGGGAAAACAAAGTACCCTCGACCGCCTCACCGAAAAATTCTCGCAAGATTTTCCCGCAGTTCATCTTGCGGGGTGCCACTCGCCTCCGTTCGGCACGTGGCCCGCACATGAACTGGATTTGATCTCGGAAAAGATCAAATCATCTGGAGCCAATCTCATCTGGGTGGGTCTCGGATGTCCAAAGCAGGAGCTCTGGATCGCCCAAAACAAAGATCGCCTGCCGCCAGGCGTCTATTTCGGGATCGGGGCCGCATTCGCCTTCCACGCGGGGGAGGTAAGGCAGTCCCCCCCGATTTTCCAACGGTTTGGCTTAGAATGGGCCTACCGCCTCGCGATGGAACCACGCCGACTCTTCAGGCGCTATTTCACTTACAATTCACTTTTTGTTTACCATCTGCTGAGGGATCGCATGACTGGCGTAAAAATGATGTAAATGGACTTCCAGAGTCCTATTTTAAGCTTCAAGCCTGTTTCGATCGAAGAATTTCGACTATTACGGCATTCTCAAGCTTTACTCCACCTCGCCAGTCTGCGATCTCAAGTCCAGCCAATTCCCCTAACTTACTCACCATGAAAATTCAATCGATCTGCTGCCTCGGTGCAGGCTATGTCGGAGGGCCCACGATGGCCATGATCGCCGCAAAATGCCCAGACATCCAAGTCACTGTGGCCGACCTGAACGAGGCGCGGATCGCAGCCTGGAACTCTGACACGCTGCCGGTGTATGAACCCGGTCTTGACGCGATCGTTGCCTCGGCCGTCGGGAAAAACCTCCATTTCACCACCGACATCCGCTCCGCAATCGCTGCGGCAGACCTGATCTTTGTTTCCGTAGGGACTCCGACCAAATCCTACGGCATCGGGGCGGGCCGGGCCGCGGACCTTCGCTACATCGAATCGGCTGCCCGCCTGATTGCTGAAGTGTCGGAAGGCCATAAAATCATCGTTGAAAAAAGCACCATCCCGGTGAAAACGGCCACCGCCATCAAGTCGATTCTGGCAGCGAACTCGCCGCATGGAGCCACCTTTCAGGTCCTCTCGAACCCCGAGTTCCTCGCGGAGGGCACCGCAGTCGAAGACCTCGAATGCCCAGACCGTATCCTCATCGGTGGCGAAACCACTCCCGAAGGCCACGCAGCCGTGGAAGCGCTCGCCTCAGTTTACGCCAAATGGATCCCCCGCGACCGCATTCTCACCACGAACCTCTGGTCGTCTGAGCTCTCGAAACTGGTGGCCAATGCCTTCCTCGCCCAACGGATTTCATCGATCAACTCGATTTCCGCACTCTGCGAGGCCACCGGTGCAGATGTGGACGAAGTCGCCCGCGCCATTGGCATGGACTCACGAATCGGCCCAAAATTCCTCAAAGCCTCCGTCGGCTTCGGCGGCTCCTGCTTCCAAAAGGACATCCTAAACCTCGTTTACCTCTGCGAATCCTTCAACCTTCCCCACGTCTCGGAGTACTGGCGCCAAGTGGTGCACCTCAACGATTGGCAAAAGTCCCGCTTCGTCGAGAAAATCGTCCGAACGCTCTACAATACCGTAAATGGCAAACGCATCGCCATCCTCGGATTTGCCTTCAAAAAAGACACCAACGACACCCGCGAATCCCCTGCAATTCAAGTCTGCCGCGACCTTCTCCACGAGCGCGCCCACCTCGCGATTTACGACCCTCGCGTAAGTGCAGAAAATATCCGGGAAGACCTCATGATCGCGGGAGTACCACGTGAGCTCATTGAATCGAATGTTGAAGTTTGCTCGGATGCCTACGCCGCCACCGAGAACGCCCACGCGATCGCAACTCTCACCGAGTGGGATGAATTCCGCGCCCTCGACCTTGCCCGCATCTTCGAACTCATGCTGAAGCCTGCATTCGTGTTTGATGGGCGTGGCATCCTCTCGCTCGATTCCCTGAAGGCCCACGGCTTCGACGCATTTGCCATCGGTAAGGGCTTCTGATCCATCGTCGCGGATTGACGGGAATTCCGCTTCCCGCACTTCGCGTTCTGTTTTTCATCAGTCGTATGAACATCTACCCCGAGTTTCACCGATTCCTACAGCGCACGGACAAGGAAACCCTTCTGGGCCAGCGCGGCATCGTGGTCTGGCTCTGCGGGTTGTCGGGCTCGGGTAAATCCACCATCGCCAACGCCGCCGAACGCATCCTTCACCAGCAAGGACGCTTCACCACCATCCTCGACGGTGACAACCTCCGATCCGGCCTGAATGCAAACCTCAGCTTCACGGACGAAGATCGCCTGGAAAACATTCGCCGCATTTCGGAAATCTCCAAAATCTTCGTCTCTCAAGGAATCATCACGTTCGTTTCTGCCATCACCCCACGCGGGGAACTCCGCGCCCTCGCTCGCGAACGACTCGGCAACGACCTTTTCGAGGTCTACATCAAGGCAAGCTTCGAGGCCTGCGAACAACGCGATGTGAAAGGCCTCTACGCGAAAGCCGCCCGCGGCGAAGTCCCAAATTTCACCGGCAAAGACCATTCCTTCGAGCCTCCCACCCACTCGGACCTCGTCCTCGATACCGAAACCCATTCCGTCGAAGAGTGCGCGCTCAGTCTGATCGCCGCCATTCAAAACCAGATCGCGCTCGCGAACCCCAAGGTTGGCCTTCAGGCGCCTTAATGCCCGCCCAACGGGTAAAAAGAGACTCCGTTTTCAAAGCCAAGAATTCGCGGGATCCGAATCATTAGTAAAAAGCCCAAGATAGTAATTAACTCTTGACGCGACGTGCTTGGCCCCGTATTCCCTCCGCAAGCCGCACCGGCAATCTTTTTCAGTAATTCAATCACCATGCCCAACTACCACCTGAGCAACCTCGACCAGCTCGAAGCAGAAGCGATCTTCATCCTCCGGGAAACCGCCGCCCAATTTGAAAACCCCGCCCTGCTCTTCTCCGGCGGTAAGGATTCGATCGTCATGGCATGGCTTGCCCGTAAGGCATTTTGGCCCGCACGCATGCCCTTCCCACTGGTCCACATCGACACCGGCCACAATTTTGAAGAAACTATGACCTACCGCGATGAATTCGTGGAGCTCATCCGCGCCTCACTCGTCGTTGGCTCAGTTCAAGAATCGATCGACCAAGGCCGCGTGGTCGAAGAAAAAGGCCCGAACGCCTCACGCAACAAACTCCAAACGGTCACCCTGCTCGACACCATCGAGAAGAACCAATACGACGCCTGCCTCGGTGGCGGCCGCCGCGACGAGGAAAAAGCCCGTGCCAAAGAACGATTCTTCTCGCACCGCGATGACTTCGGCCAGTGGGACCCAAAAAACCAACGCCCCGAACTTTGGAACCTCTTCAACGGCCGTAAAAACCCCGGCGAACACTTCCGCGTTTTCCCACTCTCCAATTTCACCGAAATGGACATCTGGATGTACATCCAACGCGAAAATATTCCTCTACCCTCGATTTACTTCTCCCACTCCCGTGACGTCTTCGAACGCAATGGCTCGCTGCTCGCTGTCACCGAATTCCTCAAACCCCAAGACCACGAAACGGTCACCCAAAAAATCGTCCGCTTCCGCACCATTGGCGACGCAACCTGCACCGGCGCCGTAGAATCCACCGCCTCAAACCTCGACGAAGTGATCGCCGAAGTCGCCGCCGCCCGCCAAACCGAACGTGGCACACGCTCCGATGACAAACGCTCGGAAACGGCCATGGAAGACCGGAAGAAAGAGGGCTACTTCTGAGGGTAAACGCTGAAATGCTGAAACGCTGAAAATCTGAAATAAGAAAATCTTAACGACGAATCCGCCCTTCGCATACACCTCTTCATTTCAGCTTCCCAGCTTCCCAGCTTCCCAGCTTTTCAGCATTTACCTCTAAATTTCAGCTTCTCAGTTTTTCAGCTTTTCAGCTTTTACCTCTAATCGCATTTACCTCTAAATTTCAGCTTCTCAGCTTCTCAGCTTTTCAGCATTTCAGCATTTACCTCTAATCCCATGGACCTCCTTCGCTTCACCACTGCCGGCTCCGTCGATGACGGCAAATCAACCCTCATCGGCCGCCTTCTTTACGATTCAAAATCGATCTTCGAAGACCAACTCGAAGCCATGGAGGAGTCCTCCCGCCGCAGAGGCGATGAGAACGTAAACCTCGCCCTCCTGACAGACGGCCTCAAGGCAGAGCGCGAACAAGGCATCACCATCGATGTGGCCTACCGCTATTTCGCAACCCCCAAGCGCAAGTTCATCATCGCCGACACCCCGGGCCACACGCAGTACACCCGCAACATGGTGACCGGTGCCTCGACCGCAAACCTCGCGATCATTCTCATCGACGCGCGCAAAGGCGTCATCGAGCAAACCAAACGCCACAGCTTCATCGCGAACCTCCTGCGCATCCAACACCTCGTCGTGGCCGTCAATAAAATGGACCTCGTCGACTACTCGGAAGAAGTCTATCAGAAGATCGTCCAAGACTTCCGCAATTTTGCCTCAAGGCTCGATAACATCGTTGAAATCACCGACATCCCGATCTCCGCACTCAACGGCGACAACGTCGTGGACAAGTCGGAAAACATGCCATGGTACCAAGGCCCGACTTTTCTCTATCACCTCGAACACGTCTACGTCGGAGGCGAGGAGAACCATGTCGATGCCCGCTTCCCCGTTCAGTGGGTGATCCGCCCGATGAGCGATGAATGGCACGACTTCCGTGGATACGCGGGTCGCGTCGCCGGCGGAGTCTTCAAGCCCGGCGATGAAGTCACCGTCTTGCCCTCAGGATTCAAAACCCGCGTGAAAGCCATCCACAGCCCAGACGGCGAAAAAGCGGAGGCCTTTGCACCGCAGTCGGTATGCATCACGCTCACCGAGGAAATCGACATCTCACGCGGTGACACGTTGGTGAAAACCAACAACCCACCCCAAGTCTCCCAAGACATCGAGGCAATGATTTGCTGGTTTTCAAACAAGCCGATGCCTCCGCACGCCAAGTTTGTACTCCGCCACACGACCCAAGAAACCAAAGCGATCATCCAAGACGTCAAGTACCACGTGGATATCAACACGCTCCACAAGATTGAAGGGGTCGACAGTTTCTCGATGAATGACATCGGCCGCATCTCGCTGCGCACCGCCACCCCTCTGATTCACGACTCCTATCGGCGCAATCGGATTACGGGCTCGTTTATCCTCATCGACCCTGGCACCAACGAAACGGTGGCTGCGGGCATGATCATCTGATCCACCCTCGCTGCGAAGCAAGAAGGCCACGTCTGGCTAAAAACCTGTGCCCATGCGAGGCATCGCTTACGACTCAGCCCCGTCGGCCTTATTTCTGCCAAGCCACCTCCGCACGAGTTGAATCAGCACCACTCCCACGCCAACTAGCACAATCGCCCACTTGGCCAACTTCAAATTCCCATCGGCCAATCCGGCGCCCCCCAGCACAATCCCGCTGCCGATGATGCCGTTGCTCAGAAGTGAAATCGGCAAAAAAAGCGCAAACGGCGCACGCAAAAATCCTAGAAGGTAATTCGCGAAAAAAAACGGAATGCCCGGGGTCAACTTCAGAATCAAAATCAATTTGAGATGATTTCCCTTGGGGAGCTCTGGAACCGCGATCTTGGTTTTCGAAAGCATCTTCTCAACCAGATTTCTCGCTAGACCCGCAGCCAGCCAGTATGTCCACGTTACATTGAGGGCAATCGCGAAAAAAGCCAAGCCGCAAGCCATCACCGGTTGCGCTCGCCAAACCACCCCCGCCGTCACCAGCAAGGCACTTGCGGGAATCGGCAAGCCCGGCAAAATGACCAAAGCGACAAAAAGCGCCACCGGATTCTCAACTAAATAGGCGTTCAACTCGGCCCAGTACCCTTTAAGAACGGTCAAATCCAACCCCAACCTCCATCCCAGCAGGCCAAGGATGGCAACGCCGCCCACGAATCCCGCGAGACCCATTTTCATCCTCCGATCTCCCACAAGTTTAGAAATGACACTGATCACTTTGCTATTACAGCACCCTCGGTAAGTTTAGCAAGTCCCAGAGCGCAACATTCAACAAATTCTTACCACTTAAAACCCCAATCCATTCGCATCCCGATTTGTTCATTTTTTCTTGAACTTACATCTGAGCAAGCCACCCTCCCCAAGAGAAATCTTGGTAAATTCAAGATTTCGATTCACTAGCTCCAGAACCCGCACCGCCCCCGAGGCGTCGCAACCAAGGGCGGCAGCGTGTAATTCTCTCACAGCGTCCCCATTCTTGATGCCCCAAGGGGTTTCCCAAAACCACCCGCATCGCCAAAATCCGCGTTCCATCTCAGTCTCTTCACCTCTCTATTTCAGCTTCTCAGCTTCTCAGCATTTCAGCTTCTACCTCTAAACTTTCAGCCTCTTCTTTTGAGCCTCTTCTTTTCAGCTTCTCAGTTTTTCAGCATTTCAGCTTCTACCTCTAAACTTTCAGCTTCTACCTCTAAACTTTCAACTTCTCAGTTTTTCAGCCTCTTCTTTTCAGCTTCTCAGTTTTTCAGCATTTCAGCTTCTACCTCTAAACTTTCAGCTTTCCGCTTTCCCAATTTCAGTTTTACACCTCCCCCCCATGCCTCCCAACCCACGCCTGCCAGAAGACCATCGCATTCGCGTGATTGAAGCCCTGAAACCCTTCAATCCAGCTGTGATCTATCTATTCGGCTCTTTCGGCACCGACTACCAACATCCGGCCAGCGACATCGACATCGCTTTTTTCCCGACACTCGCCACAGACCCCGTCGACTGCTTCCGCATCGCCAATCAGCTCGCCGATCAATTGGGCCACTCCGTCGACCTCGCCGACCTCACCATGGCCAGCACCGTCTTTTCCAAAGAAGTCCTGCGCACCGGAATTCCGCTTGAGATTCAAAAACCGCACATTCAGCAGCAGTTTGAAATGTTAACCTTGGCCGACTACGCCCGCCTCAACGAAGAGCGACAACCGGTTCTCGCACCATGATTGACGACATCGACTTGAACAAAGCGGCAACCATCCGCCGCTGCCTGCAACGCATTTCGGAGGAGTACCGAGATGATCCGAGCCGGCTCGATGATTTCACCATTCAGGATTCCATTGTCTTGAACATCCTCCGTGCCTGTGAGGCAGCAATCGATCTCGCCATGCATCGCGTGGCCCTAGGCCGCCTTGGAATCCCCCAAACCAGCCGCGACGCCTTCGAGTTACTCGCTCAAAACGCCATCATCAGCCAAGCCGGCGCCACCGCGATGAAGCACATGGTCGGCTTCCGCAACATCGCGGTTCACAACTATCAAAACATTCAAACGCCCGTCCTTCACGCCATCCTCAAGAAGCACCTGGCAGACTTCGAAACATTCCTAAAGGAACTCTCGCTGTAGCGCCTTCATCCGCGGTCATTCGCATTCATCTGCGGTTAAAAAAGCTCATCTCCATCCCCACCAAAAAACCTTGTTCATTTTTATTGAACCCTCCGACCTCCGAAACTCCATCTTCATTTCAGCTTCTCAGTTTTTCAGCATTTCAGCTTCTACCTCTCAACTTTCAGCTTCTACCTCTCAACTTTCAGCTTTACCCATCCGCTCCCTCTCTTGACGCTTCCACGTGAAGGGGCCATATTACTCACGCGATGAATAAAATTCTTTCCAAGCACACCCGTGAAATTGCGGATCTCTGCAGGAAATATAACGTGCAGCGCTTGGTTGCGTTTGGTTCGGCAGTACGCGCCGATTTCGACTCATCTACCAGCGATGTCGATTTAATCGCAGTCTTCTCATCAACTCGAAAGCCTGGATATGCCGACCGCTACATGGATTTCATCCAATCCTTAGAGACCTTGTTCGGTAGTAAAGTCGATCTCTTGACCCCAAGCTCCATTCGCAACCCACGTTTCGCGGAAGCGATTCAGCGTGACGCTGTCCCCATTTATGAATTTGAGAAGTCTCAAACGGCTTGATGATGCTGAAAATGCCTGTTGCCGGATCCAAAGTTTCCTGAGGGCGATTTCATTCGAGACCTTCACCAACTCCGAACTCCTGCGCTCCGCCGTAGAGCGGCAGCTCGAAATCATTGGTGAGGCTCTGGGAATCGCCGCCAAGGAAGACGATTCCATCTTAGAATTAGTTCCCGACATCCCGCGCATCGTTGGCCTGCGCAATCGGCTCATCCACGGATACGATTCGGTAGATCCGGAACTCGTCTGGGACGTTGTAAAAACAAAAATCCCACCTTTAAAACACCAGATAGCCAAGGCTCGAGCCCAATCCGCTGGCTAATGCGTCAGTTTACGCCCGAAAAAGCCACATCCTACCCTCTTTACCCTCTCCCTTTTAGTTTTTCAGCATTTCAGCTTCTACCTCTAAACTTTCAGCTTTACCCCTCCTCTCCCTCTCTTGTCACTTGATCCTCGTTCCCGCTGACTTCTGAACGCTCCCATGACCACGTCCATGAAATCAAAAATCGGCCCTTTTGGGAAATCCGCACTCATCGGCCATACCGGTCTTGTCGGTAGCAATCTTACCCGCCAATTCAGTTTCGACTCGCTCTACAACTCCAAAAATATTCAGGAGATTGCTGGAGAGCATCACGACCTTCTAGTCTGCAGTGGCGTCTCAGGGACAAAATGGATTGCCAATCAAGAACCTGATAAGGATCGAGCCGCAATTGCGGCACTTCTCCAGCAGTTAGAAAAAACCCGAGCCGATGAGCTAATCCTCATATCAACGATCGACGTCTATGAGAATCCATATCAGGTCGATGAGAAAAGCCCGGTAAACCCCGACCTACTCAACTCCTATGGGAAACATCGTTTTCAGTTCGAACAGGATGTCAAAAGCCTTTTCCCAAATGTTCTCATTGCAAGACTTCCTGCGATCTATGGATGGAACCTGCGCAAAAATGCTCTATATGATTTAATGCATCGACATGAGCTTGAAAAAATTCACCCTGAAAGCATCTACCAATTCTACTGGCTTGAGCACCTCTGGAGCGACCTACTGATCGCCCGCGAGCAAGGAATCAAACTACTGAATTTCGCCACGGAGCCTCTCTGTATCCAAGAGGTAGCCAATCAAATATTCGGCATCCATCTGGACGGAACACCGGGATCAAAACCTGCCAATTATGACTTCCGCACTTGTCATGCCGACCTATTCAATGGCACCGGCGGCTACCTTTATTCAAAATCAACTGCACTCGAGGAAATCCGTACTTTCGTGAAACAACAGCAACTTTAAGCACTCGATAATCCCACCTCCACACTACCACTGTCACCATGAGCAATACCCGCCTTCACTCAGAAGAAAAATCACACCGCGTCGTCGTCGTTATGCCCTCGTACAATGTGGCGGGCGTCGTAAACAAAGCCATCGACTCCCTGCCACCCAACGTCATCCATGAAATCTATGTGATTGATGATGGAAGCCATGACGGAACTGCCGAGGTCGCCAGTGCAGCCGGAGCCACCGTCATCACGCACCCGAAAAACCGAGGCTACGGTGGTGCCCAAAAATCGGGCTACCTTGCAGCCATCGCGAGTGACGCCGACGCCATCGTTCTTGTGCATGGCGACAACCAATACGACCCCTCGTACGCGCCCGAATTCATCCGAAAAATCCTTGAAGAGGGCTGCGACATTGTCGCTGGTACGCGCATGGTTTTAGGCGACGCATTGAAAAACAACATGCCGCTCTGGAAATACCTCCCGATCCGTGCCACCACCTTCATCCAAAACCTCATGCTCGGAACGAGTATTACCGACTATCACGATGGCTACCGCGCATACAGCGGAGCCTTCCTCAAGTCGGTTCCATTAGACCAACTCAGCAATCGTTTCGACTTTGATTTCGATATGATGATCCAAGGCGTAGTCTACCAAGCAAAAATCGGGGAAGTCCCCCACCCCACTCGCTATAGCGACGAGAACTCACAGCTCCCGTTCGACAAGGCGGTGGCTTGCCAAATCACGATTTTCAAATCCGCCTTCAAGTTCCTTCTTCACCGCATGGGCATCTGGAAACAGGATGTTTACAAGCGCAGTGAATAGCTTCGTGTTAGAATGAAGCCCCGCCCTCTCTACCCGAAAAGCCGCCTCGTCAATTTTTCGAATGGCCTCAGGCCTCGGCGTCATCGCGCCGATGCGTTCACACTTCACCCATGCCCAAACGCATCGTCATCGCCGGTGGAGGATTCTTTGGCTGCTCCATCGCCATGATGCTGCATCGCCGTGGCTGGCATCCGATCGTGGTCGAGGAAGCCGATGAACTCCTGACCCAAGCATCTAGGGTCAATCAAGCCCGCGTCCACGGCGGCTATCACTACCCGCGAAGCTTGATGACCGCTTACCGGTCGCGACAAAACTACGAAAAATTCCGCACACATTACCGCGATGCCATCGTCGATCAATTCACCAAGGTATACGCGGTCGGGAGATTATTTTCGAAGGTCACCGCCGACCAGTTCGGGGTCTTCATGAAGCGGGTGGGCGCACCACTTCAGGAAGCACCACCCAAAATCCAGCGCCTATTCAACCCAGACCTCACCGAGCGTACCTGGATCGCACAGGAATGCGCGTTCGATTGCTCGGTGTTGAGGGAAATGCTCCGGAATGAACTGCGCATGGCAGGAATCGAAGTGCGGCTTCAGACGCTGGTGGAGACGGCGACACCACATCCAACCGGTGCCCTAGCCCGACTGTCCGATGGATCGGAAATCGAGTGTTCTCTAGTTTTCAACGCGACTTACGCCGGATTGAACCGATTGACGGCCGCCTCCGACTTACCACTCATCCCACTGAAGCACGAGCTCACCGAAATGGCATTAGTGGATCTTCCAAAGGAACTCGAGGGACTTTCCGTCACCATGATGTGCGGACCGTTCTTTTCCTTCATGCCCTATCCTTCACTGGGACTTACGACCCTCAGCCACGTGCGCTACACCCCGCACGCCCACTGGTTCGAAAACGAACAAACCGGAGCTGCCAACCCCTACCAAACATTCGACACCATCGAAAAACACAGCAATTTCGAAATGATGGTCGCCGATGCCTCGCGCTACATGCCCGCGCTGCGCGATGCCGTCCAGCGAGACTCGCTGTGGACCATCAAGACGCTGCTGCCGCTGAGTGAAATTGACGACGGTCGCCCGATCCTCTTCCAACGCGACAACAAACTCCCAGCCGTGATCCACGTGATGGGCGGAAAAATTGATAACATCTTCGACGTCGAGGAGGAGATCGAGCGATTAGTGGGTAACGTTGAAATCTGAAAGGTTGACCGCTAAAATAATTGCATGACCCCACGCAGATTAACCACCACGACCCTAATCGCGCACCGTCGATTCCCCTTTCTGAATTTTAATTTTCAACTTTTAACTTTCTATCAAATTGGACTCTAACACCGTCGTAAGCATTGTCATTGCCCTCGAACAGGATGCAAACCTGCTAGAGAACTTGGTAAGAGAAATCGACCAAACTGTTGGCTCCGCCTATCGGTTCTTTGAAATCGTACTGGTGGACGATGGATCCACCGATGGTACCTCCATGGCCATCCAACCACTGCTCAAGGAGATCCAGCGCATCCGTTACCTTCGGCTTTCACGGTCTTTTGGCAGGGATGTAGCTCTATCCGCAGGCATCGAGTCGGCGATCGGTGATTTTGTGGTGACACTCGATCCCCAGACGGATCCGATCGAAGTCATTCCCGCCATGATTGATCTGTGCCGGAGAACTGGCGGTGTCGTTCATGGCATGGCTCAGAACCCGATCAAACGCTCTTTCATGCGCGATTGGCTGGGTGGCATGTTCCGCAACTACTGCCGCAAGCACATCGGTGTGGACATTAAGCGCGGAGTTTCGGATTTCCGAGTGATGAGCCGCCAAGCAGTGAATGCGCTACTGCAAGTGCGCGAGCAAAGCCGCTACCTACGGGTGCTCACCCTCACACTTGGCTATCAGCATGAGTTTTTCTCCTACACGATCTTGTCGAGAGTCGGCGGTGCTCGCACTACGACGTGGCGGACCGAGATTACCACCGCCATCGATCTACTGGCCGCCAACACCCGGCATCCGTTGCGCCTCGTCACCATGGCGGGCCTACTCGGGGCATTTCTCAATCTGCTCTATGCAGGCTACGTGGTGATCATCTTCCTGATCAAATCGAACGTGGCTGCGGGTTGGACCACGATGTCCCTCCAACAGAGCGGGATGTTTTTCTTTGTCTGCTTGATTCTCGCCGTGCTGAGCGAATACGTCGGCACCATTCTGGGAGAAGTCCGTACCCGTCCGATGTATTTCATAGCCCAGGAAGCGAACAGCTCGGTATTGCTCGAGGACACAGTTCGCTCAAGCATCGTCAAGGAGTCTGTCTAGTTCGCCTCGGACAGCCTCTCGGCTGCTCTCCGCGTTTTCCAGGCCACCACCATCCAAGCCCATCATGTCACAACGCCATTCCCTGACCCACGGCACCCCAGCCCGTGATCTTCCCATGATCCTGCGACTTGCTGGCATCGGGTTGATATGCTTCGTTTGGTGTCAAGTTGTCGGATGGGGCTTGTCGTACCTCAACGCCTTGAATGCAGGTGGATATTTGGCATCAATGCCCTTCCTTATCGCTTCTGGGGTCCTTTTTTGGAGGGCCACATCGCCACATATCGCACGGCCCTTAGGGCTTTCAAAATGGTGGCGGCGTCTTAAGTCCTCGCCAGCACTTGCCGCGTGGTCCGTCATATCCTCTATCATTCTTATTGGAGCCATCGCGCATGCACCCAGCAACTATGATGCCGTAACTTACCGCCTGCCTAGGCTTCTCTACTGGCTACAAGAAAACCACTGGCATTGGATCGACAGCGATCATCGCCAAAGTATCAGCGGTGTTGGCTTTGAGTGGATGATGGCACCCCTCATCGCCCTCAGCCACAGCGACCGTGGGCTATTTCTTATCAATTTCATTCCCTTCCTGCTACTTCCGGGCTTGTTTTTTTTGGCAGCCTGCGGACTTGGCATCCGCAAAGGCGTGGCCAACTGGTGGATGTGGGTTTGGCCGATGGCGTACGGAATCGCCCTACAGGCGGGTAGCATCGGCAACGACCTGTTGCCGGCCGCACTCGCACTCGCATCATTGGCATTTGCGGCTCAGGCTCTTCGTTGCAAACCATGGCTCTGTCTCTTTTTATCCGCATTGGCAGCGGCCTCCATGACGAGCGTCAAGGCTACCTCCCTTCCCTTGGCGCTGCCAATCGGCATTTATTGGCTGCGGGTAGCATGGCAGACGCTTGGATTGCGCGGCTCGAGCACCGTGATCCTTGCGACGTTACCAGCGGCTACTCTATCCAGTTTTCTTCCCATCGCACTCGCCTGCACGATCTACACAGGAGCTTGGAGCGGTAACCCGGGCAACCGCCATGGCGCCGAGGCCGGTCACCCCGTCGCCGGAGTCATCGGAAATTCAATCGAAATCGGCAGCGGACTCATCCAACCGCCAGTTTTCCCAGGCTGTACGAAGGCAAACACAATCTTACAACGGTTGGCCGAAGAACAAGCATGGTATCGTTGGACGAAAAAAAATTATTACCTTTTCAAGGTCAACCTGGGGCGGGAAATCCCGATGGAAGAATCCGCGGGTGTCGGCCTGGCCATCACTACACTTGCTCTCATCGCGCTTTTCTCACGAAAGCTCAACAAAAAGGCATATTTCATACCCTATTCAATCATTCAATGCACGTTCATGGTCGCAACGGCGATCGCCTTGCTCGCTTTCACGAGCAAAATGGGAACCGGGGGAGTCGCTCGCCTCGCCCTACCCTACATTCCCCTCATGCTGTTGTGCTGCCTCTTCGGTCTGAGAAAACAACCACCCGCGAAATGCCGCCTTAATGTGGCATTGCAGTTGATTCCAGCCGCGTTTCTTATTCCGTCACTCATTTTCAATCCGAATCGCCCACTCCTACCCGTGGCTTCTCTGGCCAGCCAGCCCGGAATGCCACAGGCAATCAAGGAGAGGATTTCTTCGGTTTACGAAGCCTATCAAAACCGAGCAACCATCCTCATGTCCCTGCAACAACGGATCCCCCAAGGTGAAACAATCGGATTCGCGGGTGAGGGCGACCATTCTGCATTGGGCCTGTTCAAACCCTACGGCTCGCGCAAAGTCATCCACCTTACACCACGCTCGGAGGCCCACCTTAACTGGATTGTTGGAACAACTGAAGGTTTAGAAGCTCATTTAAAAATCACACTGGCCGAATGGAAGTCGAAAAATCAATTCGAGAAAATCGCTGAAGTTCAAATTGTATCCAAAGCTTCCGGAGGTCCCGAAAGCTGGTTTATTTACAAAAGGCTACCATCAAAGCCGTAGAGTGCAAAAAACATTGCAGTTTGCAGAGCATTAATTGCAGATCGCCGCTAAAGCTATATCGTAAACTTTTTACATTTAAGCGTTTTAGCTTCTTCCTCTTCGCTAACTCTTCATTTCAGTTTTTTAGTATTTTAGCTTTTCAGCATTTACCTAACTGCTTTCCCATCCAATGTTAAACTCCAAATCCATCCAAGGCATCATCGTTCTGATCCTTGGTCTTTTCCTTTCAATCTGGCTTGGCCTAAGCATCGTCACCAACCAGACTGAGACGATTCTCCAAATCATTGCTGCCGCGGCCTTCATCATCTGCCTTGCATTAGGGAAGAAGATTTGGTTATTAGTACCCTTCATGGCTTCTTTAAGCATCGGTCTGCGCATCCCCGGCCAACCCGACAGCCTTCTTCTTGGCCAGATTCTTTTCATTGGATTCACTATCCCCCAATTTCTAATGCGTAAACTTCCCTATCAGCTTGCATGGACGGAGCTGGAGTACTGGTTCATCGTGCTGACTTTGGTTATTTCCCAAGTATACATGCGCAATCCCGTAGGACTGAACCTTTTTGGCGGTGATGTCGTGGGCGGAAAACCCTATATTCTTTTTATAATCAGCCTACTGAGCTCATTGCTGCTTGTGGGATTGAAGGTTCCGCCCAGCGATTTAAAATGGATTTTACGTTTGTCCATTCTCGGAGGATTGATGAATCAAATGAACTCAATACTTGGCAGAATTTCCCCAACCTTCGGATACTACACTGGGAGTAACTACGCTCGGACTGATGAGGTAAACTACGAAAACTTCGGAAAAGCCGTAGATGCCGGAGCTGCCACCCGCGATGGAACTCTGACGCTTTTGGGAACCAACCTTTCCCTTTGGATTTGCTCCTTTAGGTCACCACTGAAAGCCTGCCTCCATCCGCTGTGGGGATCCTTAATATTACTTTCAATCACCGCCGCGACACTCAGTGGCTACCGCAATGCAGTGGTCATGCTATCTTTGTCTTACTTTGTAGGCCTGTGTTACCGTGGAGGCCTAGGATCAATCATGTTCTCCTCCGTTGGTGGAATCCTAATAATCACCCTGCTGGCAATTGTTAACACCATCACTCCGCTCCCTCCCAATATTCAGCGATCCCTCAGTTTCCTACCGGGCACGTGGGAAAAACGCTATGTCCTCGATGGAGAAAACTCAAGCGAGTGGCGCCTTGAAATGTGGAAAGAGGTGCTCATGACTGACCGCTGGATCCAAAACAAGTGGCTGGGAGATGGACTGGGCCTCACCGCACGGGAGCTTCAGTATGCATTGTCACAAAAGGAATCGAAATCAGTCGCAAAGGGAATGTCCGGTTTCGACGCCCAGCGCGAAGGCATGCTTGCGAATGGCAATTACCACAGCGGTCCGGTGCAAACCATTCGCGTGGTCGGCTACATCGGACTTGCGATCATGCTACTTTTCCAAATTCGCTTAGCCATGCACGCACACCGACAGATCCAACGCTGCCGTGGTACCGAGTGGTTCCCACTCGCCCTCCTTATTGGCATTCCATTGATCTGGAACCCGGTGTTTTTTGTGTTCGTCTTTGGAGAGTTTAAAACCGCGGCCTCAACCTTATTACTTGGGGCATCGATGATCCGCCTCCTTCAAAACAACCTTCCGCTGCCAGCCATTCGGAAACAGGAGAGGAATCTCAACCCGCTGCTGACTGGGGTGAGCCCCTCTTCAACCAAACTAGGATTGGTGTCCGGACGGAGCGTTTGAGCCTAAGTTTGAAAGGATTCAGGAATCGGAGAAAATCCAAAATCTCTCTCCCACCCATCTGGATCCTAGCGTTCTCAAAATCACCCGCGCCCGTCTCGGCTAACCCGTTGTTCAATTCTCCCATGTCCCGCTCCAAACGTTTCATGGCCGGCTTGCTCACCGGTTACGGCAGCATCGCTGCGAACATCGTGTTCACCATGGCCAGCATCCCGCTGGCTCTCCACTATCTCGACAAGGAACACTTCGGCCTGTGGGCGCTGGCGGCTCAGGTTAATGGCTATCTCTGCCTGATTGATCTCGGCATGAGCGGTGCTATCAGCCGCTTCATTGCCGATTACAAAGACGAGGTCAATGGCGGTGAATATGGCAGCCACCTTCTCACTGGTGGCTTGGTTTATGTGTTTCAAGGAGGAATAATTGCAGTTGTGGGCATCGGATTTTCTTGGTTTGCACCCACATTGTTTGCGATCCCAACTCACCTTGCCGACGTTTTCAGGAGCCTACTTATGCTACTGGCCGGCATGACCGGACTCTCGGTTGCCCTACGTTCGGTCGGAGCACCATTGTGGGCGTTTCAACGTAACGACGTCGTGAACAACTGTGCCACCCTAGGAACCATCACCTCACTATTTTTGCTCTGGTTTGGCTTCCGCAGCGGCTGGGGAGTGTTCGGCTTCGCCATTGCACAGCTCCCTTCACTTCTCGGAAGCCCACTCGTCCATTTCTGGGTTTGTCACCTCAACGGTTACTATCCCGCAGCGGGCCAGTGGGGCAAACCGAGCTTGGTCATCTTTAAACGTATTTTCCATTATGGCAGGGACAATCTCTTAGTGACCCTCGGATCGCAATTAGTCAATGCCTCTCAGATCATGATCATTAGCCGCTGGGTCGGTCTTGATGCGGCTGCCGCCTTTGCCGTCGCCACCAAGGTTTACAACATGGCCATGCTGTTGGTTGTCAATCCGGTTGCCGCTGCTGCCCCAGGCCTCACCGAACTCCATGTGCGCGGCGAAACCAAACGATTTGTCCAACGCTACTGGGAACTAATCGCGCTGACACTAGCCGCTTCCACCCTCGTCGCTACTGGGCTTGCCATCGGCAACCGCTCGTTCGTTTCTCTCTGGACGCATGGCAGCATTCAATGGCCGTGGGCTGGCGATCTCGTTCTCGCACTGCTCCTTGTGTTGCGAAATCTCAATGGTAATTTTGTCGGCCTATTTGGATTGATAAAGAATTGGCGGCCCGTCCGCTTCATCTACCTCTCAGAAGGGTTGGTCTTAATTCCCAGTGCCATAGGACTCGCTAAACCATACGGCATTGTCGGTGTCCTCGTGGCATCCCTCATCGCCCATCTTTTGGTCACTACTTTATTCTCGGCGTGGGCGGCGGTCCGCGTTATCGGTTCACCCATTCGAGTTGGCAAAAGTCTAGTAGTGTCGCTCGGATTGATCGCTGTCGCAAGCACGATTGGCTGGACTGGTGCACATGCTTCCATCAATTCTCTCTTTATGCTTGCGACGACTATTGGTGTTACCTTATGCGCTTCTGGATTGATCTGGCACCTGATACTCCCCCTGGGGATGCGTCTCGAATTGAGCACGCGCCTAAACGGCGCATCCGTAATGTTGCGGAAGTATTCAGGCCGCTCTGCATAACGTGAGCCGTCCAACTAACCCAGGTGAGGAAGCCAAAAAACATGTCCAGCTCCCGTATTTTGTTCTTATCTGGCTCGATGCCTCTGGGCGGAGGCTCCACTTCGATTCTTAACCTCTGTGACGGCCTGCGCAGAGATGGCACCTGGGAACCTCACGTGGCGGTCTTCGAATCGCGAGGCACCGTCGGCGATCAAATCCGGCAGCAAGGCCACTCAGTCCACGGCCCTTGCCACGGCATTCTCCATGAAGACCGGATCGCTCAAATGCTTGATATTTGCCGCAACATCCGGCCGAGGGTGGTTGTTGCGGCTCTCGGCGGCGACTCCTTCGATTTCTTGCGGTTTGTCCCCCAAGGCTACCTGCGCGTGGCAATGATCCAAAGCGACGACGCTAAGGTCTACGAGCAGGTTGTACGCTATGCTGCTTGGATCGATACAGTGGTAGGCGTATCGCTGGAAATTTGCAGGAAGGCGAAAGTAGCGCTGGGAAATGCAATAACCCAGATTTCTTATCAGCCCTACGGTGTGCCCATGGTTGAGGAAGTTACCCTCCCAGTCCGCACTGATGTCTTGAAGGTTTTGTATTTGGGACGTGTCTGCGAGGAACAAAAACGTGTAGCCCTGATGTCACGCATCATGCGGCAATCGTTGGATTACCCGTTTCCCATCAGGTGGACCATCGCTGGCGACGGGGAGGCTCTGCCAAAAATGCGTGATTCCTTTGCGGATCGACCTCAGCAGGTTTCCTTTCTCGGAGCAATTCCTTATGAGCAGGTACCCCAGCTATTTGCACGGCACGACGTCTATTTTTTATGTTCCGACTACGAGGGCTTGCCGCTTTCGTTGTTGGAAGCGATGGGTGCCGGGGTGGTACCGGTAGTCAGCGATCTCGCAAGCGGAATTTCCGAAGTCGTAAACCTGCAGAACGGCATCCGAGTTCCAATCGGAGATGAAGCTGGCTACCTTCAGGCATTGTTTCAGTTGGCCGAACGACAGGATCACTTGGATGAGATGGCAACACATTGCATCGCTGCGGTCCGTAAAAATTTTTCGGTTGCTTCGATGGCAGACCGCTGGCTTGTCATGATCGAGAACCATCTTGTAGGCGGTCAGCCGGATTGGTCTCAAAAAATCAAGATTTTGCCGCCGCTAGCCTACCAAAACCAATTGAAATACCATCCGCTATTAAAACCATTCCGCCGAGTAGCTAAACAATTTTTTGTTCGGAAGTAAGCCTCAATGGCATCCACTGAACACCTGAATTTTCACCCCAGAAACCATGCGTCACCCTTCACCGCTCAAGATAGCCCTGATCATGGACTGTCCACTGCTCCAAAACGGCGGAGTAGAATTGCTCGTGAGGGCACTTAGCCTTAATCTCCCCACATACTTCCCGATTGTACTGGTGACACCTGAGCCGGAAAATAGCATCCCTCAATCGTACCTGGATGTAATCGATGCCCACATCAGCCTACCAAGCCCGTTCACCGTCTCCGCCGCCGCCAATCTGGTCAAATCACTGCGGAAACAGGGGGTTCAGCTTGCTCATTTTCACCTAGGTGGAACCTACAGTCTAAAATTGAGGAGCTATTTCCAATGCCCACTTAAAGCATTTGTAGAAAGCAGCTTCCCCTATCTGATCACCAATCACGGCGTTTTTGGTTTTTATGGTTATTGCGGAGCCACGCAACCGCTTCTCTTCAAATGGGCGGTATTGCCTTATTTTTACACTTCCAGAAGCTATTTCATCGCAAAAAGCATGGGTGAGTGGATGGTCTCAAAAAATGACCTTGCTAAAATGCAGAGGTGGTTTTGGCCGCTGAAACATCGGTTTGGTGTTATCTATCATTCGCTCATGAAGGCCAGTAACCGAGTTCCGTCAAATAGTGTCCGCAAAAAACGTTTTCTCTGCGTTGGAACTGTCGGGCACCGCAAAGGCCAATGGTTACTTACCCAAGCATTCGCCGAAGTTCAAGAACAAATCCCTGAATGGCGGCTTACCATCGTCGGTCGGTTTGCTACCGAGGAATTAAAAATTAAAACGCTCGCCCCCATCAGCCATCCATCCATCTTGAAAAAAGTCGATATTATCGACAATGCGACGGACCAAGAAGTGGAGGACTTCTATAAAACTTCTGAAATTTTCGTCATTCCCTCGTTAGAAGAAGGGCTAGGATTGACACTGCAGGAAGCACTTTTTTACGGCTGCGCCTGCATTTCAACCCGTGCCGGAGGCACCGAGGATCTTGTCGAAGACGGCGACAATGGGATCATGGTGAATCGTGGTAGCGCCGAGGAATTGGGCGATGCCATGGTTCGTTTGGCTAGAGACTCCGCACTTCGCGAAAAATTTGCAAGTCGCGGCCCAAGCAGCATCACTGAAAAGGAAATGACCATGGATCTGATGGTGAAAAAGTATGCCGAAATCTACCGCAACATTCCATTCTGACATCATGACTTGCGGCGGCATATGAGCATCGTTTCTATCAGATGATATCAGCTCATACTCTCAAATGAACCTCAGTCAAAAATTTTCGGTTGCCTGCCCGATCCGCAGTGTCTGCGATCACCACGCACAGGTTTTCCAATCACTGAACAGGTTGGAGGGGAGCTATCTCGGCACACGCAATGGCGCCGCTGGAATAGCGCCTGAGTTGCAGAAGCTAAATCCATGGATCGGGGCCATATCGTATGCCGCTGCAAGGCTGATCCCCTCAATGGGCGAATGGGCGAAAGTCCAATGTTTTCCCATGTTTGACCGCTGGGTGAGCAAACAAATTCCCAAGGGGTTTGGAATCTTATCCAGTTATGGTTACGCCGTAGAAGCATTCAGAAAAGTGCGCAGTAACGGCGGTGTCACGCTGCTGGATGCCGGAAACTCACATTTCAAAAACTATTGGACAATTGTTAGCGAAGAACACCAGCGCTGGGGTGAGTCAGTTTTACCCTTTCCCCGCAAATGGTATGAGCGGGGCCTGCAATCCATTGAACTGACAGACTGGGTTTTCAGTCCTAGCTCCTATGTGAAAAAATCTTACTTGGCTCAAGGGTTTCCAGAAGAGCGTATCTTGCACCTCCCTTATCCCGTGGATTTGCGACAATTTTCCCCACAAGGCGACACCGCTCCGCAGAAAGGTCCGATCCGAGTGATTTGCACCGGCGGTGTCTCCCTGCGCAAAGGGTTTCCTTACTTGCTGGAAGCAGTTCGTATCCTCGGTAAAAACCACGAAGTGGAACTGCTTCTCACTGAGGGAGTTCATGGATCAATGACAAAGGTCATGGCCGGCTACAACGATCTAAAGATCCAGTGGGCTCCGCGTCTTGGGCACGACCAGTTGGGAGCTCGATTGAAATCAGCCCATGTGTTTGTTTTACTCTCCATTGAGGAAGGCTTGGCACGGACCGCACTGGAGGCGATGGCCTGTGGTTTGCAAGTGGTTCTCACTCCAAACACGGGAGCATCAGACTTCGTGAAAGACGGCATCAATGGCGACATCGTTCCATTCGCAGATCCCGAAGCCACAGCAGCCGCCATTTTAGCAGCCTATCATCGACGCAAATCCCAAGGACTGTTTGTCGACTCGGCGCTCCACCAGGCATTAGCCTTCGGGACATTCGAGCAGACTTTGAAACAACATATGGAGACTATCGATCGCATGGGCAGTAGAAGATGAATACGCCATCTGCGCGCGGACTAGGAAATAAAGAAGGCATGGTAGAAAGATTGCATGAATTAGATTCTTTGAGGAGCCTCGAAGCATTTTCCGTGATACGAAGCCACCTGTTCCTTGTACTACCATAATTTTTTAGCGCTTCTAGCCACGATGGATCTGCTTGGTATTAGAAAATAGGCTTCTTTCTCGCAAAATACCGCCAAAAAATTGTTGGCACCGCTCCCAATATTCTTAAAAATTACATGGCAAGTCAATTTAAACCGATCAATGGAGGTGGCTCACGCACGTTTGAATAAGGATTACTATACCTCTTTCCACAAAAATGAAACTTTTCATCCTAGGAATACTCCGTAAAATTTGTGTAGTAGTGGTAGCAATGAAGGGCTGCCAACTGGGTAGCGGAGTAATCCTCAATGGCCTACCCTACATTCGCCGCAAGGGCAATGGCCGCATCATTCTGGGTAACGGCTGCACCATCAATGGCACGCGTTGGGCAAACTGGCTCGGTACGCCTGGGGCTATGATTCTCAACGCAGAAAATGGCGCAATTCTCGAACTTAAAAGTGGAGCAGGGGTCTCATCATCCCAGATTATTGCCAACATCGGCATTGAAATCGGCGAGCACTCGTTGGTCGGGGCCGGATGTCTGATATGCGATTCCGACATGCACGAGGTGCCGCTTGGCTCGGGCAAAAAGGTGGCGATGGCCCCAATCAAAATCGGCAAAGAGGTCTTCATTGGTGCGCGCTGCATCATTCTCAAAGGGGTAACCATCGGAGATGGTGCAGTGATTGGCGCAGGGTCAGTTGTAAGTAATAACATCCCTGCGAGGTCTCTTTCAGCCGGGAATCCTGCCCAAGTGATAAGAACGTTTTGACTATATATGGTTTATACTGTGATTCATTAGAGCTAAATGCATAAAGCCATGCCAAAACTTAAAATCGCCATTCTCGCAGATTTCCCCCTCTCAGCCCTATCGGAAGGTGCCCTGGGTCGCGGCGGAGGCCAAGGCTGCACTTGGCTGCCCCAGCTCGCGCTTGCATTTCAGGAGTACCCCGAATTCGAGATCCACTGGGTCTTACTGGATCGAAGCATTGGCAAGCGCCAAGTGTTCCAAGCCCAAGGGCAGTGGTTTCACCGGGTACCTGCGGTTAAGTTCAGCCTCGATCTCGGTTTGAACTATCTGCCAGCTCGCTTCGCTCTGCGCCGTGAAATCCACAAAATCGAACCGGACATCATTCACACTTGGGGAACCGAATTGATTTACCCCGTAGCAATGCTCGACTTCAAAGGGCCTAGTATCCTCTCGATGCAGGGCATCCTAACGGAATACCACCGCATCGGGGGGCTTCCGTCTGACTGGCGGTGGCGAAAAATGATTGCCTCTGAGGCGGGATTTATCCGCAACGCCACGATCGTGACCTCCGAAAGCCAGTGGGGCATCGACAAGGTCAAGGCCATTCACCCAAATGCCGATTGCCGAATGGTTGAATACGGGGTCCACCCAAGTTTTTACGATCTTCCATGGCAGCCCGACTCCAAGATTCCCTATGCTCTCTATGTCGGAGGGGGCGGTTCTCGTAAAGGGCTGGATATCCTTATTGATGCGGTAAAGTTGCTACCTGACCGCGAGTGGGAGCTCAGGCTGGCCGGAGACTCCTCACTCCAAGCAGCCTGCGACGCAGCAGGGCTGCAAAATACCCGTTGTCTCGGCATGCTATCTTGGGCCGAGATGAAACTGCAACTGCAGGGAGCTTGGTGCTCGGTCCTGCCGACGCGCGGTGACACCAGCCCCAACTCAGTGAAAGAAGCCCGCGTGATTGGTGTTCCCGTGATCACCACACTCCACGGTGGCCAAGCGGGCTACATCAGGGATGGCGAAAATGGTAGAATCGTCGATCCTCTAAATTCTGAAAACCTTGCTACCACACTTAGCGAAGTCATGAAATCTCATGAGTCAGTCCTTGTTATGGGGAAAACCCGCCATCAAGAGGACCGAGATTACTTGCATTCACGTCGTACAGCAGAGTGTTTTGTTTCCATCTATAATGATTTAAAATGATGACAGATTCTTATCTGTTTCACATTTAGTAACTGATTACCTAATGAAAATTCTAGTTTCTGCCTATGCTTGTGATCCGTATCGAGGTTCAGAATCTGGGGTTGGCTGGGCTGCGGTGTGCCGGATTGCACGCGACCATGAGGTCTGGGTTTTGACCGATGATCAGAACCGGGCAGGCTGGGAGCAAGGAGCGCGAGACGGAATTATCCCCGAGAGGGTCAATGTCCAATTCTTACGGAAGTCGCGGGATCATTGCAAAAATCGATTTATCGCGCGTTTGCAAGACTGGCTGCGGTACGCGGACTTCAATCGCAAAGTCTTGGCCGCCGCACATGCCTGGCACGCGCAGGTGGGATTTGAAATGTGCCATCAAGTGACCATCGCCGCGTGGCGCATGCCATCACCCCTATGGCGATTGCCCATCCCCTTTGTCTGGGGGCCGATTGGTGGTGCCGGATGGATGCCTCCAGCGTTTCGTTCGATGCTGAGTCCAAAGTCGCGGTTCTTCGAGACCCTACGAGATTGGAACACATGGACTGTCCAAAGATCAAAAACGTTCCATGATTGCATCCAAAACACAGCGGTAGTCATTGCAGCAAACGAGGAGACGGAACAATTTTTGAAGCCCCTCCGAGGGAGTCTGCCGTTAATACGCCTCCCCATCGTTTCGCTTTCAGCAGAAAAGATCGAAAAATTCCGGAAAAAAGAAATAACACCAAGGATTGGCAAACTGCGTTTGTTTGCTGGAGGCAATATAGAGGGACGCAAGGGAGTAAGCCTTGCGTTGCGTGCGCTCGCCGATGTCAAGGCGCGCGGAATTGATTTTCATTATACGATTGCGGGGGGTGGCCCTGAAATCGGGACGCTGCAAGTCCTCTGCTCTAGCCTCGGTTTGAATGATAAAGTTGAGTTCCATGCCGGCTACTCGGGCGATGATTACATCCGTGCCCTGCAGGAATCCGACATTTATTTCCTCCCAAGTTTTCGCGAGAGCACACCGGTGACCTTGATGGAAGCTTATCTTGCCGGATGTTATCCCGTGGTAGCGGATGCCAGCGCACAGGGCGAAATTGTGCGACTCATGGGAGGAATCGCCGTGAAAGCAGAGTCTCAGGAGACCATGGCTAAAGGCTTGGCAGATGCACTGGTTTGGTGTCATGAAAATCGAGAACTCCTTGCTGATGAAAATGCAGTGGCCAGAGAAAAGGTATGTTCCTACTTCTTCGCCGAGCGATATGATTCGATTCTTACTGAAGCGTATTCGGGCGCTATGGGCAAAGCATCCTAAATGCACGAGTCATAGGGTTCGGTCGCAAGTCCTATCACGACCACCGCTTACAGCGTCCTCATGACTCAATTCTCTTCCGTATTCAAAATCCATCACTGATCCTTAAAATTTGCGGTATCTGCCCATGTCCAAATCACCCAACATCACATGGTCTAGGCTTGGCCTAGGCACAGGCACCTTAGCTTCACTTGGTCGGGCCTCCAGCGCCAAGGATGTGGAAAGAATACTCGTCTCAATGCTCGAAAACGGAGTGTCGGTGATCGATACCGCCAATACTTATGGTTCCACTGCCTGCGAGCGTTTGATCGGACGCGTGATGAAAAATATCCAAGGTCCCTTCACTCTAGTGACCAAGGCCGGCTATTGCCATGGGGATCTCCCCCTGCCCTTGCGCCCACTCAATCCTTTTCTGAAAAAAGCATTACAACGAATGGGTAGGCAGCAATGCTTTGAACCGACCTATATCGCCAAATGCTTGGAGAGAAGCCTCTATCGGCTGGGTATCGAGCGTGTTAGCACATTCATGCTGCACGATGCCACGATGGAAGCCGTTACGAATGACCACCTCCTGAGCGTGTTGGAAAATCTAAAAACATCCGGCAAAACGGTATTGGTTGGTGTTTCAACGGGAGACCCTGAGATCCTGCAACACGCACTATCAACCGGTGTCTTTGGGGTGATCCAGACACCGGCGAGCCTACGCCACGCACAGGCATTGCAATCAGTTTGGCATCAATGTGAAGCAGCGGGAATCCACGTCATCGCCAATCACATTTATGATCCACATTGCTTCCGGCATCTTGGCGTGAATCACGAATTGCTGATGCGTGCCAGTGCTTCTTTATTACCCGAAGGAGCTACCATCTTGTGTGGCACGCGCAATCCTTCACACCTTCGACAGTCAAATGAATGGGCTTCCAATCCAATCCCCAGGCCAGATGCAGAGAGGCTCGCAGAAGAAATCTACGCTATGGAAATATGATTCAAAAATCAGTAGCCCACTGATTTGCCTAATTTTTAATTTACCCACCTGATAGAAATGATCGAAGATGCAAGAACGATTGTTGCTGGCACTTGTCTGGAGGCTGACCTCTGTATCATTGGGGGCGGGGCGGCGGCAATTACCCTAGCCCTAGGTTACTTGAATTCTGGACGCAGTGTCATCGTCATCCCCGGAGGTGGCCCCAACCAGAGTGCCTTCGGGATCGATTTGTACCGAGGCGCAGTCTCGCCCCAAGGTAGTCACGAACCGCTCGAGGAGAACCGACTTCGGATGTGGGGCGGGACAACAACCGTGTGGGGCGGACGCTGCATTCCTTTCGATCCGATTGATTTCGAGAAACGCGATTGGATGCCAAACAGCGGTTGGCCTGTCGGGATCGAAGAGCTCAACCCGTATATCTCACGGGCCTCCGAGATCTCGGAAGCGGGCGAGGCAAACTACGATGCACGATCGGTATTCCCCAGAACCCAAGCAGAAATCTTAACAGGTTTCGACGATGAAGATTTTGCTTCTTGGCCTCTTGAACGATGGAGCGTACCGACTGACTTCAGCAAGCGCTACAAAGCAGAGTTGGAATCCGCACCTAACGTTCGGGTGCTACTCCATGCCCATGCCATCCACCTCAAGCTCGAGGGCTCCGGTGATTCTCTGGAATCCGTAAAGGTAGCCTGTACACCAGGACAGGATTTCTGGGTGAAGTCGCGTGACACCGTTCTCGCCTGCGGGGCGCTTGAAAACGCAAGGCTACTCCTCGCTGCAAGAGATGTTTTACCCGAAGGAATCGGCAACAAAAATGACCTAGTGGGTAGGTACTATCAATCTCACCGTTTTGGCGTCTGCGGACATGTGGAACTGAAAAATCCCGATAAAAATTTCATCTATGACTTCGAGAAAGACGCTGAGGGAGTCTATTGCAGAAGGCGGTTCTGGCTGACTCCAGAGGCGCAGGAGAAGCACCAGGTTTGCAACGTCGTGGGCTTCTTTTTCAGAACGGTCTCGGGCTCGTCGGAGCACCGGAATGCGATGGTCTCCACCGTATTACTCGCAAAAATGATTCTGGGAGGTGCTCGCAAAGGCCCAAGGAGACTGTGTGAGATCCTAAAGGATCAGCGAATGGAGTTTCTCACCCACTTAAAAATCGTCATCATGGATGGGCCAAGTATCTTCGGCCAGTTGGCTGCAGTCGCCTACACACGCTTTTTCCAAAAACGACGTTTGCCCATGGTCCTACCGCCCAAGAAGATGAACCGCTTTCCCCTGTTTTTCCAGACCGAGCATGCGCCGCTGCATGACAGTCGTGTCTTGCTTGACGAATCGAGCGTCGACGAATTTGGCATTCCGAGACTTGAGGCGCGGATCAAGTTCGGCGAAATCGACTATCGCACGATTACCACCTACATTTCACTTTTCAAAAAGCGCATCGAGGAAACGGGTCTTGGAACTTTTTACCTGTCCGCTGCAGACCAGCAGTTTCTAACAAATCCTGAAAAGCAGAACTTCAACAGCAACTCACACAACATAGGAACCACCCGCATGTCGGATCGCCCCGAAAGTGGGGTTGTGGACAAAGACTGCAAAGTTTACTCCGTCGCCAATCTCTATGTCGCAGGCTCGTCGGTATTTCCGACCAGTGGCCATGCCAATCCCACGCTGATGATCATTGCATTGACACTTCGCTTGGCAGATCACTTAGCTGCCAAGCATGCGAGGTAGATTAGATCCCATTAGTAAGTGGCCATAGGAACTCATTTAGTCCAAGTAAAGGGTGTCAGCAGATTGTTTGTGTTTTAGCGGGTCTGAATAGCCCGCGTCGCCACCGCCGACCTCAAACTGAAAAGCGACCCAGCAGATCGCTGAGACGCCAGAATAGCCCAGACCTAGTTAAATTATTGGGAAAAAGACACGACTGATTCAAAACATTCAGTGCACATGAAAAAATCACATTATTTAATATCTATCCTCACCCTTATTTTCGGGTTCGCGTCTTTATCATTCGATAGCCTCGTCAATAACCTGTCTGTGACACCTCTTTTTTCGTTGAGCTGGTTAATGATTCACGCGTTTTATCAGCCCAAACGAATTATTTTTGTGCTGCATATGATTTTACTCGTGTGTGTCGTTGTAAGTTTGCGAGATCAGTCAACTAGCATGTTCTATCTTCGCACGATGTCATTTATTCTAGGAGGTTCACTGGCGGCACTTTTCGCTGGATCTCGGGAAAAATCCCGAGAATTGTTGGATACGACTGTTCGAATCATTGAACGACTTCCTGCACTGGTGGTTGCCACTGACGCAAATGGCACCATCATCGCCGCGAGTGAGAAACTTTTGGATCTAGTTAAAGACAGCTACCAACCTCTAATCGGCCATCATTTTTCTGACGTTTTCATGGGGCAGTATTCTCCCGGCAATGCGATCCGCATCTGTCACGATTGGATGCAACAATCAGTCGCTTCTGACAACGAGTTTATCTTAAGACACGAAAAGGAGATTCGGTTGTACGGAAAACCTGTCATTTCTGGGGCAGGAAATAATAAGTTGCTGACGGCGGTTTTCACCCTGGAGCAGCCGAAATCTTTTGATTTCGCTTTAAACCGCTGAAACGACTCACGCGTAAGTCGAGCCCATAGTTCTACTTTTTCGTGATTTTCTAGGGTCTGCGGTGATCTTTTAAAATTCAAAAAATGATCTTGAGGCGGAAGTCTAGATCATCTGCAACACCTTGTCCCCCCTCTGCTAATGAAAGTTCTTCAAGTATTTAACCGCTACCAAGAAAAAGGTGGCGAGGAACTCTCAGTTGAGAGGGTTTCAAATGTGATTAGCACTCGGCACAGAGTTTTTCATTGCTATTTCGACAGCATCTCATGGATGAACGAAACCGATATCATTGATCGCCTCACCCAAGCGCTGCGAATTTTCTACAATCCTCCGGCGGTCAGAAGGTTCAAACTGCAACTGAAGGCATGCAACCCAGACGTGATTCTGATGCACAACATCTTTCCCGTGGGATCGATTGGGGTTTATTGGGCAGCGATCCGCAGCGGCATTCCCGTTTTGCACTACATTCACAATTTTCGACCTTTTTCGGTCAATGGCTATCTGTGGGCAAATGAGCGCCTCGAAACGGCAGGCCTCAGGAAAAACTTTTTCCCTGAGATCTTGGCAGGATCTTGGCAAAATTCGCGACTCAAGACGGCGCTCTACGCGTTGGTGATATGGACTATGCATGCTGCTGGCATCTATCGGAAGTTTGATGGTTGGCTGGCGATCTCGGGATTCATGCGCGACGTGTTTGTGAAAGCGGGCGTACCTGCCGAGAAAGTCTTTTTGCTTCGGCATTCGTGGGAGATGCCAAGTGCACCAAGTGCACCAAGTGCACCAAGTGCACATGGTGAAACGCCGATTCCCTATTTCCTGTTTCTTGGCAGGATTACAGAGGCCAAAGGCATCCGGGTACTGGTTGAAGCCTGGCGGTGTGTAGCGGCAGAACACCCAGAGGCGCGACTCATCATTGGTGGAGATGGGCCAGCGGCTGAGTGGCTAAGCGCTGAGATTCGGGTTACCGACCGAATCGAATTTAAAGGCTTTGTATCAGGAGAGGAAAAAAAGCGATTGCTTCAAGGCTGTGAGGCGATGCTGGTCACCTCTGAGTGGTGGGAACCTTTGGGACTGGTGGTTTATGAAGCTTATCAATACCAGCGTCCCGTCATTGCAGCTCGATCAGGTGGACTGATGGAGACAGTGATCGATGGAAAAACTGGCTGGCTCTATCCACCTAGCAACAGCCGTGCTCTCGCAGACTGCGTCCTAGATGCTCTGCAGGCTCCTGCTGAGGCCAGTCGTCGTGGCATCGAGGGCTTCGCGTGGATGAAAAAAAATTCGCGCAACTCGGACTGGTTAGAAGATTTTGACAAAATTGCTGACGTGGTGAGGTCGCGGCGCGGAAAAGGTCGCGCCCTGAAGCCAACTGATGCACCCGACCAACCGGTGGACTTTTCAATTGTCACCGCCAGCTTTCGGCAAATTCCCTATCTCTCAAGGTGCGCAGCGAGCGTCGCCGATCAGGGTGGTGGATTTATCGTGGAACACCTGGTTCACGACGGTTGCTCTGGTGATGATTTTGACCAATGGGCTGCGAGTCAAAACTTTGCTTCATGCGTTAGCGAAAAAGATGATGGCATGTATGACGCCATCAATCGCGGTTTCGGCAGAGCTCAAGGGGCATTCCTCGCGTGGCTGAACTGTGACGAGCAGTATTTACCGGGGGCCTTAGCTCAGGTGAAGACGTGGTTCGAGAATAATCCTGACATCGATATCCTTTTTGGCGACGTGGTATTGATCACCCCTGAGGGCATCCCTCTTGCCTATCGGAAGGCCGTCAAGCCGCTGCAGGGGCACATCCGCAGTTGCTTCCTGCCGACTTATTCGGCGGCAACCTTTGTCCGTAAAAGGGTGATTGATCAAGGATTTCTGGTCGACACTCAATACCGCGCAATTGCGGATGGGGTATGGATCGATGGCCTTTTAAGCGCCGGATTCAAAGCAGGAGTCTTGAACCAACCTCTGGCGGTCTTCACTCAAACAGGAGAAAATTTGGGACAGAGCCCCTTGGCGCGCGATGAGAACCTTGCGTGGCGCAGTCGGATGGGAAGATCGCAGGTGATGCAACGCTTGTTATGGAGTGCAGCGCATCGATTACGAAAGCTTTTTGCGGGTGCCTACTGGAAACGAACTGTTAGAGTTCAAATTTTCGATTTGCTGGCCAAATCACGCGTTTCGCGAGAAGCGAGAGTCGGGGAGCGTTGGGTCACCCACGTGAAGGACAATGGCGAGAGTGATCGTAATCGGGCGATCTCATCTCCACCCTCGTCCAAATCCAAAATCGCCATCTCAGTCTACCTTGCAGATCAGAATCCAAAGCTGGGGCGAAGTTTGGGGATCTCTCGCATGACCGAAGTGATGCTGCAAGCGCTGGATCGCTCGCAAGACATCCACCTCACTGGGGTTTCTTCCGAGTCATCCATTCAGATTCTTGGCTCCACCAAAGCTGCGGTGTTGCCATGGAATACCCGTGGGGCAATGCGACGCATTCTAACCGATAACTTGCACCCACTTTTTCGTAAAGGTCAAATTCCTGATACTTATTATTTCCCGAAGGGTTTTTTACCGCGGTTGCATTGGCTTTGTTCGCCATCGGTAGTAACGATCCACGATACCATCATCCAATATTACAGTGATGTTTATCCGAAATGGCGGACTAGGATGGAATACCGTTATTGGGCCTCAATGCTCAAATACACCCTGCGACATGCAACCTGCATTCTAACGGTTTCAGAATCCGCCAAGACCCAGATTCGAACTTTCATGGAGCGCCATGGAATCCCCGAAAAAGAGATCCTCGTGACCTATGAGCCGTGCCTCTATGAGTCCCTTCCGCAACCCGCCGAGGTGGCGAAAGAAGATTACGTGATTCACTTGGCATCACGCGAACCTCACAAACGAACGGCGCATTTGATCCAGTGGTGGCATGAAGCCGAGATGCGCGGTGATGCCTTGCCGACCCTGCATTTAATTGGCACGGTGCCATCCGAGGTAGCCCATTTGCTCACAAGCGCGCAACGAATCGTCGGTCAACCGTTTCTAAAAGAGTCGGCGCTGGAGGATGCCTATCGCCAAGCACGGGTGCTGATCCTACCCTCCGAGATCGAGGGCTTCGGACTACCAGCATTAGAAGCCTACTACCTCGGAACGCCCGTGTGCTATGTGAAGGGCACCTCGGTAGAGGAAGTGCTAAGACCTGCGACCGCAAAAGGCGGCTTTAACCTAGACGATGCCGCATCACTTTTCTCCGCCCTCGACGAGGTCATGACCATGAGCCCCGAAGAAGTCAAACAATGCGGACTGAAGCTAAGGGAAACCTATGCCGCCGAGAAGGTGGTAGAGAGAATGATCGATGCATTCCGCCGTGTAGCGGCGGGGAGCTCTGGGAGGTAAAGCTGAAATTGGGAAAGTTGAAAGCTGAAATTGGGAGGAGAGGATGTGAGGTAAGTTAGATTTTTGGACCACCACCTCCACAGTCAGCCCAGATAAATATTAAGCCACGCAAACCCTGCACCGCAGAGTTCAAAGTTCAGGCGGTTGAACTCATTCGTACCGAGAAGCCCGTGTCCCAATTCGAGGTAAAAAAACCGTATCTTAACTAAGCTAAAAGCCTCCAAAAATCGGTTGCATCTCAAACACATTTTCCCCGTCTTTCATTCCAGCTTTCAGCTTTCAACTTTCCCAATTTCAGCTTTACCCCTTCTTCCCCGTCTTCCCTTTCAGCTTTCAGCTTTCAGCTTTCCCAATTTCAGCTTTACCCCTTCTTCCCCTTTTCCCATTTCAGTTTTCAACTTTCCCAATTTCAGCTTTACCCGATGCTTCGAGCCATTTTACGCAACGCGGGAATTCATCCCCGTCGAATCCTCTCCTCCCTGACGGGTTGGCGGCGATATGCTCGGGAACGTGCGAGTTTCCGGAAAATGACGGGAGCAGATGCTCTGCCGTGGGGACGCGAACTGCCAATCCTCACGGAATGGGACGAGTCGTCCGGCTCGCTTGGGGCTTACTTCCATCAGGATCAGGTGGTGGCGCGGTGGATTTACGAAGCAAGGCCTGTACGCCATCTGGATGTGGGCTCCAGGTTGGATGGTTTCATCGGCAGCTTGTCCGTATTCCGTGAGGTGGAGGTCATTGATATCCGACCGCAGCCACGACCGGTTCACAACGTGAGCTTTCATCAACTCGACCTCATGGGCGAACTGCAATCGCAGTGGATCGAAGCCACTGATTCGCTTTCCTGCCTGCACACGATCGAGCATTTCGGGCTGGGACGCTACGGGGATCCCATCGATCCGCAGGGCTATCAGAAGGGTCTGGAGCAAATGAAGCGGATAGTCAAACCAGGCGGATTGTTTCATCTATCCACTCCCATCGGGCCGCAGCGTGTTGAATTCAACGCCCACCGCATCTTTGCACCGGCGACTCTGCTCGATTGGTTCGCCGACGGCTGGACTGTAGAAAAATGCGCGGTGATCGATGACGATTGCAATGTGTTCGAGGGAGTGGGTTCAGACTTGCTGAAGGCAGCGAAGTGTCAAATGGGAGTCGGAATCGTCGCTGCGAGGAAAGTCCAAGGGTAAAGGAATACTCCAAAAAAATTGAAAGTTAAAAGCGGCCGCCGCATACGTTAGGTGCCACCCCTTCTTCTCTGTAGCATTCACTTTCCAGAATTTCAGCTTCTCAGATTTTCAGTTTTTCAGCTTTTACCACCTAAATGATACGCATCGTCCTACTGGGCCGTACTGGTAATAACATTTTCCAATATGCACTAGGACGTGTGTTGGCTCAACAGCATGGGGTGCCGCTAGTATTGGATGCATCTTGGTTCAACGCGGAGGGTTGGGCAGAGGTTTCCCACTTTTTACGTTTACCGATCCAAGCGAAGGTGATCCGCCCATTTTCGTTGGGATCTCGTGCGTTCCGCAATCTAACGGGAAAACATTTCTGGGAGTATCGCAGATTTCCTTTTATCAAAGAACCCACAAGCGATCAGTCGTTTGATCCTCGCTACCTCTCCAGTCCTGCTGATTGTTGCCTCTTCGGATATTTCCAATCACCGCTGTATTTTCAGGGCATCGCGGACGAGTTGCGCGCCGAATTGAATGAACTGATTTCGTTAGGAGCACACTCACCCAGTGGAAAAGACTCGTTGTCGGATTTCGGGTCCACCCAAGGATCTCGTCGGGCTAAAATTCGATCGCTTGCCGAAAACCTGAATTCGCCTGCCAGCGTAGCCGTTCACATTCGCCGAGGGGATTATCAGCACCACCCCTGTTTCCAAGTCTGCGACTTGGAATACTATCAAAAATCCATTGAAACCATGCGCGCCCGCATTCCAGGGGCGCGTTTTTTTATTTTCTCGGACGACCCCGAGTGGTGCAGGTCAGCGTTTCGTGAGGACGATGTAGTCATCATCGACCCGGGATCAGCAGGCAAGAATCCTCTGCACGATCTCCATCTCATGAGCCTTGCGTCTCACCATATCATCGCGAACAGCACGTATTCATGGTGGGCCGCATGGCTAGGCGACAAGCCCGATCAACAGGTCCTGATGCCTGACCGCTGGTATGCACATGACATCACCGCGCCCATTGAAGAAAAATTTTGGAAATCGCCTTAGCCTTGTGCATGCGACAGATCAATTCATCAATGCTGTCTCTTCCACACGTTCGGAATTCTACACCTGTAGTTGCTAAGTTCACCGCATTTTTTGCACCAATCTTAAGGCGGCTCATTACATGCTTCCCGTTGTTTCGTGTCTTGGTTTGTTAGACAAAACCACTTTTAGCGATTTTCATACCACTTCATCTCCACATGCTTCTTTCAATTATCATTCCAGTTTATAACGAGGAGCGTCTTGTTTGTGATCTGCTGGAAAAGGTCATGGATCTGCAAGTGATCAGTGGTGTCGAAAAAGAGATCATTGTGGTGGATGACGGTTCACTAGACCGGACCCACGAAGTGGTCCAGCGGTTGATCGAGGCAAACCCAAGCAAGAAGTTGAGACTCCTTCAGCACCCAAAAAATCGGGGCAAAGGAGCTGCGGTTCGGACAGGACTCGGTGCGGCACACGGAGAGATCGTCATTATCCAAGACGCAGATCTTGAGTATGATCCGGAAGACATCAACCGAGTCATGCAGCCGGTCTTAGATGGAGCAGCCAAGACAGTTTACGGCTCACGGATTTTAGGAGAAAAGGCTCTCGGGAGATCTGGCATCTTCGGAATACTCACTGGCAAGCATCCTAATTCCTATATTCTCGCCTATCTCGGTGGGGTAACCGTCACCAAATGGATCAATCTCCTAACAGGCTCAAAATTGACCGATGAACCGACCTGCTACAAGTGCTTCCATCGTAGCGCCCTCGACAAGATTCAAATTGAGCGAGAAGATTTTTCGTGGGAGCCAGAAGTCACCATGAAAATTTTAAATAGCGGCATTCGAATTCAGGAAGTGCCGATTTCGTATCACCCTCGCAAGCGCAGTGAGGGGAAGAAAATCAATTGGAAAGATGGCGCAAAGGCACTCTGGGTGGCTTGGCAGTATCGTTGAGGGCAAAAGCTGTTTCTTGTTAAAATTTTGAAAATTCAAAATTCAAAATCGTTAATTCCACTGCTTGCATGTCTAGGGGTGGTACTGCTGTGGTTTTCGCCTTGGTGGATCGGTGGGCGAAATTTGGCTCCATTGGATTTGCTCAATGGAATGATGCAGCCCTGGCGGGGCGCGTCTGAGACTGGTGGGGCAAAGAACCACATCGTCTCAGATGCGGTGGACCAGTACCTCGTCTATCGGATTGTCGCCGCTGAGAGTTACGCGAAAGAAGGCTGGCTGGGATGGAGCCGTTTAACCTACGGCGGCACGGCCCAGTACGCCAATACGATGGCGCTTTACTATGATTGGACGATGCAGCTTCACCGCTGGTTTAGTTTTTGGACGGCCTGGCATCTCGGTCTCATGGCCCAAGTATTGATTGCCGCTGCTGGGATGTTGCTATTTTTGAAAGGGCGTAGCATCAGATCTCTTTGGGCATGCTGCGGCGCGCTGGCCTATGCGGCAAATTCTCAATTCGTCGTCTGGATCTATCATCGGTGGACCTTGAGTGCATTCTGCTGGGTGCCTTGGATTTTATGGGCCATCGATCGGTACCGGCAAGGCAAACACGCATCGTGGGGCTGGGTTCCAGTATTCATGGCGATGGCATTTCTCGGTGGCACCTTGCAACATGCGGCGTTCGTGGTTCTTGCTGTGATCGCAATCTGGGGTGAGGAGGCCATCACCCATGGAACCTCCGTGAAGGCACAGACCCAATTATTGTGTCGTTATGCGATCTGGGGGCTTCTGGGAGCAGGCCTCGCCGCCATGATGTTCTTGCCATGCGTGGATGCTTTTCTAGTAAGTAACCGGCTAGGATTGCACATGGGCATGCATGGAAAATCTTCCATGGGAATCTATCCAGAGGGAATTCTGCAACCCATTCTTAACCTCGCAGCCTACCCCCTGCAGATCTTTCCATCGCTGCTGGGACGCTGCGAATCAGTCGATCTTCTTAAACTTTTCAAAAGTGAACTTTTCTATGTAATCTACTTCGGCTCCCTGCCCGTTTTGATTGCATTCATCGCCCTTTTTAAAAGGCAGACTCCGATGCTTGCCCGCCTGCTCATGGGCGCAGGACTTCTTCTACCTCTCACACCACTGGTGCGTTTACTCTATCAGCGACTTTACCTTCTTTTCATCCTCGGCGGGATCTTTGCATTCACTCACTTCATGGAGTCCGCATCGGCAGATACGAAAAAACGAATCTTCAAAATCACTGCTTGGATGACCAGTTGTGGGCTTTTGATTTGGTCGGCAATCAGTGTGATTCTGCAAATGAACCACGCCGAGATACAAACGCTTCTCTATCAGAAATTTGGTTCATCAGGTGGATCTTTTGGGTATTTCCATCAATGGGTTCATGGGAGGTTGGACAAGTTTCTGGCCGATCTTTTGATTTGGAGTCCTCAACAAATGATTCCACTCGCGCTGTTCGCGATAGCACTGATTGGGTTACGGCTCACGGCATCGGCCCATGAACGCTTGATCAAGCGCGGGAACTGGATGTTGGCGCTCGCAGTCGTTCTAGAAGTTTCGCTATTTGGCTATCGATGGATTGTTTTTACGGAGCCAACTCAAAATCCACTGTACCCCGTCACCCCAGAAGTTACGGCTTTGATTCAGCATGTTGGCAAAGAAGGTCGAGTGACCACCATGATTGAAGAAACAGGCAATCACATGGCGGTCACCCCGTTTATCCCAAACACCCTGAGCCCCTATGGGATCGCAACCATCGGTGGATATGACAGCATCATGCCCAACGGCATGATCCGCGTGAACGATCCTAGGCGAGATGCAAAATCTCTTGGTCGCTTTGGCGTGACGCACCTGATCACCTACCCAGAAAACCCAGCGGTGGGCGCGGATTGGAACAGAATCTGGCAGAGTCCCGCCATGGCACTGTATGAGAATCCCACACCGGTTGCACGATACCTTGGCTTCCGCAGTGAAGATGAGAAAGATCAGTTTTTTCAAGGGCAGCTTGGATCTAACAGTTTAAAACTTGAGGAAACGACCCACCTAGAAAATCGTCGTGAAATTCAATCCCCCACCCCTCTGCGTTGGATTCGTATCGCGGAAAACCATGCCGCCGGGTGGGAGTATCGGGATCAAAAATCGTCCACACCTTGGATTCCAGTCAAACGCGCACCCGATGCCAGCATGTTGCTCGATCTGAGCAACTTCCCGGCAAAGCCCACCGTCATTGAAATGCGCTACCATCCCCCTCTGAGGCGTTTGGGATTTATTGTTTCTGGCGCCACTCTGCTTCTCATGATGCTCGGTGAATTCATTGCCATCCGTAAGAAAATTTATTAGCCCCAAAGTTCAGTACACAATGATGCCTCTTAGGATCGAATACAAAAGACCCATCCAAACTCTCTAACTTAATCACCGAAAAAATCGCATGTCACTGAAACTAACGCATCCTGATTCCTTCGATCCCCGAGCAGAGTCCATGATGCAAGGGGTGGGTGGGTTCCCACCATCTGATCGGCCCCTGTTTCTCGCGGGCTACAGCGAGCTGTGCCGCATCGATCTCAGCGGAAAACGCGCTTTGGAAATTTGCGGCGGTTTTGGCAAACTCGCGGCAAGTTTGGCTGAGAATTTTCCACAAGCCGAGGTGATCGGCCTCGATCTCTACGCTGCAAGTGGTCCGGAAGTCGAAGCGTATCTTCAACGCCTGCCCGGCCTTTCCTTTGTTGCAGGCGATGCTTTTAACTTGTCAGGTTATGAGGCAGAATCGTTTGACCTTGTTTGGGGACAGGCAGCGCTCCACCACCTCTCTCATGATCTCACGAGATTGACAGAACAAGTTTCGCGCGTTCTTAAGCCCGGTGGGCGTTTTGTTTTTATTTTTGAGCCCATGGGACATAACTTGGCTGTTGCTGCAATTCGTGCGGTACGCATGGCCCAGGGGGAACTTGGTGATGAGAGCAATCTTTATCTCTCCCAGTTCGAAAAAATGGCGAATGAATTCTCTAGTTGCGAAGTGCAGATGTTCAACCTGCTCGGCTACCCGATGAAAGGGGTTTCGGATCGATTTAGGCCGTTATCTGAGGCCGTTCAAAAAATCGACTCTTGGCTATTTCAAAGTTTTCCAAAACTTCTGCGCTACGGTGCGAATTGCAATGTGATCTTCACGAAGTAAACTTTCGAAACTCAAACTGCAGCAGACGCCACCTCGCCGTCAAAAACATCAACTTGTAGCCTTCACCTCTCAGGCTTTCTTTTCCCATGCGTTGGTTCACTTGCACTCCGATTGCCTTTGGCGGTGGCGCAGATTTCTTTGCGCGCGACAGTGGATTGATGTGTCGTGGGTTGCAGATGTTAGGAGTTGCTTGCCATGCAGTGATGCCAGGTGAGGCGACTGCCGATGACGAGACGGATTTGATCCGCACCGATTACGCAAATCTGGAATCTCCTGAATGGTGGCGAAGCCAAGACCTCGACGGCGTAGTCCTCTATGCATGGGGTCGCCCTCGCTTCCGAAAAGTTGCCGCTGCGATTCGGCAAGCAGGAGTTTTTCTCGTGCTCAATCAGGACAACGGCGGTTTGGTTAGCCCGCTCGCCGGCTTTCGCGGATGGCTAATGGAACAGTGGATCATGACAGGGCGCGGCAGGAATCTGCGCTGCTGGATTTCTTTTCTGAAATTATTTGCTAGAGGACTCTCCTTAGGATTGGTGGTCACCGATCCACTGCGAGCGCATCATTTGAAACAGGGGGATGTGATCGCTTGCGTTTCGCCCGCCGCAGCAGGCCACTATCGTCGGTTATGCGGAGCCTATGGTGGCAGAAGATTGGCAAAACGAGTCGAGATGCTACCCCACCCGGTGGAGCCTACGTTCGCGTTGGTAGAATGCGCTGAGCCTAAATCACGACAAGTGGTCTGCGTAGGCCGCTGGCAGGATCACTTGCAAAAACGCCCTCTGCTGATGCAGGCGGTTCTTCAAGCATTGCTAGAAAAAGATCCAACCGTGCAGGTCGAGATCATCGGGACAATCACTTCCGATCTTGAGCGCTGGCAACAATCGCTACAGCTGGACTTGCAAAACCGGGTGCACTTGCGTGGTCGCGTCGGTCGCGATCTACTCGCAACGATTCTCCGCCACTCACAAGTTTTCTACAGTCCTTCCGCATATGAAAGTTTTGGCATCGCCGCGGGTGAGGCCCTGTGTTGTGGCTGCTCGGTCGTGGCGAAACACTCGGTCTCCATGGCAACATTTGATTGGTTTGTGTCGCATGATTCCGGCCGCTTAGCTGCATCCGATGACACCGAGGGACATCTGCAAGCGTTAGAACAAGAACTTGATTGCTGGGAGCAGGGTCATCGAAATCCGAGCGCCATCTCCGATTCTTGGTGTGCCCTTCTTCACGCAAACCGAGTGGCCGAAAAAGTTCTGAACTTTAGAGTCTGAGTTTCCGTCCTCCGTCCTCCGTCCTCCGTCCTCCGTCCTCCGTCCTCCGTCCTCCGTCCTCCGTCCTCCGTCCTCCGTCCTCCGTCCTCCGTCCTCCGCTTTTTGCTCTCTGCTTTCTGCTTTCTGCTTTACCTCCCATGGACTTCACCATCATCACTCCGAGTTTGAACTATGGGCGCTTCCTCGGGGACTGCCTTGCCAGTGTTGCGGGTCAGACGGACGTGACGCTGGAGCACTTGGTCTTCGATGGTGGATCAACGGATGAAAGCGCCGAGGTAGCCGCAAGATTTCCACACATTCAATGGCAGCAAGAGGTCGATCAGGGGATGTCTCACGCGATCAACAAAGGCTTTGATCAAGCGAAGGGCGACTGGGTCATCTGGTTGAATGCCGACGATCGCCTCAAGCCTGGGGCATTGGCCATGCTTCTTCCCTTTCTTAAGAGATCCACCTCCGACGTCGTCTATGGCGATTGGGATTTCGTGAATGAACTCGGCAACTATCAACGAACCGTAAAGTCGTTAGGGTGGTCTTGGTTGATCCATATCCACCATCATTGCTATGTCGGATCGACTGCAGCATTTTATCGGCGCACGAGTGTGATCGACTCAGGCTACCGACTTCGCGAGGATTTTCGGTATGTGATGGACGGCGAGTTTTACGCACGTCTCGATTCCAACCGCAAACGCTTTGAATATGTGCCTCTGAATCTAGCAGACTTTAGAATGCACGAGTCAAATGCTTCGCAACGACACTTGGCGAAGACCCGCGATATGGAGATAATTCTCGCGGCAGAGCGACAGCACGTGGAGTCCCGTGCCATCCGCAGGGCTTACGGGATTACACTTTTTCGAGATCCGTACTTGAACGGACTGGTCGATGGCTTGCTGTGGATTTTTACGAAAGGATGGAAGATGATCCTTAAATGGTAGGGTGCCGAACATGTTGATTCAGGAAGTCTCACTTTGACCTCATGGCACGCAAATTGTAGAATGTACTTGTGCGAATTTCGTCTCACCAAAAATTGATAATCCTTCATGCGGGGCATGAACAGGATCCTCAGGCGAAGGTCATCCTCTTTGGCTCACGGACGAAGGACGACCAGCGCGGGACGAAATCGATCTACTGGTGATTTCGGATCCGCTTGATTTTCGCAAGCAGTAGAAGATCCGTAGAGACATTCTCGATAAGATCGGCTGGCAAAAGCTGGATCTGTTAGTTTACCCGACTGACCAACTCGGCTCCGGAATTGCGCATTTCGCGATCAAATCAGGTATTTCATTATGAACACAGACCCAGTTGCAATTTATTTGAGAGACAGCTTAGAGGAGCTCAGCAGGGCGCTTGCTTCGCCACTGAGTCGAACGCAGAAAATTCCTTGAGCGCAAAATCCCAGTGAAGCGGTCCGCTCTTTATTTTGCGTTTTTTTGCGGCTGAACATCGACAACATTCTAATATGTCTCCTGCTTTAAAAATTGCAGCCGTATTTGCGACGATGAATCGCGCGGCTACGGCGCTGGCTTGTGTGAGGGCACTGGCCGTGCAGTCTCGCCCGCCAGATCTAGTGATCGTCGCGGATAATGTTTCTAATGACGATACAGTGACGGCGTTAGAGGCGATGGCTGCTCTGCCATTCCCCTTGATCGTGCATCGGATGGATGAGAATCGCGGCAATGCCGGCGGCGTGAAGGAGGTTATGGAAATGGCCTTTGCTGAAGGAGTCGACGCGGTTTGGATTCTTGATGATGATTCGTGGCCGCGCGCAGCGGCGCTGGAGGCAATGGTGGATGGACCGTGGGATCCAATGGTGGTGAGGCATCCGCTTCAGATTGACCCGCGAACGAACCAATTCACCTGGCCCTTGCAAGTCACGGATGGCAAGGGTGGGTGGCGCCTCATTTCAAATGTGGCTGAGCTACCTGATGGTGAGTGCGTTCGTAGCAGAATTTCGTGGACGGGAGCGCTCGTTTCACGAGAGGTGCGTGAGGCAATCGGCCCCGTGAATGGCGACTTATTCATCCGTGGCGAAGATGAGGAATATCCGTTGCGCATGGAACAAGGTGGTTTCTCACAGGAAGCGAGACGAGGCGCGGTGATGGATCATCCGGGGCCGCAAAATTTAGTTTGTTGGGCTCTTCTAGGTAAGAGCTTCTTTTTTGAGCCCGGTCTCTCAGACTGGAAGATCTACTACAAGGTTCGCAACATGGTTTGGATCAAACGCAAGCAATCGGGAAACCGTCGAGCGATTCTGATGGCGACCGTCTATGCATTGGCGGCCTTCCAGATCGATGGCATCGGGCGCCTACCGTTGATTTTCAGTGCCGCCGTGGATGGCTGGCGTGGAAAACTTGGAAAATGGCAAGGCCACCCCAGTTAGGATAAATTTTAGCACCGCCCAATGGATTTCACTTCCGCTCCCTCACCGGACCTTAGCGGCCCAACGAGACAAAACGCGGTTTTGCTCTTTTGAGAAATCTCCAGATCCAAAGCGCCAAGACGACGCCTGCGAAATCGCACAGCAGATCCAGAATATCCATCCAGTCGAATCCAAAGCCAAATGCCGTTTCGGCAATTTCGATCGAAAGTGAGAGGATCATTCCAAGAGTAACTGCCGGCTTCGAACCGACCAAACTGGCGGTGATAAGCGTTGGGATCAAAAGCATGATCACGTGCAAAATCGCCTTCGCTTCACCCACGAATGTCTTAATCCGAAGCATGAGGGACCCCTTCGGAGGGAGTTTTCCTAATGACTTGATCGCCTTCTGAGGGGGTGGCGCTGGGATTGACGGCGCCGCCAATGGCGTGGGAGCTACTCTGGGCGGTGCTTGCGCGCTGAAGCGACCTTCCCTTTCGATCGCAAACGAAGCCCCAAACGGGCGAATCTGATGCCATGGGCCAGGCACAATGCATTGGGCACCAAGTACCACCCACATCAGAGCGGTAGCCATTCGACGAAATCGCCCAACACTTTGAAAATCGCCGATCCAAGCCCAAACCCACCATAGCCACGCTCCAGCAACGAGCCACCTGCCGATTTTCCACCATGACGAATTGCGGATCGCCGTCGCCTCAAATTCACAAAGCTCGAGATCTCCCGATTTTCCGAGATTTTCGAGCCGTAACACCGGAGTCAGCGAACCTTCTTGCGGGCGTAGAACGAGATCCGTCCGCTTACCTCGGTGATTGAGTCGACCGGAGGCAAATGAGTCACTTGCAGACTTGGCATCGACGCCGTCTTGCCGCCACTCGATGATGCAACGCCCATCATCCCATACCTCCTTGCCGGGAATCAGATCCTCGGTGGCGATTTTTGATCGGATGTGCAGAAAGTCTCCGGGACTCATTTTGGGCAATTCGATTAAATCGACCACCCTCGGGTGCGCCGGATCCACTCGGAGCCGGATGCGGGTCTCAGCTCCTGAGCCGAGCCACTCCACTCCTGGAGTCGGAGCGGAATGCTGCCGCAGGTACTCCGCGTTGATCATGAACGAGTCTGGAGACCGCTCGAAGCGGTGTTGCCAAATCAAGTAAACCGCCGCCCAGAGGACCAAGAAAGTCCACATGAAGGTCAATCGGCGCATGCATCGGATATTCAGCACGCCTTAACGGGTTTTCCAACTCAAATCCTTGTCTGTCGGCGCATTTTGCCGGAGGCACCAACCCTCCACATTATGGGATTGCAATCGCAGCGACTCCCCCGAATATGCCTGTGCAACTAAATTGATCTACCGAAGACCAAGAGTCTCTCAAAACTTGATCATTTCTCCTCAATTTTCAAAATGACAAATAGCCGAAAAGATTCCTTTGTTTTGGAAGGACTACAAATCGCCGACGCGCTGCTCGTCTTCATCTCATTCTGGCTCGGAGGCCTCATCCGATTTTCCGTAGGGCGCGGAACTCAAGATGAGGTTCTAGCGGGCGAGTCACTGAGTTGGATTCTTTTCATCGCAGTCCCACTTACCCCTCTTGCGCTGCGACAATTCGGGTTTTATCAGCACCTCAGAGACAAATCGTTTAGTACAGCCATTTCGCAAATTTTTCAAGTCCTTCTGCTCGTCACGCTGATTCTTTCGTCCTTTCTGGTGTTTACCAAACAACCTGACACGCGGCGGCTCGTTTTTGGCTTTGGTTTGCTAATCTTGGGTATGACGCTCTTCATACGAGACCGTCTCACTCAACTTTGGCTGAATTCGAGACTTAAAAAGGAGTCCGACCGTGAGCGAATCGTGATTGTAGGCACCCAAAAGGAGACTTCCGACTTGCTTGCCCAATTGGGCTTGGGCATCACCGCAAGCTGGAATTTGGTGGAGCAACTTGACCTGGCCACTTTTCAAGTTGGCGACTTCTTCGAGTTATTGAAAAACGAATCGGTGAGTCGGGTGATCTTCGCTGCAGGCTCCTCAGAGTTTGACAAAGTCGCACTCGCTGTCGAGGCATGTGAGCTACAGGGCGTAGAGGCTTGGATTTCGGCCTCGTTCATCAGCAGTCGAATTGCCCGCCCCACCTTCGACGTGATCGGCAATAAACCGATGCTCGTATTGCGCTCGACCCCAGAACTTTCGTGGGCGCTGCTCTTTAAAGCCGTAGTTGACCGAGTCGGTGCTCCATTGCTCATCCTCGCGACCTCGCCTTTATGGATTTTCGCGGCCATCGGCATTCGATGGTCCGACCCAGGTGCACCAATTTTATTCTCCCAAATGCGGGCTGGCAGATATGGCAAGCCTTTCCGAATTTGGAAGTTCCGAACGATGGTCGCGAACGCCCCCGAATTGCTTGACCAGGTCAAAGAAAATCATGGGAATCAGATGGATGGACCGGTCTTTAAACTCAAGAACGACCCAAGGATTTTCCCCTTCGGCGCACTGCTTCGTAAGCTTAGCATCGACGAACTCCCACAGCTTTTGAATGTATTCTCTGGTGAAATGAGCTTGGTAGGACCAAGGCCTCTTCCAACCTACGAAGTGGATGCATTTTCCGAGATCACCTATCGTCGCCGCTTGAGCGTGAAGCCCGGGATCACTTGTGAATGGCAGGCCGGAGGGCGCAATAAAATCACCAGTTTCGATGCATGGGTGAAGATGGATCTCGAATACATCGACAACTGGTCGTTGCTTCTCGACTTAAAAATTCTGCTTAAGACGATTCCCGCAGTATTGTTCAGCAAGGGCGCGTCTTGAAAATCGCCCTTAACCCACGACGGTTTGCGCGCCCAGCCGCCTCGTGAGGATCATCGCTGGATCATTGATCAATTCTTGATTTCGTGTCCATTTTCACCTCCATCTTTCTGGTTGCAGGGTTGATCCTGTCGGTATTGATCGGGCCACAGACTCGTCCATGGACATGGGGACCAGCGATGCTCTTGCTTGGAATCTCCGCCGCTTCGACCTTGCCTGGCCTTTGGAAAAAAGGGCTGGAAGTAAAAGATTTTGGGTTTGTCGTGCTGGGTGGGGTCACGATGAGTTGGTTCGCATGGCGAGCTCATGGCTCGCCCGTTGCCGAGCTCGGCCAGGCAGACCTTCTGCTACTTGCTGGTGCCGCCGCCGCATTTTTCAGCATGCGCGGCTGCGATGTCCATGGAGTCGCTGGGCGCATCGTGATTTGGGGCATCGCCCTGCTACTCCTCGCTAATGCGATTGCCATCGGCATGCAGGTGGCCGATCCGACGTTTAGCCCAATCATCCGCTCGCGAGCGTCCCAGTTTCCCTCTGGCTTTTATGGCCACTACAACGAGGCTGCCAATTTTTTGATCGGATCCTCGCTGATTGTTGCTGCTGCCGCCTTGTTGGGCAATGAAGGGAAATTCACACGATTCCTCTGGTTACTCATTGCAATCGCCGGCCTCGCTGCAGTGTATTTCACCCGGTCCCGAGGCGGCATTTTGGCGGCAGCCGTGGGCACGGGGATTCTCGTGATCATGTCGATTTCAGTCGCCCACCGCCGAGGGGCTCGATGGTTTGGGCCATTGCTGATCGCGATTCCTCTCATCGGCCTCGGAATTTCTGCCTACTTATTCTCGGGCTGGGACGACTCCCAAGAATTGCGGCATGCCGCCGCCGGCAACATTCTCGACAATGACTGCCGACTCTACTTCATGGGCATCGCCCTGACTTGCATTTCAACGCACCCATGGCTGGGCGGAGGCAGCCAAAGCTTCAGTTGGGAATCACTGCAAATTTTGAGCCAAGATTTGATGGGGGCTGTCCGCAACAAGCCGGAAATGGTTCACAATGAACTTCTGCAAGCGGCGACGGACTACGGCTTGATCGGAGCAGGTTTGCTGATCGGCTTGCTGACCGCTTCCGCTTTCATCGCTCTGCTTGCCATTTTTTTGCCAGAGACCCCAGAGGAGTCGTCGTCGGATAGTAGCTGGCACGTTGGTGGCATCGCTGGCCTTTCTGGGATGTTTGTGCAATCCTGCTTCAGCTTTGTGTTCCATCTTTTGCCTGGCATCGTTTTGCTTGGAATCTGTCTCGGTGCCAGCTCTCGATCCACCACAGCCCTCACCCCCAGCTGGAAAGGGCTGGTTGCCAAATCGATTCAGACCTTGGCCATTCTCGCCTGTCTTTTCCTATTGATTCCGGCCGGATGGAAAGGATCTCAAGTGATGCAGATTCTATGGCCCACCTACTTCAGCAAAGCCTCTTGCCCCAGCGATGATTCAAGCTTAGACGCCCTTGCTAAGGCGATTCAAATTTGGCCACAGGCAGAATTTCACAAAATGCGAGCCATGATCTTGCATCGTTCATTCAGCTCGGCCTTTGGCAGTCAAAAGACAGCGATGGCCCGCGCCGCAATGTCCGAGTTCCAGAAAGCGGGTGAATTGAATCCGAACGACCCTTCCCACTTCGTAAACCAAGCCAACCTCCTGAGCTATCTCAAGCAAGACGCTGATGCCGAACTGACTTATCATCGGGCGATTCAACTCCAAGGAGGCATGGAATCAGGCTACCGTGGGCATTTTTACCTTGCCAGCCATTACTTCAACCAAGGCCGCCGATCCTTGTTTGAAAACAAAAACGTGAAAGCGCGCGAGGCGTTTGAAAAAGCCGCCACTGAAATCGAGCTGGCTGCCGCACAATCGCCGCCTCACGTGATGGGCAATGAGGGACGCCTGAAGCGAATTTCCATCCACGACAATCTTGGTAGCACCCGGGAGAATGCCGGAAATCTTAAAGGTGCCATGGAATCGTATCGAGCTGCAGCCAGCATCCCCAGCGGAGAAGCCGTGCATTACCGCGAAGGCGTCTTGCTCAGCAAAACGGCCAAGGCCTTATTGCAAAATCGCCAACCCGGAGAAGCACTTGGCTACTTCATTGAGGCCAGACGAAGGATCAGCATGGCACCTGGCCTACCCGAACGGGTGACTCCTCTGGAAAAATCCGAGTTCACCAAGCAGCTCGACCAGACCATCAACTCAATGAAAGAGGCGAAAATCGAGGCTGTCCCCTACCCCGAGACCCCGCGCTAGTTTCCTTTCGCTTGAGTTTCGCGAGCATCATGCTGCGCATTTTCCTTGGCCACCCCTACTAGAGACTCTTAATCTGCTCCCACTGAATTTGCTTCTCGGAAAATTTTGCTAGAAATTTCTGGAGCTTTGCATCGGCCTCTTGGACGGATATCTCCTTTTCGATCCAATCCATTTTCCCATACCACATCGAAACCGACGCGTAAGCCCAGCGTTGGTCCATCCCTCTCACCAAGCGATCCTTCATATCAATGAACGTCCGCCCCAAATGATCATTGGTCACAGCGTCGTGCCCGACAAAAAAATAGTAGGTCAGGCACTTCATTTTTACATATTCTTCGCGATTCGAATTGCTGGGAACCCTCCTCGACTGAATCGAAACCAAACGCTTGGTGATCAACTGACGCCCATTGGCAAGCTTCAGCGTGCATTCTCCAGACTCCATGATTTGATGCCCTTGAGCTGGCATGCAGCGCTCTGGCCGGTGGATCGAGTTGTTCAAATCCGCCCCCGATAAGACGATCGAAAGATCCAAACGATCTGGCACGATGTAACCATCCAAATCAAATTCCCCAGGCCTTGCCGTGAGACAAATCGCTTTGGAAAAACGAGTATCCGACGATAAGGTACCCAATTCCTCCGGACTCGCAACCTGCTTGCGAAACTGCCAATCGCCCGAGCTTTCAGGCAAATCCATGATCACCGCTGACTCTGCGACCTTGCCGACTTTCGGCAAAACATAAATTGCGCTCAGGGTGACACCCATAAACAGGGGCAGTATCCAATTGGGTTTCGTCATGACTCGGGAATCGTTGCGCTGGAATCTTCGCTTGAGCGCGTCACCACAACGCGTCGAAGCTTACGCTGATTGGACTTTCGCCAAGGCACCCCACCCTCAAGTGACGAGTGGAGAAGCAGCAACAGCATCATTGAAAATGGATAAAAAAGCAGTAACCCAGACCAATCATGCCACGTATTGGTCGCCCACTTAGCATCGCCATATTCTGCGATCACAAAGATCGAAATCACCCGAAGCGCATTCCCAATAATGGCTAAGGGAAATGCTGCTAGAAAAAGCACCGTCTTCTTCCACAGTGCCATCTTGGCAATAAACGCCCATGCAGCAGAAATCATCAAAAGCGCCATGAGCGAGCGAATACCGCTGCACCCTTTGGCGATATCCAATGGCTCCCAATCCCCTTTGATCGGCAAGACCTTGGTGCCCTCCACATACGTTTCGACCCCAAACAAGCCGGACCCATGGTGTGCCATGGAGGTAGCAATCAATTGAAGATGCGTCGTGGCCTGCTGGAAGCTCGGTAGCGGTATCGCCAGCCAAAAGAAAAACAACGGAAACGTCAGGATTTTCGCAACCCTCCATCCCCACAAATAACAAGCGCCCCCCCAGAAAAAAAATGGCAACCCCGCCATGGCGATCCGCGGTTGGAGCGTACGAAAGGCAGCAACGTAGAATACAACCCCAATCCACAAAACCACCAAGCCCCACCAACTTCCCTCACCACTCACCCTCTTGAGGTCTTTGAATCGATAAATCACCAATCCAAGGATCACAAAAGGAAACATCAACCCATGCTCGTAGTCGGTCTCGCCATTCCACGCACTGTAAATCCAATTCAAAGCAGACTGAGAGCGATTCGAGCCAAAGCGATACTCAACCCCGTAAAACCAAACCAGCACAAGCAACGAGAGCAAAATCGCAATCCACCCCCCGAGACCCGATCGAGGCGAATTCGTTCCTGGTTGGGGTTCTTGGGCTGAAATGGTTGAGTTGGCGGACATCCAGAAATTTGGCTTTGATGAATTTCGAGCAAAGTATTGCCGACGGACTTTCTCCTGTCAACAATGCCGCCGCCTTCTCGGCCATCCTCACCTTTTCATGAAAATCATCAGTGGAACCGCTCATCGTGCCCTTGCCCAAAGCATCGCAGATAACCTTGGTCAAAGCTTAGCCGACGTCCACGTCTCAGCATTTCCGGATGGCGAAACTGAGGTGAAAATCAACGAAAACGTCCGCGGGGCGGATGTCTTCATCATCCAACCCAGCTGCCCACCCACCAATCACAACATCATGGAATTGTTGATCATGGTGGACGCCGCCCGCCGTGCTAGCGCCGAACGAATCACCGCCGTGATGCCATTTTTTGGCTACGCTCGGCAGGACCGCAAAGACCAACCTCGCGTCCCGATCACCGCAAAATTGGTCGCCAATCTTCTAACGTCCTCCGGCGTCAACCGCGTCCTCACGATGGACCTCCATGCACCCCAAATCCAAGGGTTTTTCGACATCCCAGTGGATCATCTCTACGCAAAATCCGTGCTGATCAGCTACCTGCGTGAACGCCACCCCGACACCTCGAACCTAACCGTCGTCTCCCCCGATGTCGGCGGCGTAAAAATGGCCCGCGCCTACGCGGACGCCCTCGGTGCCGAACTCGCCATCGTCGCCAAACACCGAGTCAGCGCAACCCGTGTCGAGGCCATGAACGTCATCGGCGAAGTCGAAGGCAGAGACGTGCTCTTGGTCGATGACATGACCGAAACTGCCGGAACACTCACCGCTGCGGCAGAAATCCTCCACAAAAGCGGCGCAAAACGCATTTACGCCGGGGTCTCCCACGCCATCCTCGCGGAGCTCGGCCAACAACGCATCCAAAACTCTGCCATCGAGGAAGTCATCACGACCGATTCCGTGCCGCAAGCGGTCGGCCCGAAGGTTCGCGTCGTCAGCATTGCCCCACTCATGAGCGAAGCGATCCGACGCATCCACAACGGCCAATCGATCACCTCACTTTTCTCGCTGTGAGAAATTCAGGCCGATTCTTCAAACAATTTTTTGACAAGAGCGCTCTGGGCCGTTAAACACCCCCCCCCGCACTGGGTTCAGTATTCCCCGGCGGCAATCAATACCAACGCCCTTATTCGTCATGGCCAAAAAGACATCGCTCAAAGCAGCTACACGCGCTCGCACCGGCTCCGGCCGCCTCAACCAAATGCGCCGCGAAGGCTGGGTCCCATCCGTCATCTACGGACGTGGAACCGAAAACATCAACCTCAAGGTCGATGCCAAAACCTTCTCCGAACTCCTTGCCCACAGCAGCTCGGAGAACATCTTGGTGAACCTCGAAATCGAAGGTCAAGCCACACGCCTCGCATTCCTTCAGTCGATCCAGCATGACCCACTCTCCGGTGCCGTGCTTCACGCAGATTTCCGTGCCATCGACGAAAACACCGCCATCGTCGCTCACATCCCGACCCACCTCAATGGTGAGTCCATCGGCGTAAAAGCCGGAGGCTTGGTGGAACAATACGTTCACGCCATCGAAATTTCGTGCCTTCCAAACGATCTCCCTGAAACGATCGAGGTCGACATCACTCACCTCGAAATCGGAGCATCGCTTCACATCGGCGACATCACCTACCCAGCAGGCGTCCGCGCCACTCACGCAGCGGATGTCGTCGTTGCCCACATCGGCAAACCAGCCGCCGCCGTTTCCGAAGCTGCTGCAGGCTAATCAGCCAGCGCAGTGACTTTTGCGTAACGCCCGGCCTGCTGATGCGGTCCGGGCGTTATTTTTGATCAAGAACCCTCTCCCTTCCTCATGTCCTTTTCGCTCATTGTAGGCCTCGGAAACCCAGGAAAAACCTACGAGGAAACCCGACACAACGTGGGCTTCATGGTTCTCGATCGCCTCGCGACCTCCTCGGGCACCAAGTTTGAATCCTCCCCAAAATGGCAGAGCCACATCGCGAAGCTCCCAGCCAGCGGCGCACTGCTCCTCAAGCCCCAAACATTCATGAACTTGAGCGGACGCGCAATCCAGCAGGTTCTCTCATTTCACAAGTGGCTCCCAGAGCAAATGCTGGTGGTCTATGACGATGTCGCCCTACCGCTCGGAACCCTCCGATTTAGGGAAAAAGGCTCCGCGGGCGGGCACAACGGCATCAAATCGATCATCCAACATTTGGGGACCGATGCCTTCCCCCGCCTCAAAATCGGCATCGGCGGAAGCCGCCCTGGCGAAATGGTTGGCCATGTCCTTGGAAAGTTTTCGCCTGATGAACGATCGATCGCGGAAAACATGCTTGCCACCGCGCTCGAAGCCGTTCAGTTTTCGCATTCCCAAGGCATCGCCGCTGCGGCGCTTCGCTTTCACACACGCAACACTCCACTCCCAGCACCACATGAGTCGCAAATACCAAGGCCTGATTGTCCTTAACACCAAATCTCTCGAAGGCAACGTCGACGAGCTCGTCTCCGCCATCGCCAAAGATTTTGAAGCCGAAGGCGCCAAAGTCGAAAAAGTCGCCCAAATGGGACGCCGCCAGTTCGCCTACAACGCCCGCCACCTCGAAGCCGGTCATTACGTGCACTACACGTTCAATGGGGCACCTGAGACCATCACAAAAATCCAAAGCCGCCTCCGCCTCAACGACCACGTGCACCTCCAGCATTTCGTGCGGGTCGCTTGAACCGAGCCCCAACTTGGGTATTAAACCCTCAACATCCTCTTCATTATGGCAAATCTCAATAAAGTCATGCTGATCGGCAATCTCACCCGAGATCCCGAACTTCGCCACACCCCTTCCGGCAAGTCTGTTGCAGAACTTGGCCTTGCCATCAACCGCTCATGGACCAACGACCAAGGGCAGAAACAAGAAGATACCACCTTTGTCGATGTCAGCGTCTGGGGACGCCAAGCGGAAGTCATCCAACAATACGTGACCAAGGGCAGCCCGATCTACATCGAAGGACGACTCCAACTCGACAGCTGGGACGACAAGGCCACCGGACAAAAACGCAGCAAACTCCGCGTAATCTGCGAAAACTTCCAGTTCCTCGGCGGCAAAGCCGGTACACCCGGCACAAACTCCGGAGGCGGTTCATCCGACCGTCCATCCCAAGGCACTCCTTCGAAAGCACCTAAAGGCGCATCAGCCGCCCCGGCCGATGACTTCCAAGAGGACGACGACATCCCATTCTGATCCTTTCATTGACCTTCCATTCGAATCAGCGAGGCCGTTCTGCGGCCTCGCTTTTTTTATGCAAATCATCGGAACAAAGCGACAGACTTTCGATGATTATCTCAATCATGCTTCAGTCATCATTCATCACCCGATTGGCCGCCTTGTCAGTCGTTCTTACGTCCTGCACCACGCTCCCATTGCCATTTCAAGGGAACAGCTCAACGCACAACGCTCTCGGCCATCGCCCAGGGCCAAGTGGATTCAAAGTGGTGATGATCGATGCCGGCCACGGCGGCAAAGATAACGGAGCGGTAAGCCGATTCACTAAACAGAAGGAAAAAGATCTCGCGCTGGATACCGCCAAACGCATCCGCCAGCAGTTAGCACCCGATTTCAAAGTGATTCTCATGCGCTCAAACGACACGTTCATCGACCTCGACGAACGGGTCGCTCGTGCAAATCGCTCGGGTGCCGCCGTGCTGGTGAGCGTTCACTACAACAGCGGCCCCTCAAACTGCTGTGGCCCCGAGACATATTACTGGCGCGTCGATAGCCACGGCCTCGCCACCCGCCTGCAACAGGCGATGTCGCACGCAAGCCCGACTGGCGATTCCTGCCGCGGCCTCGTACGCCGCAGAATCCGCCTCACCCGAAATCCAATAATCCCATGCGTACTCGTCGAAGGCGGCTACCTCAGCCATGCCAGCGAAAGCCGCCGCATCTCTGACCCAAGCTACCGCCAGAAACTCGCGACCGCCATCGCATCCGCGATCCGCACCCAATCTGCCATCGGCGACGCAGGAACAGGCCCACCTCCCCGCCCGATCAACGCCCCGCCAAGCCGACCCACCGACCCACGGCAATGAACCCGCCATCTCTGAGATGTTGCGTTTGCGTGGCTTGGTATTCATCTGGGCTGATGATGGAGGTGGTGGTTCAAAAAAGCTAGCTCACCTCAGAGGTCATAGTCGAAGCTCCATGGAAGAAGGGATTGATCATAGAGATTCTCGAATGATCCTGAGATAGGAGGCAGGGTTAGGTTCAATCCCCATCAAGCGGATTCCAGACGCGCTTGAAGCCGCAGTCGCGGAAGTCCTTTTCGTTGACGGTGGCAAATTCGGTGACGCCTTGTTGGATGAGGAGGAGCGCGGCACGCCAATCGTAGGCGCGGCGGCGGGCGAAATCGGTTTCGCGGAGTTTCGGCCAGAAGGCGTCATGGAAGTCCCGACTGTCAGGAGGGAAGCCGATGACTTGCCAACGGGGGTGCTGGCGAAAGGCCTGGCAGACATCGGCGGCGGCGGCGGGCGAGAGGGGCTTGGCAAGCACGGCGGGATTCCGCAGCAGCACGTAGAGTTCGAGCAGAATGAATTCACCGATCGCAACATCCTGCCGATCCCGGAGGGATTCTATAAACGCCGCAGCCCTCTGGTGATGGGCATTGCGGGATTCGACGGCGGGCAAAAGGATGTTGGTATCCAGCGAAATCATCGGTCGGCGATGCTGCGAGTGGTTTCGTCATCGGCAGCGATGTCGCGAAGGTTCTCCAAGGGAACCTTGATGCCGCCCGCATCGACGCGAGGAAGCGTCCAGGCTCCACGTGCTAGCTCGGTGCTTGGGAAGCGGTCAAGAAACAACTCCAAACCACGGCGGGTGACCTCAGCAAGCGAGAGTTCCCGCTGTGCGGCGAAGGCTTTGGCCCGTTGGTAAAGCTCGTCTGGGAGCTGGATCTGGGTGCGCGTCATGCTGTAAATTCTACATCACTGGAGGGTGGTGTCAATTCGCCGGTTGATGACCGCGCAGTCATTTGGCCGGTCAGATGGACCGGTTGACAGTGACGCCTGAACATGAATCTCCATGTCGATCTTGAGACGCTTCGACTTCTCCAAGGACTGGGCCAGCGCAACGCGATGCATCCCCACGCTTCAAGCGCGGCGAATCCGCCCGTCTCCAGATGGTTTTTCTCGAAAGCGGCCTAATCCCTGCTACGATTGGCGATCCGGGTGTTCTCCAAATCCAGATCGGTATCAGGTCACGAATCCGATCTGATGGGTCTAATCTGGCCCATTGTTCCGATGGGTCAATACCATCGGAGGGAGACGACACCCCGGCCTACGAATGTCCTCAGCCTCAACACGCTCAACCTCAGCCCTGCGCTCAGCGTCAAATCGGGCTCCTCCAAGGAGCTTTCTGAAATCACGCGCACGGGTGCCATTACATCGTGCACGGGCAATTTTACATCGTGCACGGGCAACTTTACATCGCGCACAAGCACCCGAACATGATGAAAACGGGGGGGTATTTGGCGCACGGGAACCCGTGGGGCGTTGGTTTTCGTTTTCAAACGCCGACAAGATCAGTACTTGCGCTCCTCGCCATCGCTCTTAACTGCGGATTAGATCTCAAACCCACACGCTAAACCTTATTTCTCGAGGGATGGAATTCCAACCGCAGGATCGGTATCCGCCGCGTAATCCACACCCTCAAGGCCAAAGCCAAAAAGCCGCAGAAAGCTCGACTGATATCCAGCAAAGTCGCCAAGCGTGGTGAAATTCTCCGTGTTGACATCCTCCCAACGTTCTCCGACGAGTTTTTGCACCTGAGGAGCCATTTCCCAGTCGTCCACGCGGATGCGCCCCGCCTCATCCGGTTGCGGCTTGCCATTGTAGAGCCGGTCGCGCAACAAACGGTCCATTTGTTCAATGCAATCTTCATGAGTCCCCTCGGCCTTCATGACCTTGTATAGCAACGAAATGTACAGCGGCACCACGGGGATGGCTGAACTGGCTTGGGTGACAAGCGCTTTGTTTACCGAAACCCATGCCTTACCGTGAATGGGAGCCAACTTGGCATCCAATGCGCGCTGCACCCGCTCAAGATCCTCCTTGGCACGGCCAATGGTTCCATTTTTATAAATCGGCCATGTCACTTCAGGCCCGATGTACGAATAGGCGAGCGTTTGCACTCCCTCCGCTAGCACCCCCGCTTCCATCAGCGCATCCGTCCAGAGCTCCCAATCCTCGCCGCCCATGACCGCAACCGTTTGACGGATGTCATCACCCTCCGCCGGTTCAATCGTGACTTCGTTCACGACTCCAGTCGTGGTATTGAGGTTCTTATTCGTGTAGCTCGAACCGATCGGCTTGAGGACTGACTTGTAAACCTCGCCCGTGTTCGGATCGGTACGACGAGGTGAGGCGAGACTGTAAATCACCAGATCGATCTGCCCGAGGTCAGCCTTGATGGCGGCGATGACCTCCGATTTGATTTCATTAGAAAATGCATCGCCATTGATCGACCGAGCGTAAAGGCCAGCGGCGGCAGCTTCTTGCTCGAAGGCACGGGTGTTATACCAACCCGCGGTCGCTGCGCGATCTGCCTCACCCGGGCGCTCAAAAAACACCCCAAAAGTTGCGGCATTTGAGCCAAAGGCAGCAGCAATTCGCGAAGAGAGCCCGTAGCCAGTGGAGGACCCGATCACCAGCACGCGCTTCGGCCCATTTTCGATTAGGCCACGGCTCTTGACCACGGCGATTTGTTCGGCGACGTGCTTGGCACAACCCTCTGGGTGGGCGGTGGTGCAAATGAATCCACGGATTTTCGGTGCGATGATCATACGGGTTGAGAGACTACCGAGCGACGAACGAGAGGCAACTGTTTTTGCGGCGGGTCCAAGGTTCACCCACCGCATGCGTTAGGCAATCCATGCCGGAAATTTTTGTTAGCCCCTAGGGCGACGATTCGGCTGCTCGCGGCTTCCACTGCATGATGACATTGGCCGCTAAAATCAAGGCTCCTCCAACGATCATCGAAATGGACGCCTTTTCGTTCGCATAATCGAGGCCTACCCATTTCCCGAGGATGATCGGCAGAAAAAGCACATAAACCGCAGTGAATGCCGGCTCGGTGGTGTAGATGAGCCCGGCCTCGGTGGCGGATACCCGCGGCTGCCACGTATTCATGAGCAGATAAGCACCCACCGAACAGAAAATCGTTAGACAACTGACCAACCAAACCGCTGCCAATGACGCTCCAGGCGTGAGACACGCTTGAAGACCGGGAGCCGTGCTCAAAGTGATTGGAATGAAAAGCACCGTGATTCCAAGAAACATCGTGAAACTCACCGGCAATCCGCGGTTGGTTGCGTACTTCGGATTTTCAAGGGTTAGAATTTGGAAGGCAAACAAAAGGGCCGCGAACAAGGTCTCGACCTCGCCACGCCCGAGGCCGAGGTGGTCAGGCCGAATTCCCGATAGAACCGCCCCACCGATTAGAACCATTAAAGTCGCGACGATGACTCGGGCACCTGGGTGCACTCTGAGCCGAAATGAAGTCCATAGCGGAATGAAAACACAATATGCGCCCGTCAAAAACGCCGAGGTGGAGGCCTCAGTGTAAGCGAGCGCATCCGCCTGCAGCCACATCGCCAAGCCGCCCCAAAACGCGAGGATCAGGCCTTGGCGCATCTCAAGCCTGGAGAGCCCCTTCTGACGAATCACGAATGGCAGCACCAAAATGGTAGCAAACCCAAAACGAGCAAACTGAAGCCACGAAGCAAGAAACAAACTGGATGCCCCAGGCAGGCGCGCAGCTTGCTCAAGGTTCAAGACTTTCAAAAGCGGGAAACTTAGCCCCCAGAGCGCGCAGGCAATGATAAGAAAAAAAACGGGCATATAGAAAATGAAACTATCGGACGTTCTGCCAAACAGGTAAACCGTAAAATCGATTACCTTCAGGGTTGCCTCCCGACTTGCGTTTCCTAAGTGTATTCTACAGGCTATCACCCATGGTAGGCGATGGTATCACAAGGCGACAGCTTCTCAAAGGATCAAGCGCATGGCTCGGAGCTTCCGCCCTTGGATTCGCGGCGGAGCGCGAGGACACGAAGACGGTTTCGATTTTTCACACCACCGACTTGCACGGCCACATCTTACCAACTCAAGGGTATGACGGAGCAAAAGACATCGGCGGCTTCGCGCGCTGCGTTTCCTGCATCCGCACTTGGCGCAAAGAAGCGCCCGACTCGCTGCTGGTCGACATCGGCGATGTCTATCAGGGAACGGCTGAAAGCCTCATCAGCCAAGGAGCATTGATGATCGGCTTGTTCAATCGCCTAGGCTACGATGCATGGACGCTCGGGAATCATGACTTCGACTGGGGCCCAGAGGTGACCGAGAAGAATCTTTCCATTTCGAAGTCGCCGATTCTAACAGGAAACATCCAGCGGGGCAACAAGCACCCTGGAACACTTGAGGGTGCTTGGAAGAAGGTGAAACCATGGACCATGAAAGAGGTCGGCGGTTTCAAGATCGCCTTGATCGGTCTGGTGACTCCGGGGTTACCGTTTTGGCTCGCCCCCGCGACCCTCGGCGGAATCACTCCCACGGATCCGGTCGAATCACTCAAGCAATCCCTCGCCGAAGCCCGTTCCGCAAAAGCAGATGCAGTGGTCGTGATGGGCCACATGGGATGGCGTGATGACGATGATTTCGCCAATCCAATCCGTGCGATTCTCAAGGACAATGCAAACGTAGATGTCTTCCTTGCGGGCCATACACACAAAGATAAACCCGCATGGGAAATCAATAGCGTACTTTGCTCACAAGCCAGTTACCATGGAATCCACTGCGGGAGAGTTGATCTAACATTCGATGTGCATTCGCGAAAAATCGTAAACCGCCATGCATACACAGTATTGATGGATAAACGCTTCGACCTCGACCCCGTGGTGATCGAGGTCGCTCAGCCAGATTTGAAAAAATCAGAAGAACAATTGGCCCGAACGCTTGGAATGGTCACACAACAGATCTCTGGATCAGGTCGTGGCAATCGACTCAGCCAGCTTTTTTGTGAATTTTTCAGCGAGTCACTCGAACGCAACCACACGCCTGTCGATGGCATCTTCCATGGAACCTTCAATACCGGTAACCTTGAGCTAGGTGAGATTAAGGTCGCCGATTGTTGGAAAATGCTACCTTATGAGAACCTCCTCGCCATCATCGAGGTGAGTGCTAACGATTTATTAGATATTGTAATGGAGGACGCCGCCGAGCTTCGCTCAGACCGCTTGCTCTGGCCGTTTGAGCTGATCCTTGGCCAGGATGGGCAACCGATTCGCTTAATCCACAAAGGCAAGCCCGTCGCTGGAGACCAAAGGTTTAGGATTGGGTTTAATAGCTATGACCTGCAATCCGGCGGACAACGATTGATGCGATTGCGCGAAATCGGAGCAGACCCGTCCGCCAAGCAAATGACCACCCGAATCGATACCCGAAGCGCGTTGATCGATGGCATCCTCAACCGCAAGGAAATCGCTTGATCAGTTTTCCGCTTAGATTGCTCGAGCGATCTCTCGCACCAGCTGCGGACCCTGATAGATAAAAGACGTATAAATTTGAACAAGCGAAGCACCGGCTTGGATTTTTACTTGGGCGTCTTCGACTGAAGAGATTCCACCCACCCCGATGATAGGGATTTGCGTACCAAGGTGACTGGAAAATGCCTTGAGGGTCTCAGTGCTTTTCACGAATACCGGACGCCCCGAAAGTCCGCCCGCTTCAGCGGCTCGCGAATGACCTAACACCTGGTCACGGTCGAGAGTGGTGTTTGTGGCGATGAGGCCGTCGAGCCCACCATCGAGAAAAACGCGTGAGAGCTCACGGATGTGGGTCTCGTCCAAGTCTGGGGCAACTTTAAACAGCAACGGCACTTTCCTTCCGTGCTCGGATTCAAGTTTCTGCTGCTCTCTTTTTAAGGTAGCTAATAGCCGCGCACTTGCTTCGGCTCCCTGAAGATCCCGCAGCCCCGGGGTGTTAGGCGACGAAAGATTCACCGCAATGTAATCCGCAACCGAATACGCCTTACGCAAACAAATCAGATAGTCTTCTGCTGCATTTTCATTAGAAGTGTCCTTGTTCTTGCCAATGTTGAAACCGACGATTCCATCAAACGACTTCGCCGAACGAACGTTCGCGACCCCTGCATCGATGCCTGGGTTATTGAAGCCCATGCGATTGATGATCGCTTCATGATCGATTAGGCGAAAGAGCCGCGGCTTGGGATTGCCTGCCTGCGGACGTGGAGTAATCGTACCAATTTCAATACTACCAAATCCGAGCCTGCCAAGCGCATCGATCGTGTTGCCTTCTTTGTCCAAACCAGCGGCCAAACCAATCCTGTTAGGAAATTTCAATCCCATCAATTCCACGGGCTCGGCGAATTCAACCCGCGGAGACACTATGCCCAAGATGCCTGTTTTCTCTGCAAGCCTCAATGCGGCCATGCTGGTGTGATGAGCAACTTCTGCATCAAGGCGGAACAATAAGGAACGGGCGAGAGCGTAGCTTGTGTCAAACACGAGTGGAAATTGAGGGATCCTGGATCACTTGTCCAATCCCAGATGCGTCAAAATGGCACCCGTGGTGGGCAAAATGCACTCACCGTGCAATTTGTCACAGCACCGAAAAGAATTTTAACTCATTATCAGTGAGTTACGTTATGAAAATAAAGGCACGTGATTTGCTAGTTGAAAAACGTTGAGAGTTACCGATCCAACATTTCCCCCAAGAAAAATAGGAAGAAACACGGTTCGGTGCCGATCAACTCATAACGAACCCCACCAAACCATGGCCTACGAAGCAGAAAGCAGCCTGAAAATTTATCTCAAGGAGATCGGCAAAACCCCTCTTTTGACGATCCAAGAGGAAATCGACCTCGCAGAGCGGATTCAGAAAGGAGATGCCGAGGCTCGCTCGCACATGATCCGAGCGAATTTGCGCTTGGTCGTTAAAATCGCACAAGACTACGCAAACTATGGGATGCCCGTGACGGATTTGATTTCCGAGGGCAACATCGGCCTCATGAAAGCGGTCGAACGTTTCGACCCAGAGAAAGGCGGGAAGCTTTCGACCTATGCCGCTTGGTGGATCAAACAATCGATCAAACGCGCATTGGCCAACCAATCGAAAACGATCCGCCTACCGGTGCACATGGTCGATAAAATTGCAAAAATGCGACGCATCGCCGCAATTCTAACAGAAGCCCTCGGTCGTGAACCGACCGATGAGGAATTGGCGGACGAAGTCGGATTGCCCCACCGCAAGCTGGCACTCCTCAGGCAGGCGTCTTACCGCCCAACCTCACTGGATGCCCCAATCAACGAAGGGGAAGCAACCGAGTTTGGTGATGTGATCAGCGATGAGCGTGCGGTCAATCCACTCGAGATTCTCTCTGACAAAAACATTCATGGCGAATTGGACGGTCTGCTGGCGGTGCTGGACGAGCGCGAACGGCGGATCATCGATGAGCGTTTCGGTCTGAATGGGCGCACAGCGATGACCTTGGAGGAAGTCGGACGCGAGTTCGGCGTGACGCGTGAACGCATCCGGCAGCTGCAAAATTCCGCGCTAACGAAAATGCGGCGCGCTCTGCGCAAAAAGGAAAAGCCGGCACCCAAAAAGGTGGCTAGGTTGGCGAAGGCTTAATCCAACAGGTAATCCAGAGCGGAACGAAGAACTTCAGCGGCGTGGAATCAGAGACGGCAGCAGGTAAGTGATTTTTGAGAAAAGCATTCTCAATGATCAACCATTGCTGCAGGCTCCGTCTTCCTCGCCGCTGATTTTTCCATTACCACTCTCATGCCTCCTCCACAAAAAGGTTATAAAATCATCAATCACCATGACGTGCAATACCGCTGGATCATGCAAAATCGACGTGGAGTGAATGAACTCGTGATCGAGGCCAGCGCGCCGGTGAATGGACAAATTCTCACTGCCGAGCTCCCTCGCATCGTCAGTTATGACATGGTTACTGAAGCGATCGATTACGGTAATGCAAACGGATGGAAGCCATTCGAAGCGGGTGCCGTTTTTCGCTGCAAGTGGGTAAGAAAACAATTTTTACCTGCTGACACTTGAGTCGCTGGTGCTTGCCGATCAAGGGAGCGACCTCTAGCATCCGGCCATTCCCATGGTCATCGCATTTCATAAACCCTACGGAGTTCTCTGCCAATTCACACCAGACCAACCCGGTCAGCGAACTCTGGCAGATTTTGGATTTCCATCAGGGGTTTATCCAGTAGGACGTCTGGACATGGACTCTGAGGGGCTCCTTCTTTTAAGCGATGAGCCTGGATTCAATAACCGCTTATTGGATCCAAAGACCGCCCACCCGCGCACGTATTGGGCCCAAGTGGAGGGTATCCCAACGACCGATGCCGTGGAAAAATTGAAGCGAGGCGGTGTCGCCATTCAGGGCCACCGCACGCTTCCCTGCCAAGCTCACATGCTCGAAATCGAGCCTAAAATCGATCCACGTGACCCTCCAATCCGATTTAGACAGGCAATTCCAACCTCTTGGCTAGAACTCCGCTTGATCGAAGGAAAAAATCGTCAGGTGCGCCGGATGACGGCAGCGGTGGGATTCCCAACACTGCGCTTGATCCGAGTAGCGATTGGCAATTTCGTTGCACCCAACTTGGCCACAGGAAATTGGGAGAAACTTGAATCTAACAGTATCCAAAGAATTTGGCAGCGATAGAAAGTCAGCCGGCAATGGACATTCCGATACAACCATTGCAGGAGCTTTTCGAGATGCATTTGACTTTTGACTTGCCCGAGAAATCCAATTCGCAAAAGATCGTGCGTGATGCTGAAACGCATGAGACTTGTCGGCCATTGGCTACTCATAGCGACACTTTTTGTGTCGTTGGGTGGCCACTTGTCGCTGCTCCAGACCTTCGCTTGGGGAAACATGCTTGTGGACTTCTCTCGCACAACTTCCCTCAAGGAGGCCACCAGCAAAACGTTTGACGGTGACCACCCATGCTCATTGTGTAAAGTGGTCAAGGAGACCAGAAAACAAGACGATAAAAAATCCTTACTGAAGGCAGAATCCAAGATGGAAGTCGCTCTGCCGTCGCAGGTATCACTAAAGGATCCCGCCGGTGTCTCCGTGACAATCGTGGTGCCAGGCTATTTTGGAATTCCCTCCGAGGTGCCTATTGGCGTGCCCTTGCAGCCGCCAAGATTTGTTTGATTTCCCCTATCGTGGCGCAACGCAGGCCTACCCCCACATTCGCGGGGACTTAAACTCCTGATGCGTCGTTCTAACGGATGCTAACCCGCCATGGCTGGTTTAGCGCTCCTAGACCGATGGTGCATTACCATTTCATGGTGGAATGAACTGCATCGATATCCGGTCATAGGCATGATCAAACGATTCTAAAAATACATTGAAATATCACCAACCCAGCCGGGGATTCTCCTTGGTTGAAGTACTCGTCATGGTCTCGCTCATCGCGGCTCTGTCCGCGCTGGCCGTACCCATCTCACGCACCATGCTAACACGCAGCCATGCAGTGAATTGCGCCAGCAACCTGCGCCAGATCGGCATGGCAACGATGATGTATGCAAGCGATTATTCCATGACCCTCCCAGTCACCACCCATCAAAGGCGGTCGGGCGGTTTGTCATGGTCGCTATCTCTGCAGCCATACGCTTCTGGGAAGGTCACGTTCAAGTGCGCGGACGACGAAGAGAAAAAACGTCCTTACACTTACCTCATCAACGATTTTCTAACACCCAATCCTGCGGGCGCACCCGATCTCGATTTCTCCCGCCTCTCGAAGATTCAACGCCCTGAAACGACATTTCTATTCGCGGAGGCATCTGCAACGTATCTGAACTCCGACCACTTCCATTTCTCAGACTACCGCGGCCATTCGATACCACCTGCCGCTTTTGCGAAGCAAGTGGCGGTCGAGAGGCATGGCGGCAAATCAAATTTCCTCTTCACAGATGGTCACGTGGAAACGCTGTCATGGAAGGAAGTACAAAATCGACTCAAAGCGACTGGATCCCGATTTGTGGACCCCTCGAATCCTTAACCAACTCAACAAACAACATCTTCTATGAAACCCAATAATCCACTCCCCATCATCCTCTTTGCATTGGCATTCGCTGCTCCATTTGCATCCGCCCATAACCACTTTGCCGCAGGCATTGTCGACACGAACCAGAACAACGAACCCGACCCCGGCGAACCACTGCAATTCATCGGTTCCAACGGGACGGATCTCACATTCCACCTTCTTCCTCGACCAGTCGGACAACGTTGTGGTGGCCTCTATATGCTAGACGGATTACCGCGCACGTTGTTTCCCGATGATGCTTTCTCGCTCACCGTTCAGTCCGACGGCCAATTTGAAGCCGAAGGATCCCACCATGCGCACACGGGTTCATGGATCTGGGTAGAAGTGGTTAGCGTAACAGGCCCTTCTGGTGCGACATTGGGTTTCTGGGAGGAAAACGCCTCCGTCGTAACCCAAGCGTTCGCGACCAATCAAGCGACCGATATGGTAAGGTTTCCAATCAGTGAGGGATTCGATGAGATTAACCAAGACCCCCAAGGTCACATCCATGGACGCGCATGGACAGCGGACAAGCCAGGAAACTATAAGGTTGGCATCCGTCTAGTAGATTTAAGTACTACCGGACCCGATGGTGGCCCATGGCACCCACCAAGCCAAATCCACATCTATCATTTCAGCGCGGGACCAGACTTCCAACCGTCGCTCCAACGGAACCCCGACTCCACCGCCACGCTGACATGGCAAAGCCAAATGGGCATCTGGGAGCCCTATCAGACTGGAATAACGTTTCATATCCAGCGCACCGAAAATCTCACTGCCAATAACTGGAGCACGATTGGTTCGGTGACGGGAACCACCGCAGATACCATCCGCTTCACCGATCCCTCTCCACCTTCAAACAAGGTTTTCTATCGACTCGCTTTTGACTGGTCTAACCCTTGATCCCACAAATCTCAGCCAAGAATAAGTCACATCAACATATGGTAACACCAATGAAAACCAGCACCGTCATCGTCCTAGTCATCCTGGCAAGCGCCGCCTCAGCCTTTGCACATCTCACCTATACCAACCGCAATTTCGGCACCCTTAATCCGGGCAACGAAACCACGTCCGTCACAAAGTCCAGTAGTATCTCTAGCACTTTCGGTTGGGCGTACTCCACCGATGCTGACTATGGAGACAGTCACCGCAACCGCGCCTTCCGCTTCACACTCACCACCGCGGGACAAATCCAACTTTCTGCGCAGAGCACTGGCGCAGGCAATGTGTTGCTGCCAGCACTCTCGATTTACTCAGGACTGGCGCACATCGCCCCAGATTCATTAGATCATGATGGTACTTTGCTCAGCGTCTCTTATCTGAATGGACGATTCGGCCCTGATGTCGCGCAGGGATCTTTCAACGCCCTTGGCGATTGGGCGATCGGCAACGAAGACGTTTACAATACCCCAGGAGATTCGACGAGTAGCGTCGCGGTACCAGCAAGCCTCAGCCACTTTAGCTATATCGGAAATGTAGCAGACGGAACCTCTACCAATTACGGCTCGTCAGCGGGAATTCATGGCGATGGAACTGCAGACGGAAAGGTGAGTGCATGGTTCGATCTTCCCGCCGGCGACTATACAGTCATGGTCGGCGGCGCAACGATGTACAGCGGAAGCCTTCCAGCAGGACCTTACACCAGCTACCCGGTGAACGTCACCTTGAGCGTAATTCCTGAACCTTCCGCGCCTCTACTTTTTGCACTTGCAACTCTAGGCCTAACATTTCGTCGCCGCCGACTGGTCTAGAGTGATAAAAGATTGATAGAGGGACTACCCCTTGATGAATGATCGCAATCCTTCGCCCTTACTTTACAAAGGCCCTAGCCTCAGATCCTCGAGAGAAGGATCTCATTTCCCAACAGAACGAAATCCACGCTCCCCTTGAGCGTTTGATTGATGAACGGCGTGTTTTGTGACTTCGACTTCATAAACTCTGCCGTGAAGGTGGTCTCCCCTTCCGCGTCGAATAGGATGAGATCGGCAGGCTGCCCGACCTCGATCGCAACGGCCGGCAACCCCATGAGACGACGAGGTTCGGCGGAATAACGCTTCACGATGAGATCCCAACCGAATTTTTCCGTGAGGACGAAATGATGAAAAAGAGAGACCAGCGCGGTGTCCATGCCAGTGATTCCGTTGGGAGCACTCACAAAATCCTGCGATTTCTCAAACGGCGTGTGCGGCGCATGATCCGTTGCGATCAGGTCAAAGACCCCATCGATGAGACCTTGCAGAAGCCCATCGTTGTCAGCCTGGGTGCGGAGCGGAGGGTTCATTTTGTAATTGGTGTCAAAATCCCCAATGTGCTCGTCCGTAAATAACAAATGATGCGGCGAAACCTCTGCGGTGACCTTCACATCGCCGCGCGCTTTCCACCACCGAATGGTTTCCATGCCCAACTTGCTCGATACGTGCTGAATATGAATGTGAGCACCGGCGGCGTGAGCAAGGCGAATGTCACGATCGATGATGATTTCCTCGGCACATGCCGGGGAGCCTTTGATGCCGAGCCGATAACTGACCACCCCGTCATTGAGGGCACGGGGACCTGCAAGTTCTGGAACTTCACAGTGACTGGCAAAGAACATTCCGAATTCCGCCGCGTATTGCATCGCACGGAACAAAACTGCAGGATCGCCGGTGGTATCGCCGTCATCCGTGAGCATTTTCACCCCGAGCGCACGCATGCCATCGATGCCAGCGAGCTCCTTGCCATGTCGATCCTTGGTGACACAGCCCGAGGTGTGGACCGGGATGCGGGCAGTTCGCTTCGCGATTTCCAGCACGTTCGCCACCACGGTGGCAGAGTCGATCGCTGGACGGGTATTGGGCATCATCACAACGCCGGTGATCCCGCCATTGATGGCCGCCTCGGATCCAGTGGCGATGGTTTCCTTGGCCTCAAAGCCCGGCTCGCGAAAATGGACATGGGCGTCGAACATTCCCGGCGCGAGCACCCGCTTGGCAGCGTTAATGACCTTAGCCCCTGCTGGAGCCGTTAGATTCTGACCGATCGCTTGAATTTTCCCATTGGAAATGAGGACATCGCCATCGACGAGCGCAGGAGAATGTTCTGAAGCGATGCAAGCGTTTTGAATGAGGATGGTCATGGGCTCGCGACCAGTTTGGACAGGATCGCGGTCATTTCAAGCCCGCTACACATGAAACTCGGTGAATCTCAGCCCTTCAGGATGCCGTCGAGCCAAGTGATCATTTTACGGCGGTGAGCACCATCATCATGGGAGAGGGCCGTGCCGTGGCGACCGCCTTTGACTTCAAACAGCGTTTTCGGTTCTCCAGCGGCTTCGAAAAGTTGGTGCCCCTGGGACACTGGGACCACCTCATCGCTGCTGCCATGGACCACGAGCAATGGCACCGGAGCGAGTTTTTTCACGAAATCCTTGGGTGCAAGTTCGTCGGTCACGAGGCTGGCTCCGAGTTGACCAGCGACGATGCGGGCCATCGCTTGATACGAGGCGAAGGCGCCATCAATGACGATCGCTCGCAAGCCTTTCACCGGCGCTTCGCCAAGGGCAGTCACCGATTGAGCGCCGCCGAGGCTGTGGCCGTAGGAAATCAGTCGATTGGGATCGATGTCTTTGCGCTGACGCATCAAGGCAAATGCTGCCTTCACATCGTCGATCATGCCACGGCGGTCGACGCTACCATCCGATTTCCCAAATCCTCGGTAGTCGTAAATCATCACGTTGAAGTTCGCATCCGCGAGCCAAGTGCAAAACCCAAGGTGATGCCCCATCGATCCGGCATTGCCATGCGAGAAAACGACGGTGCCTTTCGCGGATGCTGCCGACTTGTGTTTTGCCGGAATGAACCACCCGTGCAACTTGGTGCCATCGGCGGATTTGAAATCGATCGATTCAAACTTGAGTCCCCATGCAGCGGGCGTCGTCGGCTCGTCACGAGTCGGAAAATAGAACAATTGGTTGCCACCGTTTTTACCGACCGCACCCTCGACAACTCTCGCGAGGTCGCCATTCGGGTCTTGGAGCAACGCTGAGAGATCGTCCGCACTGATCGGCGATCGCCCTGGTTCTGCGGCAAGCAAAAAGGCAAGCGAGGAGAGCCAGCAAGCAAAAATCCGAAAGTTCATCACCCATGGAACGAAGCTGCGGAGCTGATTTGTCGAATTCATCCGTCAGTCGATCCGGAGCCGCTTAAATCCATCAAACAGGTGCCTTGTCCAAACCAAAGGCATCGTGCACCGCGCGCGCTGCATCCTCGATCCGTGGTTCGTCGACGGTCACCGCAATTTTGATTTCTGAGGTCGAGATCATGCCGATGTTGATTCCAGCATCACCGAGTGCCTTAAACATCGTTGCTGCCACGCCCGAGTGCGAACGCATGCCGATGCCGACGGCGGAGAGTTTCGCGATGCCGGCTTCCGTCTCGATCTTCGAGCTTGGCGCGAGGCTCGCGAGCAATGGCTTAAGCGCAGCTTGCGCCTTGCCGAGATCGCTCGAGTGCATCGTGAACGAATGGCGAGCGAAGCCATCGTGCGCGATGTTTGAAATGATCATGTCCAAGTTGATCTCCGCATCACCGAGGGCGCCGAGGATTCGGCCGGACATGCCGGGCTCGTCAGGGATACCCGTGAGAGTGACGCGTGCTTGCGAGCGTTCGATCGAGACGCCACGAATGACGACGTTTTCCATATTGGGATGTTCTTCTAACACGAGAGTTCCTGGGTTGTTGTTGAGTGAGGAGCGGACTTCGAAAACGACGCCGAATTTCTTGGCAAATTCCACCGAGCGAGATTGCATCACCTTCGAGCCGGACGATGCCATTTCCAGCATTTCGTCGTAGGAAATTTCTGGCAGCTTGCGGGCGTTTTTCACGATGCGTGGGTCGCAGGTATAAACGCCATCGACATCTGTTAGGATCTGACAGACATCCGCTTTCAGTGCGGCCGCCACGGCGATGGCGGTGAGGTCTGACCCACCACGGCCAAGGGTGTGAATCATTCCGCTCGGAGTCACTCCCTGAAACCCCGCGACCACCAGCGATTTCCCCTCAGCGAGAAAGCTCTGCATGAGCGATGGGTCCATGTTCAGAATGCGTCCGCGCGTATGCGAACCGGTGGTGTGAATACCCGCCTGGCTGCCAGTAATCGAGATTGCAGGCACGCCAACTTCATGAAGCGCCATGGCGAGGAGAGCGATCGACTGCTGTTCGCCGGTGGCAAGCAAGACGTCCAGTTCGCGCTCCGAAGGATTTTCCGCGAGTTCCTTGGCCATCTTGATCAAGCCATCGGTGACACCCGACATCGCGGAAACAACCGCCACGACTTGATTTCCCTCGTCGCGGGTGCGTTTCATGCGAGTCGCGACGTTTCGGATGCGATCGAGAGAGCCGACGGAAGTTCCGCCGTATTTTTGAACGATAAGGGCCATGGGTGAAGCGGGCGGGATTGAAGTGGAACTTGGTAGCCTTGGCAAGAAATTGAAGTGCCGAAAATTCACCAAGCGCGTTGCTGGTCAACGAACGACGGTTCGGGGCGAGCGGCGTCGTAGTAGCGATGAAACACCGGACAAGCCGAGCCAGACATCGGCGGAACCAGCCATGACCAGTCGCCCGGCACGCTGCGGCCGCACTTTTTCTCTTGGGCGACATGCTGCATGAATTGTGAGGAAGCCGTGTGATGATCGACGATCGCCACCCCCGCCTCGCGGAAGGAATGCAGCACTGCCGTGTTCAATTCGACCAGCGCCCGGTCTTTCCAGAGCATTCTGCGTGACGAGCGGTCGATGCCCATGCGGTCGGCGATGTCTGGCAGAAGATTGTAGCGGCTTTCGTCGCCGAGGTTTCGAGATGCGATCTCGGTGCCCATGTAATAGCCGCTGAAGGGTGCTGCGGTGAAACGGAGTCCGTGCCCCACCAGTGCCATGTCGGAAACTGCAGGCAAGGCGTGCCACTTCAGCCGGAGGTCCGCAAACCATGGAAAATCGGGGTGCGTGAGTGGCACCTCCAACACCGCATCCTCTGGCACGACAAAAAGCTTGGGCGATCCTCCTGGGCACTCGATCACCAACGGTAAGACATCAAAAGCCCCACGGTCACGGGGCGGCTGCCACCCCATTTCGATGATTTTCTCGGTCAGCAGCACCTGCTCTGGATCTCCAAGAACGGTGCCATCTGACGCACGGTAGCCAGCGTAACGGATCAACTGGCGGTTCCAGATCCGAATCCCCCGCTCGCCCGGCTCGGCAGGCTGAAACACCGTGACGGTCGGCCGGATTTTTCCCGCATGAGTCGAATGCCGGAGATGCGCGACGCACCCTTCGAAGACCTCGTCTGGCGTCGCCGCCGAGCGGGCATCCAAAAGCTCAAGCGTCTGCCAAAACAAGCGACCAATGCAGCGGGCGTTGTTCCGCCAAGCGATTCGAGCCATCTCCGTGAGATTCTCAGAATTGCTGGCGTCCAGACTTGTCGGAATTGGCATGCCAAATGGCTCGGTCATGGGATCATCATTTCTTGCGGAACCATCAGATTCCTGAACGGTGGGAAACTCGCGCGCCGAAGCACTTACCGGATCCGCTCAAGCAACCAAGCGAGCAATCCGCTGATCGGCATGCGTTCCTGCTCCATCGAGTCGCGATGACGCACTGTAACCGTGCCTTTCAAGTCATCGCCCTGTTCGCCGAGTGTTTCGAAGTCGACCGTCACACCGAATGGCGTGCCCACCTCATCTTGGCGGCGATAGCGCCGACCCAACGCCCCACCATCGTCGTAGAAGACGGTCATCCACGGCTGGAGCGTCTTCTGGATCTGCCGGCAAATCGCCACTTGTTCTTCGTTTTTCTTCAGCAGCGGGAAAATTCCCACCTTGATGGGAGCCATGCGTGGGACGAAGCGCAGCACCGTGCGAATGTCCTCCTTACCCTTTTCATCGGTGAGCACTTCTTCATCGAATGCCTCACAGATCAACGCAAGCACCGTACGATCGCAGCCCGCAGACGGCTCAACCACGTGCGGCAAGAATTTCTCCTTGGTCTCTTCATCGAAGTAAACCAGTGATTTTCCAGCGCCCTTTTCGTGCACGCCTAGATCGTAGTCGGTGCGGTAGGCCACGCCTTCCAGCTCCTGAATGCCGAAGGGGAATTCGTATTCGATGTCGTACGTTTTTTGCGAATAGAACGCGCGTTCACCGTCTGGAATGTCGAGGATGTGCAGCTTTTCGCGCGGGATACCGATCTCGCTGTAAAACTTGAGGCGCTCCTCAAGCCACTCATCGGTAAGGCGCAAACCGTCATTTGGGTGGCAAAAATACTCGATCTCCATTTGCTCGAACTCACGCGAGCGGAAGGTGAAATTGCGCGGGTTGATCTCATTGCGAAACGACTTGCCGACTTGGGCGATGCCGAACGGCAATTTCACGCGATTCGAATCCAGCACGTTTTTGTATTGCACGAAGATCGACTGCGCAGTCTCAGGGCGGAGGTAGGCAATCTGATCGCCGGTCGCCCCGAAATTCGTTTGGAGCATCAAGTTGAACTGCCGGGGCTCGGTCAGCAGCGAACCATTTTCAGGGTTGAAGCCCGTGGTTCCCACCAGCTCCTCGCGCCGCGATTCGGTCAGCTCCAACTCCTTTGGAGAAACCTTCTTATCGGGCATCAACTCACCGTAAAATTTGCGGGCGGTCTTGTGCGACTCGATCGGATCTTTACCACTTGCGACTAACACCGCGAAGGGACGCTCGATGCTCCAGCCGGACGCGGGATGACTGGCCCCCGAGAAATAAACCCCAGTCCCATCTTGGGCCGGAATCTGATCGGCACGCAACCGGGCCCTCGAAAGCAAGCAATCACACATCGGATCACTGAAGCCACCGACGTGACCGGACGAGACCAACACCTGCTCCATCGTGAGGATTGCGCCATCCAATCCAAGGACATCGTCACGCTCTTGAACGGTTTTCCGCCACCAGTAATCCTTCAAATTCCGCTTCAATTCAGTACCCAGTGGGCCGTAATCCCAGCATCCATTGAGACCACCATAGAGCTCTCCCGCTTGGAAAATGAAGCCTCGCCGTTTGCAGAGCGACACAATTTTCTCCATGCGGACGGGATCGGTAACATCTTTGTTGGCCATAAATTCAATTGGTAAAGGCGAAGAGGGAAGCAGGTGTGAAGCCGCGCGGCAAGGCGGGATTGCATGGTTCACCACCCCACCCAAATGACGATCCGCCAACTAGAGCAGCGTGCCACGAAGGACCACCCCCGCCACCGCGAAGTAAATGATCAGACCCGTCACATCCACCAAGGTCGCCACAAATGGCGCGGAGGATGTCGCCGGGTCAAGCCCGAGCCGCTTCAGCAAAAATGGCAGCATCGACCCCGATAAGGTCCCCCAAAGCACCACCCCGATCAGCGAAATCCCAACCGTCATGGCCAATAACAACCAGTGCGGCCCGTATACATCCGAAAAAACCGACCACACGACGATCCGCAAAATCCCGATCACCGCCAAAATCAGCCCCAGCACCAGCCCGGAAAATATTTCCCGCCGCATCACCTTCCACCAATCGCGCAAGCCCACCTCGCCAATCGCCATCGCCCGAATAATCAAGGTCGCCGCCTGCGATCCGCTATTTCCGCCGCTCGAGATGATCAGCGGCACGAAAACTGCCAGAATCACCGCTTTGGAAATATCATCTTGAAAGTGACCCATCGCCGTAGCCGTCAGCATTTCGCCCACAAAAAGAACCACCAGCCACGTCGCCCGTTTCTTGACAAGCCTCGCCAAGGAAATGTCCATGTAGGGCTCATCAAGTTGCTCCATCCCCCCGAGCTTTTGGATGTCCTCGGTGGCCTCCTCCTCGACCACGTCAAGAATATCATCCACCGTCACGATCCCCACCAAGCCGCCATGCCCATCGACCACAGGCAAAACCGTCCGGTCGTATTTGCGGAATGCGGAGATGGCAGATTCTTGATCATCGGTAGCCGTGAGTGAAATGAGCACATCATTTCGCAGGTCCTTGACCTTGGCTTCAAGCGGAGCAAGGAGGATTTCGCGGATGCGAACTTCGTCGACGAGTTTGCCCAGCGCATCGACCACGTACAGCACGTTCAAGGTCTCGCGGTCACGCCCATAGCTGCGGATATGATCGAGCACCTCCCGCGCATTCCATTCATCCCGCAAGGTCAGGTACTCGGACGTCATCAGCCGTCCGATGCTGTTCTCTGGATAATCCAACAAACGCAGCGCCACCGCACGCTCCCTCGGAGAGAGAGACTCAACCAAGCGTGCGCAAACCGCAGTTGGCAACTCTTCCAACAAAGCCGTCCGGTCATCGGGCGACATCGCATCAAGAATCCCCGCAGCCTGTTCATTGCCCATCGCATGGATCAATTCCTCTTGGGCCTCGACGGGTAGATATTCGAAAAATTCCGTCGCCAATTGCATCGGCAGCAAGCGGAACAAAGCCGCCTGCTCGGCCGGCTCGAAATCCTCAATCAACTCCGCAGAGTCTGCGGGAGTGAGGGCCGTCAGCGAGGCCCGAATGGCCATGAAATTCCTTGCTTCCAGCAGCTCGGCCAATTCTCGGGATGTTAGCTTCGTGCTCATGCGATTGAGAATTGAAATGAGGTCAGACAGGGCATGACCTCCCGAGCCACAATGAGCAAGCCGAAACGGATCACTCCACGGGTATCTTTTACCCGTGAGGAGTTGGACGCATGTCCGCTGGTTATTTCACTCAGCCGCAAAAGCCCGAGATGCGATGAGTTCACTCAAAATCCTAACAGAACCAACCGAGGGCTCTGCGAGAACCGTCGCCGTGAGGAAAAACAGTGCTAGGAGAGGGGCGAGGCATTCAGTCATCACGAACTAAACTTTCCCAGTGAAAACGGCATGCCGATTCCAACAAATTGAAATCTCGAATTCGTGTAGCCCGCGGATTCCGTGAACCTTCATCAGACATTGCAGTTTTTTGAATTTCTGCGACAGTCCAGTGTGGCTATTTTTACGCTCCCTCCGACCTACCAGAAGTTTCTGGCTGGTTTGGCAGCATTGTGCGTCGTTGCCTGCGTCCCTCAGGAGAAACTCGTCAGCTTTCAAAAATCCGTCGAATCCAAGGCGGACGATTTCGGCTACCGCAAGTGGATTTCCAAAGAAACCCCGCAAGATGTGATCCTAATTGGAATCCATGGATTCTGCGGGGCCTCGATTGATTACAACAATCTTGGCAACCACCTCCTCCAGCACCAACCTGATACTGGCCTCTACGCCTATGAGGTCCGCGGCCAAGGCAGCGACCCCATTCACAAACGCCGCGGCGACATCGGCGACCCGCTCGACTGGTACCGCGACTTATTTGCATTCACCCAGCTCGTTCAAGAAAGGCATCCCCGCGCCAAAATCGTTTGGTTCGGCGAAAGCATGGGTGCACTCATCGCCGCCCATTCAGCGGTCAAGGCGCCCTCAGGGGAGCCGGCCTGTGACGGATTGATCCTCTCGTCACCCATTGTGAGGTTCCGCGACGACATCCCCGCATGGACGCCAGGGTTGATCCAAGTCGCCGCGACCACCCTGCCTCTTGCCCGGATTTCCCTCGACACCTTGGTAGGTGGACAGGACGTGCAAATGACAAAGACCACCCACCACAAGGAGCAAAGCGCGAAAAACTCGTACCAAGTCGACGACTATACCCTCCGAATGATCGGCGCCCTCAGCGGCCACATCCAAAGCATGAACGACTGCGCTGCGGATTTTCGCCAGCCCATACTCGTGCTCCATGGCGGAAAAGACTACTTCAACAACGACTCAGACGTCCGTGGTTTCGTCGCCCGCATCCCCCGCTGGACCTCGAAAACCTACCACAATTACCCCAAAGCCTTCCACTTGTTGATGTACGACGAGCAGAAAGAGATCGTCTTCCGAGACATCGAGCGCTGGCTGGACCTGCTCCGGAAAAACCGATTGAAGAAATTTTAGGCGGAATTTGTGTGGATTCGTCTTGACGTGTCCGCTCGGATCGCCATCCTCCGCGTCCCGCAACTCCAACAGAAACACTTTTTTATGGCACGCATCTGCAGTATTCGAGGAACCCGCGTCCGCTCCGGCGGCAAAATTCACCGTTCCGGTTTGGCCAAGAAAAAAGGCGGTATCGGTCGCCACGTCACCAAGGTGGTCAAGCGCACAATTTCCCCTAACCTTCAAAACAAGCGCATCTGGGTGCCAGAACTCGGCAAGTTTATCCGCGTTAAGCTCAGCTGCCGTGCCTTGAAAACAGTGAACAAGAATGGTGCCTTCGTTACCTTGAAAAAGGCCGGCATCATCTAAGATCTCTGAAGGATTACTCTGAAAATTTCAGGCTCAGTGGAAACACTGGGCCTTTTTCATGCAAATCAGCCGATCACGCAGGGCACCAAGACCCCATCACTCATGCCGTGAATCTTCTTCTTGTCGGCTGGCACGATGGTCGCCAAGCAGCCCCCAAACTTCGTTTCTTGGGCGTCGTTAGTGAAAAAGTACGGGCAAAGCCTGACTCGACCCTGCATCAGCTCGACGGAGCCATCGTCACGGAACACGGGATGCTCGATCCGGCGCCCCTCGCGGAATTCTTGCAGAATCCACGGATGCTCCGCAGACTCTCCGAGCGCAGCTTGCAAGCGATCGGACCATTCTTGGCCCGAGAGATCGTGGCCGACAAAAACCCCGCGCGAGCCCCATGCCGTCTCGTGGAAGCCGCTGATTTTTAGTACGAGCTGGCGGTCTTTTTGGCTAAAACCTGCGACTTCGTCCCACGAATGAGCCTCAAGCCTCGGCAGGGCCGCGTACGGTGGCAGGGCGGCGGGATCCAGCACCCACCCAAAAGGAATCAACTCACGGAGTCGTTGGAGGTGATTTCCACGGAGCGCTTGTCCCCAGATCTTTCGCAAGGCCGGCGACCAAAAAAGCGCCAACCACAACTTGTCTTCCAAGTGCGGTTTGAATGGCGGTGTCACCGTCGCCCCTCCAGCTGCAGCCATTTCACCCAGCCGCCTCGCAGCGGGAATCGACTCCCAGTCGAACAATTCAAAAAACCGATACAACGCCTGACCGTCCGGCTCGTAACTCTCCGCCGCCACCACTTGCCAAGCTGCTCCCAATTCGCCAGCCAACCACTCCATCTCGGGCCGATAGTCCACTGACTCCTCAGAAATCAACACCGTCCCACCATCGGGCATCAGCGAGCGAAATCCATCGAGCATCCCATCACCACCGCCCAACACCTCGAACCCCGCCTTGGCGTAAACCTGGGACAACCACGCGGTTACCCCCATCCCACCGGGCACGCTGTCGAGCTCGGTCATCGCGAATCCTGAATCGGTCAAAATCAAGTCAGGCCGGATGACTCGCGGAAATTGATCTGCCGTAGACGCCTGCCGCTGGGAGTCAGCCAACCAATCGGGCTTCCCTTGGTCCAGCAACTCGGCCAACCAACTCGGCAATTTCCCCGCAGCACTGCGCCGATAAAGTCCGTCGCATGCTTGCTGGAACCTCGCCAATGGATGCCCGAGCGCCATCATCTGGCGAGCCTCCGCTTGGCTGAGTCTCAGTGGCTCCGGCGACCACCGCCAAGCACCCCCGCCAAACAATCCACCCTCCGGTAAGGCATCGCGCAATTCTGAAAGACTCAATCCCATGCGACACCTAACTTCCACTCCATCCGCCGAATTGCCAAGCGATTCTTCCGACTTGCAAGAAATGAAAACCTCGCGCTCATTGGGGCTACCCGTTCATGCCCGATGTTTTGAAATATCAATGCCCATTTTGTGACACCGACGTCCGCGTGGGCTCTCCATGCCCGGGCTGCACAAAATTGGAACGCAAACCCAAAGTAAAGCGAACCCAGCTCGACCACTCAGCCAATGGACTCGACCTGCCCGACGAATCATTCGACTACGATGCATTCGTCGCCCAAGAATTTGGCCCGGCCCCACACCGTAAACTCGGCGTGAAATGGTACTGGTGGCTACTCGGCGTCGCCCTCCTCATCGGCATGGTCGCCAGCCTGTTTCGCCTCAAATGACCAAAGCGATTTGCTCGCCCGGCCCGTGAACTCCCTCGATCAGGATGCCCTCGACGTCCGCCGTCTTGGATGGCCCAGTGCACCAAATGATGTTTGGGCTGTCGCCAAATGCAGCAACTGCGTCAGGAATTGAGCGGTGGATCTCCTCGCGCGTGAGAACCGCCACATGCACCCATGGTGACAGGGCAGCAAGCCGGTGCGACGTGCGATCGTCGTCGATGATGACCGTCCCCGATTCGGCGATGGCACCCGATGCACGCGTGATGCCAAACTGATAATCATCGTAACGGTCGCGATGGTATTCCGTCTCCACCACAAGACCTGCGCCTGCCAACTGCGCGCCAATGCCATCGTAAAGCAATGGATCACAATATCCATGAAGCTGGTTCGATTGCTTAAGAAAATCCAACAACTCTGCGACCGATGTCATCGCTCGGCCATTCACAGCGGAAAAATTGCGGGTAAAAATTTCCCACAAATCTGTGCCCTGAAGCTTCGGCTGCGAGTGAACGATGCTCAGATCATACTCGGGGTATGCTGCCTTTGCTTTCACCATGGCAGTGGCGGATTCGATCTTGGCAAAAATGGCGGTGCGAGACATGGGCGAGCGGAATAATCAGTTGGAATAATCGGTTATCAATTGGAAACTCACGGAGCCTTCCTACCACGAGCGGCGGCGGCTTGATGAGTTTTCATCCATTTACGGAAATCGCCTCCCTTGGAATCCGGTAGGGTGCGTTGACCTAACCAATCTTGCAACGGCTTGATCGGGGCAACTTGAATCGGTAGGTGATTCATGGCCTTGGACATCGTCATCGCCGTGCGCCACAACGAAGGCGAAGTCGCGAGCGTGGCAAATGGTGACATGGGAATCGCGCCTGCGGACGGCACCGATTCCTTCTTCGCCTTGTCCCTCAATCGCAAAAGCAAATCGGGAATCGGGATGTCCACCGGGCACACTTCGTTGCAGGCCCCACAAAGCGACGAGGCTTTTGGAAGATCTGCCAACTCCGGAAAACGACTGCCGAAAAGAATCGGTGAAAGCACCGCGCCCACCGGGCCACCATAAGTCGAACGGTAGGCATGCCCAGATGCCTGCCGATAGACCGGACAAACGTTCTGACAGGCGCCGCAGCGGATGCAGCGGAGGATTTCACGGCAATTCGATGCGAGCACATCGGTGCGGCCATTATCCATGAACACCACGTGCATGTGCTCTGGCCCATCCGGTTGGTTGACAGAACGAGGGCCATTGATGAACTCGGTGTAAACCGTCAATTGCTGGCCGGTTGCAGACCTCCCTAACAGATTAAGAAACACCGCGAGGTCTTTTTCCTGCGGGATGACTTTCTCAATGCCAACCAACGCGATGTGGACCTGCACGGGAGCCATGCCGAATCGCGAATTTCCCTCGTTGGTGATGAGCGCGAGCCGACCGGTATCAGCACAAACAAAGTTAGCACCCGTAATGCCGGCCTGCGCCGCCATGTATTTTTCACGGAGAAACACCCTCGCCCGCCGAGTGATGGTTTCGGGATCGTCATTGTAATCCTCCGCCACCCCCTCACGGACAAAGGTCTTGGCGATGTCGCGGCGGTTCTTGTGAATGATTGGCTTGACGATGTGCGAGGGCTCATCTCCATCCAACTGAATGATGAACTCCCCAAGATCCGACTCAAGGCACTCGACGCCGTTTTCAATGAGAAACGGGTTGAGGTGGATCTCCTCCGCCGCCATCGACTTGGACTTCGTGAGCTGGGTAACCCCGTGCTGACGAAGAATCGCAAGAATCGTTTGGCGCGCATCCTCATCCGTCGATGCATAATGGACATTCACCCCGCGTGAGGTGAGGGATTCCTCTGCCTTCGCAAGGTATTCACCGAGGTGGTGCAATGTGTGATCCTTGATGGATGCCGCCAACTTACGGATCGCATCCGGATCCGGATAATCTTGGTGAAGTGAATGGTAGCGCTTCTCAGTGCCCTTCGACGAACCATCGATGACCGAAGCTTGCTTCTCGTCGGAGATGTCGCGGGCGTACTGATCGATTGGTTGAATGCCGATCATAAAAGTGAATTTCTAAGAACTTGAACTGCGTGGAGATGTTCGATCGGCCGCCCCTGAGTGCGAGCCAAACCGGTAAGGTGCATGAGACACGACATGTCGCCACTGACGAGAATGTCAGGCTCCGCCTCAAGGAGGTGATCAAGTTTTAATGAACCCATGCGGCCGGAAATGTGGGGAAAAGTGACGGAGAAGGTCCCGCCGAATCCACAGCATTGCTCGTCTTGCCCAAAGGGAACCACCACCGCGTTTTCGATTGAGCTCAACAACTCCAGTGTCGCCTCGCCACTCCCGGTACCACGACTGTGGCACGAACGATGAAACACGATGCGCGTGGATTCCTCAAATTTGCCCGGCCATTTCGTGATGCCAAGACCATTGAAAATGAAGTCCATCACCTCCCAAGTCCGGCGCGCAAGCGAGTCGATCCCTGCTTCTGGCTGCTCCTCAAACTGGAGAGGATTCCCGTGGAAATTCATGGCCGCACAAGATCCAGACGGAACGATGACCGGTAGATCTCCCGAGAAAACCGAGGCGCAGTGACGAGCCACCTTCCGCGAGGCAACCCAATCCCCAGAATTAAACGCCGGCTGACCACAGCAAGTTTGATTGTCAGGAAATTCAACACTCACCCCCAAGTGCTCAAGCACCTCAACCGTCGCGCGTGCAACATCGTCATAAAAGGCATCGCACAAACAAGTGCCCATCAGGAGGACTCGCTTGCCGGTAGGTCTTTGAAAATGATCAGTCATGGGGAAATTTCACTCACACCTGCTTTAATATGCAAGTGACGAAAAATTAATAAGAAATCCCAAAAGAGCAATAGCAAATGTCGTTACAATAACATTTTAAAGCCATCAACCGCCTTACGCACCCTCACCCTCAATCAATCCCAAACCGCTTGCGCTTCCGATAGAGCGTCGCCTTGTCAATCCCAAGCACCGAGGCCGCCTCATGAAGCGAGGGCGCCCAATCGAGCACCTTGGTCAAATGGGCCTGCTCGATTTCATCCAATCGATGGTCTCCACCAATGCCGAGGTGCAGCAATTCATGCCCCTGACCTTGACCGTGGTGCGCCATCGCCGTCGGCCGTGGCAAATCCTCCGCCTCAAGTCGTGATCCACGCGTCAAGATCGTCGCCCGCTCGATCGCATTGCGCAACTCACGTAGATTGCCAGGCCAAGGGTAATCCAATAACGCTCCACGACCGCTCACACTGAACCCGTCGATCTCTCGACCCAACTGAAGCGCGAAAAACTCGAGGTAATCGTTGGCGAATTGCTCAAGATCCGCAGGACGCTGGCGCAACGAGGGCACGGTAACGCAAATGACATTGAGTCGGTAATATAGATCCTCGCGAAAATCTCCACTGCGGACGCGCGCGGCCAAGTCACGATTGGTCGCTGCAATGACACGAACATTTGCCTCCCGTACTTTGTTTTCACCTAGCCGCTCGTATTCACGCTCTTGAAGCAAGCGGAGCAACTTCGGCTGAATTTCCATTGGTAACTCGCCGATCTCATCGAGAAAAAGCGTACCGCCATCCGCCGCGTGGATCTTCCCCCACGTGTCCCGGATCGCCCCTGTGAAAGAACCTTTCATGTGCCCAAACAACGCACTCTCTAACAGATCTTTCGAAAGACTTGGACAACTCACCGTCACGAATGGCTTGCTGCTAAGGTGGCTACGCTGATGCACCTCACGAGCAATCACGCTCTTGCCCGTGCCACTTTCGCCTAGGATTAGAATCGATGCGGAAGTCGATGCTGCGCGAAACAAGATCTCAAATTCCCGGCGAGTCTTCGCATCCGCAGAGGAAAATCGGTGGGGCGGCGATGAAGCCAACCCTTCCATTCGTAGATTCGAACCCACCTCGTTTGAGGCAGTGAAATCGATCCTCTGCCGCTTAGCTTTATGTGCTGCACTCAAGACACGCATGATTTCCGCTATTCCAAAAGGCATCTCCATGCATTCAAGCACTCCTAACTGACGAGCCTTCTCCATTTGACCCGCCGAATCCGGTGGAACCACCATCACCACCAACTGAAGCGGCTTCAGTTCACGCATCTTTCGCAAAATCTTCAATCCATCGCTCCCACTGATTTCAAAATCTAATAAAACTAGATCAAATTCCTCTTCACGCACTCGTCGTAAAGCAAGCCCTCCATCATCCACCACTTCTACATAATGACCTGCCGCCTCCAAGACCGCTAATGCATCGTGCCTCAGCGACTTATCGTGATCAACGATCAGAATGTCCATGGAGTCGTTCGTCATAGAAAATTTGCATTTGCGCCTCGCCAAATCGGGGTCTTGCATCATGAACTTTTCTCGGGGCCAATGCCAGAACATTAGTCATCGATTTTTCAAGTGACACCCACAATGGCTTGAATCCAGCACCGTCCATCCGAAACAAAAATTGAGTGCTTTGAAAAATTTCATTGGAAATTCTATCAAAATGGTGGAAAGCTAACGCCGTTACCCCACCCCCAAACTAAATGAAATCGAAAAAGAACCTCACTCGGTTTACCTACGACACCGCAGCCTTCCAAGGATGGAGGCTTTCCATCTGCAGAGCTGGTACCTCATTCATTCGCTACTTCCCTGACAAGAAGTTCGGCGGAGAAAAGGAATCACTGGCCGCCGCCGAAAGCGCGCTCGAGGAAATCAAATCCTTGGTCGACAACTCCAAACGCGTCGAAGGAAAACTCTCACCGAGCATCATCAAAAAGGCCGAGAAAATCCTCACGATCTCAGCCTAGCCCCCCACTCCGGACTCTTCACTTGCCCCGGAACCGTACCGTACCACTAAATCTTGCAAGTTTGAGTTGGCATGATCCGCAGAGGTCGGCTACATTGACCATCCCCACGGGGAATTATGGCGATACAAGGTGAAGAACTGGCTCTGGCATGTGCGAAGGCCGCTGATGAAATCAAGGCTGAGCACATCCGTGTGTGGGACATGCGTGGTGTTTCGAACCTAACAGACTACATGGTGGTCTGTTCGGGCTCTTCTATGCCCCAGCTCCGAGCCGTGCTGCGCGACGTCGCAGGCACGGTCGAGGACTTGCATGGAGTCAAACCCACCATGACCGAGGGTAAGGCTGACACCCGTTGGGTTGTTCTGGACTACATCGACGTCATGGTTCACGTGATGCACGAGGAGCTCCGTGAATACTACGGCTTGGAAGATCTTTGGAAAGACGCCAAGGAAGTGACTTGGCACCAAGAGCAGTCGGCATAGTCGCCATTTGTTACTGAATGAGCCTAACCATGGTTCTAACAGGATGACTCCAAAGCGGTTTGGCGATCTGCCACCAACCGGCGAACCCTTTTCCCCTCGTGGACCAGCCTTACATCCGCATCCGCAGGCTAACCCACCATTTTGGCGAAAATGAGGTACTGCGTGGGCTGGATCTCGACATCTTTCGGGGCGAAACTCTTGTGATCCTCGGAGGTTCTGGAGGTGGAAAATCGGTCTTACTAAAGCACCTTGCGGGTTTGCTCCGGCCAATTCATGGCAGCATCCAAGTCGATGGCCTGGAAATTGCCAATCTCGACGAGCGCGCGCTGGGTCCAGTCCGCCGCCAAATGGGCATCTTGTTCCAAGGTGGCGCTCTATTTGACTCACTGACCGTCGCCGAAAACGTGGCCTTTCCGCTTCGAGAAAGCGGAGAAGCCAAGGAGCCAGAAATCGAATCTCGAGTGATCGAGGCACTGAAAATGGTTCGACTCTCTGGTCAAGAAGACAAGCTGCCATCCGAGTTATCGGGCGGCATGCGCAAGCGGGTGGCCTTGGCCCGCGCAGTGGTGGGACGGCCGACCTGTGTGCTTTACGATGAACCTCAAGCAGGGCTGGACCCCATCAACGCTGACTCCATCGACCATCTCATCAAAGAACTGCAGCGAACGATGGCGGTCACCTCAGTGGTGGTCACTCACGACATTCGCAGCGTTTTCCATATCGCAGACCGCATCGCTTTCCTCGCCAATGGCAAAATCGAATGGCTGGGAACACCTCAAGCACTCACCGATACAGACAATCATGACCTGCGTAAGTTCATTGCCGGTGACTCGGGCGAAGCGTGGAAATAGCGCCGCCTTGGCATTTTACGATTTCGCAATCTTCAAATTGATGTCATTGATGGTAGATGCCAGTCCCCACAAAGCACACCGAAATGTTCGTGGGGATCTTCCTCTTGGTCGGCTTCATCCTGTTAGGAGGGCTAATCCTCCAATTTGGGAAATTCAGGAATCACCTGAAAGGACACTACACTCTAACACTAATCTTCGATGATGCCTCAGGCGTGATCAAAGGCTCGGAGGTCAGCATGGGAGGCGCCCACATCGGCCAAGTCGAGAAATTGCCAGCACTCAATGATGCCGTACGTGTCGAAGTCGAACTATTCATCGCAGATACCATCCGCATTCCTGTAGGATCCACCTTCCAGATCAACTCAGCCACACTGCTTGGCGATAAGCTCATTGTCGTAACTCCCCCAGCCGACCGAAGTCGTGGGATGATTCAACCTGGTAGCCGCATCGAGGGCGCAGGTCCTTCCGGCCTCGACGCCATTCAAAACAATGCCTCCATCGTGGTCAAAGATGTCCTCGGCATCATTAAAAGTGCCGAAAAAACTCTCGTGAAATTCGATACCGCTACTGATGAATTCCAGTCGATGGCACAACAACTGGAAGAAGTTTCTACCAAGATCAATCGATCCATTCTCGCGGATGAAAACCTCAAACTGGTTGATCGTACCATGGAAAACCTTGCGACTGCATCCGAAGATTGGAAGAACGCCAGTCGCCAACTGGAACCTACCCTAACAGAAACCCGCACCGTGGTCGCTTCAGCGCAGCGAGTGGCTTTGGACGCTGCCGCCACTCTTAAATCTGCCAATGAGACATTGGCACGTCTGAAGCCAATTCTCACCGAAATCCCTGATGCAGTGGAAACGATTTCCAACACCTCCAAAAAAATCGGCAAAACCTTTGAGCGCATTAACCAAGGGGCCGGACTCCTTGGCGCGTTGGCCACAGACAATGAGGTCGCACTCGATGCCAAAGCTTTCATGCACAATCTCAAACAACATGGAATTCTTCTTTACCGAAATCCCGCGAACGATCCCTCAAAAAAACCATCCCAAAAAATCGGTAGTACGCATCGCTGACATCATCGCGAGATGGTGCGTATTCCATCACGGCGTGAACGGTCAATCCACCACTTCGATCGATCTTCGATTGAGAATCAAAATCACCGGACGTTGCAAACTTCCCGCCTTGTACAACTTGACCATCCCGCGCAAACGAATGCGCTTGCCGATGAGCGGGCGAAGCTTTTCTTCCGTAAGATCCCCCGTGAGATTGGCTTTCTCCACTGCGGCTCGGACGTCGCCAAGGCCAGCTTGTTTCGAAAACTGAAGGTACATCGTCTTCCCCGATTTTGAAAATGCGATCTCGGAAAAAACCCCCTCAAGACTCACCATATTCCCATCCTGCGCGATCAGCAGATCACGATCATTCGGCGTGAAGCAATCTTTGCCCACCGCCACCTCAGCTGGTTTAACTACCTCAGGCGGTTCAACTACCTCAGCTGGTTTAACTACCTCAGCTGGTTCACTGCTGACGACCGGAGAGTCATGCACCTCCGGCTCTGGCTCGACTATTTTCACAACAGAATCTTTCTTCGCAGGTTTCAGATCAAGCTCAACATCATCCTCTAACACCTCTTGCACCTGAACCTTCGCCCCATGCCCGATCCTCGCATAATTCCATTGGATTAGCACCCAGCCACCCGCCGCCATGGAAACCAATGCAAGGACCCCAAACAAGGCGGCTGGCACGCGGCGACGTTTTTTGATCGGCAAGGCGAGAGGCTTCGATGCCGGACGAATCGGCCGGCTCACCGCGATCGGGGGCACCGCTTTCATGCAGTTACTCAAAGCTTCTAGGACTTCTCCCAAGCGCGTTTGGGGCGAGACGCTACGAAGCCAATTGAGCCAGCGAGCCAGTCCTCGGCCCTCATGGTCAGCGACCAACCTTCCCCTCCAGCCCATCAGGTCCTCAGTGAGGCTCACAAGCGAAGCAAACCCCCTCTGGCTCGTGTTTTTCCCGAGCCACTTCAAGGGCGATGCCCAAAAGGTGAACCCATGACCACCCCCATCAACACCGAGAACGATGGCCTTGAGCTCGGTCTCAACCCAGATCCCTTCTTGCCCAAGTGCACCGGATAAAAATTCTGAAACTTCAATCGCCCGCTGAATGAGACCTTCGACCTCTTCTAACGTCAACGACCTCTCTGCAACCCGTTGCACCAACGATGATCCATCGATCCATTCGGTGGCGATGAACGGCAACCCATCCACCGAATCACACCCCCCTCCCACCACCGCACGAAGACCCGGATGTTGAAGACCTGTTAGAATCTCAACCGCATTTCCGTAGGCGAGCTGCTCATCCCCCTCCAATCCTCCACCATCAACGCCAAATGGAAAAAACCGCCGAAGCGCCACCTCACGGCCCGTTGAGGAATCGACCGCTCGGAAAACGACTCCCGAAGCGTCTTGGTCAACGATGTCCTCAATTTCAAAACGCTTCATCGCGCGGAGCTTCTAGCACGAAGAATGAATTTCCAAGTCGCGATATGCGGATTTACACGAATCCTTCGATCAACCCATCTCGGGTAGCGACACCCGATCAAGCACCGCAAACCGCTGCGGCTGATGGAAATCAGGCTCACCTTGGCCGAGGTCCACCGCGCTAAAGTATTTTAAGTCGGGCGACCCAATCACCAGGCTGACATTCGCCCGCGTCTGGGAGCCAAAGTCAATCCGTGCCTCGAGCAAATCGAGCGGGATGGCCATGGCCGCCAGCCACGCGTCATCCGGTGCCATTTCCGCAAACGTCTCAACCCCTGGCATCGCGATATCCAAGGCATCAAAACGGACTCGGGGAGCCGTGAATTCGCACGACCACCATGCTCCATTCGGCGCGAGATTGAACTCAAAATACCGACCACTTACTGGGTCTGAGAGAAAAAGCTCCGCAACGTCATACTGCCAGAGTTCAGCTTGAAACACCCCTGGCCGAGCCCGCGGGTGAATCCTCGCTGGCCGCCGGTGGCTTGCGATGAACCACAAACGCTGCGGGTCAATCACCAGCGAAAATGCGGGGATCGGATCGAGGGCGACACCTTGAAGGTCCTTTTCCAAGCCGAATAATGGCACATCAAGCGCCCCCCAGATCAAGGGTCGTAAGCTCTGAAAAACAGTCATCGCCAGCATCCTGCTTGCCCAGCCGAAGGATTGTCCAGCGAGGAGTTTGCATCACGCACCTGCGGATTCCACGTAGAAATCCGTTAGGCCGCGCCATTGTAAAAAAGCACTTAAAAAATTTTGATTTCATTGGCATTTCACCCCACCGTTTGCCATACACTCCTCGTCAGTCATACCATGTCTCGGTCCCGTACAGGATTTTATCACACCATCGAATACATCGGCCCTCGTCCGCAGCGGCCGAAGCGCCGGAATTTTTTCGGTGGCTGGGTGATCATCGCCATTGCTCTGGGAATTGGCACTTGGTTTGGAAGACCATTGATCCCCTTCATCAAGGCCGCCCAAGTCTCGGCATCCCCCGAGCGAGCTGCCATGTTGATTCCTGCTCTCGAACAATCGAACAACTTCGGTGACCGCCTCGCAGCTGCCGCGCTCATTCATTCGGAAAACTCGATTTCCTACGATCCATCGTACTACAAGATTGCCTATCCAGACGGCGATGTACCCCCGAATAAAGGGGTTGCTGCCGATGTAATCATTCGTTGCTACCGAGCACTCGGCACCGACCTCCAAGTTTCCGTCCACGAAGACATGATGGCGGATTTCCGCAGTTATCCCGGACTCTGGGGGGCTACCACGCCCGACACCAACATCGATCACCGCCGCGTCGCAAACCTCCAGCGGTTTTTTGAGCACAAGGGCGAACGCATTCCGCCATCCCGCGTAGCCACCCAGTATCGTCCCGGCGACATTGTCGTCTGGGAGCTCGGAAATGCTGAAAAACACATCGGCATTGTCGTCCCAGGCCCCGCCAACCGCGCCGGCGAGATGTGGGTGGTGCACAACATGGGTGCTGGAGTGAAATGGGAAAACTCACTTTTCGACTACAAAGTCGTCAGTCACTTCCGCTTTTCAGGTAGCGGATCTCGCTAAGCGCTCCAGACGCTGTTAGGATCAGAGCTAGCCCAAGTTCTCGATCCGGAAGACAACCGGCGCGCTGTTGATGCAATCAAGCGCCGCAATTTCAGACAGCGCGGTCTGAAGCTTCCCAAATGGACAGGTGTGCAGGAGAAAAACCATGTCCACAAACTCAGCGTCCGGGTTCGAGGGATTCACGGGCGAGTGAGTTCCCGAAATACCAATCCGGTGATCCGCCAACACCCGCGCGATCTCCGCCACCACTCCAGGCCGGTCGGTCACGTCAAATCGCACATAATAGGCCGTCGCTGTCTCCTCGACTGGGAGGATTCGGCCACTCTCACGGTAAGGCAAAAACCCACGATGCCCCGATGCTTGGCGAAGCCCGCGAGCGGCTTCCACCAAATCCGCGACCACCGACGACGCGGTCGGGTCCTGGCCAGCACCCCGCCCGTAAAAGAGTGACTCACCCGCCGCATCACCGTGCACCGCCACCGCATTGAACACGCCATGGACCGACGCTAGAATGTGGGTCTGCGCGATGAACGAAGGCTGGACCCGTAATTCCACCGCTCCATCGGCTTTTTGCCGGATCACCGCCAGCAACTTGACCACGTAACCCAGCGATTTGGCGAAATGAATGTCAGCGGGGCGGACTTGCTCGATCCCCGAAACGTGAATCTCCGCAGGATCAATCGAAAACCCATAGGCCAGCGTGGACAAAAGAAGTGCCTTGTGCGCCGCATCCCAGCCATTCACATCCAGTGTCGGATCGGCCTCGGCGTACCCAAGCGCTTGCGCCTCAGCGAGCGCGACATCAAACGTCAACCCCGCATCCGTCATCCGCCCAAGGATGTAATTCGAAGTGCCATTGATGATTCCCGAAAACGACTGGATTTGGTTGCCAATGAATGAATCTTGAACGGTCCGGATAATCGGGATGCCACCTGCCACCGCAGCCTCAAAGTGGATTGGCGTCTCCATCTCCCGCGAGAGCGCGAACAACTCGACCCCGCGCTCGGCCAGCAGCGCCTTGTTGCCCGTCACCACCGGTTTCTTCGCCTTCAATGCCGCCGCAACAATCTCAAACGCATCGGTCGTGCCACCAATCAACTCAACCACGATGTCGACCGCAGGATCCTCGATCAACTGCCGCCAGTCGGTGGTGAGCAGAGCGGGATCCACCGCGCTCGTGGACGCACGAACCTTGGCCACATCCCGCACAAGAATTTTCGCAATGTGCAAGGCAACGGCTCCACCAGTGCGTTCGGTAATGAGGTCGCCCGTTCGCTCCAAGGTGTTCCAAACCCCAGAACCAACCGTTCCAAATCCAGCCAAACCGATACCAATGGATGAGCAAGTGTTCACTCCGAGGACTCTTACCCGATTTCGCGCACTGTCCAAGCTGGAAGAAACAAAAAAAGCACAACCTTCAACCCAACCCAGAATTTTGTCGCTCTGCCTCTAACCAATCACCGCTTGAATCACCCGGCAGGCCATGTTCAGTCCGATGGCGGTAATTCAGGTGGGCGGCCCGCGCAATCACCTCGATCGAAGGCCTGACCTCACCGGGGGAGGATTTGACTTTTCCCGTGGTGCTCTTCTTGGCTGGAACCTTCTTTGCGGCGGTCTTCAGCGTGGTTTTTGCAGTTTTCTTAGCAGCCATGACTCGTAAGTTTCGCCGCCAACCTAGCAATCAAGATGCCAATTCTTCTGCAATCCCCGCGACTCGGGATTGCCAGCGAGCATGATCCACGTATGATTTGGCATGGCCAACGGCTATTCATTGAACGCCCCGCGACTCAAAAAGACCTACCGGCTTCCTGGCCCGAATCACCTCGGCTGGTGGGCTACTCTCGCAATGATCGGCTCGATCCTCTTGCACGTGGTTTTTTTCCTCGCTCTGGACCGAATGAAAATCGCTTTCAAATTCGACGAAGCCCACGAATTGAGCACCCGGCAAATCGATGTCCGCCAAGTCGAGGTTCGCCCGACCGATGCCGAGCGCTCACTTCCTCCTGAAGATGTCATCACCCCTCCCCAAAACAGCGCCTCCCTGCTCGATGAAGTCGATCTGCTGGCCAAACTGCCAAAAGATCAGGACATCGACATCAAACCCGATGTCTCCCAAGCAGAGTACGCACTAAAAATGCAAACCCCCGCAGTTCAAGGAGCGCCCGAGAACGTCGCTCCCGACACCTCTTCCGGCTTTGAGGTGGACACCGACTTGCCCGATCTCGGACGCCAACCGGATTTGATCAAACCCGCAGAAGTCGGCCAAATCACCGTCGATCCAGGCATGTCGCAGGTGGACGAATCGGACATGGGAAAATTCACCGAGGACCTCATCCAACATGGCGCCAATGGCAAAACCGCCGGCGGCACACTCGATGGAATGACCTCACTGGACTCGCTGCTCGATCTACCCTCAAACATCCTCCTCAACAAAAAAACCATGCTCCCCAGCGACCTGTTGTTCGACTTCAACAGCTCGGAACTCCGGGAAAGCGCCAAGGTCGGCCTCATGAAACTCTGCCTCTTAATCGACCGAAATCCCGACCTCTACTGCTGGATCGAGGGCCACACCGACCTTGTCGGCGGCGATGAGTTCAATCTCGAGCTCTCCATCAAACGCTCGCAGGCGGTGAAAAACTATCTCACCCGCTCGCTCCGTGTCGATGCCTCCAAGATCATCACCCGCGGATTTGGCCGCTACGAACCGATCATCACCACCGGAAGCGCCGAACAACAAGCAGTCAACCGCCGCGTCGAAGTCCGCATGCGCCAAACCCCACCTCCAATCGACCAAATCAAAATCCAACCCAGAAAAGCCTCCGTCGTGGATGAAGGCCCAACGCCCCGAGCGATTCTCGTGAAGCCCGCTCGGGCGATTCCCGTCCCCGAAGACCTCACCGAAATCCCCGCCGCCGAACCAGAAATCCCCCGCGCGATCCCCCGCGCCGAGCCAGTCGAGTAACCCCCTCGCACCCCCAAGCGAAAATCTCCCACCCCCAAGGCTTTACTTCCCCCCCGCACTTCCTCCATCTTCGCGGCCCTTTCCGCCAACCCGGAAAACCCGTGCCCATGACCGCCGCAGAGATCCGCCAAAGCTTCCTCGACTTTTTCAAAGAGAAACAGCACACCCTCGTGCCCTCCGCCTCGCTGCTCCCGCAGTCGCCGGGATTGCTGTTCACGAACGCCGGGATGAATCCATTCGTGCCCTATTTCCTCGGCGTGGACAAGGCTCCCTACAACCCACCCCGCGCTGCCGACACCCAAAAGTGCATCCGCGCAGGCGGCAAACACAACGACCTCGAAGATGTCGGCTACGACACCTACCACCACACGTTTTTCGAAATGCTCGGGAACTGGTCGTTCGGCGACTATTTCAAGAAGGAAGCCATCGCTTGGGCATGGGAACTCGTCGTCGAGCGCTGGGGCCTCCCCGCCCACCGCCTTTACGCGTCCGTTTACGCCCCAAAACCCGGCGATCCGGGCGAGTTTGACCAAGAGGCTTATGACATCTGGGCCGCACTCTTCATCTCGAAAGGCTGCGACCCCGCCGTGCAAATCGTCCACGGCAATGTGAAAGACAACTTCTGGATGATGGGCGAAACCGGCCCCTGCGGCCCCTGCTCCGAGCTCCACGTCGACCTCACCCCTGAGGGCAACCCCGTCACCGGCCGCAACCTCGTCAACAACGACTCCGACCTCTGCATCGAAATCTGGAACCTCGTCTTCATCCAGTACAATGCCGAAGCCGACGGCACCTTCCGCGAGCTCCCCGCCAAACACATCGACACCGGCATGGGCTTCGAGCGCGCCTGCTCCATCATCCAGTGCACCAACGGCTTCACCGACTTTTCCAAGAAGCCCAGCAACTACGACACCGACGTTTTCCGCCCCATTTTCGCCAAAATCGAGCAACTCACCGGCCTCCGCTACCAAGGCACCTTCCCCGCCGCGCCCGGAAATGGCTCCAATCTCATTGAAAACAAGCCTGTTTCGCCTGCAAACGCCGTAGGAGCACTCCCCGCGCCTGTAGGAGAGATTTCCCAGGCCGTAGGAGCGGCTACCACGCCCGTAGGAGAAGCTCCGGCACCCGTAGGAGGCCCGGCGACATACGTAGGAGATGCGCCGGAACCCCCAGAAAACCGCCCGGCAGCCATCGGGGGCACGGACGAGCAAATCGCCATCGACATCGCCTTCCGCGTCATCGCCGACCACCTCCGCACCCTCAGTTTCTCCATCGCGGACGGCATCATGCCCGGCAACAACGGCCGCAACTACGTCCTCCGCCGCATCCTCCGCCGCGCCGTCAAATACGGCCGCACCCTCGGCTTCTCCGGCGACAAGCCGTTCTTCGGTGCACTCGTGGAAACCCTCGTCGCCGAAATGGGCAGCGTTTTCCCCGAGCTAAAAAACCGCCAAGATGTCGTCCGCCAAACACTAGAAAACGAAGAAGCCAGCTTCAACCAGACACTGGATCGGGGACTTAAGCGCCTCGAAGACGCGATGCTCGAAATCACAAACAACACAGTCTCCGGAGAAGTCGCCTTCGAACTCTACGACACCTTCGGTTTCCCCTCAGACCTCACCGAGCTCATTGCTCAAGAAAAGGGATTATCTGTGGATACGGAGGTCTTCGAGGAATTGATGGAACAACAACGCGAACGCGCCCGCGCCGCCCAGAAAACCAGCGTGGTCCGCGCCCTCGACATCTCCACCGCTGCCGTCACGGAATTCGTCGGCTTCGAGTCGAACACGGTCGAAGCCACCATCCTCGAAATCCACCCGCAAGAAGACGCGCTGTTTGTCATCACCGACCAAACCGTCTTCTACGCCGAAATGGGCGGACAGTCGGGCGACACCGGCTCGCTCATTTCTAGCAGCACCGAAATCGAAATCACCGGCACCCAGCAAATCGGCAAGGCCCGTGCCCACATCGTTCCTCAATCTGAAATCTCAAATTTAAAATCTCAGCTCACCGCAGGCGACAAGATCACCCTCAGACTCGACACCTCCCGCCGCCGCCCGATCGAAGCCCACCACTCCGCGACCCACCTTCTCCACTGGGCGCTTCACGAAGTCGTCTCCGCCGACGCCGCCCAGCAAGGTTCCTCCGTCGATGAAAACCGCCTGCGCTTCGACTTCAACAGCGCCGCCGTCACGCCCGAGCAAATCGCCGCGATGGAGGAAAAGGTCAACGCCGCCATCGCCGCGCAAGACTCGGTTTCTTGGACCGAAGTCAACCACGCCGACATCAAAGGCCGCGCAGACATCATGCAATTCTTCGGCGACAAATACGGCGATGTCGTCCGCGTCGTCCAGATCGGCGGTCAACCCAATGCCCTCAACGGTTACTCGCAAGAACTCTGCGGCGGCACCCACGTCCGCAACACCCGCGAGATCGGCCTTTTCAAAATCAAATCAGAAGGTGCCGTCGCGTCCGGCGTCCGCCGCATCGAAGCCGTTTGCGGCGAGGCCGCCTGGGCCCACCTCAACGAAGTCGTCGAAAAGTGGGATACCGAGCTCAAAGCCGCCGCTGCCAAGCTCAAGGCCGCCAATGAAAAACTAACCGCCCTCGGCGAAGCCCCTCTCACGGTCAACGAATTCCCGCACATCATGGACAGCATGCTCGCCGAGCGCGCCGACATCGCCCAGATCAACGCGACCTTCGCCCACGGCCAGCGCACGCTCGACGAAACCCAAGCCGCCGCCATCGAAGCCGAAAAGCGCTTCAAGAAGATCCAATCTTCCGCCGCCGCCAAAATGGCCGACGAAGCCCTCGCCGAGCTCATCGCCCAAGGCCAGCCCATCGTCGTCTCCTTCGAGTCCGACGCCTCGCTGCTCCAAGAGCTCCAGAACGGCCTCAAAAAGAAAAACTTCGCCGGCCCCGCCCTACTCATCGTCGACGACGGCGAAAAACTCCACCTCGCCACCTATTGCGGCGACTCCGCCCTCGCCGCTGGCCTCAAGGCTGGCGACCTCCTCCGCGATCTCGCCGCCCTCGCCGGCGGCAAAGGCGGCGGCAAACCCGACCAAGCCCGCGGCGCCGCGCCCGACCGCAGCAAACTCGAAGAACTCAAAGCCGCCGCCACCCAGCGCTTCAGCGGCTAGCGCTTCGGTCGCAAGCTGGGGCCCGAATTACACCCACGATTCTTGCATCCGGCAAGTACGCCTCAGTGGGTGAATGGATCGGCAATTTGAAAAATCACCCGCTTTAAACTTGAAATCCTCCAGTCATGATGGAGGATTTCAGCCTTGATCCACCGCGCAAACTATCTGAACGAGATCCGGACTGGGCTAGGGCGCAGTCCGGTGGTGGCGTTGATCGGGCCGCGGCAATGCGGCAAGACCACCTTGGCACGCGAACTGATGGCGAGCGATTCGCCAAACTATTTCGATCTGGAAGACCCTGCAACCGCTCTAGTTTTGCGGAACCCGATGAGTGCTTTGTCGGGCCTAACGGGTCTGGTGGTGATCGATGAAGCGCAACGCGCCCCTGAATTGTTTCCGGTGCTGCGTGTGTTGGCAGACCGCGAGGAGCAGCCTGCGACGTTTTTGATCCTCGGCAGCGCATCACCGGAACTTTCACGGCAGGCGTCCGAGTCGTTGGCGGGGCGGGTGGAGATCATCGAACTGACTGGATTCGGTGTTTCAGAACTACCAGCCGCTGATGAACATCAGTTGTGGGTGCGTGGCGGCTTTCCGCGTTCTTTCTTGGCGAAAACCGATCGGGACAGCTTCGATTGGCGGAGGCAGTTCACGCGCACCTTCCTCGAGCGTGACCTTGCCGGACTGGGTTTTGGAATGGCGCCACAGGCGATGGGCCGCTTCTGGACGATGCTCGCCCACTACCATGGCCAGAATTGGAACGGCAATGAAATCGCTGCGTCCATGGGGATTTCGCCGACCACGGCGCGTCATTACCTCGACGCGCTTGAGCAAACTTTCATGATCCGCCGACTCCTGCCATGGCATATCAATGTGGGCAAGCGTCTGGTGAAAACCCCAAAAATCTATTTCCGCGACAGCGGGATTTTCCATGCGCTTCAGGGAATCGGCTCCCATGGCGACCTGCTGGCCCATCCGAAACTCGGGGCTTCTTGGGAAGGCTTCGCATTGGAGCAAATTTTGTGCGCCCACGCTGGCGAGGCCGCTTACTTTTACGCGATCCACAGCGGGTCCGAGCTGGATCTCTATTTTCCGAGTTTGAACAAAGGCATCGAAATCAAGTTCCAAGACGCCCCGAAGCTCACCCGCTCCATGCACATCGCGATGGAGGATCTGAAATTGAATGAACTGCAGGTGGTCTACCCGGGTAGCCGGGAATACATGCTGGCAGAAGGAATTCGCGCGGTTCCCTTGTCCCGCGCGTGATCCAATTCGCCGCCAGCCAGCGCTTCAACAGCTAACGCTTCGGTCGCATGCTGGGGCCCGCTGGGATGAATCATCGCCGCATCGCACCCTCCTTCAACTTGAAATCCTCCAGTCATAATGGAGGATTTCAACCTAGGCCAGCCACGTAAGCTAGAGTTCTACCGTAGAGTTTTCGAAAATCCAGCGCGGCCCAATGACCTCCTTCCAAGCCTACCATCGCTCACTCGGTTTCTTGAGAGTGACACCTTTGATCTTCGCGAAGTCGCGATCAAACGAAACCACCGCTCGCTTGTCATGGATCGAGGTTGCGGCCAAGTAACAGTCGACAAAGTCCAACTTGCTGCCGCCAAAAAGCTTGAGGGCGTGGAGCATGTGATCCAGCTCAGCGGAAGAAAACCCCGGACAGGAAAGGAGTTGCGCAAGCACGTCTGCGGTTTTGGCACGCGGGAATTCGTAAAATCCAGTGAGCACGAAAACCGCCTCTGCGAGAACCATCGGAAGCACCACGAGGCGTGTTTTACCTGCTTCTGCAGCCTGAAAGAGATCGGCGACCTGTTTGGCTTGGTCGGCGGGCTCGCCTGTGATGAAGCGCAGCAAGACGTTCGTATCAGCCAACAACGACTTCATGGCCGTCCCTCCCGCGAAGCTTTAGCAGCCCAGCCTTCGCGAGCTTTTGCGCGTGCCTCCTTGAAGGGCACTCCGGATTTCCCTGCGGGTGGCTTGAGAGCACCGAAAACCGCCATGACCCCGGGCTGCGGGCGAATCACCACCGAGTCGCCTTGGATTTCATACACGATCCGATCACCCGTCTTCAGTTGCAAGGCCCGACGAATCAGAGCCGGAAGGGTGGTTTGGCCTTTACTGGTGATGGTGGATTGAGTCATAAAAATTTCCTTACTCTAAAAATTTATCCTTACTTTTCAAAAATTCAAGGACTTCGATGATACGAATATAGAGTCCGCATTTCTACCAGAGGGAAGCGACGTGGAAAATGACGCGTTTCTCGACGAGGATTACTTCGAGCGTCTGCTGGAGGAGATCCGAGAAATCCGCCTGTCCGAGCGACGCTTTTACCAAAAGATCGCGGAAATCTATTCCACCATCTCTCACCTCTGCAGTTGTCGTCTTAATTACCGACACCCCTTGAGCCGCAAACACTTTACAGCGGATAGGCCCAACCCGTTAAATTCCAGCCTTGCTCGTGGCCCCAGCCCTCTGGCAAACTTTTGACTCAAATCCATCAACCACGAAATCTCATGTCACTGACGATCAAACCGAAATCCGAATGCACCTTCGACCAAATCTCGATGGGTGAAGTCATGCTCCGCCTCGATCCAGGCGAGGGCCGCATCCGCACCGCACGCCAATTCGCCGCTTGGGAAGGTGGCGGCGAGTACAACACCTCGCGCGGACTCAAGAAATGTTTCGGCTACAAAACCGCAGTGGTCACCGCATTCGTCGATAACGAAGTGGGCCACCTCATCGAGGATTTCATCATGCAGGGCGGCGTCGCCACGGACTTCATCCAATGGCGCGAGGACGACGGCATCGGCCGCAACGTGCGCAATGGTCTGAATTTCACCGAACGCGGATTCGGCATTCGCGGCGCAGTGGGAAATCCTGACCGTGGCAACACCGCCGCATCCCAACTCAAGCCTGGCGATGTCGATTGGGACCACATTTTCGGCACGCTCGGCGTGCGTTGGTTCCACACGGGCGGCATCTACGCGGCGCTCTCGGAAACCACCGCAGCCCTCACGGTCGAGGCGGTGAAGGCGGCTAACAAATACGGCACCGTCGTTTCCTACGACCTCAACTACCGTCCGTCGCTCTGGAAAACCATCGGCGGCCTTGCCAAGGCCCAAGAAGTGAACCGCGAAATCGCCAAGTACGTCGATGTCATGATCGGCAACGAAGAGGATTTCACTGCATCGCTCGGCTTTGAAGTCGAGGGCGTGGATCACAACATTTCGTCGATCGAGTTAGATGCCTTCAAGGCGATGATCGAAACCGCCGTGAAGGAGTTCCCAAACTTCAAGGTCGCTGCCACCACGCTCCGTGGCGTGATCTCCGCAACGGTCAACGACTGGTCTGCCATCCTCTGGCACGATGGGAAATTCCACGAAAGCCGCAAGTACCCAGGTCTCGAAATCCTCGACCGCGTTGGCGGCGGTGATTCGTTCGCCTCAGGCCTGCAGTTCGGTTTCCTCGAATTCAACGACGCGCAAAAGGCTGTCGAATACGGTGCGGCTCACGGCGCGCTTGCCTCGACCACCCCGGGCGACACCTCGATGGTGACCCGCAAGGAGGTCGAGAAACAAATCGGTGGCGGCGGCGCACGCGTCGTCCGCTAACCAAACACTAGCCTGCACAAGCTTCGTTGCCCGCACTGGATTCACCTCCATGCGGGCAACTTTCTTTTAGGCCATCAACGACCACCCAGCCACGATCAAACAAACGGCTCCGCCAAGAATCTAACGGACCAACCGATTTCTTACGCGACGGCCATGTTGGTTTTCCAGAAAAAGTCAGCATCAATCTGGCCAGTCTGGATGAGATACTGGAGTTGCTTGAGTCGGGTGTATGGGCGGAAGCTAAAGTCGGCGGAGGTAAGTTGGATTTGGTTGAATAAATCATAGAACTGCTTGGCGCCCTTCGCGGCATCCCAATCGCACGAGAACTCAGGCAAATGCCGTGCAAGCTTGTCGAAGCTGACTCGGTAGCTCCGGTTGTCTGCACCCTGGGTGCCGAACGTCGTCGTGCAACCGGCAAAACAATCGGCCACGATTTGTGCCACTTCCCGAACGCGATAATTTTGCTCATTGGACCCGATGTTGAGAATTTCACCGTGGATCGCATCCGTCGGAGCTGCGAGCGCACAGCAGATGGCCTTGCCAATATCCAATCCATGAATCAACGGCCGCCACGGCGTCCCATCGCTGGTCATCTTGATTTCTTGAGTGGTCCACGCCAGCGCACTCAGATTATTCACTACTAGATCGAATCGCTGCCTCGGCGAGGCTCCGAATGCAGTCGAATTCCGGAAAAACACTGGCGAAAAATTGGAATCCGCCAGCGGCATGATGTCTCGTTCGCAAAGCGTCTTGCACTCGGCATAGGCGGTTTGCGGGTTCACCGGGGTTTCTTCCGTCACTGGCTCCTCGCTGTCGGAGACGCCGTACACCGAACACGATGACATGTATACAAACCGGCGGATACCGGCATCTTTTGCAATCTGCGCCAACCGGACCGATCCCTTGTGATTGATTTCGTAGGTGATGTGCTGCGCCAGTTCTCCGGTAGGATCATTGGATAGCTCTGCCATGTGTACCATCGCATCATGTCCCTCGATGTCCTCCGCAGTTAGATGGCGGATGTCCTTGACGATGGTGGCTGCCTGGTCGCCCTTGGCATTGTAGAGGTAGCCATTTTTATAATAACCCACGTCAACACCGGTGACTTCGTGCCCTTGTGCTAACAACTGCGGTACAAGCAATGCACCGAGATAACCCTCTGTTCCTGTGACAATGACTTTCATGATAAGTGAGTGCTTTGTGTGATTTTTCTAACGAGTGATTTACCGATTTCAATCGATGCCGTCGCCGCAGGTGATGGTGCATTGCAAACATGAAGATCCCCATTCTGCTTCACGATGAGAAAGTCATCGACAAGCGAACCATCCTCCCAAAGCGCTTGAGCTCTAACACCTGACTTGCAGGGCATAAGGTCCTCTGCCGCGATCTCGGGGATCATCCGCTGCAGGCTCTGAACAAATGCTGCCTTGGAAAATGAACGCCGAATCTCCCGCAGCCCTTCTTCTAGGTTTTTCCCAGCAAGTTTCCAAAATCCTTTGTATGCAAGGGTTTCATAGACATCGCGAAGATCAAAATCCGTTTTGGCATAGCCCTCACGCTTCAGCGCAAGCACCGCGTTCGGCCCCGCATGGACCGACCCATCAATCATCCTCGTAAAATGGACTCCAAGAAATGGGAAATTGGGATTGGGCACTGGATAAATGAGAGTTTTCACGAGATGTCGCCTCTCAGGTACCAACTCGAAATATTCTCCTCGGAACGGCACGATGCGCGCACCGGGATCCGCACCCGCCATCTGCGCGACCCGATCGCTGTGGAGCCCTGCGCAATTGATCACCGCCTTGGCCGCAAATGCCTTCTCCGTCGTGCTGATGATTCTGAAATCCCGGTGGGAAGTGATGTCGATCACCCTCGCCCCAAATTTCACCACCCCGCCGTCACGCTGGATCAACTCAAGATACGTTTTCGCCACCTCGAGATAACTGGTGATGCCGGTCGAAAGAACGCGAACCCCAGCGACGCATTGAACATGCGGCTCGATCTCGCGCACGCGCTCGGCTGACATTTTTTCAACCGGGCACCCATTTTCAATTCCACGCTGATAGAGGTTTTCTAATAGCGCGAGTTCGCTCTGTTTGGTCGCGACAATGATCTTTCCACAAACCTCGTGAGGGATGCCGTGTTCCTTGCAGAATGCCACCATACTAGTGGCTCCCGACATTGCAAATTTCGCCTTGAAACTACCTGGCTTGTAGTAAATTCCAGAGTGGATCACTCCCGAGTTTCTCCCCGTCTGGTGCATGGCCGGACCACCCTCTTTCTCTAATAGCAGGATTCGCGCTTTGGGAAATGATTTCCCAAGATGATAGGCCGTTGATAGACCGACAATTCCGCCACCAATCACTGCGTAGTCATATCGTTTCATCAATCTCGGACCATGGTTAGAGGATGAATCATTCGCATTTCCGAATCGCCGAGAACTGCGGAATTTTCAACGACCAGAAAGCTCAACAAATCCCATGAATCTGAAATGGATCGCAAGCCCGTCACCACGCGGGGGGGAACTTTAGCGACGATCAATGAGTGGTTTTTATATGGGGGAATCAAGCCATAGCATCATAGCAGATTCATCGCAGCCGCCAAGGTATTTCAGTAGCAGATTTCAAATCCGCTCATTTCACCCATCGCCATCTTCTAAAGTAACCCTAGCAAATCGTTCTAATAGAACCAATCGAGTTAAATATCATAGCTGCAATCGAGTCGCTGATTCATCTCGCTTGCAGGATTCGCTTCACTCGAGACCCCTACGACCACTGCTGGCACGCCTGCCACTGTTTTGTGAGCGGCAACGTCATTGAGCACAACGCTTCCTGCACCCACCTTGGCACCCGTACCAATTTCCACCCTTCCAAGAATCTTGGCGCCCGCACCAATAAGCACTCCCGACCGAATGATCGGATGTCGGTCACCACCCGCTTTGCCAGTACCCCCAAGCGTGACCTCATGCAGAATCGAGACATCGTCCTCGATGATCGCGGTCTCCCCAACGACAAATGACGTTGCATGATCGAGCAAGATGCCAGAGCCGATACGCGCAGCGGGATGGATGTCCACCGCAAACGCCTCACTGGCGAGGCTTTGAAAATACAGCGCCAACCAGCGCCGACCATCGAGCCAGAGCTGATGGGAAACCCGATAAGTCGTTAGAGCGAGAAACCCTTTAAAAAACAGCACCGGTTCGAGAGGCGAGAAACAGGCGGGATCACGCTCGAACATGGCAGCTAGATCACGAGCCGCCTCATGGACGATATGCGAGTGCTGCTCAAAAACCCCGGTGAGTAATGGCTCCATGCTCGCACGTGGCATGTCTTCACGCGCCAGACGCCTCGCCAAACGAGCCCCCAGAGCGGCCGCGAGCGAGTCCCGCGACAAGATCACATCATGCACGAGGTGCTGCAGCGTCAACTCTTCAGCAGCGACTCGCTCCGCCTCACGCCTCAGCACCTGCCAAGTGTCTTCGAGTTCGCCAAGCCCGCCGCCGTACCGCGCCGCTAGATTCTTGCTCGCCGTGTGAGTTCCGATATGGTCTGATTCGTTCATGAAGATTTCACAGAAATTGGAATACGCCTGCCGGGCGCTGGCCCAACTGGCGAAATACCATGACGGGCGAACTCTTACACGGCTTGAGGACCTAGCGCAACGCGAAGCAGTGTCTGCGAACTTTCTTGTGCAAATCCTCAATGACCTCAGGCGAGCCGGCCTCATCGAGAGCCGCCGAGGCAAGGCCGGCGGTTACCTGCTCGCCCGCCGCGCAGACCAAATCTCGCTTCGCCAAGTCGTCGAGGCAGTGGATCCCTCGCTGCTGCAATGCTCGGTTACCCGCGATGGTGACTCAGGCGCTGCCGTTCGATTGGCATGGGAACAAGTCTCTGACAGCCTCCAAAACTCCCTAGGCAAAATCACCCTGGACCATCTCGCCACCAAACAGGGCGACCCAATGTTCTACATTTGAACCCGACTCTTGAGGGTATCCGAAATTTAGTTAGGAAAGGTTGAATATTTAGCTCGCCCTCTGTGAAAATTTCAGCTAAGGGACTGTCATCGTTTAACCCGTTCCAGTCTTATGTCCGCACTTGGAGAACACACTCACCACATCAAGATCCGCTCCACACAGATGGAAATGCCGTCGAATGCGGGCTCAAGCCGCGAAGATGACTTTGACCGCAAACTCCGCGCTGCCCAAGAAGATCTCGACCGAATCCAGCTCCAACGCGAGGAGCTTGAGCGAAAAAAACGGGAGCTTGAGGCGTTTACCGAGCGCAAGCACGCTTTCCTTTCTCAGCAGGTTGAATTCACCGAAAAGCTAACTTCAGCGCTTACGCTGATGGATCGCGGCTTGTTTGAAATCCGCCAAGAGGCGAATGATCTAGAGGAATGCCGGGCATGTTTCGCGAGTCATCTCGACAAGATTCAAAAAATCAACCCCGAGAGCTGGACCCGTGAAAACCAAGCCGAGAAGCTTGAAAAATCCTTTATGACTCTGGACATGGGTGCCGACGAGTACGACCAAGCGGCCACCCATTTCGAAGGAACCCAAAGCGGCGCCATTTTTGGCCGGGCCTCCAAGCGCAGCCGCGGCGCGAATCGCGGTTTGAGCAACTCGGAGTTCATGACCAACCTTCGCAATGGCTTCGCCTTCAATCTGCCGATCGTCGTGATTGGAGGACTGGCACTGCTCGTTTATCTCAGCAAGTAACCCTCGGCCCCACTCGCCATGAGCCGCAATGCCATTCTCAAAGAGGAATTGGAACTCACGCAACTTCGTGAGACCGAACAACGCCTCCTCCAAATGGAGCGGGAAATCGCGGAACTGCCCAAGAAACTTGCGGAAGAACGAAAAGAGCGCGAGTCCACCATGCCGCCTCACCCAGAGATTGCGGACCGCAGACGGCGCAAGCTCCATGATGAACTCGTTTCCCGTGGTGCCGTCGCAAATGTTAGGCGCGACCAAAGCCGCAGCCTAACCCTTTCCATACTTCTCCTCGTAGCCACTGGATCACTAATCTGGTGGGGCCTGAAGTTAATGCATGGCTGAGCCACCTGCTCTACCGTAGCGAGCCGCTCAAGATTCCTTCTGCAGTCGAGCCTGAAGTTCCGGCCACTGCGCACGACCCACGATGTAGCCCACGCATCCATCCTTGCCGCACAAACAGGGATGATCTTCGTAGCAATCCACATCGAATCCATAGTCAAACGTCAACTCCTCGCCCACCTCAATGTCAGTGGTCGAGTGGATGAAAATTTTCTTTCCATGAATCCACGCCTCACAGTTCGGACTGCATGAATGGTTGATCAGTCGAGCGGTGTTCCAAGGGACATTGCCGTCGATGTCATACTTTTTCGACAAGGTGAAAATATAGACTGCAGCGTCCCCGGTCTCCAATGACTTCTCATGCTGTGAAATTCCGCGCGACTCGCTTTCTGTCTTGTCGATCAACTCGCCGACGTACTCGATAATCTTCGTTTCCTTCGGAATAAAACGGGTCGCGTAAACCCCGCGGCCATGAATCGCAGATCCTCGGACCTCACAATACGGACTTTGGCTGCGCTCCCATAGAGCGAGCATCTTGCGGTGTAAGATTTTTTCCGCCGATTCGACCTTCTTTTTTACTGCCATGGTGGGGATCCTATCGAGATTCGCGCTTTTGCAAAACAGGAAGCTGGAGGTCATTCGGCAAGGTTCCGAACAAGCTCCGCAAATCGTTCACGGTTAGACCCGCGCCGTCAATGAAAGTCCAGTCGTTCTTACCCTTATCTGAAATGGCCACCTGAAAGCCCGTGCTGTCGATCACCAGCGGCTTCGGATCCCCCGGCCTAATGATGCGGAACTTGGTCTCCGTCGGAATCAACACCAACCATTTGGTAAACACCAAGCTCTCCACTTCTCCGCCATTCACTCGATCGACCCTTTTACCCGGCCCAACTTCGTATGACCTCGGCTGTCCCTGCGGCTTAAACGAAATCATGCTCACTCCTTGCTGCAGCATCTGACGCGACACGCCAGCAAGTTGTTTTTCGAGTTCCTTCATTCCACCCATTCGGTTTGCAGTGCGCTCTTTCCAAAGCGGATTCATCCGGTCAACCGCAACTTGGTACCGACCCATCACGACCTCATCTCCGAGCTTGCTCACCGCCGCGACGGCAGATGCTACGACCTCCGAAGGGGCCACAGACGCAGGAGATTCTTTCTTCGGAATCGCCGGGAGCGGCGCCAAAGGCGGAGGATTGCCTGAGGCCAATGGGGAGAAACCCACAACCAAAGTTGCAGCAAGCAAAGGATGGAAAAGCAACGATTTCACAACGCATGGATGCCCTCTGACACCCCTCTCGTCAAGCTTGCCCGAATTCCGCTTGGATTTCTCCCCCACTTTGCCTCATGCTCCCACCCCCATGGCGAAACAAGCACTCGGAAAAGGTCTCGGCGCACTAATCAAGAAAAGTGCGGCACCCGCAGCGATGGAAACACCGCTCGCGCCTGAGGACTTCAAACGCGTCCGCGATGTCCCGCTCGACCTCGTCGTCCCCAGCCCTCTGCAGCCCCGCCACCAGTTCGTCGAGGCCCCGCTCGATGACCTCATGGAGTCGATCCGCCAGCACGGCATCATCCAACCGCTGATCGTCCGCGCCGTGGATGGAAAGCTCGAACTCATCGCCGGAGAACGCCGCTGGAGAGCATCGCGCAAACTCGGTCTAACCACCGTCCCCGTCATCGAGCGCGAGGCCTCCGACCGCGATGTGCTTGAAATGGCCCTCATCGAGAACCTCCAACGCGAGGACCTCAACCCGATGGAAGAGGCCGCCGGCTACGTTAGACTCGCCGAGGAATTTTCTCTCAAACAAGATGACATCGCCACACGCGTCGGCAAATCCCGTGCCAGCGTCGCCAACGCCATGCGACTGCTCGGACTGCATCTCGATGTGCAAATGCTCGTCGCCCAAGCGCGTCTCACCGTCGGCCACGCCAAAGCGATCCTCGCCGTCAAAGACCTCGACGCCCAACTGCTGATCTCCGAGCAGATCATCCGTCGTCAGCTCACGGTCCGCGCCACCGAAAAACTGGCACAGTCGTTTCTCACCGGAGAACACGCCGACACCCCAAACGCGAAGAAACCCGCCGCAGCGCGCGAAATCGACATCCACATCCGCGCCATCACCAACCGCCTACGCGAGCACCTCGCCACCCACGTCGCCATCCAGCATTCTTCGAAAAAAGGCAAAATCGAAATCGAATACTACGGCGACGACGACCTCCAACGCTTGATCGATCTGCTCGGCTTGGAAAGCTCGGATTGACCCAGATTTCTGAGCGGGTTCGACTCACGCCAGATCGCTCAAATGAACGGTTTCTAGTGGATCGCCCCCACCGCCTGTCACCTCTCCCAAGCTCAATGCGCACTTGCGTTTGATCCACCGCTCAGCGAAGCTCATTTCGCCGTGCAGCCCGAACGCCACAAGCCAATCTGGCTCACTCCCAACCTGTTGAGCCTCGACGCTCCACTCGTAGCCGTTGCTTGGTTGTACATGTTCGCAAAAACGTGGCGGGTAAATTACCTCCCTTGGGTGGCTTACGCATCCCTCGCCCTCGTGGTCTGGCTGATCTACGTGATGGATCGCCTCTTGGATGTCTCCATGGGAGGCCATCGCGCTCGATCCCAGGCCCGCCATGACTTCCACCGCAAACACGCCCGCACATTCCGCAACTTGGCATGGGCCGCTGCCGGAATCGCATCGGTCATGATCCTCAAAGGGCTTCCGATGACCATCTACGGATACGCCTTCGTCGCCGCCATCATGGTCGGTGGATTCTTCACACTTTCGATGCTCTCCAACGCCGAGTCTCCCGAAATCCCCTATGCGAAAAATGTCGTGGCGGGCCTCACCTTCGCCTACGGCACGGCGATGCTGGCCCACGCTTACACCGGATTCGAAAAAGAAGCCCTGCTTCGCTCGCCCGAGATGATTTGCTTCGCCGTCCTCTGCATCTTGAACATTTCGGCCATCGACCTCTGGGAACATGCCAGTCAAAGCAACGACATCGAAATCAAGGCCTCAGACGAGCTCGCACTCACCTTGCCATTGACGCTGTTAGGTGGTGCTTCCTTGGTTTTCGCACTGCGCGACCCCGACCTAACCACCCGTCCTTTTTTCTACGCAATCCTCACTGGCGCCGCCCTCCTCCAAGTCTTGAACCGGACTCGCTCAAAATGGTCGACGAGTTCGCTCCGCGTGCTGGCGGATGCCGCACTGCTCGTCCCATTGCTGGTCTTCATGGCATCGTCCAAATCCTAAGCCCCGCATCTTTCTCACGCCCCTCACCCCGCTCCATCATGATCTCAGACCCAAAAATCCGCGCTTCACTCAACGCGCCTGCTGAGTTCAAATCTCCCGTCCACGCGTGATGCCTGAAAATTTCTACCAACAAACTACCGCCGCGCCGCAGACTTCTTTCGACGTCTCGCTCCGCCCTCCCGCATTTTCGGAGTTCATCGGTCAGGAAAAAGTAAAGGAACGGATTCTCCTGATGCTCGAGGCGGCCAAGCAACGGGGCGACGTACTCGACCACGTTCTACTCTCCGGCCCGCCCGGATTGGGAAAAACCACTCTAGCTAACCTCATCGCCCACGCCGCCGGAACCCAACTTCACACGACCTCGGGGCCTCAAATCGAAAAGGCCGGTGACCTCGCGGGAATTCTAACCAATATCCAAAAAGGCGACATCCTGTTCATCGATGAAATCCACCGCCTCCACCCCGCCATCGAGGAGTACCTCTATCCGGCCATGGAGGACTTCCGCCTGGACATCATCATCGACTCGGGACCATCCGCTCGATCGATCCAAATCAATTTGCCCCGCTTCACGCTTGTCGGCGCGACCACGCGCTCGGGCATGCTGACGGCTCCACTCCGCTCACGCTTCGGCCTCGCCAACCGCCTCGACTATTACACCCACGAGGAACTTGCGATGATCATCGAGCGCTCGGCCGGCTTGCTCGACGTCCCAATCGAGCACGAGGGCGCGCTGGAGGTTGCCTCCCGCTCACGCGGCACGCCACGGGTAGCCAACGCCCTACTCCGCTGGGTAAGAGATTTCGCCCAAGTGCGCGGCGAGGGTTTCATCGACCAAAAGATCGCCGACGCCGCACTGGCCATGATCGAGATCGACTCGCAAGGGCTCGATGAAATGGACAAACGTCTGCTCGAGGTCCTCATCTACAAGTTCGGGGGCGGCCCGGTCGGCCTGAACTCGGTGGCCGTCGCCGTCGGAGAAGATGCCGCGACGATTGAGGAGGTCCACGAGCCTTTCCTCATCATGCAAGGGTTCCTCATGCGGACCCCGCGCGGACGCATCGCCCTGCCCGCTGCCTACGAGAAAATCGGCGCACCCGCTCCTGCCAACCGGCCCGAGGACCCTCAGTCGAGTTTGTTCTAAATCCCCACGCATCACCGCATTACGCCCCTGCCGCGAGAAGTCATTGCACCCAGATGCACCATTCCGGCTTGATAGTTGCCCGATAAAACTCAAACCTGCATCTTCATGTCCGCCGCCGTTCAACACACCCTCGCTGGCCCAGCCACTCTGGAAGGCACCTCGCTTCACACGGGGCAAAAGGTCACGCTCACTCTCAAACCCGCGCCCGAGGGCCATGGATTCAAATTCCGCCGCATCGATTTACCCGACCAACCGTTCATCAACGCCGACGTCGACAAGGTGCAAACGGTCGAGCGCGCGACCACGCTGGCTGAGGGCTCCGTCAAGGTTCACACGGTCGAACACGTGATTTCCGCCCTCGTCGGCATGGGCATTGACAACGCGCTGATCGAAATGGACGCGAACGAACCACCGATCGGCGACGGTTCGTCCCGCCCCTTTGTACAACTCATTAGAAAAGTCGGGCTGGTCGCTCAATCCGCACCACGCAAGGTGTGGGAAATCCGCGAGCCAATTCACTTGGAAACCGGCGATGGCACACTCATCACCATCGTCCCTTGCAAGACGTTCAAGGTGTCGGTGACCAACGTGGGCCCCGAAGGCCGCTTCACCCAGTATTTCTCCACCGAAGTCAACCCAGCGACTTACGAGAAAGAAATCTGCGCCGCTCGGACTTTCGTTTACTACGAGGACGTGAAGCCACTGCTCGACAAAGGCCTCATCAAAGGCGGCTCCCTCGAAAGCGCCGTGGTGATCCGAGGCAATGAAATCATGTCCAAGGAGCCGATGCGCTTCAGCAACGAATTCGCCCGCCACAAGGCGCTCGACCTCATCGGCGACTTGATGCTGTCCGGCATTCGCATTTACGGACACGTGATTGCGGTGAAACCCGGCCACGGGCCAAACACGCAAATGGCCGCTCTACTCAAGGCCCAGTATGCCAAAATGCGCTCGATGGTCCCCGCCGCTGTCAAAATCCCGGATGGCGAGAGCGTGCTCGATATCCACGAAGTGCTGAAGATCCTGCCGCACCGCTATCCCTTCCTCATGATCGACCGCGTGGTCGACTGCCTTGGCGACAGCAAATGCACCGCGGTCAAAAACGTGACGATCAACGAGCCCTACTTCGCCGGCCATTTCCCGGGTCACCCGATCATGCCCGGCGTCTTGCAACTTGAAGCCATGGCGCAAGTCTCCTCAGTCTTGATGCTCCGCAAGCCGGAAAACAGTGGGAAAATCGGTTACTTCATGAGCGCCGACAACGTGAAATGGCGCCGCCCCGTGCTGCCAGGCGATACCCTTTTCATCGAAAGCGAAATCATCAAGACCCGCGGCTCGATCGGCCAGACCCGCTGCCGCTGTCTCGTCAATGGCGAGGTCGTCTCCGAAGCCGAACTGAAATTTGCGCTCATGGATCGCTAGATCGCCGCCGCCCAAGGCGCTCGCTCGCTAGCAATGCCCACCGCCGCCTCAATTCACCTTTTCCCAGCAACCAACCTTTTCTAACATGTCCGAACGCAAGACTCTCGACGAACGCAACCAGATGACCGATCTGGAGCGACTCCGCCATTCCTGTGCCCACGTCCTCGCCACTGCGATTTGCCGGATCTGGCCAGACGTCCAATTCGCCGCAGGCCCGCCCGTCGAAAATGGATTCTACTACGACATGGATCTCAAGCACCGGATCTCACCGGAGGATTTCCCACGCATCGAGGAGGAAATGAAAAAGGTGGTGAAGGACAACGATTCCTTCGAGCGCTTCACGGTCTCGCGCGACGAAGCCCTCAGCCTCGCCAAAGCCGGTCGTCTTGGCGCCGTCGCCGATCGGGAAATCGCAAGCGTCTTCAAGGTGGATCTCCTCAATGACATCCCAGAGGGCGAAGAAATCTCGATCTTCAAAAATGGCGACTTCTGGGACCTTTGCGCCGGCCCTCACGTCGGTCGGACAGGAAATTGCAAGGCCTTCAAGGTGATGAGCGTCGCGAGTTCCTACTACAAAGGCGACAAAGATCGCCAATCGCTCCAACGGATTTACGGCACGTGCTTCAAGAACTCGACCGAGCTGTTAGAGCATCTCACCCGCCTTGAGGAGGCGAAAAAACGCGACCACCGCCGCCTCGGCAAGGAACTCGGACTGTTCCACATCGACGAAGCCGTTGGCCAAGGCTTGATCCTTTGGAAGCCCAAGGGCGCATTGGTCCGCCGCTCACTTCAGGACTTCATCACTCAAGAACTCGACAAACAAGGCTACTCCCAAGTCTTCACGCCGCACATCGGCAAGCTCGACCTCTACCGGACCTCTGGCCATTTCCCCTACTATCAAGAAAGCCAGTACCCCGCCATCGCCGAGCGCGATGTGTTAGAAAAACTCGCGGATGAGGACGCTTCGTGTTCGCAGCTCCTCAACGGCTTGGAAAAAGGCGAGTACGAGGGCTACCTGCTCAAGCCGATGAATTGCCCGCACCACATCAAAATTTACGCGAGCGACCACCACTCTTACCGCGACTTGCCCGTCCGGCTTGCGGAGTTCGGCACGGTTTACCGCTGGGAGCAATCCGGCGAACTCGGCGGCATGACGCGTGTCCGTGGATTCACCCAAGATGATGCCCATTTGTTCTGCACGCCCGACCAAGTCGCCGCGGAAGTCACCGGCTGCCTCGACCTCGTCAAAAAAGTCCTCGGCACCCTCGGCATGGAGAACTACCGCGTCCGACTTTCCCTCCGCGATCCTGCGTCGGACAAATACGTGGGCTCCGCCGAAAACTGGGACAAGGCCGAAGCTGCCCTCCGGCAAGCCGTGCAAACCCTCGGCGTGGAGTACACCGAGGAACTTGGCGAAGCAGCATTCTACGGCCCGAAGATCGACTTCGTCGTCAAGGACGTGATTGGCCGCGATTGGCAACTTGGCACGGTGCAGGTCGACTACAACCTGCCGGTTCGTTTCGGCCTCACCTACGTCGGCGCAGACAACCAACCGCACACGCCGGTGATGATTCATCGCGCGCCCTTCGGATCGCTCGAGCGCTTCACGGGTCTGCTCATCGAACACTTCGAGGGAAAATTCCCCGCATGGCTGGCTCCAGAACAAGTCCGCGTGATTCCCATTTCAGAAAAAACCCTCGAGGCTGCCGAGAGCACCGCTGCACTCCTCGCCGACCTCGGCGTCCGCGTGTCGGTCGATCGAACCAACGATAAAATTGGCGCGAAGATCCGTCTCGCCCGCCTCGACCGAGTGCCCTACATGATTGTCCTTGGTGCCAAGGAAGTGGAAGAAGGCACCGTCTCGATCCGCCACCGCGACCACGAGGAACTCGAAACGAAGACGCTTGAAGAGTTCACCGCTCAGATCACCACCGAAATCCGCGAACGCCGACTTTAAGGCAATTCCCGAGGCAGATTCGATCGCAATTGAACGGTCGTTTCTGCCTTTCCATCTTTGACAATCGGCTCGCAAGAAGCCAGTTTCCCCCGCGTTCCCTTACTACTCAATCTTATGGCTTACGATCTCATTGTCATTGGTGGCGGCCCTGCCGGCTACGTCGCCGCAATCCGCGCAGCTCAACTCGGAAAAAAAGTCGCCTGCGTCGAAGCAGATCGTGCAGGTGGCACCTGCCTCAACTGGGGCTGCATCCCCACCAAGTCACTGCTGAAAAATGCAGAGGTCTACCACATGCTCACCCACAAGGCGGCTGAGTTTGGCCTGAAAATCGAAGGACTTTCTTACGACTGGTCCGCGGTCATCGGCCGCTCACGCAAGGTAGCAGATCGCCTCGCAGGTGGCATCGAGTTCCTCCTGAAAAAGAATGGCATCGACTACGTCCGCGGATTCGGCTCCATCGAAGGCACCGGAAAAGTCGGCGTGAAGGCGACCGATGGCAGCAGCCAAGTGCTGGAAACCAAGGACATTCTCGTGGCAACTGGTTGCAAAACCCGAGGCCTCCCGCCACTGCCATTCAACGGCAAATCGGTCATCGGATCGAAGGAAGCCATGGTCCTTCCAGAACAACCGAAGGAGCTACTCATCATCGGCGCGGGCGCCATCGGTGTGGAATTCGCCTACATTTACAACGCATTCGGCACCAAGGTGACCCTGATCGAAATGGCACCTCGGATTCTTCCAGTCGAAGATGATGAAGTCGGAGATGCATTAGAAAAATCCCTCATCAAACAGGGCATCCGCTGCCTCACCAACACCAAGATCACCGCAATGGCGGACAAGGGCACTCACGTGGAACTCACGGTCGAAGGGCCGAAGGAAAACGGCACGCTCACCGCGCCGGTCTGCATCGTCGCAATCGGCATCCAACCGGTGCTTCCCGGCGGACAACAACCGAAACTCGATGACCGCGGCTACATTGTCGTCGGCGATCGCTACGAGACATCGATCCCTGGCGTTTACGCGGTCGGCGATGTGAATGGCCCACCATGGCTGGCCCACGTGGCATCCTTTGAGGCAGTTCAAGCGGTCGAGGGCCTTTACGTCCCAGGCTACAAGCCACGGAAGGTCACCAATTTCCCTGGCTGCACCTACTGCCACCCGCAAGTGGCTTCGGTCGGCAAGACCGAGCGCGCACTCAAGGAGGAAGGAATTGAATACACCGTCGGCAAGATCCCATTTGTGGCCATCGGCAAGGCGATCGCGTCAGGCGAACCCGACGGATTTGCAAAGCTGCTCTACGGCAAAAAACACGGCGAGCTGCTCGGTGCTCACATCATCGGTGATAACGCAACCGAACTCATCGCGGAAATGGGCCTCGCCCTCGACCAAGAACTGACGGCGACCGAAATTCACTCGACCATCCACGCCCATCCAACGATGTCCGAGGTGATCCACGAGGCGACCCTCGCTTCAGAAGGCCACGCCATTCATTTCTGAGAAACGAGTTCGATCGCCTCGCCGACGTCCGCAAAGCCTCTATTTCGGGGTGTTCGGGTGCAATGTTCGGGTGCTTGTGAGCGATGTAAAGGTGCTCGTACATCATGTTCGGGTGCTTGTGCGCGATGTAAAGTTGCCCGTACATCATGTTCGGGTGCTTGTGCGCGATGTAAAGGTGCCCGTTACATCATGTTCGGGTGCTTGTGCGCGATGTAAAGTTGCCCGTACATCATGTTCGGGTGCTTGTGCGCGATGTAAAATTGCCCGTGCACGATGTACGGGCACCCGTGCACAACGAAAAGGAACCCCGGTGCCCGCGCCTGAGCCATCCGCTCACACCATCCGCATCCCAACTGCAGCTTCTAGGTTGAGGTCAAAATTGCCCGCCTCAGCGGCCTGCCCCAGCGCTTTGGATGTTTGTCTCCAATTTCACCAGGATACAAGAAAGGGCGGTTGCTTGCGCAACCGCCCTTGGAATAAGTTTAGTTCAAATGACTTTCTTCAAACTTAGAAGCTGACGCTGAGCATGCCACCTGCGGAGAACTCGTCTTCGAATGCATCTGCAATCGCAACCGAGTAAGCCACGAATGGCGACAGCTTGGCGTGTTCTGCAAAGCCATAGTCAAGCGATGCTCTGGTGGTCCATGAGCTGAACTCACCTGCTTCTCCGTAGTAGCCTACGTTCGTGGCTGCATTGAGGTTGAGGCAAGGGCTGAGTTCGAAGCCACGGGCGAAGCCGAGCTCGGTGTAGCCATAGTTTGTATCAAGACCTTGGGCACCTTCAACGCCCCAGAAATAGGTAAGCGTAGCTTGTGCAAACCCAAGATCACGCGACAAACCGAAAGAAATCTCTTGGGTTCTTGCATTTGAAGCGTCTGGGTATGCGTAGGCGATGTAACCAATCGATGCATCTGCAAAACCGAGATCTTTCGTCACGGAGCCGTAGAGATCAATTTCCTCAAAAGAATTTTGAACACTTCCGTTCCAGATTCCAGCGGCGATGGTGAGACCGTTCACTTCGGTGGAAGCGTCGATTCCAGTTTCAACGAGGGCTTTGCCCAAGCTTTGACCGCGGAACAGATACTCGCTGGAGTAACCTGCGTGGAGCGTGTATTCGACTTCAGCCTGAGCGATGCCAGCCACGAGGGCGGAGACAGCGGCCAAGGCGCCAATGGTTTTGCAGTAGTTTTGCATTGTGTTGTGTTGGTTTTCGGTTGCTGCTTGCATCCTCACGTTGTCAGGGTTTGCGACTAGTTTGGAGCGAGTTGGGACAATTAGCGGCTTGGCTTTAACACCTTTGCCGACAACTTCCCGTGGGTTATGTTTAACATGTCCTAATGACTTGTCCAGCTTTTTTGGCTAGATTTTGCATTTTTATAGCCTCCCTAGAATTAGTTTTAGCTTCGTTACCAGCTTGAACGTTGGAAATCCCTTCTGTTTTTGGGACGCTCATCATAAAAAAATGCGTTTTGCTCGTCTTGGCACGGTGATTGCTACCCGGGGTCTGTGAGTCTCTTTGATTAGGAATCACTGCGACGAACCAAATAAATACTCGATCAACCCTGACCACCATGACCAGTCAACATCTCAACAAACTGCGAGGCCTTGCGGCCGCTGCAATCGCACTCATCGCCATCCCCATGTGTCCGATCGCATCGGCACAAGACGCTGCGGCGACGCCGCCTGCAACTGAAGCGGCGGCAACGCCACCTGCAGCCACCACCGAGCAGCGGCTTGCTGACCTTGAGAGCTATTTCAACAATGTGGGTGTCGGCGGCTCCACCGATGCTCCATGGACGTCCAAAGTTGCGGGTCTTCCGGGACCAGGTCACAACGGCTGGATGATGACCTGCGCGGCGTTGGTTCTTTTCATGACGCTTCCGGGACTGGCTCTCTTCTATGGCGGCTTGGTTCGCAAAAAGAACGTCCTCAGTGTTTTGGCCCAGTGCTTGGGCTGCGCAGGGATGGTCACCGTCATCTGGTGGGCAGTCGGCTACAGCTTGATCTTCGGTAAAAGTTTCAACTCGCCTTTCTTGGGTGGTACCGAGTTCTTCTTCCTCAAAGGAGTTACCAGCGCGCCCAACACGGATTACTGCTACTGGATCTCACAAAACGTGTTTGCAATGTATCAGTTGATGTTTGCGATCATCACCCCAGCGCTCATCATTGGCGCCATTGCTGAGCGCATGAAATTCTCTGCCATCATGGCCTTCATCTTCATCTGGATGTTCGTGGTTTACATCCCAATGGCCCACATGATCTGGGGTGTCACTGGACTCATGAACGGTGTCTGGAATGGCGATGCAGCCGTCAAAGCCATCGACTTCGCTGGTGGTACCGTGGTTCACATGACCTCGGGCTGGAGCGCCCTAGTGCTCTGCATCATCCTCGGCAAGCGCCTTGGATTCGGTAAGGAGAAAATGTCCCCGCACAGCATGGTGCTTTGCATGGTGGGTACTGGAATGCTCTGGGTCGGCTGGTACGGATTCAACGCCGGTTCGGCTCTCTCCGCTGATGGTATCTCCGCCAATGCCTTCATGACCACCACCCTGGCAGCTGCAACCGCTGGCTTCGTTTGGGCCATCATTGAAAAGGTGCTCAAGGGTCACGCTTCGATCTTGGGCATGTGCTCGGGCATCGTCTCAGGATTGGTCGTGATCACCCCTGCTTGCGGATTCGTCGATGCAACCGGAGCAATCATCATCGGTGTCCTCGCCGCGATCATCCCTTACATCTTCGTGATGTACGTCAAGGGCAAGCTGGGCTACGACGACGCCCTCGACACCTTCGGGATTCACGCGGTCGGTGGAACACTTGGTGCTGTGTTGACAGGCATTCTCGCAACGAGCTCCGTCAATGGAAACCTCACTTCCGTGAACACCTACGCTGCCAAGAATGGCCTTGATAAGCTGGTGGCCAATGGCGGGCTACTCGGCCAGCAGTTGATCGCCATCGCGATCACCTTGGTGCTCTCGATCGTGGCAACGGTGATTATCGCCTTCGTGGTCAAGGCTCTGATCGGCCTCCGCCCAAGCCCTGAATCCGAGACCTCAGGTCTAGACATCAGCGACCACGGCGAAGAAGGTTACAACCTCTGATCTCCTCATCGTTGATCATTCATTCCACGGGCGGGCCGGAAACGGTCCGCCCGTTTTCGTGTCGATCTGGATCACCCAACCAAAGGGGCAGTGGGTCAGTTCCATTCGGCATGCAGCCGCCTCATTTGGGATCGAGGTGCCAACGAGAACACCAATGGCTTAATCAGACAATATCTACCGAAGGAAATGGTAGGCTTGGCGTTTCATTTTCGGTTTATTTGGCGGTTTAGGGGTTATCGGAGGTCAAAAATTGACAAAAAAGCGGGTAAAATGACTCCCCGCGAGGCAAGGGGACGTTTTGGCGACGCACGGGGCGTTTTTTCTGCGCCAAGGGGTAGCTTCCCCATGGCGCAAGGGGAAGACCTCTTGGCAATGGCTAAAACAATCGCCCAGCGCAGCTTGTGTCCCATAGGTTCAGCGACTGAGGCAGCGACGCGCAGGCAGAGCGCGCGGGGTTGGCCGGAGTGGGGATTTCTCCGCCGAAGCAACTCGGATGTCAGTTCTCCAGCAACTGTTTTAGGCGTAGATCACCGGCGGCGGGGCGGATGGCGCGAGCGGGGCCGAGGAACTGGCGGCGGAGGTCAATGAAAGGGCGTGCCCTCTGTTCAGTCAGGTGATCGTAATTCGGATTGAGCGCGGGCATGTATTTCGTCGCGACATTGGCATCCAGCCAGTCGTTGAGTTCCTTGAAGAGCTGCCGTGTTTTTTCCGGCATCGATTCGGCGAGGTTTTGTTTTTCGTAGGGATCGTTCTTGAGGTCGTGCAGCCAAAGGCGGCCGTTCCAATCGAAGATCAGTTTGAAATCGCCCTTGCGGATGGCGGAGTGGGGAGTGAGTGGGAAACCGTCGTCTGGGTGCAGTGGCGCGACGTTGAACGGATAGTGCCAGATGAAGGTGTCGCGAACGTAAGCCTTGGTCTTGTTCGATGGGTCCTTGAAGAGGGAAACGAGGCTGTGGCCGTCGATCTTGTGCTTGGCACGAAGCGTCTCCGGATCGATGCCGCCGGCCTGGACGAGGGTGGGAAACAGGTCGCTGGCAGCTACGGGGACATCTGACCAATTTCCGGCGGGAATCGCCGCGGGCCAGCGGAGAATCAGCGGGACGCGGATGCCGCCCTCGAACATCATCGCCTTGCCGCCCTTGAAGGGGGCGTTGCTGGTGGTGGGAGTGTCGCCTTTTTGGGTGAGGTAGGAGACGCCGCCGTTGTCGCTCATGAAGATGACAAGGGTGTTTTCTGTTAAGTTAAGTTCATCGAGCGTGGCCATCAGGCGGCCGACGGATTGGTCGAGGCTGCGGACCATTCCGGCGTATGTCGCATCGGTGTGGCCGTTCCAGCCTTTGGTCGGTTTGTTTTTAAAGTGGTCGATGTCCTGTTGCTTGGCCTGGAAGGGCGAGTGGACTGCGAGTTGGCAGAAATAGAGCAGGAATGGCTGGTCCGGCCGAGTTTTGTGGTGGGAGCGGATGAAGCGGTCGGCCTGGGTGGTGAGGTGGTCGGTCAGATAATCCTCAGCGGTGGCTTCCCCGGATTTTCCCCACAGCAGTTCCTTCTGCGGCATGGTGGGGTCGTTCTTTGTCTTGCGGTCCCAGAGCGGCTGCCACTTGAAGAATGGCGAGCCGCCGGCATCGAAGTAGGCGATTTCCTCAAATCCCTGGTCGCGAGGCTGATAGCCTTCCGCGCCATGGCCGCCGACGTGCCACTTGCCGATGAATGCCGAGCGGTGGCTTGTCAGGGCCTCGGCAAAGGTGAGTTCGTCCCGGCCTTGGTCGGTCTGGCGGCCAGCCGGGAGGGCGAGCAGGGTGCTGCCGTTGAGCAGGGCTTGCGGGGTCTTGATCGGGTCGCCCCAGTAGCGGGCATCGAGCGGGAGATAGCTGGGGGGCGCTTGCTGATTGAGAGCGTAGAAGGAGAGAGCGGTGTGCGGAGTGGCAGTGGTGACGCCGAGTGAGGGTGCGTTTTTCCCGGTGAGCAGTGACGCGCGGGTGGGCGAGCAAAGCTGATAGGCATAGGCCTGTGAGAATGCCAGACCGCTGGCGGCGAGGCGGTCAAGGTTAGGAGTTTCATAAAACATCCTGTCCTTGCCCTCGCCGGTGGCTTTTTCCGCGAATGCGTTCACATCGGTGTAGCCGAGATCGTCGGCGAGAATGAACAGGATGTTCGGCGGCTTGGCGGCGTGCGCGCTGGTGATGAGCAGCAGCGGCAGCAGCGCGCAAAGGCGGGGGAATGGTTTCATGAGGTTATTTGACTGGGTGCGACTTGGGGATCAATGGCCCCTTGTGACACGCACGTCAAGTACACCTTCCGAACCGCTGAGTTTGCTCCAGAAGAGTCCGTAGCCGGCGACCCAGACGAAGCAGACGAGCGGGACGATGAATCCGGCGGACATGCCGTCCGTGCTGGTGTCGGCGATGTGGCCCATCAGCTTGGGCATGATTGCACCGCCCATGATGGCCATGACGATGAAGGAGGAGGCGTTCTTCGCGCGGCTACCGAGGCCGTGGATACCGAGCGAGAAGATCGTGGGAAACATGATGGACATGAAGAAGTAGCTGAGGAACAGCGCGATTGCGGAGGCCCAACCGAGTTTCAGAAGAACCAACAGGCTGCAAACGGCGGCGGCGATGGCGAAGGTGCCGAGCACTTTGTGAGCGGGGAATTTCTTCAGCAATCCGGCGCCGATGAAGCGCCACTCAATGGAAGCCGACCGTCGGTGATGGCGCGACCATCTGCCACTACAGCGATCTAACTGCCTGCACAGTTGCGCGGTCCTGCACCGTCATCTTGATGACCGCCCGACCAGAGACCTAAATGACTAAAATGCTGATTCGCATCGAAGGACAAACCATTTAGCGACCGCAGGACGCACTCTTTTCACTAGGCTAATGAAGCCAGAAACCAACGTTCGGAGAACGATTTGAATTTGTCCGGGTGCGCGGTTAGGCTGCGGAGCTTACTATATCATGTCGTGCTTGAATCGCAAATTTCCCCTGATATATTCACTTTCTGATTTGATCACCATCCGCAAAATTCTAACACTTGCTGTATTTTCCTGCCTGCTGCATGGGGAACTCGCGGCGGCGATCTCCGTAGATGTCTTGGTGAATAGGGACGCAACTGCCCGGCAGGGGTCTAATCTCACGCTACCGGCGGGCACCAACGACCTGCGTTTTTTTGTAAAACCCCAGTCGCTGTCGGTGCGTTACAAACTCGAAGGTCTCGATGAGGACTGGAAACAGAGAGTGGATACCATTTTCCTCCGAGTGGTTTTTTTCAACCCAAAAGGCGACCCGATCCAAATGAACCCCTTCCCCGCAAGCGGTCGAAGCGCGGGCTGGGGAAAAACAACCGAGGACTCCGAATTCACTCCGCGGGTTGAAAATGTCACCGTGCCACGTCATGCGGTTTACATGTCCCTCGCCATGACCACCGCCGGACCCGCCTCGCTCATCGGGATCTACGCGATCAAGGATTTGAGGGTCTCCGCGATGGGAGAATCCGAGTTCACCACCAAGGTCCTGATGTCCGCCGGCGGATTTCTAGAAAAACCCAATGCGGAGTGGAAAAAGTCCGGCACCCATCCCTCCATGGCGAGCATGCTCGAACACCAAAATCAGACGGATTCCTCACCCATTCTCCAGATCGTCGACGACGACATCAACGCCCATGCCGACTGGACGACGGGGATCAAGATTCCTCCTGACGTCGCTAACCGCGGAACCCTGAAAATCAGTTGGAAAGAAGCCTACAACACGGGATTGGGCGATAACTTCACAGCGGTCTATGAGCGTCTTCCCGCTGGGAAATACCGTTTCGTGGTTGAAGACCTCTCCTTACTGGGGAAACCGCTGCAATCGAGAGTCTCTGTTTCTATTATCGTTCCGCAGGTTTTCTGGAAGAGCTTCTGGTTCTGGGGGGCCGCCACCTTGGTACTCGCCTTGATTTCGATCGTGATCGGACGTTATTTGCTCCGTCGGAAGATTCGCCACCATCTGGAGCAGGAGCGGATGATTTCCGAGGAGCGGCGGCGGATCGCGCTGGATTTGCACGACGACATCGGCACGCGAGTTTCCCACATCTCGTTGGTCGCCTCCCATGCCGACAACGCCATCCTCCATGAAGAGGCAAACAAGGCGTTCGGACAAATTTCCTCCATGTCCCGCGACTTGATCGGCGCCCTATCGGAATCCGTGTGGATGCTCAATCCAAACAACGACGACTTGGAATCGCTGGTGGATTTCCTCTACCGACTCGTCAACGAACTCTGCCGCTTGAAGAATATCCGTTGCCGGGTGGACGCAGTGTTCGTGATGGAGAAACAAACCATCAGCTATGAATTCCGGCACAATGTGAGCCTCGCGGTCAAAGAGTGCGTGAACAACGTGCTGAAACATTCGCACGCCACCGAGCTCGACATGAAAATCGAACTGGAAAAGAACGTTCTCGCGATTAGCATTACCGACAATGGTGTCGGTATCTCTGAAAAATCCCGCCGCACCGGTCTCGGGCTCGACAGCCTCAAAAGCCGCATGAAATCCATCGCTGGTAATTGCACGTTCGAGCACCTTGCCGAGGGAGGTCTGCGGATTATTCTAACCGCGCCAGTGGCATAACTCACCAAATAGGAATCCAATGATCCCCGAGAAAAAAAGCGTCGTCATCGTCGAAGACGACCTCCGGCTCCAGCAGCACCTGATCGAAATCATCAAGGGCGCGAATGATATCACCTTTTTGGGTGCGGTTTCCTCCGCCGAGGAGGCCGAGCTAAAGATCCCCGCGCTCCGGCCTGACGTCGTTCTGATGGACATCAATCTGCCCGGAAAATCAGGCATCGACTGCATCCGCGGGCTGAAGAAGCGCCTACCAAAACTCGAAGTAGTGATGCTCACGGCCTACGAGGAGGAGGACAACATTTTTCGGGCGCTGAAGGAGGGTGCGAGCGGTTATCTCATCAAATCGAGCAATTCGAATGACATTCTTGATGCCATCCGCGACGTGTTCGCCGGCGAGTCTCCGTTCTCTGGCCCCATCGCGCGGAAGATGGCGATGTATTTCCGGGAAGAGCGGCAAAACCAAGACGAACGTGAAACCCTGTCCCCTCGTGAAACCGAGGTTCTCAAGTTATTGGCCGCCGGATACATCCACAAGGAAGTGGCGGATCAGCTGGACATCACGGTGCCCACCGTCCGTACCTATGTGAGGCGCATCTGCTATAAACTGCATGTCCGCAGCAAGGTGGAGGCAATCATCAAATATCTGTCTTGATCCCCAGACCAGGTTAGGCTCCCTTCGCCCTGTTCTGGAAATCTCGGGGATATCGCGTTCTCCATTTCCGCCGAAACTGACAGGCGCGTCACTTACGGCGCGGTGGGAGATCCATTTGAGCGCGGTTGGGCTTTTGGGGGACCGGGCGTTGATCGATCGCTGCGATCGATCTGAGCATTACGGTCGATTTCTGATAGTGACTTCGTATCGTTTTTGATAGAAACGAGTCGATTGGGGACTGATTTTTGCGTGACGCGCTCGCCCCGAAGCAAGCGACCGCCCTCTCCCGTCAACCAGAGGTAGTGGTCGCTGGGAAGTCCTTCGTAGGTGACGAATGGGTTGGGGCCGACTGGGGGTGTGTTGGTACATTTGAAAATGGCGGTTCCTTCGTCAACCTCGTCGAACATGGCCACATAGATCATCGTGGCTCCTGCCCTTTTGGCACCACTGAACTGGGACCACAGGAATTGGCCTTTCAGCCTTGGCGTCCGGTCGAATGCATCCTGCGGGTTCTTGTTGTGCCAACTGAATCCTGGAAAGACCACCGGCAGAAAATCGATGGACCGGTCGCTGCACCACTTGATATCCGCCGCGTAATACTTGTCGGCATGGGCGCTTGCGTCGGCGGGGGTGGAGTAGCGGCCGGGGGTCCATGGGCTGATGACATCGGCAAGTTTCAGTAAGTCATGGAACGCTGGGTCGGTGATGGCATCCCGGTCTTGATTCCGCCACCCCGTGGGTACTCCGAGCATGACCGAGCAGCCGTCGGCTTTGAAAAAATCGACTAGGGCGCGGCATTCCTGCAGCGTGTACTCTCGCCCGTCATTTAAGCCGATCCCCCAGATCGCGACGAGAGGCTTGCCCTCGTGATGCAGGTAAGCGGGGTCACGGCCCATTTTCATCTTGTTCCTGAGCATCTTCCAGTCCGCTGAAATCACGGACGTCTCGCCAGCATTGAGTCCGCTTAGATCGTACATGACCGCGTATGTCCGGCCGTTGAGATTGGCACCTTCCCGGCAATTCGAGAGCACCACGTCCTTGTGATGTCGCAAGGATTCACCTTTCAGACCGTTGGCGAAACGTTGCACGAAGACTCCGTCGATGCCGTAGTCGCGCATCCATTTGAAATGCCGCGTGACCGTGGAGCGGTTGTGGGAGCTGAAAACGACCGCTGCCTCTCCGTTCGCGTGCTTGAAGCCGGTCGGAAAGCACTCTGCGGGGGTGGCATCGGACATGTCGGGCCACATATCGACGGTGACATTTCCCGGCGCAAAGGGTTTTGATCCACTGCGCGCCCAGTGGGTCCAGCCGAGACCGGCGCCATCGTCCGGGGTATTGAACCATCCTTGGTAGCCCGCCATCACCTTGCCCTTCAGGGTCGTGGTATTTACACTTTTGACGCTAGTTCCGGCATACGGAGTCAGGGGATCGACCCGCGCTTCGGCTCCCAGCGATGCTGCGGTAAGAAAAACCGTGAGAATGAAGAAAGGAACAAATTTCATCGGAAATAGGGTAGAGAGTCGGAGGTTACACTGAATTAAACCAAAGACTGATATAAGTGAAAATTTGCTACTTTTTGAAAAAGTTGGGTAGTCCACAAAACGATGACACTTCCAGCGACCTGACAAGAACTCGTGTTATCTATCAGGCCGAATGAAGCGAGACTCAACGTCTTGGAACCCCGACTAAAAATATGCGGCGATGTCGTCGCTTTGTGGACTATGTTATGAGCCGCAGTTGTTTAGGCTTAGAGCTGCAATAGTGATAGATTTATCTCCATCGCATCTTCCGAATGTTTCTGCCCACCAAACCCAACGATGACGCCCATCCAAAAAAGCCACCCGCGCCCCGCTTCTCCACAACGGAAGCGCACGTTCCTTGGCTCATTGGATGGGCTCCTCGCCGCCATGACGCTAACGCTCACCGCACCCTCCGCCTTCGCTGCCGCCCTCACTTGGGACACGACATCAGGTGACGGAGCCACCATTACCGCGGCCAGCGGCAACTGGAACACGACTGCAGGAAACTTGGTCTGGAACAACGCCGTTTCGAACGTGATTTGGAGCCAGACCTCAGCCACCGACGGCAGCAACACCGCCACTTTTGCCGGCGCAGACGGCACCACCGACCAGTATGTGATCACGCCTGCTGCGCAAATGGCTGCGGAATCGATCACCTTCAACAGCAGCGGCTACAAAGTCACCGGCAGCACGCTGGCCATCATGCCGACGACCACCACGAGCGGGGCCATCACCGTCGCCGCTGGCAAGACCGCCACCATCAATTCCGCCATCGCCTACGCCAACAATGCAGCCGCTGCCATCACGGTGAACGCGGGTTCCACACTCAACCTTGGCGGCGGTGCGACCAATTCGCAATACACCTTTTCGGGTGCCGGCACGGTCAACGTGACCGCGGGGTCTTACTCAACCAACACCGGTGCCATCAACGTTGCCACTTTTAACCAAACGGGCGGCACCTTCAACATCACGCCAGGAAATGGCGTCGGTTACAACATCAACAGCACCACCCAAAACGTCGCCTACAACCTCTCCGGCGGCACCGTGACCGTGAACGGCAACGCCTCGACGGCCACCGTCAGCAACGCTCATTTGGGTATCGGAAACGGGACCAGCGTCAACACATCCGCCTTGAATGTGAGCGGCACCGGCGTCTTGAACGTGGGCACCACCGCCAGCCGTTCCGGCGAGATTCGCATCGGAAATACCGCCGCATCCAACGGTACGCTCAATGTGACGGGTGGCACGGTCACCGTTGGCACCGGCAGCGCGACCAACCAGATTTACTTCCACAAGGCCGGGTCAAACTCGGGCTTCACCGCCGCGATGACCCAGTCCGCCGGCACGGTGACGACTAACGGCATCCAGTTCGGAGGTTCCACGGGTGCTACCACCTATATTGCCAACTCAGCAGCGAACTTAACCCTCAGCGGCGGCAGTCTTTACATCGGTGCGGCAGGGATCACCAAAGGTACGGACGCCAGCGCCCTCGCAACCACCATCAAGCTACAAGGCGGCACACTGGGTGCCGAACAAAACTGGACCTCCTCGCTCGACATGAAACTGGGCACCACCACCGGCGGGCCCACCTTTCTAGCAGCTACCAGCAGTGCCGTTTCCAAAAACATCACCCTCTCGGGCGTGCTTTCGGATGATAGTTCAGTCAACGGCAAACTCACCAAGACCGGTGCCGGTAATCTGACACTCGCTGGCGCGAACACCTACACGGGCCCTACCACCATCAGCGCAGGCACCTTGACCTTGGGCGCGAGCAACGTGCTGCCGAACGCATCGGCCGTTTCGATCGCTGCCGCCACCCTCAACGCGGCGACATTTGCCGACACCGCCGGAACCCTCGACGTCACCGCTGCCACTTCCACCATCAACCTAGGCGCCGGAGCCGCGCTCGCGTTTGCGAACAGCAGCGCGATCGACTGGACCGGTGGCACCCTGACCCTCACCGGGACTTTCACTTCGGGCTCCTCCCTGCGCTTCGGCACCACCAGCGGAGGATTGACCGCCACCCAACTCGGTAAGATCACCGCAAGCGGTTCTCCGACCTTCACCCTAAACGCAAACGGCTATCTGGTGGACAACACATCTCCACCGGCCAGCGACGCGGTCTTGAGCTTCGGCAACAGCGGCACCGGGTTCGGGCCCACGCCGCCCTACATTCTCTCGGGAAGTAACACCGCGCCGATTTCCCTAACCTTTTCCATCAATGGCACCGGCGTGATTTCCCTCAACGCCTCCACCACCAGCTCCAGCACCATTTTTATCAACATGGTAAACGAGTGGGATAGCAGTGATGTCGGAACGGTGACGAATTCTGCTTGGTTCAATACATCCTTCACTCTAACGGGAAGCGGATCCGGCGGAGCAAACCTCGCCATCACCGAGAACGGCGGCGGCGGCATCGGCATCCAGGGCGAAAATACCAACCGGGTCGATGGCCTGAACTACGGCACGGACGGCACGACATCCACCCCGGAAACCCTGACGTGGACGCTCAGTGGTGCGCCAGCCGGCATGGCGCTCACCTTGAAAAACTGGTCCTACGTCGAGGGCAACGGCTCAGACATCCGGGTCTCGAACGGAACGACAAATGCCGACTTCCCGAACATGTCGGGTGCCACGGGAACGCTGAGCCTCCCTGCTGATTTTGTGCTCAACAATGGTGGTTCGCTTACTTTCAAAGAAATTCCCGGAATTGGGCTAACAGATGGCGCGAGCATCGCCGGCTTCACTTTTGCGGTGGTCGCATCTTCCGCGCCTCCTGGGTCCGGAGGATTTGACAACGGCGCGGGAAACAACCTGTGGACCAACGCCACTAACTGGAGCCCCGATGGCGTGCCTGCGTCTCCTACCGATGCCGTCATCGATGGCTACGATGTCATTCTCAACAGCGCGGCAGCCACCGGCCCGGACGAACTCCTGATCACCAACGGTTCGCTCACCGTGACCGGCAGCGGCGCGCTGACGATGCGCGCCATGACCCTCGGCCGCGACCTCACTAAAACCGTCCGCCTCGTCATCCATGGCTCAGGCGTGTCCTTCGGCTATTCCGGCTCATCCGCTACCGACGAGTTCGCGGTGGGTTCTGCCGCCACCGTGGAAACCAAGCCCGACTCGGGCGGCAGCGAGCCGCTTGAACTCGGGGCCGCCAAACTGGTCCTCGACGTCGGGTCAGAGTGGCTTCTCGATGGCACTCATTTCACCGGCCCCTACAACATCGGCGACCGTTTCGTGCTGGCGAACTTCGGATCACTCTCCGGCAGCACGGCAGCCATGCGCACCCGAAATTTCGACCTACCTTCCACTCGTCGGCTCGAATTGGTCGCCACCGCCACCTCGATTTACTACGAGGTGAAGACCCAGACCGCCGCCGTCGGGCCGAATATCATCATCATCAACACCGACGACCAGGCCGCCGACCAGCACTACGGTTTTGATGGCAGGAATTGCATTACACCGACGCTGGACTCACTCGTTTCCACTGGTCTGAAATTCAACTTGGCATTCTGCGCCGCGTCCGTATGCGGCGCCTCACGCTACTCGCTGCTCACCAGTCGTTGGCCCTCGCGAAATACCAGCGACACCTTCATATCTCGCTACCCACTCGGAACACTCGGCCGCTTCGGCGTGTCGGACACCGAGCTGGAGCATGACGGCCAAAACATCGGTGCATGGCTGCAGCAGGCCGGCTACCGCACCGGCTTTGTCGGGAAATCCCACGTGCTCGATGACGACTTGAACTTTACCAGCAATTGGGCATCCAAGGGACTCATCACCTACGGCCAGACGGACGATCCGGCCACCAATGCCACGGTCAACGCGGCCATGCAGCACAACCACCGCGTCGTCTGCCAGAACATGCGCACGCTGGGATACGATTATGTCGACGGCTTCTACCACGCCAATCTCAAGGAACTCTATAATAATAAGCTGAACGTCCACAACCAAGAGTGGATCACCAGCCGCGCCCTGAAATTCATCGATGAAAACCGCAACGAGCCTTTCTTCCTCTACATGGCGCCCACCATCAACCACGGGCCGGTCAACGATAGCCTCACCACCGACCTGAACGCCGACCCGCGCTACACCAGCGCCGGCTACCTGCCCAACGAGGACTACTCGTTCATGCCGACGCGCGCGTCGATCATCTCTCAGGTGAACGCCGCTGGCAAAGCACTCATCACCGCTCGCGAGACCTGGATCGACTACTCGGTCAAGGCCATCCTCGACAAGCTCACCGCCTACGGCATCCGCAACAACACGCTGATCATTTTCACCTCCGACCACGGCGAGAAGACGCTCTCCAGCCCAACGATCTGGGGCAAAACCTCGCTCTACGACTTGGGCATGAAGGTGCCTCTGGTGATGAATTGGCCAAATGGCATCGCCTCACCCGGTCGTGCGTACAACGAATTGGTCAGCCACGTGGACATCGGATCGACGCTGCTTGCACTCGCGGGGGCCTCCAACCTACCGACCCGACCGGTGGATGGTGTCAGTCTGGTGCCGGTGCTCAACGGTAGCAGCGCGGCGGTGCGGAGCGACGTCTTCGGCGAGATGGGCTACGCCCGCGGCGTTCGCACCAAGACCCACAAATACATCGCCGTTCGCTACACCCCGTCGATTTACACCCAGATCGCGAGTGGCTATCGTTGGCCGGAATACAACGCCAGTACAACGACGGGAGGAACCGTCCCGCGACCCTATTACATCAACAACAGCGGTCTTGGTGGGGGCGTCGCGATGACCAACTCGACCTATTTCGATGACGACCAACTCTACAACCTAACCACCGATCCGAACGAAAACACCAATATCTATGGTCAAGAGCCCGCCACCACCTACGACCTCAAGAAACGCCTCGCCAGCTACATCGGCGGGATTCCCAACCGCCCGTTTCGGCAGTTTAGCGACAACTCCAAGGAGTTCTCACCCACGCCGACTGCAACGCCCCAACCGCCGCAGTCACTTCAAGGGCAGTTCCAAGGAGTCAACCAAGTCAAACTCGACTGGACCGACGCCGCCAACAGCGAGCTTGGATACATCATTCAAAAATCCGTCAACGGAGGCCCATTCCAGATCATCGATGAAAAACCATCCGGAGTCACCACCAGCACTGTCTCGGTGAACGCGGGCGTGGAGGACATCGTTCTGCAAGTTTCCGCCTACAATTCGCTAGGCGATGCGGGTGCGGTGAATCCGGTGGATCTGCTCACGCCGAACTCCTGGCGTTTCAGAACCTTTGGCACCGCCGATCCGACTCTCATCGCGCCGGCCAGCCAGTGGAGCGCCGATGCCGACGGCGACGGACAAACGAATTTGTGGGAGTATGCCTTCGCGACCAATCCCCTCGCGTCGTCCTCGGTCGCGCGTTCCGAGGGCCGAATCACCGCGCAAGGCCAGGACTCTTATCTGGAATACTTGGTGCCCCGTGACGCCCGCAGAAATATTCAGATCGTTGGCGCCGTATCGGAGGATCTCATCACGTGGTTGAAAGGCGCGCCAGCCTGTGTGGTGGCCGAGGATACCCCGACCCACCTGCTTTTTCGTTGCGCCTCGCCTGTCAAAGACCATCCCAAGCAGTTCATCCGGGCTGAAATCGCACAGCCATAAATTCGATGAATCCTATGAATCCCACAAACCGTCCATCCCTAAGCGAAATCAAGCCGCGAGCCTCGACAAAAGGCTTCACCCTCGTCGAGCTCTTGGTCGTCATCACCATCATTGTGGTACTTGCCGCTCTCACGACCGTCGGCATCGCGAAAATCAGATCCGCGGCGCGGGGGGCCACCTGCACTTCCAACCTCCGGCAGATCGGGGCGGCCATGCTTTCCTATGCGTCCGATAACAACAGCCAGTTGCCACCGCTCGAAGATAGAACCGGAGCTGGCGATAGCCTATTGGGGATCTGGCCAAAGATCATCGCAGATGGCGGGTATCTCCCCAGAGTCACCAATAGCAAAGGCATACTTTCCTGCGGTGCCGGCGCCTGGGCTTGCTCAGACTGCACCGTCGTGCAAACCAATTACCAAGGCTACGGCGTGGCTGAAGGAACTGTCATGAAAGTAAAAAAATCATCAGAGCCCGATGCAAAGGCTTCGACCCTCCTCCAGATCCCTAATCCCGAACGAACATGGTTAGTGGGGGATGTGGCCAACCAAGCGCCCGATCTCAAAACAGGCTGGTACGCAACATGGGCAAATCCCTCGAGGTGGGGCGCACGCACTCCTGCCGCGCGTCACTCGAAAAAGGTCAACGTCTGCATGGTAGACGGACACGTGGAAAGCCTGACGCTGAAGGAACTGCAAGCGCCGGACAAGAACTATACGATGTACAAATAGTGGAGGGTCCGTTCAGCGCTTATTCTTTTTGCTGCCCGATTTCTCGGCATCGACCGATAGATCCACCGTCCGATCAATTGTTTTCCCGTTAGGTCCGGTTGGAAAGATCACACAAGAACAGTTGTTGTTCGCCACCGGCCAGCGGGTCGTGGCGATGGGCTTGTCTCCCGCGTCGCCGCGCTCGCTCCTGGTGATGTTGTAGTAGTGGTTTTCACTGGGTTCGGTGGGGCGAGACTTGGTGGCCTCCCCCGCTTCAAGCACGAGTTCGGTGGCACCGAGATTCAAAACCACGGATTTCGCGGATCGTTTGATGAAAAAATAATTGCCCGCTTTGAACGAGTCATCGTCGAACCGGACGGCGAAGGACCTGAGTCCGGCGGGTTTTTCCTGAGCCAGCACGACGGCGAAGGACCGGCCTTCGATGGGTTTGTTTGATTTCTTGATTTTAAAAAAGGCAATTCATTCGGCGGAAGCCATGGGCATCAGCCGCTCGTCCACCGCCTGATAAGTCAGGTTTCCCGCCTCGTTGCGATAGATGAAGGCGTAGCAGCGGACATTGTCGCGATGCGGCCAGCGGGAGTTGAAGAAGGGCCTGACCTTGCCGTTATCGGACTGATAGAGGGTGGCCTGATAGAAGGGCTTTTCACCGCGGCTGGGAGCCTTGGCGAACACGGCCATCCGCGGTTTGATCAGCGTTTTTTCCGATCCGAGAACCGCCATGACGGGGGTCTCCGAGGCGTTGAAAAACAGCGTGCTGTCCGCGCCGAAACGGGACTCTCCGCCATTGACGAGATGGACCTTGTAAGTGGCTCCGGCAGGTTCCAGCAGGATGATGAAATCTCTGCCCTCCGCCGGCAGCACGACGTTTGCAACGGCGCGGAAGCCGGATTCCTGCTTGGTGTCCGGAACCGCGAGGGCGAAGTCAAGGGTGCTGGGCTTGAACGGCTCACTGAGGCCGCGCGCGCCGATCTGGACCGCTGCGCCGGCCACGCCGCCGGACAGCGGCTGGAGCTTGACGATGGGCCCGCCCGGGACGAGCAGCATGGCTCGAACGCCTGCCGTCTTGGGCTCCGCGGCGGCGGTTAAGGAGCCTGAGAAACAGGCGGCGACCAGAAAGAAGTTGAACAAGTGGCGGAACATGGAGCTCAAGGAATGTCGGGGTTGTTTGCGTGGCTTCAGAGGATTTCGCGGGAATCCAGGTAGCGGAATGAAACGATGTTGAAGCGGCGGCCGAGGGTTTTGTTGATGTTATTCAGCGCGGTTAGCGCATCGTAGGCGTTGTTGGTGGGATCCACATAATCCGGCACGCGCTGGACCATGGCTTCACACCAGGAGCGTGCTAACACGTTTTTGCCAGAGGCATCGCGGGCCTCGCCGTAGCCGCGGATCAAGAAGGTGTCGCCGCGCACGGCAATCATCGGGCCAAGCGAGGTGAGCAGGTCGCCCTGTTTCACATAGCCGGGGGAGCCGATCGCCTTGGGGCCCGCCTCTGCCTCGGGGAACGGGAAACCTTGCGCTTGGGCCTCCGAAAGGCTGAGAGAGCGAGTGCTCTGGCGGTAGGCCTTGTTGATCGACACATCGTTGTCGTCGAGCGCGCTTTGCAGGGCGCCGGAGACTGCTAAATCCTTGTCGGAACCGGGGCGGCGGTTTACGAAATCGGAAATCGAGAGGAAGGGGCCGCGCAAGCGCACCTGTTTGACAATGGCCTTGGCCAGTTCCTCGATTTGTGGGTCGGTGAGACTGCGGAAACCGCGCCACTGCTCGGCGTCACTCGTATCGCCGAGGGTGGTATCGTCGATCTCCTTACCTGCGGCCTCGAACAGGGCCGCCACCGCCGTGCCTTTGGCGGCGGGCAGATCAGGTTGGTTTTGGATTCCGGGAGTTGGGTTGCTAGGGACTTTGGCCTTCTTGAGCCCCGAGAGGAAGCTCTTCCATGCCGTCACCGAGGTGGAGTTCACATTGAACATGCCGTCGACCATCAGGAAAGAGGCTGAGAGGTCGGCAGCGTTGCTGACAGGAGTTGTGGTCGGAAATATGGCCTTGAGGGCGGCCGCGGGATCGCTGGTCCATGGCTTCATGCGCTCGTTGGGCAGAGGCTTGTAGGCGGTGCCCGTGGCCAGGAAGTCCTCAAGCCGCTTCTTTTGTTCGAAATAGGCGGTAGTCGGGCTCTTGTGTGCCGATTGGGTACGCGGCTTGATCGAGGAATAAAAATAGGTGTCCCAGAGGGCTAGATTGGCCAGATACGAATGATCCGCCGCAGGCCATCCGGCAAGCGTGCCGCGCACTTCAGAGGGCCCGAGGAAGGAGGGCGCGAACGAGTTGGCGATGGCATGGCTGACGGAAGGTTGGAGGAACCATGTCTTCTCACCCACTGCTTGGCCGAATTTCTTCCCCTCAGCCGCGCCATGTTGCAGGGCGCCGAGTGAATGGATCGGCTCGCGCGGAATCGAACGGGTGACGACGTGGGACACTCCGCCGTTGGAACTATAACCTGCACCATAATAACCCAAGCCCTTCACATCGCACTCGACGATCTGATCGCTGAGGCTATTCACGCGCCGCATACCCACCTGGAGTGGCGAGGTGCGAACCACCGCGGGATCGAGGTTGAAAAGGTCCTGCCCAAGGGAAGTTGCGTTGGCCCGGAGCATGGAGCGGCCAGTAGAACGCTTTCCCGATGTGAGAAATGGGTCCGACTCGGTCCGCAGACCATAGGTGAACACACAGATCGGCCACTTGTTATTTTCCAACTCGGCAATCGTCTTTGATGCAGAGACATCAAGAGGCAAGGGTTTGAATATATCTTGGAAGCTGTTAGCGGTAATTTCTCCTTGGCCTTGTAAGCGCGAGTTAATGAAATTGATGTTGAAGCTGCCAATAAAGGGATTTGCGCCGGGGACGCCATAACTCCACAGCATCAGCCCGGTGTTGTCGCTCTTCTTCGCATTGGGGGCCATCGAGTAGGTGATTCTTTGCGTGCCAGTTTTGTAGATCTCAGTGGGGTCATTGGGCTCGTAATTTATCTTGTATGCATATCCCGAGGCGAATTCCCAGCCGAGCTTGGCATCCCAATCAACCCCTGCAGGGTTGTAGTTGATAGGCGCTCCAACTCCTTGTGCCATGACCTGCACTTCCCCGGGCCTCAGCACAAGATTCTGGCTGGTTTTGCCCACATTGCCCAAAGTGCCTTGGAAGACAAACACCGCGTTATTGGTGCCCTGTCTGTAGATGTCTCCTATCGTGCTGGTGTAAGAACCCTTGCTGCCCGCCGGCCCGCCTTGCAAAGTGAGATTCAAATCATAGGGGATCGCCCAAGTCTTGAGCATGGCGAAGTAGCTCTGGGGAACATGAAGGCAGACATCGAAGGGGTTCCAGATGGTGAAAATCGGATCAGTAGCAAGATACAAATCATAGACTTTTTTCCCAGCGGTGGTAGTGCGACTTTTGCTGATGAGCGAGTAAAGTTGCGTCAGTTGAAGTCTCGGCAGGTGCTTGTAATTGAGGAAAGGATCAGCCTTGGCGCCGCACTCAAGATAGGGAGCGCCAGAGGGGAGCGAAGAGCCATCGGCATGCGTGGGCGGACCAAACTTGAGTTCTCCCCAGATGTTGTGATCGACCCATAGCTCGCCGAGATTGATGCCCTCGAACGGGATTGGCGTGCCTGATGCACTGGCCGGACTTGATCCGGCGGCAGTGTAGAGCGCAGTCGTTGCTGCGGTGCCTGCGGAAGGGATGGGCTTCTCTAATAGAAAATTCAAATCCTTACGCAGGCCGCCGGCACGCATGTTGGTGAGCAGGCCGAGCGAGGCGGTGGTGGCGCCGTGGAAAAAATCGGTATCCTTGGCCAGCAACTGCAGGCTTTTGGTGGATGGTAATTTGCCGAGCCGCGGGTCGTTGGCAAGCAAGTTCTCCATGCCGGGGAATACTTCATGGGCGGCGCGGGGGGCGGACTGCAGGCGGGCGGCGGCCACTTTCGCATCTGCCGCATCCTCGACGACTACGCCGAGTTTCGCCTTCGTGTTCTGATCGCCGATCCACCAGGCGGTGCCGCCTTGGGGAAGTTTGACGAGCCCGGCCTCCACCGCGTCCTGCGCCGGGGTGCTGCCTTGCGCTTTCGTGGCGGCCACCAGCTTGACCTTGTCGCCCGCGGCCAAGCCGGTTTTGGGAGTATCCTTGTTTGTGACGATGGTTTCATCGCCGGAAATCAGCCAACGGCGGAAGGTCGGCGAGCTTGGGCGAATTTCCTCGCTGGTCGCGAAGGGCCAACTTGCCCCTTTCCATGACTCATACACGCCGATCCAGTGCTTGGGTCCGGTGACGTTGGCCTCCTCGAGCAGTTGCGAGCCGGGCGCTGAGATGCGTTGATCCGGTCCCAGTTCCTTCTGCAACTCGCCGAGGGCCATCATCACGGCCAAGCGGGCATTGGCCTGCGCTTGTTGCTGCGCACCAGCTCTCGTGGACGTACGGAGACTGATGGAGGAAAGCGTCAGTAAACCCACCGCGATTACCGTCAGCAGGATCATCAGCGAAAGGGTGACGATCAGCGCAAATCCGCGGTCTACCCCAACCCGATGGGCATCGTTGGAGCGGAGCCGAGTGGTTTTGATGCGCATGAATGTGAGGAAATTTAGCGAAAGATGATGGATGGCAAATAATCGGAGCCTTACGCCACCGCTCATTTTACCATGGAAACTGGGCAAATGACTCTCAAGTCGGTGGACTGTGGATTCAAGGAGCTACTGGACAAATTCCGAAAAATAATTCATTTCCGTCGGCGGCGCAGCAGGGCCAGCGCGCCCAACCCACCCACGAGCGCTGCGGCATTCGGCTCGGGGATGGCCGTCATGGTCACGAAACTGCTGCCGGTCAGATCGCCGGTGTAGTTTGTGCCCGCTACGGCGTCGTTGTAGTTGAACGCCCATTCCATGCTGCTAAAGGTGAAGGTGGAATCATCAGCGAGGGTGCTACTGGCGTAGTTGAAGAGGCCACCGTTCCATGCGCCGGAGTAACTGAGCAGGGTGAGCTTATCGCCGTTGCTCCATGAACCGGTTCCGAGCTCGGTCAGGGTGAGGAGCACCGTGTTGCCCACGTCGAAGGTTAGGCTACCCGTGACGGCGGTGAGGTCACCTGCCACGCCGGCGGCAGCATCATTGTTCAATTCATAGGCAAATGTGGATCCGGCTAACAAGCTCAAGGCTCCGGTCGCTAAGCTTTCGATGCTGTTGCCAGCGGCGATTTTTCCGCCGCTCTGCACGGTGACCGATCCACCCATGCTGCCGCTTCCTTGGAGGGTGCCGCCGGTGCCGACTGTGGTGGAAGTGTTTGCCAGTGAGCCATTTACCGCGAGGGTGCCGGCGCTGACGGTGGTGGCGCCGGTGTAGGTGTTGGCACCGGAGAGAATCAGGCGGGATGTGGCGCTGTTCTGCGTCACGCTGGTCACATTCGAACCGATGTTCGCACTGATGATTGTATCGCCGGTGGCGGTGCCTTGCAGAGTGAGGCTACCCACGTTATTGATCGCGTTGGTCGTGATGGCGAGGGTGTTGGCGGCGAGACCATAGTTATTGAGAAGGACATTACCGGTGCCGGTGATGCCGCCGGTGATGGTTCCGGTGGCAATCGTCGTTCCACTGATGGCGTTGTCAAACGTCCGGATGTTGAGGTTGCTGTTCAGGGCGATGCCGCCGGACAGAATGTAGGCCGAGCCACCGCCGTTAGCACCAATCACAGAGGTGCCGCTGTCGGGAGCATTGACCGTGAAATTGTTGGTGAAGGCTCTACCAACGAGGAGTATGCCTCCAGTCGAACCGACGCCGCCCAGCGTGACGGTGCCAGAGCCCAGCGCGTCGCTGCTGACGAGGGCGTTCACCGTGCCGTTTTTGATGGTGAGTCCACCGGAGAAAGTGTTCGCGCCGGAGAGCGTCAGTGTGCCGGCACCGGTCTTGGTGAGCGTGCCACTGACTGAAGTATCATTCGAAAGAATACCCGAAAGAGTGATGTTTCTGGAAACGGCCGCGCCGGAAGCGGCCTGGAAGGTGGGGCCGCCAGAAGTGGCGCCAAGCTGCATGTTGAGCGAAGAGGTCCAGTTCTGTTCGGCACCCAGTGTGCCGCCTTGCAGCTTGATGGTGGCGGCGAGGGTGGCGGCGTCCGTGCCTTTGGTGATCCCTGCGGCACCGATGTAAAGACTGCCGCCGCTGAGGGTTAAGTTCGCCGCTGAGCTGCCGTCATAGGTGGTAGCACCCGTGGAACCCCCGAACTGGATGCCGTTGGCCGTCACCGTGCCGGCGGACTGGGTCATGGCGGAGGTGAAGCCCGCACCGGACCCAGCCTTGAAGAAGTAAATCTGGTTGGCAGCGCTGCCGGTGCCTACCGTGACCGTGCCACCTGTCACGTTAAGCGTGCCGTTGGATGCGGTGGTATTTGCGATGCGAATCTCGCCGGATTTAGTGGTAGCGGTACCAACACTTAACACGCCGGTGCCGCTCACATTCAAGGCGGATGTGTTGACGCCGGTCCCGTTTCCGATGCCCAAGTGGGCGTTGCTAACGCCGGGTGTAATGGCGTTGCCGTTCACACTCACGGTGCCGCCGGAAAGGTTGTAGGCGACGTTTTGGCTGGTGCTGTTGATGTAGTATCCTAAGGCGTTTCCTGGCGTGATGGTGAAGGTGCCGCCGGTTTGATTTAGGGTTGCGGCATTCATGGCGCCAATGTTTGCACTGTACGCTCCCGCCGTCATGTTGACGGTACCAGCGCCTGAAAAGGTGTATTGCGCATTACTCGCCCCACCACCGAGGTTGAGTGTGGAGCCAGCATTCGAAACGATGGAGGCCGCAGCGTTAGCGCCATACGCAATGGCGGAGTTAATGGTGGCGGTTTTGCCAGCGGCGACGGTGATCGCACCGGCAGTGGTGGTCGTCGGCATGATGGCCAGCGTACTGCCGGTGATTTGGTATCCGCTGTTGTTGAAAGTGATGGAATCCGTGGCCATTTGCGCGGCAAGCGTGATCACATACTGGTTTAGCGTGCCGTCTGTGCCGGCAAAGGTGGCGGTGTTGCTGCCGTCGTTGATAAGGGTCTGGCTCCAAATCACGTTCGAGGTGCCGTTGTTCCAAACCGTGTTTCCTGCGGTCAAATTCCAGTCACCGCTGCCAGCGGAGATGGTGGCTCCGTCGCCTGATGTCTTGTCCCAAGTGAGGGCGGCGGCGAAGGCCGAGGGCGCGGTGAGCGTGAGCGAAATAGCGGCGAGGAGGAGACGGTTTTTATGATTGGGTTTCATGGATTTTTAAAGAGGGATAGAACGTTAGGATTTTACCTCTGCGTTGAAAAATGCCTCATTTTTGAGCGGGATCATAGTCCACAAAGTGATGACATTGTAGGATGATGATTTGAGCCGCCGCGTTGGAGGAATCAAGGTAGCTGGATCACTTTGAGGCGGGCGAAGTTTTTGACCGGGGTGCCCGGCGTGAAGATATAGGAGATCGCGCTGGAGCTTTCCAACACCGGGGGTTTGGCCAGCGTGGTCCATGATCCGGCGGTGAGCAGGGTGGAACTCTCGATATCGTAGGTGATTCCGGTGGCGTCGAGGCGCTTTGAAAAACTGAGGGTGCTGCCATTGAAGGTGCCGATGGCGGGGTTACCCACCGTCGGGTCTTGGCCGGCGGTGGCGTATTCCACTAGGTTACTGACGCCATCGTTGTCAGGGTCAGCACTGGGACCTCGTTGTTCAACGGGAATCGCGCCGTTAGCGAAGGTACCGGCGATCCACGAGGCGAAGCCAGCAGGCGTGACGGGGCCGACTGTCAGGGTGCCGTCTCCTGTGATCTGGGAGATGCCGATGACCGGTGAGGCCGAACCGACTTTTCCATAAACCCCGTTCGCTTGCTGGGTGTTGCCGATGAATAGTTTGTTCACTTTATCGGTGCCGGTGTAGGTGAGGTCCAGAGTGGCTCCCGTCGCGGCGATGGTGACGGTGGAGGCGTCGTTGCCGGTGTTAGTGTTATTCGAAATCCGGACCTTGCCCGCGTTGACCGTGAGGTTGCAGGCATAGGTGTTCGCGCCGCTGAGGATCATGAGCGAGGTCGCGCTGTTCTGGTTGATGCCGGTGACGTTCGATCCGATGTTGGCAGACAGGGTCGTGTCGCCGGTGGCGGTGCCTTGCAGGGTGATGGTGCCGGTATGGTTGATTGCGTTGGAGGTGATGGCGAGAGTATTTGCCGCGAGACCGTTGTTGTTGAGTAATACATTGCCGGTGCCGCTGATGCCACCGGTGAAGATTGCGACCGCTTTGGTGGTCCCACTGATGGTGTTGTTGAACGTTTGAAGCGTGAGATTTCCATTCAAGGTGATACCGCCCGACATCGTGAAGCCGGAGCCACTGCCGTTTGCACCAATGACTACCGAGCCACTGTCAGGAGCTTTGATGACAAATGGATTCGAGTTGCTCTGCCCGGTGATGAAGCTGGCCCCGGTGGACCCGCTGCCGCCCATGGTGACCGTGCCGGTGCCCAGCGTGGTTTGCGTAGTCTTGCTCTCCAGCGTACCGTTTTTAAGGGCGACTCCACCGGAGAAGTTGTTCGCGCCACCAAGTGACAGCGTGCCGGACCCGGTCTTGGTGAAGGTGCCCGCGCCGCTGTCATCCGAGAGAATGCCTGTGAGGGTGATATTTTTCGAGGCACCGGCGCCAGTAGCGGCTTGGAAAACAGGGCCGCCGGCGGTGGTGCCGAGTTGCATGTTCAGTGAGGACGACCAGCTATCGGATGCGCCGATGGTCCCGCCTTGGAGCTGGATCGCGACCGCAAGGCCACCTGCGGCAGAGCCACGGGTGATGCCTTGGAGGCCGATGTAGAGACTGCCGCCGCTGAGTTGCAGGGCAGCGGAAGAAGCGGGGTCATAAGCACCGGAGTCGCCGCCAAACTGGATGCCGTTGGCGGTCACGGTGCCGCCGGACTGGCTCATGCGGGCGAGGTAAGGGGCGTCGATCGTCCCGGCTTTGAAAAAGTAAATCTTGTTGGCCGTGCTTCCAGTTCCGACGGTGAGCGTCCCACCCTGCACATCCAGCGTGCCGTTAGATTCGGGCGTATTGGCGATGCGAATTTCACCCGACGTGCTGGCGATGGTGCCGACATTTACCGTGGCCCCACTCTTCACGGTCATGGTGGACGTGTTAGAGATAGCGGTCCCGTTTCCAATGCCGAGGTAAGCGTTGTTAACGGTGGCCGTCAAAAGATTGCCGTTGACGGTCAAGGTGCCGCCGGAAAGGGTGAAATTAACGTTTCGGTTGTTGCTGGAAACGTTGTATCCATTGTTATTTCCGGGCGTGATGTTGAAGGTGCCGCCGGTCTGGTTGAAAGTGGCGACAGTCATGCTGCCGACGTTGGCGGTGTAAGTCCCCGCGGTCATGTTGACGGTGCCACCGCTACCAATGAAGTTGTATTGAGAATTGCTCGCGCCGCCACCGAGATTCAAAACAGCGCCCGAGTTCACGGTAATGCTGGCCACCGCGTTGGTGGCGTAGGTGATGGCGGAATTGATGGTGGCGGTCTTGCCAGCAGCCACGGTGATTGCTCCGTCCAATGTTCCGTTCACCAGCGACAGCGCGGCGCCGGAGAGGGTGTAGCCGCTGTTGGCAAAAGTGATTCCACCACTGGCCTGAACGGTCCCCGAAAGGGTCACCGCATACGCACCGTCCGTGCCCGCGCCGAAGATGGCAGAGTCCAGACTGGTATTGTTCCACTGATTATTTGCGAGGGTTCCCACATTGTACCAGTTCCCGGCACTATTCGCCCAAGTACCACCGCCGTCCTGGGCACCGGCGACGCCTGCATTCACATCCCATGTCAGCGGATACGTCTGAATCACAAAGTTCCTCTCCTGCAGGCTAGGCCCGACCGTCACCGGGTTGGTGAAGCCAACCGGTGTGCCTGACGAGACTACGAGCGTGTAGGTGCCCGCCGCCAATCCGGAGATGGTGTAGCGACCGGTTGCATCCGAGGTGGCCTTCAGCGTCGTGGGCGAGGCAGTCACGACGACTCCCGCCAGGGGATTGCCCTGCATCGTCCTCGTAAATCCATCGACGAAAAACGTGGTGGTCGCACCCACTTGGACCACATAGTTTGCCGTGGTGGTGAGGCCTTTCATGTCGGAAACCGTGCATTTCACCGTATAGATGCCGGTCGCGGGCCAGCTTTTGCTGGCAACAGAGCTGTTGGTGGCGGTCGTCGTTCCATTGCCCCAATCCCAGAAGTAGGCCAGCGTGTCGCCATTCGGATCGCTGGCGGCGCAGGTGAAATTGACGCTGACACTAGTCGCCGGGTTCGCATTCGTCCCGCTGATGCTCGCCGTTGGCGAAAGGTTGCCCGAAACAGCGCCACGGTTCACGGTCACATCGACCCAGTTGACGCCGTCCGGATCCGTGCCGCGCCCTACCGGCGTGATGTGGATGCCTGCCGCGGTGTCGGAGAATGTCTTGCCGATCGGCAGGATAGCGTCGGTCTTTTCAGAGGTATCCGGCCTCATATCGAGCAACAACGGTTGCTGGTAACCGCCGTTGATCGAGGCCCAGTTCACCAGCACGCCGTTCTGCATGCCGTAGCTTGTGCCATAGAGTTGACGATGTTCGATCCAGTAATCATCCGAGCTGTTGGCACGCTCCACTACGAGCGCCCGCTTGTTTCCATCCGCCTGATTCTTGTCCATGGCGCGGATGCGTGTGGTGCTGGTGCCATTGGTGGTAATTTTCACCAAGTCCGTGACAGGCATCCAGTTCAGAAACTGCTTCAAACTGGCACCAAAATGCCGGGAGGTATGCGGCGACGAGCCCACGCCCATCGTGTCGAAGACGTTGCCATAATCCCAGACCTCGCCCGTGCCGATGACGCTGCCATCATCCGTGTCCCAAGCACCGGAATGCGGCAGGCCGAAGTTATGCCCTAACTCGTGGGCACAAGTTTTGAGGTTCCATTGCGAGTTGTAGAGCCACGCTCCGCGCGCGCCCACATTCGCCGAGCCGGCGGTGCCTGCGATCACAGGTGTGGACCCAAAGACGACCACTTCATTGGTATAATCCAGATAGTTGAAGCCTGCTGCGGCAGCCGCGGGGCGGGCGTCTCTCAACACCCTGTCAAGCAAGTTCCAAATGGCGTAATCTGACGAAGGCCTTGGCATTCTCACCGTCGGTGTGATGGCGGAACCTTGCCCGACCAGCGCAAACGAAGATTTGCCGGAGGACATGTCGGTGTAAATTGCGTTCATGTCTACGATAAGCTTTCCCAGCGTGTCGTCACTGACCACCTGCCCTGGGAAATCAGAAAAATCCACGCGGATGATCAGCAGGGTCTTCTGCCCCTCGGTCCATGGGCTGGCCGCGATCACGCCGTCCAGATCCCCGGCCATGGCTGCGGTGGCACCGGATTGCTCGGCACTCTCCGCATCGAGCAGGGCCGCGATGGCTTGCGTTTCGTCGTAGTAGCGAGCGCTCCGACCGTCGCCAAACGCGATCACCAGATCATTCGCGGGATCCGACGGCTTTGTGCCGTCAGGCGGCTTTGGAGATTCGTCCAGCACTTGCCCGGCCTCGACCCGGGCTGCAACTTCCGAAGGTTCCAGAGCGCGGCCGGCAAACTCGGACATCGCGAGTTTGCCATCCAGCGCCACGCCGTGGATGGCGATGTTGTCGCGGGTCGGCATGGCACCGCGGCGGCCGTAGGTGTGGGTGTCAAAAACCCGGCCGTCTTGCAGGGTTGCAGCGCGGGTCGTCAAGCAGCCGCGGTCGTTTTCCAAGGACGTCGACTGCACCAGCAGGTCGCCATTCGCATCCACGCGCTCCTCCAGCAAGGCCACGATTTCCTTCGGCAACTGTTGCCGCACGGAATCTGGCACCGCGAGCTCCAGCGCTCGGCGCGGGTTCTTCTCAATCAGCGCCAGCAGTTCGTCGCGGCGCTGCTGCGCCAGTTTGATGCCTTGTTGCAAATCCACACCAGCGCCTGCCACTCTCAGATTTTCCGTCCAGCGGCGGAAATCTTCAAACACTGTCTCGGCCACTATTTCTCTCCAACGAAGATCGGCCCGCTTGGGGAAATCTAAGTCTGATAGATCTCTCGGCGAGAGATCCTGACTGACCGCCGAGGCCGCTGAGGTTCGCCGGCCAAGAGGCGCTTTTTTTGTTAGGGCTGGTGCGGGCTTTGCAGAACCCACCACTTCCGCAGAGGTGTTAGAATTTGTAGCGGGCGGAGTTTGGAAATGCCATAGCAACAGCAAAAGAAGCAGGCAGACGGGAAGCGCCGGGAGATAGCGATGGAGGCGTTTCATATCAAAAGTATAGACTCGTTATGGCTGTTTCCAAAAAATTGTTTTCCGGTCGCCCATCTCGAAGACCATTTCCGCTCCGGACATGATTTGCGCGTAGTCGATGAAGGGAATGGTCAAGGGCTTGCCGTTGACCGTGACGCGCTGCACGTATGGCTTGTCTTTTCCGCCGTCCTTCATCTTCACCACGAATACCTTGCCGTTCTTCAGCGGGACGCGTGCCTCGGAAAATAACGGGACCCCGATCGAGAAACGGGTGTCTCCGGGGGCCACTTGATAGATTCCCATCGAGCTCAGGATGAACCAAGCGGACATCTGGCCGCAGTCTTCGTTACCGATGATGCCGCCAGGAGTGGCCTGATAGAACTCGGTCATGATCTTGTGGACGAGCTCCTGGGTGCGCCACGGTTGCTCGATCCAGTTGAAGAGGTAGGCGATGTGGTGGCTCGGTTCGTTGCCGTGCGCGTATTGACCGATGAGGCCGGTGATGTCGCCGGAGATCTCGTCGCCGGTGAGAGTGGAGTCGGTGGTGAAAAGTTCGTTGAGTTTTTTGGCAAACGGTTCCTTGCCGCCGAAGAGTTCGATCAGGCCGGGCACGTCGTGCGGAGCAAACCACGTCCACTGCCAGGCATTGCCCTCGGTGTATTCGCCCTTGTTGTGGTTGGAATCCGTCGGATTGAAGGGAGTCACCCATGAACCGTCCTGTTTCTTGCCGCGCATGAATCCCGTTTCCTTGTCGAAATACTTGCGGTAGCGCCCAGCGCGCTCGCCGTATTTCTTGGCGATATCCTCGCGACCCATGCCCTTGGCCATGGTGGCGATGTTCCAGTCGTTATAGGCGAATTCAAGGGCTTTCGAGACCGACTTGAGCTCGAGATCCGCCGGAATGTAGCCCATGGTGGCATTATAGAGCTTGGCCTTGGGCATTAGGTCTTTCCTAACATCTTCGGTGTGGTAGGGAATCGGCTTCTCGTCGTCGTAGACCGAGGAGAACACCACGGCGTCCATGGCTTTTTTCAAATCGTAATCGCGCAGGCCTTTAACGTAGGCATCCACGATCACCGGGACGGAGTGGTAGCCGATCATGCAGCCAGTGTAGTTGGAGGCGAGGTCCCACATCGGCAGGATGCCGCCCTCGTCGTACTTGCGGAGTAGCGAGCGGATCCACTGCTGGTCCCGCTCCGGATCGATAATGGTGTAAAGCGGGTGCTGGGCGCGGAAAGTGTCCCATAGCGAAAAGACCGTGTGATTGGTATACGTGGAATCTTCACGGATCTTCTGGTCCATGCCACGGTGGCGGCCATCCACGTCGCTGGCGAGGTTAGGTGAAATGGCGCTATGATAGAGCGCAGTGTAGAAGATCTTTCGCTGGTCGTCGCTGCCACCGGAGACCTCGATGTGACCCAGTTGCTTCTCCCATTGTTTTTGCGCTTTCGTCACCACGCCTTCGAAATCCCAGCTAGCGATTTCGGCTGTTAGATTACCCCTGGCTCCGTTCATGTCCACCGGGCTGATGCCCACCTTCACCATGACTTCCTCGTTCGGGTTGGTCGAAAACTTCAGCTTCGCCTTGATTTGCTTGCCCTTGGCTTGATCGCCAGCCAGCAAGGCGTCATCGGAATACAACTCGGCGACGAATGGTTTGGAAAACACGGCGTGGAAGTGGATGCGGCGGTTGGGTGCCCATCCTTTGACATGTCTCCAGCCGCGGATTTCGTGATCATTGACGACTTCGATTACAGCTTCCAGCGACTGGCGGTTCTGAAGACTGTGCTTTAGGTCGATGACGATGCCGGCTTCCTCAGCCTTCGGAAAGGTGTAGCGGTGCATGCCCGCTCGTGGCGTGGCGGTGAGTTCCGCCTTAATCTGATAGCGATCTAAAAGTACGCGGTAGTATCCCGGACTCGCCACCTGGTTCTTCTTGTCGAAGGCGGAGCGATAGCCGTAGTCGGGCTTATCTGGGGTCCCGGACCCGATGCTGATCTTGCCGGTGAAGGGCATCATCAACACGTCACCATAGTCGCCGATCCCTGTGCCGCTGAGGTGAGTGTGGCTGAAGCCCCAGATCTCCGTATCGGCATCGTAGTAGCCGCCGCAGGCATCCCAGCCAGAGCTGCGGGTGTCCGGGCTGAGCTGCACCATCCCGAAAGGGGTCGTGGCTCCCGGAAAGGTGTGGCCGTGGAAGCCGGTGCCAATGAATGGATCGACATACTTCAGCGCAGCATCCCCCGCAGTTGCCGCATTGAGATGCGATATCCCTGCAACCAGCAGCACAAAAAGGGACATCATGAATGTATAAATTCTGTTATATTGCTGTTGCTTCACTGGAAGTTGGTTTCTAATGATTCTAATCACGTCTCAGAGAGGCCGGCATGAGGACGCGTTCCGTAGACCTTTATACTGACTCAAAAAACGGCAGGTCACGATAGTCCACAAAGCGATGACACGGAGGGTTATCCTTGGCAAATGGTCCCAATAAAACGTTTACTTAAGCTCAGTTAATTGACAGCCATTCCCTAGCCCACAAGACCATGACATTACTGCGACAACGCATTTCCCCAAAACCACCATGCAAACCCCCTACCAACGACAGGTTGTGCGGTTGTCATTTTAAAGCAAATTTCAACAGGATTTCCGCCCGGGTGTACTGCCTAATGCTCGCCTCAACATCCGCCCTGCTCGCGGTACCACCCGTGCCGAAGGAAATCATCCCCGAACGGATTCCCGGCACGAAGCCACGCAACGTGGTTTTCATCCTCTCGGACGACCACCGCTACGATGCGATGAGTTTCCTTGGCCACCAGTTCGCCAAGACGCCGATCATGGACTCGCTGGCCGCGAACGGTGCCTATATGAAGAACGCGCTGGTCACCACGTCGCTGTGCTCGCCAAGTCGCGCGTCGATACTAACGGGCTTATATACTTTCCGCCACCGGGTGATCGATAACAACCGGGCGATCCCCAAGGGCACGATCTATTTCCCGCAGTATTTGCAAAAGGCGGGCTATGCCACCGGCTTCATCGGGAAATGGCATATGGGCGGTGAAAGCGATGAACCACAGCCAGGCTGGGATCACTGGGTGAGCTTCCGCGGCCAAGGCGAGTATACCCCTCCTACCCCAGACTATACACTCAACGTGGATGGCAATCGCGTGAAGCAAAAAGGCTATATCACTACCGAGCTTACCGACTATGCCATCGATTGGCTCAAGCAGCAAAAACCTGCGGAAAAACCGTTTTTCCTCTACCTATCCCATAAGGCAGTGCATGCCAACTTCACACCCGAGCCGAAGTATGACGGCAGTCTCAAGGACCTGCCATTCAAGCGCCCCGCGACCGAGGCCAGCACTCCTAACAACCTGCTCCAACCCCGCTGGCTACGCGACCAACGCAACTCGTGGCACGGCGTGGATTTCCCCTATCACAGCGAGCTTAACATTGAGGACTACTACAAGCGTTACTGCGAGGCGCTGCGCTCGGTGGACGACAGCATCGGCCGCGTGCTCCATCAGTTGAAGGACATGGGTATCCATAACGATACCTTGGTAATCTACATGAGCGACAACGGCTTCATGTTCGGAGAACACGGCTTGATCGATAAACGCGTGGCCTACGAGACCTCCATGCGCGTTCCGATGCTCGCGCAGTGCCCCGCCCTCATCAAGGGCGGTACCGTGGTCAATGAAATGGTCGCGAACATCGACGTTGCACCGACGATCATGCAGGCGATGGGCCTCAAAAAACCCGCCCACATGGACGGTCAGAGTTTCCTGCCTCTGGCAGAAGGCAAGAGCATCCCGTGGCGCAAGGATTTCCTATACGTTTATTACTGGGAGAAAAACTTCCCGCAGACTCCCACCACCTTCTCGATCCGCAGCGACCGCTACAAATACATCACTTACTACGGGCTTTGGGATGCTGACGAGTTCTATGACATGCAGAGTGATCCGGATGAAAGCCGAAACCTGCTCTACGATCCTGCCTATCAGAAACAGGCCGGGCAGATGGAGAACAAACTCTACCAAATGATGGGGGAATTCGGTGGGATGGAAATCCCTCTAAACCAACCCGCCGGTGGGACTAACAAAATACGGCTTCGCAACCGCGGTGGCGAGCATGCCTCCGATTTCCCGCCACCGATGGTCGTGGACGAACCAGTCAACACGAATGCGAACTGAGCAGTTATAACGGAATTTGCACCCCGCTCCCACCTCGCATCCCTTTTCCGAGGGAATCCAACTGGACGAGAACCTCAGAGTAAATTCACGAGTGCAAGAATATCCTGATTATTTTTGTCTCTTGTAATTTTACGACGGGCCTATACAATAACAGACAAGTTCGGGGCGACTACCTAAACCTATCTTTGGGGTTCTCCGATTATTATTTGTAGACATCACGCCTGTGTCTTATGCGTATTACAAAGACCACCAAGTTGGCATTCTGAATGTCATAAACGATTCGATAATCCCCGACCCGTATACGATACGTGTGCTCGGATCCCACAAGCTTCTTGCACCCCACCGGCATCGGATCATCAGCCAGGTCCTCTATCGCTACCATGATTCTTGGGACCCACTGGCGGGCAATCGCGCGTAATTCCTTCGTAGCCGAGCGAGCAACCTCAATGCGGAATGAGTCCATCGGCTGCTAATTGCTTTTTTAATTCTTCCAGAGAGATGTGTTCATCATCGCGTCGCTCTGCGACACAGGCTAAATCAGCCACGTCTTCCATAAGCGCATCGTAATCGGCAATGGGAATCACCACTGCGACTTTCTCGCCACGCTCATCTGTAAGGTATTGTGTGATCACGATGGGAAGCGTAGTCCAGCCGTACGGAAAAGTCTAGGTGCGAAATCACCCTTGTTTCTTAGTTATCCAAGACTCTGAGGCGCACGAAGTTTTTAGACGGGGTGCCGAGAGTGAGGGCATAGGAGATCGAGCCCGTGCCCTCGATGACCGGTGGCTTGAGCTGGGTGACCCAGGATCCGGTGACGAGTGATGTGGAGGTTTCGATGTCGTAGGTGAGGCCGCTGGTGCCCTCGCGTTTGAGGAATGTCAGTGTGCCGCCAGCGGTGAAGCTGCTGATGTTGGAGTTAGGCACGGTGGGATCCTGGCCGGCGATGGCGTATTCGACGAGGTTGCGGATGCCGTCGCTGTCGGGATCGTCATTCGGGCCTCGTTTGTCCATGGAAATCGCGCCGTTGGTGAAGGGACCGGTGATCCAGGAGGCGAAATCGGGCACCCCGACCGTCAGCGTCCCGGTACCGGTGATCTGCGGGAGGTTGGTGGCGGATACTCCGTAAATGCCGTCGGCCATCCGGGTGGTGCCAATGAACAATTTCCCCACTCTGTCGGTGCCGGTATAGGTGAGATTGAGGGTCGCGCCGGTAGCGGCGATGGTGACGGTGGATGCGTCGTTGCCGGTGTTGGCGTTGGTTGCGCTGGCCGCGCTGGTCAGAGTCAGCGTGCCGGCGCTGAGGGTGGTGTCGCCACTGTAGGTGTTCGTTCCAGAGAGGGTGAGATTGCCGGGGCTGGATTTGATGAGGCCGCCATTGCCGCTGAGCGGGCCGGAGATGCGGAGGCTCGCATTGCCTCCGCCATTGATCTTGGTCGTCTGGAGCAGTGTGACGGGTGTTGCAATGTCATAGGTGAGGTCGAAGGCGGACTTGCTCGCATCGAGTGTGATGGCGGGCGCGGTCCCGCCGAGGCTGAGAGCATTCCCAATGAGGGTGACGGTGGTGGCGGCGGAAGAAGATGCCGTGCCACCAAGTTGGAGGGTGCCGAACTGCTGGGCAGAGAGATTGTTTGAAATCGGGATCGTGCCGCCGGGCAGCGTCTGGCCGGGGAACATCCGCACGGTGCTGGTGGGATCGGACTGCGCGACAATGCCGCCGAGCCAGTTGGAGTTTTGCGACCAAGTGAGCGCGGGGCCGGCGGTGGCATTGGTCCAGGTGAAGGGATAGGCTTTGCCCTCCGGCAGGCGCACCCACACGCGGTTGACGTTGAGTTTCTTACCGCCGAAGGTCAGACTAAAATCCGAGGAACCATTCTGACGGCCGCCGAAATAGGCATCGGCGATTTCGAAGCGCACGGTGCGCCAAGTGTTGCTGCCGGTGGTGGTGATGGGCAGCGGGTGGGGCGTGTAACTGCCACCCGCGCCATCGTATCGCAGACCGAGCGCGGTGCTGTCGGCGTTGTCGAAGTATTCCACCTCGATGGTCACGTCGCCGTTCACGAGTTGGAAGGCGAAGGTATTGGTCACGTTGAAATACATGTAGCGGTCGGTCGCGGGCGTGGTGTTGCCGCGACATACCTTTCCGCCGACGGTTTCCACGATGGTGTTGCCATCGGCTTGGGCCACGCGTGAGAGGGAGGCGGCGATGTCGGTCGTGCCGAGATCGACGGAGGCCTCGGGACCGATGTTGGAGCGGTTGCTAAGCGAGGCGACGGTGGGGAGCGTGCCGGTATTCGTGCGCTGGTCGAACATCATGCGTTTCAGCTCGTCGGTGAGCATCATCCACCAGTCGCTGGGCTTGCTTTGGTTGTCGATGAAGCGTCCGTAGGCTGCCGAGGGATTGGGCGGATCGTCGGTCATGGGCATGACATTTGTCCCTTCGTCATATTCGTCGAACATACCGATGAAGAGCCTATCCGCACCGCCGGCATTGATCCAGTCGCGGCCTTTGTCCCAGTAGAATTGCCCACCACTTCGGTCTGTATACTGGGTGAGGGGAGTTGCAGGGAGTTGCTTCAGGTTCGCCCATGAAAATCCCGGCCAGACGTGTGGGAAAAAATCCTGCCCGCGGTTGCGGAAGAGTGCGGCGTCCGAGGTGGTTTTATTTTGCCAGACGAGCACGCCATCGTATTTCGCCATGTGGGTCTGCCAGTCGGCGTTGAGCGTGTTCCAGTTGTTCGGGAGGCCACCGATGACGTAGGCACCCTGGGCTTGGAAATAATCCACCGCGGCGTCCGCGCTGGCGGTGGTGAAGTTCCGATCCGGCACCGCGAGGCCCCAGATGAAGACGACCGGTTTGCCGTTCTCGCGCACGTAGCGCGGATCGTTGAGAAGGTCGAATTGCGTGGTGAGCCACACCCAATCCGCCTGCAGCTTCGCGACGACGGTGGCGTCGGCCATGCCGGAAACGTCGTATTCCACGCCCCAGATGAGGCCCTCTTCCGCCGCCGCCTGCGAGACGTTGCGCAGCACCCACTCGGACTCCGCGCCCGCCGTGGGGTTGAAACGCTGGAGCCATGCGCCGTCGATGTTGTGCTTGCGCATCCAGCGGAAATGTTTCTGCACCGCCGGATAGGATCTGGACGAAAACAGATAGGCAGGAGCACCGCTCTCCGTCACCACATCGGCGGCGCGGATAAGCGTGGCGGGGTCGTATTCGGTGAGATCCGGCCAAGCGTCCATGGTGAAATTTTCCGGGATCATCGCTCCGCCCCTTGACCAGTGCTTCCATACACCGGTATCAGCGATGTCGTTAGGCGTGCCAAGCCACCCCTGATAGCCTGACATCACCTTGCCCTTGAGCGTTGTAGGATCGATGTAATCCTTGGCGGGGCCGGTGTAGCGCGTCTGCCAAGCGCGCGAGACAGCGAGCTGGAAATCCGCGTTGGCGAAAGGCGTGTCGGAAAGGGTGATTCGCTGCACCGGGACTTTTGCCCCAGCCGTTGTGCCGCAGATGATGCGGAAATCCGAACCATTCAGGCTCTTGTTGAATTTCACATCCGACAGTTCGAAGAAGCCATCGACAAAACTCCCAGAATTCACGCGCGTGGTCCGGGTGGTGAGCGTCGAGGTCTTGAAGTTACTAGTCTGGGCATTGAACTGCAGGTCGACAGTGCCTGCGGCGTCGTCGAAATATGTGACCCGCAGATAGAGCGTCTGACCCAGGGTAAAGGCGAAAGAATTCGGCCGCCGGCCATAAAGGTATCGAGAGGTACCCGTATTCTGCCACGCCGTCTGCCCTCCTACGGTTATTAGAGAATACGCACCATCCGCCGCGGCGGTCGGGGTGATGTCCACCTCGACACCCAAGGCGGAGCCGAGGAGCCATGAGATCACGGCACATCTTACGAGGCCGCACCGTAGCACTCCGCTTACGGGAAATTTCCGGGAAACAGGCTCAGCAATGGACAAATTCATGGTGAAGGTGGAAATGATCGTTCAGATTATTCCCGGGCAGAGGCTTTCTTTGCTTTCGGTTTTGCTTAATTTCGACCGCCAGGCTTCGGTTCCCAACGGAAGCTTTCGCCCTCAATGATAAGCTTCAGCTTGTTTGATTCAGGGCATTCCGGGGCGAAGGACTTCGGCGCGCTCTTTTTCATCTCGTCGATGATCGGCTGAACCTTTTCTTGCCCGGCGTGATTATTCCATTCTTCGCGATCCTTGCCCAGTTGGTAGAGTTCCTCGGTGCCGTCCGGGTAGTGGATGTAGCGCCACTGCTGGTTCACAATTGTGTAGCCGCCGCGATTGTGATCGCAGAGCAGCACATTCCGATCTTGCGCCTGGCTGGGCTCGCGCAGCGTGGGTGCGAGCGAGGTGCCTTCAAGGCCCTTGTCGGGGGCGAGATTGCACAACTCGACCAGCGTCGGGTAGATATCGATGGTGCCGACGGGCGCAGAAATTTTAGCTCCTTGGGCAATCCCGGGGCCCGCCCAGATGAGAGGAATGTGCGCAGTCTGTTCCCACAAGGTGTGTTTCCCCCATTGGCCTTTCTCGCCGAGATGGTAGCCGTGGTCGCTCCAGAAAATCACAATCGTGTTGTCGCGCTCGGGACTCTTTTCTAGGGCATCTAAAATTCGGCCGACCTGTGCATCAGCGTAGGACGTGCAAGCGAGATAGGCTTGGATCGCTTCCTTCATGATGCCGAGTTCGTGAAGTTTGTTGACGATGGATTTTTTGCGCGCATCGGCGGACCGGCGGGGTATCGGGGGCAAATCTGCTGAGTCGTCGTCCTTGATCGGCGGCAGCTGGATATCATTCAGCGGATACATGTCGTAGTATTTCTTTGGCGCGTAATTCGGATAGTGCGGTGCATACATACCCATGGCCGCAAAGAAGGGCTTTTCGTTCTTCTTTGTTAGGACGCTGATGAGCCAGTCGGTCTGCACCGTGTCGGCCATGTCTTTTTCAGCCTCGTCGGGCAAAGCGGCGTACTCCAGAAATCCACTGTCCTTTGTGCCAGTTTGCGCGCGAACGAATTTGCTATTCGGCACCTGGCTCGGCAGCGGGGCGCCGTGCTTCCAGCTGTCCACTGGCCAGCCCGTCGTCCGTTGGGCGGCGGTTCGCACATAAAACTCGGTCCAACCCCGCAGATCCACGAATCCCGCCGGATGATGAAACAACTTGCCGGTCCCATACGTCTGATAGCCTGCTTGTTGAAACCCTAACTGCAAGGGCCGCAAATCCGGGTGTTCACGCCAGTAAACCTGCGTGTTATAAACTCCGGTGGTCGCCGGGTGACGACCGGTGAACAAGGCGGCGCGCGAGGGCGAACAATAAGTGCCACTGGTCTGCGCATTGAGAAAAGTCACTCCGCGGGCTGCGAGTCGGTCAAGATTGGGCGTCTTGGCTTTGATTGGCGAGTCGAGCGGACCCACCCAGTCGTTAAGATCATCGGTGGCAATAAAGATGACGTTCGGAGCGCGCTTGGTGTTAGGCTCAGCGGCCTGCGAAAGCAACATGGCGATGCCTGTCAAAGCGAATACTGCCAGTGTGCATTTGGCGCGTGGGATGATGGGTGAGGAGATCATTTTCATCAGTTAGGGACGCTCTGGATTTGCTTTGAGGCTCTCCGGTTTTGGCGGAGCGATGAATTGCGATTTAGCGTGTGCTTCCGCTTTCGCCAGCACTTGCTTGGCACGGGTCAGCACGTCCGCAGATTCTTTTTTACCCACGAGATTGGTGAATTCCTGCGGGTCGGCAGCCAAGTCGTAGAGCTCGGCTTGATCCGGTGATCCCCACTCGGTGTAGCGCCAGTTTCCAAAGCGCACTGCCAGACCCAGGCCATTGCGGCGTTTGACGACCGTGTAGGCGTATTCCTTTCCGGGAGCCGTTGGATCTTTCAGCATGGGGACAAGCGAGCGACCCTGAAGATGGGCGGGTGGGGCGACGTTGCACAGCTCGGCAAGCGTCGGGAAAATATCCACCATTTCCACCAAGCCTTTGTTTTTCGCACCCTTGGTCACACCAGGCACACGCACCATGAAAGGCATGCGGGCGGACTCTTCGAAGAGGTGGACTTTTCCCCACATGAAGTGTTCTCCGAGGTGGTATCCGTGGTCGCCCACGAAGACGATGATCGTGTTTTCCCACTCGCCACTCTTGTGCAAGGCCTCGATGATGAGACCGAGTTGCGCATCGATAAACGAAATACAGGCGTAGTAAGCCTGCATGAACTCACGGCGGCGCGCGTCGTCTTCCTTTCCGAGGTCAGGAAACCCGTATTCCTTGTATTGCTGGGTCGCCGCGATCCTCGGAATATCGTCCCAATCGTTTGCAGGAGAGCGGCTTAGCTTGATCGATTCGATGGGATACTTGGCGAAATACGCATCGGGTGCGATGAACGGGATGTGTGGTTTGTGAAAGCCGCAGGCGATCATGAAGGGCTTGCCGGCGCTTGCCTTGGTGGTGATCCACTCGGCCACTTGGCGGGCGTTTTTGCCGTCGGCATGTTGATCATCTCTCAAGCCCGTGGGTCCGTAGCCAGGCCCGACGCCCTTGACTCCCTGATTGCGCGTCTGCGGCGCAACGGTCAGCAGTTGGTCACGCCAAATTTTCCGATTTTTTCCGGTAATCGGTCCGTGTTCTTTTTCAAATTTTTCGCGAGCCGCCAGCTCGATCGCCGTCTCGTCGTTCTCGAACGCCATCACTTGATCCCAGGTATCGTTGCCGGGATTCTCCAGCGGTTTGTGAAACACCTTGCCCACCGCCGCGGTCCAGTAACCCGCTTGGCGGAAGACCCCGGGAATCGACGGAGTGCTGGGCCGGATGTCAGCGATATTGGTTTCGTTGTCCAAAATTCCAGTGCTCTGCGGGTAAAGCCCGCTCAGGAATGACGCGCGCGACGGACCGCAGACCGGATACTGGCAGTAAGCGCGCGGGAACGTCATCGCTTCGCTCGCGAGACGATCCAGCACGGGCGTCAAGACGGCTTTGTCGCCCGTTGGGCCGATGCGCGAGCTCAGATCATCGCTGATGACAAACAATACGTTAGGCCGTTTTTTAGGGGCGGCGGGAACAGCGGCCTCAGTCCGCTCCGCCTTGTTCTGGGCACGCTTTTCCTCCTTCTTCTTGGCCTTTTCCTCAGTTTTTTTCGCCTTGCGGTCGACAGGCTCGCTCTGCTCCGCCGTCCGTTTTTTGGTGCCTCCCTTGCTGGGATTTGCCATCTGCTCCAGCCAGACCTCGTGAAGTTTCGTTAGCTCAGCAACTTTTTCCGGCATCGTCTTGGCGAGATCATTCTTTTCGGAAGTGTCTTTGCTCAAATCAAACAATCCCACTTTTGCCTTTTCGCCCACGAGTTTCCAATCGCCATGGCGGATCGCCCACCAACCCTCCTCGCTACCGGAGCACCAGAACAAGTCCCGCTGCGGCGCGGCCGTCCCCCCGCGCAGCAGCGGCAGTAGATTGATGCCATCGAGTCTTTTGCCCTCAGGCGCCGGCAATCCGGCGGCGGCGAGCGCGGTGGGCAGGACGTCGAGAGAACTCACGATAGCTTGGCTCTCGCTGGGCTTGAGTTGACTGGGCCAGCAGACGAGGAACGGCACGCGGATGCCGCCCTCGTAATAGGAGTGTTTGCCGGCGCGTAACGGCGTGTTGTTCGCGGTCTGCGCGAGCGGTCCGCCGTTGTCGCTGAAGAAAAACAGCAACGTGTTCTCCCACACACCCTCTTTTTTGAGCGTGGCAACCACATTCCCGATCGCGTCGTCCATCCGTTTACCCATCGCAAGCAGCGCGTCCCGATCCTTGTCGCCGGTGTTGAACTTGGCGATCTCATCCGCCGGTGCCTGAAGCGGCGCGTGGACTGCGTTGAAGGCAAGATAGGCGAAGAAGGGTTTGGATTTGTTGCGGGTGATGAAAGCCGCCGTCTCCTCGCCCAGTCGGTCGGTAAGGTAACCGGTTTCCTGCACCACTTCCGTCCCGCGATAGATCGGATCTGCGGGATCGTTGAGCTTAAAATAGTCATGCGCGCCACGGCCGAGGAAGCCGAACACCTCATCGAAGCCGCGCAAAGCTGGACTCCACTCGGGGTCGGGGCCGAGATGCCACTTGCCGAACTGCCCCGTGACATAACCCGCCGGCTTGAGAAACTGCGGGAAAATCTGCTCGCTCTTTGGCAGGCCGCTGCCCGCCTCGCCGCCGGTGTAAAGTCCGAGCCGCTGCTGGTAGCGCCCAGTCATCAGCCCCGCGCGCGTCGGTGAGCAGACGTAGCCAGTTACGTATCCCTGGCGGCAGATGATGCTCTGCTTCGCCAGCGCATCGAGATGCGGCATGGTAATTTCCTTTGGATGGAGCGGGTTGAATGCCACATCGGCGTAACCGAGATCATCGGCGACGATGACGACGATGTTCGGCTTCGCGGCAGCGACGGTGGATTGCGAGATCAGAAAACCCAGACAGGCGATGAGATTGTAGGGCGATTTCATGAGTGGTGCGCGGCGATGGCTTTGTAAAACAGCGATTGAGATCGAGTCATTTGGCGGGAGTTCCGCTGGCTGGCGATGCAGCATCGGAATGGCTCACCTTGAGCTTGGAAAACGAAACGCGGGCACCTTCTGTCGCGGGCCCTTCATTATCCTGGGGATAGACACCCGCTTTGAAATAGAGCGTCTGATCGGCCCAGCTTGGGTCCAGTTTGAAGACGTTCTCCGACTGGGTCGTGCCATTCACGGTGATGCTGAGGACTCCGTCGTGAAGCTTAATCTGATAGTCGAAATCCTTGTTAAACCCCACTTCTGGAAACGTCAGTTTGATGTCCCTGCCTTTCCTCGCCTTGTCCTTCACCAAGGCTTCGATACGACCCTTGAAAAACTGTAGCTTGATCAGGGGACTGGCTTTGCCCGAATAACCGTGGATCTGGCCGATGACGACCTTTTGCCCGCTGGAGACCTCCATCACCCGGCAGCTCACATCCATGGTGTGCGTGCCCTTCGCCGACCAGCAGACGTTGTCATCAGCGGGATTGACCACCTCGCGTAACTCGCAGCGCGAGTAATCGGTGTTCTCCGTCCGAGCACCGGTCACCGGGCACCAGAAGACTAACTGCCCATCGGCACCGCGATAAAAGTATTCGGCGTTCGTGTATCCGGCGCTCAATTGTGCAGCGGAAATCTCCATGGGCTGCCCCGCGGCAGTCTCGGAGGCACCGACCGGCAGCGTTAGTTTCCAGTGACTGAGGTCGATCGTGTTCTGGGCCTGAGCTTCGACAGCAACGAGGGCTCCCGCTGCGCCGAGTAGGCCGACGAGAAGCTTGGAGGAGATGGTGTTGGTTTTCATAGAGTCGCTTCTTTGATCACAAACTGAGCACGAACATCGTCGAGGAAGTGAACGGTCTTCGGTGCTGCATCATCAGGAACCGCGGCACCGAGATAGATGACGAGGCTGCGGGCTCCGGGCGGAATCTCCATGGTCGCCTTCAGGGTTTGCCAGCCGTTCTCGCCGTGTTTCGTGGTGACGGTGCGCGCGGCATGTTGAAGGACTTGGTCGAACATGTTCTCACTGTTCCAGATCGGCTTCACGTCTTCCGGTGCCTCGGAAAACGCGGCCAGGCGGATCTGATTTCGCTCTGCGGAGTCTGACGGGATGCGATGAAACGAGGCCGTGACCTCCACCGTCTGCGACGCCGCACCCATAGGCAGAGGATACTCGGCAAGATCCACAATGCGGACAGCGGTGCAGAACTTCCGTCCGGCACTGGGTTCCAGTCGCGCCATGTGCGTTCCTTCCTTAGGATTTACTCCCATCTCCAGAGGAATCACCGCAGACAACTGCCCTGACCACCCACCTGCGCTGCTTGGAAACCCACGGCCCGCCACCAGCTTCACATCCTCAAATCCTTCGACGAAAAGCGGCACCACTCGCAGCTTATCCAGCTTCATTCGAGGCACCGCATACGCAAACACCATCGACGTGCAAAATATTCCAAAAACGATCCCCGCCGCCGCCGTGGTGACTGGGCGCCACGAGAACCAAGTTGAACGAACAGGTTTTGCCGGGTGAGCGGGCCCTCTCAACGCGATACCGCCACTGCCCAACGTGGCGTCGATGTTGGCGTAACGAGCGAAGAGGCGCCGAGTGGTTGGATCGCGTCTCAACTCTTCCTGGAGTGCCTCGCGATCCGCTTCGGATGCATCACCATCGATGTAGCGGCGAATGAGTTCGAGGCTTTCGGGTTCTGATTTCATGAGATTCCCTCCTGGGCGAGCAAACGTTGGGTGCAGTTCATCAAGGCCAGCCGGATGCGGTGCAGTGCCTTGTAAAAGGACATGGGTGAGCGGCCTGCTTCCACCGCGAGACCATCAATCCGTGCACCGGGCGCATAAGCAGCGTCCAGCAGCTTCCGTTGAGCGGGATCGAGCTTCTCCACGCAGGATTCCAGCGCCCGGCGCTCGGCCTCATAAGCGTCGGCCTGCTCGGTCACCTCGTCTGCGAGCAGTTCCAACACATCCTCATCAAAGACCAAGCGATCCCGAGACCGGTCCCGCAGCAAAGCCAACGCCTTGAATCTAGCCACGCCGAATGCCCACGGACGGAAGTTTGCGAGATCATCCAGATCCCCTAGGCGCTGCCACAGCACCACAGCCACCTCCTGCATTACCTCCCGTGCATCCTCCCGCGAGGGAACGAGCGTCCGCACAAAACCCTGCAACGCCTCCTCATGGCTCACATAGAGCCTGAGAAACTGGTCATGCTTCGCATTTTCAGCAGGAGTCATCAAATATACATTCCGCGAGCAGCATCCATTTGCCGAGAAAGTTATCGTTTATTTATCTGCCACATCGCAACAGCGTGGACGGGATACTTTATTGCCCGCCGCCCACGTTGGCCATGGCTGACTTCGCACGGCTTTCCGGAGCGATGGCCCACGTGTGGTCGGGTGCGGAAGTCATTTCAAACGTCAACTCCCCACCCCCGGTAATTTGTGGATGTTGAAGAAAGGTCTTGTTGAAGTCCGCGCCGTTCAAGGTGGCGCTGCGGATGTAGGGGCGCTGCGGCCCGTTAGCTTTCGCGTGGATGACGAAAGCTTTTCCGTTAGGTAGGTGGATCGTCGCTTTGTCGAAGATCGGGCTGCCGATCTGATACTCGGTGGTTCCCGGGCAGACGGGATAGAAGCCCAGCGCGCTGAAGACATACCAAGCCGACATCTGCCCGGTGTCCTCGTCGCCGCAGAAGCCGTCCGGCGCGGACTGATAGAGGCGGCCCATCACCTCGCGGACTCGTGCCTGGGTTTTCCATGGCTGACCGGCGTAGTTGTAGAGGTAGGGCATGTGCTGGATCGGTTGGTTGCCATGCGCGTATTGGCCCATGTTGAGCGCGACCATTTCTATCATCTCGTGGATCATCCTGCCGTAAGTGCCGACCTTCACATCCGGCGGCGTGAAGAAGACTTGGTCGAGTTTTTTGGTGAAAGCCTCATCGCCACCCATCAGCATGACCAAGCCCGGAACGTCCTGAAACACACTCCATGTCCAGTGCCATGAATTGCCCTCGGTAAACGGGCCGCCCCACTCGAGCGGGTCGAAATTTTCGCACCATGCACCGTCCGCCTTGCGTCCACGGACGAAGCTGATTTTGGCATCGAAGACATTCTGATAGTTCATCGCATCCTTGGCGAACTCATCCGCCTCGGCATTCCGGCCGATGGCACGGGCCAGGACTGCGGCGCAGAAATCATCGTAAGCGTATTCCAAGGTCTTGGCGCTGGCCTCCTTGAATTTCGGATAGGGAACATAGCCGCTCTTCTGATAGAAATCCGCACCATTACGGCCGATCGAGCGGCACTTTTCCGGTGACTGGGTGTTCGCATCATGCACCATGGCATCGACCGCCTTGTTGGCATCGAAGCTGGTGACGCCCTTGACCCAGGCGTCGGCGAACAACGAGAAGGCGTGGTTGCCGATCATGCAGGGGCGGTGGCCGGGGCTCGACCAGGAAGGGAGCCAGCCACTTTGCTCATAAGCTGCTAGATTTCCGCGAAGAATCTCCGCACTGATCTCTGGGAAGAGTAAATTGTAGAGCGGATGCGAGGCGCGAAAGGTGTCCCAGTAACCGGTGTCGGTGTAGAGTTTTCCCTGATAGACCTTGCCGTCATAGGGGCTGAAATAAACTGGCTTGTCGTTCTCGTCGAACTCGAAGAAACGGTGCGGGAAAATCACACTGCGATAGATCGCGCTGTAGAAAGTGCGCTGCTGTTCCTCGGTGCCGCCTTCGATCTGGATGCGATTGAGCGTGGAGTTCCACGTTGCATCCGCTGCGGCGAGGACGGCATCGAAATCGCGCTGACCGATCTCGCGATCGAGGTTCCGCTGCGCTTGAGCGGGACTGATGTAGGATGACGCAACCTTGCAACTAACAGCCTCGCCCTTGCCGACCTTGAACATGAAATACGCGCCGGCATGTTGATCCGCGAGCTTGATTTCACCCTCGTGAATGCCCTTCGGAGTCCACGTGCCGTGCGCGGCGAATGGCCGGTCGAACTCGATGACGAAGTAGTTAGCAAAATTTTCCGGCACGCCGTTCTTGTGGTTGCGGCAGATGCCGATGACCTTGTTTTGAGCGGGAAAGATTTCAACTTCGGAGCCCTTGTCGAAGGCGTCGAGCACGACATAGCCATCCCCATTCTCCTCGAAGGTAAAACGGAATCTAGCAGCCCGCTCGGTCGGGGTGACCTCCATCTTCGCCCTCCAAGTGTCGAGGCGGACGCTGTAGTAACTCGGGCGCGCGATCTCCGTTTCATGGCGGAATTCAGAGGCGCGGTCCTCCTCCGTCACGGCGAGTTTCCCGAATACCGGCATCAGGGAAAAACTCGCATAGTCGCCGATCCACGGGCTCGGTTGGTGGGTCTGGCGGATTCCGCGGAGCTTGTTCTGGCGGTATTGATAGAAATGTGATTCCGCCGCCACTTGGGTGTAGGGCGCCCAAACGTTCATGGGAAAAGGCAGAGCGATGGCGGGGTAGGTATTACCATGCGAAAACTTGCGCACGGAGTCGGTGCCCTGCAGGGGGTTCGCGAGGTGGACAAGCGTCCTCGTCTCCCCTGCGATCGCGCCCTGCAAGAAGGCCGTCAAAATCAGCAATGTTGTCTTCGTCATCGTCATTGAATTGAAATTCGCGTGATGCATTTGGGCTACTTCGGCCTCGCATACCATGCCCTGTCTCCGGCAAAGCGACCTTCAGAAACGACCTTGTAGATCTCCTGAAGATCCGCCTGCATGAAATAGGATTCGCTGCTCTCTCCCTGTTTCACGTTGATGGCATTGCCGGAAATCTCATACGTGAATGGCTGGTTTGTGTTTCCCTGGATAGTTTTCATCCCTGCGCCGCCCTTCAGGAATTCAAGCGTATCCTTCTCACCCTTCCACCTGCCGATGAGGACAGCGGGCTTGATCTCGGACACTGGGAAAAAGCGGCTTACCATCTTGTCGAGCTTGGTGGGCAACTGATTAACCTTTGATTTGTCGAGCTTGAGATTCTCTGCATAGAGCGCGGCGATCTTCAGCGTGGTCGCCTTGAACTCCGTGGGATAGCGTGGGTTGAAATAGCCGTGGTTCAGGTCTGGAAAAATGATGGCGTCGGCCTGCCCGCCTTGCTCACGGAGCTTTTCCGCGAAGCGGATGCTCTGCGACGAATGGGTGAGGATGTCCTTGCCACCGTGGAAGAGCAGGGTTGAGGGCGGATTTTTCCGGAGGTGATGGTAGGGGGATGACTTGAGTTTTTGCTCCTGAGTGGCGAGACCGTAGAGCTCGCACGCCGTTTCATCGGGGAAGAGGGATTCCTTGTTATTCGTGAAATCATAGACGCCGAAAAGGCCGACATAAGCCGCACATGAGGGCATCTCTTGGGCAAGCATGGCGGACAAGGGCGTTCCTGCCGAGCCACCGGTTAGACCGACGACTGTGGTGTCCGCTTTGTAGTTGGCGGCCCGTGCCTCGAACCATTGGATCGAAGCCCGCAGGTCATCCATCGCGAGCAGGAAAGTTCCGTGCTGGACCTTGCAGCGGTAGGCGAGTCCCACATAAACGATTCCGAGTTCATCGCTGAGGAACTTGGCTTCGGGCGTCACGGATGCAGCCGGAACCACCGTTTCCGTGCCACCGTTCCAGCCTCCGCCGCGGACGTGATAGACGACGGGGAAAGGTCCCTTCCCCGACGAAGGGGTGACGATGAGAATGGGGATTTCAATGCCGTTGACGGTCATGACGACATCCCGACTCTCTTGAGCGGCGGGCAGTGAGCCGAGTGACAGCAGGCAGCATGCAAGGGTGCGTGCGAGAATTGGGTGGACATTCATGAAGATAGTTCGTCGTGGTCTTAGGTGATTCAAAGAAAAGCGGGGCCGCTGACTCTCCAGTCAGCAGCCCCGCAGATGATTCGGAAGAAAACCCGTTAACTCCGAAAAACATTGATGTTTTCCGAACGGAAAGTGCTCAGGATTTCATATTGTCATTGGCAGGTAAACTCGGTTCAGTTCGACAAGACCTTGAGGCGCAGGAAATTCTTCGCCGGGGTGCCTGGGGTGAGGGTGAACGAGATGGTGGTCGCGTCGTTGACATAGGATCCGCCGGTGACCTCGATCCATGGATCGGTGGTGCCGAGGTCGGTTGATTTCTGGATCGCGTAGGTGAGCCCGTTGGTGCCTGCCCGTTTGGTGTAGCTGAGTACATTGGCGGCGAAGGTGCCCACCGCTGCGTTTGCCACTGTCGGGTCTTGGCCGGCGATGGCGTATTCCAGCAAGTTGCTGATGCCGTCGTTGTCAGGGTCGGCATTGGCACCTTGTTGGAGCGCTGGCACCGTGCCATTGGCGAAGGTACCGGTGATCCACGAGGAGTAGCCAGCAGGGCCGGAACTTACGGTCAGGGTGCCGTCGCCAGTGATCTGGGAGATGCCGATGACCGGTAAAGCCGAACCAACTTTTCCATACACGCCGTTCGCTTGCTGGGTGCTGCCGATGTAGAGCTTGTCCACGGTGTCGGTGCCGACATAGGTGAGGTCCAGCGTTGCTCCGCTCGCGGCGAGGGTGACGGTGGAAGCGTCGTTGCCGGTGTTGGAATTGTTCGAGATCCGCACGGCGCCTGCATTGACCGTGAGGTTACCGACGTAGGTGTTCGCACCGCTGAGATCCAGACGAGATGTCGCACTGTTTTGGGTGATGCCGGTGACGTTCGATCCGATCGGGGCACTGATGAGGGTTACACCCGTGGCGGACCCTTGCACGGTGATGCTGCCGGTGTGGTTTACGGCGGTGGTGGTGAGCTCGATTGCGTTTGCGGCAAGACCCAGATTGTCGAGCAGCAGGTTACCAGTGCCGGTGATACCACCGGTGAAGTAAGATCTGGCGGTGGTCGAGCCGCTGATGACGTTGTTGTAAGACTGCAAGGTCAGGTTGCCATTCAAGGTGATTCCCCCGGACATATAAAAGCCTGAGCCGCTGCCATTGGCGCCGATCGTCAACGTGCCACTGTCAGGAGCATTGATGATGAATGGATTCGAATTGTCCTGCCCGGTGATGTAGGAGGCACCCGTCGAACCAGCGCCGCCCATGGTGACCGTGTTCGCGCCCAGCGTGGTCTTGGTGGTCTTGCTTTCCAGTGTGCCATTTTTGATGGTGACGCCACCCACGAAGGTGTTCGCGCCACCAAGAGCCAACTGACCGGCTCCGGTTTTGACTAGGCTACCGCCGCTGCCGCTGAGGATTCCCGTCAGGGTGACGACGCCCGGGGCCCCGACACCACCACCGACTTGGACGGTCAGCGCGTCAGTTAAAGCGGTGGGGGTGGAAAGGGTGAACGCCGCTGTGACCTGATCGTCATTGTTGAAAATGGCGGTGCCAGGGATTGGCAGGGTGGCATTGCTGACGGTCGACGCCTGACGCACCGACAAGTTCGAGCCCGAGGCAAGCGTGATGCTTTGAGCGAAGGTGGGAGTACCGCTGGCGGTCAAGACTAAGGAGGCTCCGTTGCTGACCGTCACTGCGGTATTGGGAGACAACGCGGCGCTGCCATTGATAAATAGGCGGCTTTGGCTGACGGTGGTGGCTCCGCTATAAGTGTTATTTCCGCTCAAGATGACGTCAGTGGCACCAGTCTTGGTCAAGGCCAGCGTGCCGCCGGTGTTCTTGATATTGCCGGTGGAAGTGCCGCCCACGATGGCGCCCAAGGTCAAGGTGGAGGTAGTGGAAACCGCGGTATTATCCACCGAGCCCGTGCCGCTGAAACCATTGAGCGTCTCAGAATTGCCGTTGAGGTCGAGGGTTCCACTGATACTGAGAGTGCCCGCGCCGACGCCATCCGGCAGTACGTTCGAAGTGCCAAGCTTGAGCGTGGCAGCAGAAGTCACCGTGATCGGTGCAGTACCGGCAATCTTGTTAGTGCCTTGCAGCGTGTAGTTGCCGCTGTTGAATAGAACCGAAAGAGGTGTCACATCCGCTCCCGTGATGTTCACGGTTTTGTTCGTGGCGGTGCCATCGAAGACCACCTTGCCGCCGTTCACGTAATCAACCAAATTGCCATCCAGAATCCAGTTTTTTGAACCGGCGATGGTGGCCGTGCTCCACTCGCTGCTTTGCGTGCCGGTCCAGTAGTAACCGTCCGCGACAACCGTCACTTGAATGGCGCTGCCGGTATCGCTAAGGGTGTAGGTTTTGCCTGCAGGCGTGGTGCCGAGGGTGTAGGCGCTGAAACCGCTACCCCCCAGGCTTCCGCTGTAGGAAATGAGCGAGTAGGTGCCGTTAGCAGGTGCGCTACCGGTGATGTTGATGGCGATGGAACCGGTCGCACCGCTGTTGGTCACGCCGCTGGGGGTGCTCACCGTCAGCCCCGTGCCGCCGCTAGCGAGGTCGAAATTCAGCGTGCCGTTGTTGGTGAAGGTGAGAGTCTGCACCGTGCTAGGGGTGGTGGTCAGCGAGAGCGCGGCCCCGTCGGCGAGGGTGAGCGAACTGGAAGTGCTCACGGCATTGGCATTGCCGAGAACCAAGGCACCGGCATTGACGGTGGTGGCACCCGTGAAGGTGTTGGCACCGGAAAGGGTTAGAGTTCCTGCACCGGTCTTGGTGAGGGTGCCCGCACCGCTATCATCGGAGAGAATGCCGGAGAGAGTGATGTTTTTGGCGGCGGCGGCGCTGGTAGCAGCTTGGATTGTGGTGCCGGCACCCAGTTTCATGTCGAGCGAAGACGACCAGGTGTCGGATGCACCCAATATGCCGCCTTGCAGCTTGATCGCGACTGGGAGGGCGTTTGCGTCGGTGCCGCGGGTGATCCCTTGGAGGCCGATGTAAAGGCTGCCGCCGCTGAGGGTCAAATTCGCCGCTGAGGTGGCGTTATAGGTAGTAGCACCCGTGGAACCCCCGAACTGAATACCGTTGGTCGTCACCGTACCGGCGGATTGGGTCATCGCGGCGATGAAGGCGGCACCGGACCCGGCCTTGTGGAAGTAAATCTTGTTGGCGGTGCTGCCGGTGCCAACGGTGACCGTGCCACCCGTTACATTGAGCGTGCCTTTGGAGGTGTTAGTATTTCCGATGCGAATCTCGCCGGAACGGCTGGCGGTGGTACCAACGTTCATGGTGCTATTGCCGCTCACATTCAAGGAGGACGCATTGGCGCTGAATCCGATGCCCAAGAAGGAGTTGCTGACGCCAGGTGCATTGGCGTTGCCATTGACACTCAGGGTGCCGCCGGAAAGGTTGTAGGTGACGTTTTGGGTGTTGCTGTTGATGTTGTAACCGATGCCATTTCCTGGCGTGATGTTGAAGGTGCCGCCCGTTTGGTTAAAAGTGGCAACGTTGATGGCACCAGTGTTGGCGGAGTAAGACCCTGCGGTCACGTTGACCGTGCCGGCACCCAAAAAGGTGTATTGGGCATTAGTCGCACCGCCGCCGAGGTTGAGTGTGGAGCCCGCGTTCACCGTGATGGCCGCAGGGTAGTTGCCCCCACTTCCGCTGCCCGCGTAGGTGATGGCGGAGTTGATGGTGGCGGTCTTGCCAGCGGCGACGGTGATGGCACCGTTTGAGGTGGCCGTCGGCAACAAGGTCAGCGTACCGGCGGTGAGTTTATAACCGCTATTGCTGAAGGTGACCGATTGCGCGTTCGTCGTCCCACTGAGCGTGACCACATACTCGTCTGGCGTGCTGCCATCCGCTCCAGCGAAGGTCGCGGCATTGGTGGCGACGGTGGCTGAGGTCTGGCTCCAAATCACGTTCGTTCCGGCGTTGTTCCAGACCAAGTTGCCTGCGGTTGTGTTCCAGTTACCGCTGCCTGGGGTAATGGTGGCTCCGTCGCCTGATGTCGTGTCCAAAGTGAGGGTGGCAGCGATGGCCGAGGACACGGTGAGTGCTAGTGTGAGAGCGGCGAAAAGAATCCGGTTTTTATGATTGGGTTTCATTGGCTTTTGGGGCGGGTTGAAAAGTTAGGGTTTAGCTGACACTCAGGATAATTCCTCATTCTTAAGGCGAAGCATAGTCCACAAAGTGATGACAAAGCCCCGGTCTACCCCATGATACCGGCCTCAAGCAGAGGTAAAGCGTGAATCGCTGGGCCGAGACATCTGTTATTTTGCGTGACCGGACGCGAACTAGCTTTTAGGCCAGTGATAAATCATCGATGAATCAATCAGGTTTGACTTCATCACCAGCTTGGCTGCCGGGTTTGCCCCAATTTCGCGGGCGATCGACAAAATCCGGCACTTGATAGCTGACTTCCTTGGCGAGACGGTCATGCTCGGCGAGCATTTTTGCCTTGAGCGGCGCGGCGGCGGGATCGTCGATGAGGTTGTGGATCTCGTAGGGGTCGGCCTTGAGGTCGAACAATTCGGACCACACCTTGTGCCCGGGGTATTGGATAAGCTTGGCACCGGCGGTACGCACGGCGGTGATGTCAGGGACGTTGGTGCCTTTCTGATCCTCCGCGAAGTATTCGTAGAACCAGCTTTGCCGCCATGAGGGATCGTCCCCAGTCAGCAGGGTGCGCCAGCTCCGACCTTGCATCTGCTTGGGAGCCTGCACGCTGGCGAAATCTAACAGCGACGGAGCAAGATCCAGATTGAGAACCACGTCGTCCACGATGCGCCCTCGGGCCTTGTCGCCCAGCACCGGATAGCGCACGATGAAGGGCACGCGCAAACTTTCCTCATAGGCGCTGCGCTTGTCACCGGTGGCGTGGGCACCGAGATAAACCCCATTGTCAGAAGTGAAGATGACGATGGTGTTAGGGGCGAAGCCGGACTCGTCGAGTGCCTTCAGCAAGCGACCCACGCTTCCATCCATCGCGTTGACACAACGGAAGTAACCGAGATTGGTGGGCTGGGTTGGCGGCACTGGACGTTCCATCGCCCCTTGGATTTTTTTCCCGGAGTAAATGGGCGGAGTATTGACGCTGGGCACCGTGCGGGCCAATTCGCCTGCGTAGAGGTCCGTCGAGCGGACTGGTGGCTCCCAGGGTTGGTGCGGAGTCTTGTAGCCGAGAACCAGCGACCACGGCTTGGCCGATTTTTTCTGCTTGTTGATGAATTCGATCGCATAGTTAGTGGCGACGTCGTCCACCCAGCCCTCGGTGGGAGTGTCCTTACCATCCACGATGAAGGGGCAATCCGCATACCGGCCATGGCCCTTGTAAGTGGCATGGTAATCGAAGCCTGGGCGCTCGCGTTGATTGCCCATGTGCCACTTGCCCACGTAGGCAGTAGTATAGCCAGCAGCACGCATCAGCGTGGCGTGAGTAACATTGCTGGCGGGGAACGGCCGAAAATTCGAGGCGATGCCATTGCCGCTCTTGTGATTGTATAGTCCTGTTAGACTCACTGCGCGGCTGGGTGAGCAGAGCGAGCTGGTGACGAAGGCGTTGCGGAAGCGCACGCCTTCGGCCGCGAGCCGGTCGAGGTTCGGCGTTTGCAGCCAGGGGAAACGCCCCTTTTGGCCCTGTTCCTTTTGGACGATCGATAGGGCGTCGTAGGATTGGTCGTCGGTGCAAATGAAAAGGATGTTAGGTCTAGCAGGTTCCGCAGCGTGGAGTGTTGCGACAGGTGCCAGCACCAGGGCAGTGACGAGTGCCAAAGTGATTTTCATGAGTTCTTTGCGTGAATTTGAGATTTACGTTTGTTCATTTCACTCGGCCGGGAGGTCGAACGTTTGTCGCAGGCCGTTGCCTAAGTGAATCACCAAGATCCGCCCGTGCTTTTTCGACCTCCGCTTCGAGCTTCGCGACCACCTCGGGGTGCGCAGCCGCCAAGTCGGTCTTCTCGCCAACATCCGCTGCCAGATCGAACAATTGCGGCGATTGAATTTTCAGGTTTTGATAGGGAACGGCAAACCCATCGCTCCCGCCCAGTTTGCCGCTCAGTGAGGTATAGGTGTGTGGTAAAACCAATTTCCAACGTCCGTCACCCGTGCTAACCGACTGGAGTTGGTTGTCGGCGTAGTAGTTCCAATACGCTTCGTGAGGATTCTTTGCCCCAGGCTTTCCGATGATCAGCGGCAGGACATCAAGACCGTCGATGGTGTGAGCCGGCAGCGTCGCGCCGACAAGCCCGGCGAGACTCGGGAGCAGGTCGATGGTCATGAGCATATCGCCGCAGCTGCTACCGGCAGGAATGTGGCCGGGCCAGCGCATCACACACGGCACCCTTGTCCCCCCCTCCCATGAAGTGCCCTTGCCTTCTCGCAGCGGCCCGGCGCTGCCCGCATGGTTTCCGTATCGCAGCCATGGGCCGTTGTCGCTGGTGAAAATTACGAGGGTGTTGTCCTCGATGCCCTGACTTTTCAAGGCGTCCATCACTTGCCCCACCGACCAGTCGATTTCCTGAATTACATCCCCATAAAGCCCAGCACCGGACTTGCCCTTGAACTTTTCACTCACATAGAGCGGCACGTGCGGCATGGAATGAGCGAGGTAGAAAAAGAACGGTCGGGCGTGGTTGCGCTTGATGAAATCAACCGCGCGTTCGGTGTAGCGGGTCGTGAGTTGTTCCTGATCCTCGGCGGTGACGTCCGCCTGGATGACCTTGTCGCCCTCGATCATGGGCAACGGCGGATGATCACGGTTCTTTTTTTCCATCCCATGCGGCCACATGTCGTTCGAGTAGGGCAATCCGTAATACTCATCAAAGCCATGACGGACGGGTAAAAATGGAGGCAGGTGCCCGAGATGCCATTTGCCGGCCATGCCCGTGGCGTAATTTTTCTGTTTGAATATTTCTGCTAGAGTCGTCTCGCTGGAATTCAAGCCGTGTCTCATTGTCGGATTGAGCGCGTTGAAAATCCCGATGCGGTTGTTGTAGCAACCGGTGAGCAATGATGCGCGTGACGCGGAACAGACGGCCTCGGAGACATGGAAATTGGTGAAGCGCCGTCCCTCGCGGGCAAGGCGGTCCAGATTTGGGGTGGAATAGCGGGTACAGCCAAAAGGGCCGATGTCGGCATAGCCTAGGTCATCACAAAAAATGATCACCACGTTAGGAAGCGATGGTGCGGCATTCACGGCGGGTGGGAGCACCACGAGAAACGCAGACCGTGCGAGTAGCGAAAGAAATTTCATTATTAGATTTTTAGGTGAGTTGACGTCGGCCTAGTAGCTTTTTTCAATCGCAGCATGAATGGCGTGGCAGAGATAATAGTCCGTCGTGATGGGTCATCTCAATTTTCTATCACTTCAATGAAGCGGGATCAAACGTCAAGCTAGATGGTGGAGGATTGTTGATTCCGAGTTTGCGGTAAGGGGCGTTGCCCATTTCCAATTCCAGATGGCCGCCGTTGGTTAGATCACCGTGAGTGAACCACAGACGGTCGAGGGGCTTGCCGTTGAGCTTCACGGACTGGATGTATTTGTTTTCGCGTGAATTGTTAGAGGCGGTGAGACGGAAGATTTTGCCATTTTCGAGCCGGATGGACACGTCGTCGAAGACGGGGCTGCCAAGGGTGTAAACGGGAACGCCGGGGGTGACGGGATAGAATCCCATCATGGTGAAGACCACCCAGGAGGTCATGCCACCGCCATCCTCGTCTCCGGGGATGCCGTGGATGTTGTCCGGGAAGAAGTTTTCTAACAAGGTGCGCAGGATCTTCTGGGATTTCCACGGGGTGCCGACATGGTTGTAGAGATAGGGAGTGCTGAAGCTCGGTTCGTTGGCCATGACGAACTGGCCGACGAGTCCGGTAGAATCCGGAAACTTGGCCCAGAATTCATACTTCGGGCGAGAGATCTCAGTGGTGAAAAGTTCGTCGAGTTTCTGCTCGGCGGCCTTGGGCCCACCCATCAGACCGATGAGGCCATGAAAGTCGTGGAGCACGTCCCAGTTGTAAGTGTAAGCGTTGTTTTCCGCGAAATAGGCGCGGCCGCCTTGGCCACCGCTCCACTCGGGATCGAAGCCCTTGATCCAGTTGCCGTCCTTGTCCTTGGGCCAGACGAAACCTTTTTCCACGTTATAAACATTCTTGTAAAAAGCGGCGCGCTTGAGGAAGTGGTTAGCGTCATCGGGCTTTTTGAGAGCCTTGGCCAACTGAGCGATGCACCAGTCGTCGTAGGCGTTGCCGAGGGTGACGGCGACAGCTTGGCGGTTCTCAAATTCGTGGACGAGCGGCTCGGTTTCCTTTTCGCCCTCGGCGAGTGACGGGAAATAGCCCTTGGCGCTGTAAAAATCATCGAGAGCGCATTTCGGGCCGTTGCGCCACGGCAACAAGGTGGCTTCGAGCGAGTTTTTCCGCAAGCCGTCATAGGCTTTGGGCATGTCAAAATTGCGCACACCTTTGAACCATGCATCAGCGAACCATGCCGCGGCGTGGTTGCCATTCATGCAAGGGTTGTCGCCCCAGAGGATCGAAAACGAGGGCATCCAGCCGCTTTGCTCATACATGCGAACGTATGACTGAAGTTGATCCGCCTGCATTTTCGGATCGAGGATCAGGTGAAGGGGCTGGAGCGCACGGAAGTTGTCCCAGATCCAGTTGTCGATGTAGAACGCGCGCTCGTCCGTGTGAACCTGATGGTCGTAGGCACTATAGTAATGGCCGTCTTCGGTGATGTTCACCATGCGCTCGTAGGACCGATAGAGCGAGGTATAGAAGACGCGCTTCTGTGCCTCCGTCCCGCCTTGGACGGCGACTTGTCCGAGCACTTTGTTCCAACGCGCCTTGCCAGCGATTTTCACTGCATCGAAATTCCACAGCGGAATTTCCTTGGTTAGATTCTTCTTCGCCTGTTCGACACTGATGAAGGATAGACCGTAGCGGAAGCCGATGGTTTCCGCATTTGCGGTGGCCTTGAGCTTCATCATTTCACCGGGAGTGACCACAGTTTCTAACGGCTGGCTGAACTCGCCGTAAATGAAGGCCTTCATGCCTTTGAAGCTCTCCTCGCCGGAGACCGCGGTCGATCCCTCGACCTTGAGCGCGCCGGGCAGGATGTTTTTTAGATGCAGCGTGGCCTTGCCGTCCGGAAAGGTGAATCGGAAATAGCCGGCGCGTTCGGCGGTGGTAAACTCAGTGCGGATCCCGGAATCAGTGAACAGGGTCGAGTAGTAATAAGGCGTGGTGATTTCGTGGTCCCACACCTGCGGACCACCGGTTTCACCAGGCATCAGGGAAAACAACTCGCCGAGGCGGTGGGAAATGATCGACAGCGGGAATGAGCTGATCCTGAGGTCGAGCTGGTCTTTGCGCATTGGGTAGACGCGGAGCATGCTGTTAGGCATGTGGACGAGCGGTCGGGTGGGTACCAGCATCAGGCCGACGCCGCCTATCGTGGGATCGACGTGTTCGACTTGGGCGTGAAGAGGAGCAACGAAAAGCGGGAGCGTGGTGGCGGCGAATTTGAGAAAGGTAAAAGAAAAGTATTTCATGATAGATTGCTCTCGATCGAAGGCCGCACTACTGGGGACCTAGTTTCTGCAGCGCGAAGGCGTAGGCCCCGATGGCTACGGCCTCGCTGGTGCCGAGGCGGGACATGCCGACACCCACGCGTTGCAGCGGATCATAGTCGAGGCTGCGTCCGCTGCCGGGGACTGTGATGGTGCGGTTATCCCCCTTGAGGAAAATTTCTAACTGGGCGGGGTCTTCGAGATTGAAGGCGGTGGAAGCGAGGCGGCGAAATTGTTTGCCATCGGGCCCCGTGTAGGTGCTGTTGAGTTCATCGACGAGCGCTGGCAGGAAGATGGGCCAGGCACCGGAAACACCGCCACCGATGACGGCCAAACCGTCGATGAGGGTGAGCGCGCTACCAAGGGCGTCACCCGCGGATTCGCCGAGGCGGCGGAAGGCCTCCTGAGCCGCGGTTAGATTTCCCGAGTGCTTGCCGTTGGCGATTTCAAACAGCTCCTTCGGCTCCGGTACTTCGTCGAATGGTATGCCGGTGAGTTCCGAATAGACCCGCCGCACGGCGCGGATGCAGGCACCTTCCTCGGCATTCATCGTGGGATGCAACTTGTTGCGCAGCAGCCAGACTTCGCCCGCCATCGAGTTGTCACCGACGAAGAGCTTGCCATCGCGAACGATCCCACCACCGAAGCCGGTGCCGAGCGTGACACCGAAGAGGTTCTTGTAACGCTTCGAACTACCGGCTTTTTCCAACAGGTAATTTACGTGCGGCAACAGTCCGCTGATGGCCTCGCCATAGACGAAGAGGTCACCGTCATTGTTGATGAAGACGGGGATGTCGAATTGGTCCTCAAGCATGGGCCCGAGGGCCACGCCACCGCGGAAGCCGGGAAGGTTACCGAGGTCGCCGATGATGCCGTTAGGGTAGTCGGCCGGACCGGGAAACGCGAAGCTAATGGCGGACGGCGACTCCGGGCAAAGGGCTTTCACCTCGGTGAAACCTTGCACGATGTTGGCGAGACACTTCGTTAGATCATCTCCGTTAGATGGAAGAGACACCGTCTCGGTGACGGGCTTTCCACCACGCATCGCGGCGAAACGAAGGTTTGTACCGCCCGCATCGAGCGTCATCAGGATTCGGGATTCGGTGGCGAGATCCATGAAATTTGAAATGAATGGCTGATCCAGGCTCACCGCATAACCCATCAGTGGCCCGCGCCGGCGGACTTCACAGAATCGCCCGTTAGATCATCCGCCCGGGCTCCATAAAAGCCGAAGTATACGAGATAGGCGTAACCGACCAAGACGATGGAGAGCGAAGTCCGCACGCCGAAGGCATCCATCAAAGCACCCTGTATGAGCGGCATGATCGCACCGCCCACGATCATCATGACTAACAGGGAACTGCCTTGGCTGGTGTCCTTGCCGAGACCGCGGATCGAAAGACTGAAAATGTTAGACCACATGATCGAGTTGAACAGGCCGATGCCGATGATCGACCAGAGAGCGAATTCACCCTTCGATCCCATCGAGAATGCGGTGAGAGCCATCGCAACCAAGGCGAACAGACCTATCATTTTCCCGGGACTGGAACGACCGAGAACGAAGAAAGCAAAGCTCATCACCACCATGCCGACGTAGGGAAGGATCGTCATCGGGTCAATGTAGTGACCGTGCGTGAGGCTTTCTTTGAAAGTGGCGTTAGCGAAAATCACAAGCGTCGCGCCGATGGCGGCCAAGGCCATTAACCAATATTTCCGAGCTTGCTGCATGTTGCTGAGAGAAATCGCGCCCATCAGTCGGCCGATCATCGTGCCACCCCAGTAGAACGAGAGGAATTTCGCGGAAGTTTCCTCCGGCATTCCCATCACGCTGGGGTCCTGTAGGTAGTTAATGAGGATACTGCCGACGGTCACCTCACTGCCAACGTAGAAGAAGATAGCAATCCAACCCCAGACGAAGTGCTTGTGGCGGAAGACTTTAACACCGGCTTCGACCTTGCCTTCCTGGCGGAAGTTTGGCAGCGAGATCATTTTGAAAATAACAGCAAGCAGGATGAAAGCGATACCGAGGCCCACGTAGGGAACTTTTACCGCATCCACGCCTCCAGCGCTGGTGTAGAGATTCTTCGAGCCGAAAAGCAAGACCCCGCCGATGAGCGGGGTGATCACGTAGCCCAGCGAATTGAGGCCTTGCGATAAATTCAGACGAGACGGCGCGGTCTCCTCAGGCCCGAGAATGGTGACGTAGGGATTGGCCGCGATCTGGATGATGGTGATGCCCGAGCCGAGCACGATCAGCGCGCCAAGGAACAAGGCATACTGCTTGGTTTCCGCCGCTGGATAGAAGAGCAGACAGCCGATGCCCGCGATGACAAGACCGAGGACGAGGCCGTTTTTATAACCGATCCTGCTGATCGGGTCCCCCTTCGCTGCGGAGATTAGGAAGTAAGCGAGCGAGACCAGGAAGTAGGCACCGAAGAACGCGAACTGGACTAGATTTGCCTGAAACTGCGTCAGGCTGAAGTCCGCCTTGAACTTCGGGATCAGCAGGTCGTTCATGCAGGAAATGAAGCCCCACATGAAGAACAGGGCGGTGACTGTCATGAAGGCAAATCGATTGTCAGGGCGAGTGGGTGTTGTGGCCATCGGGTTGGTTTTTGGGGTGGGTAGAGTCTTTACCTGTGGCTGACTTTCATTGGCCCGAAGTGAGCTCTCAGATGTGGTCTAGGATTTTTGAGGGCAGGCAACTTGCTCAGCGTGGCAATGAAGAGCAAAAACTGGAAGTTACTTTTCAAGGTGTTCGACAGTGGACCATGGTATTCTCACCCTCGATCAGACGGATTGGCAGGTCGAATGGAAGGGTTTTGAAATTCGGTAAGGAGATGATGATTCTCACTCTGTAGTAATCTGCATAGTCCTCATTGTGATGACACGGATGGATCTGATTGCGCTCACACGACTGCAGGAGATCCTTCTGCCAACAGTTTTGCCTAGCTTTGGAAAATCACCCATCGCCAATCGTTGCCCCCGCTCAAATCCAAAACTGCAGTGGCAAATTGACCCGATATACTTCCGCCCATCTTGCTCAACATCACGACGACCCATCCACCAGTAGGACGTTGAACAACGTAAAGTGGCAATCCGCCATCTTGCTCGGAAATACGATGTCCAGCGGACCTTTCTGGCTGCATGAGCAAACGAGCCCAATGCGGATGAACCCAGCAAATCACCAACTCCACTAAAACCTCAAAAAAACTCCTCCTCCCCAATCTTTGGTGCAGCCCGTCTAACGATCCGATCTTGAAATCGGCAGGCACCCCGCCAGATTCTAGACGAATGACGTTGAAAAACATCAGTCATGCCGAAGGGTTCAAATTTCCAATCCGCGACAGAAAAAGGCCCGATTTCCAACGGATTTCCAACTTCTTGACCATACAGGACGATCAACCATGCATCATCGACAAAAACCACTAACCCAGAAAACCCCTTGAATACGCACAATTGCGCAAAATCGGTCACGAAGGACCCAATGGTCGGGCTGGCGGGATTCGAACCCACGACCCCCTGCCCCCCAGGCAGGTGCGCTACCAGACTGCGCTACAGCCCGCTCATTGAACGGACTGAAAAGCAAGCAAGGTAAATGCAGATTGGCAAGCACGGAAAATCATGGCATCTCGAATGCATGCAACGAATTAAAACCGCCATCGTCGGAGCCAGTGGCTACACCGGAATGGAATTGCTCCGCTTGCTGCTTGTACATCCGGCGGTTGAGTTGGTCGCTGCGACGTCACGCCAAGAGGCAGGAAAGCCTTTAACCGCTGTCTTTCCACGTTTTCGCAAGGCTGAGGCGGCGGGGCTTAAATTCATCGAGCCAGATGCCGATGCGATTGCCGCGACCGGCGCACAAGTCGCGTTTTTGGCCTTGCCGCACGGGGTTGCGGCGGAGATTGCCCGGGCATTGTTGGAACGAGGGCTGCGGGTCATCGACCTCAGCGCGGATTTCCGCCTGCACGATGCTGCGGTGTACCAAGAATTTTACGACCACCCCCACCCAGCGCCAGATTTGCTGGATGAGGCGGTTTACGGCTTGCCCGAGGTGCGGGCGGCGGAAATTCAGAGGGCCCGCTTGGTCGCCTCACCCGGGTGCTACCCGACGAGCATTCTGCTGCCCTTGCTTCCGTTGTTGCGGAGCAACTTGATCGATCCAACAACGATCGTGGCTAACTCGATGAGCGGCGTCAGTGGTGCTGGCCGGAAGGCAGACTTGAGCCTGCTATTTTGCGAATGCAACGAAAGCGCCCGTGCGTATGGAGTTCCTAAGCATCGCCATTTATCGGAAATCGAGCAGGAGTTGAGCATCGGTGCCGGCGAGAAGGTCACGATTTCGTTTATCCCGCACCTCATTCCGGTCAATTCTGGAATGGTCACCACCACCACGGCCACCCTGCGGGATGGAGTCGTGGCTGATGCCGTGGGTACGGCGCTTGACCACGCGTATGCGGGTTCGGACTTTGTTCGGTTGCTCGGGCGGGGTGGGTGCGCGGACACCAAAAACGTCACTCGCACCAATTTCATCGACATCGGCTGGGAGTACGACCCGCGGACAGGTCGGGTCATTCTGATGAGTGCCGAGGACAACCTCGGAAAAGGTGCAGGCGGGCAGGCGGTCCAGTGCTTCAACCAAATGTTTGGCCTCAACCCAACTGATGGGTTGCAAAATTTTTAATCGCCGCCCAGTCTACATCCCCTTTTGGGATCATCATTCATGGATTTTCCATTCAACCGAATCAAAGGCGGCGTCGGTGCCCCGCAAGGATTTCTAACCAGCGCGGTTAGCTGTGGCATCAAGACGCCAGGCAACAGCCGTCTGGATCTTGCGCTCATTTACTCGGAGAGTCCGTGCAGCTCGGCTGGCACCTTCACCACCAACCGAGTGAAGGCCGCACCCGTCCGCGTCTCGCAGGCACACCTCCGGACGGGCGATCTCCGGGCGATCATCGCCAACTCGGGAAATGCCAATGCCTGCACCGGCGTCCAAGGCATTCATGACGCCAACGCGATGTGCGATGCCGTCGCCAAACCGCTCAAGCTCAACCGCTCACAAATCGGCGTAGCCTCCACGGGAGTCATCGGCTTGCCCATGCCGACCATGCGGATGGAGCCAATGTATGGCGAGCTTCTCGAACGCCTCGGCTCCAAGAATGGCTCGGACGTCGCCGCCGCCATCATCACCAGTGACACCCGCGCCAAGGAAGTCGCGATTTCCTTCGAGATCGGCGAGCATCGCGTCCGGCTCGGGGGCTGCGTGAAGGGCGCTGGCATGATCTCCCCGAGCATGGCCACCATGCTCTGTTTCATCACCACCGATGCAAACCTCTCGAGCGACAACCTCCGCAAGGCCGTCCTTGAATGTGTGGAGGACAGCTTCAACCGCATCACCATCGATGGCGACATGTCAACCAATGACACCGTCATGGTTCTCGCGAATGGTGCCTCGGGGATGCCTTTGATCCGACGCAACAGCACGGCGTGCAAACAATTTCGCGAAGCGCTTCGTTGGTTGATGTTAGAGCTCGCCAAAGCCGTCGTCCGCGATGGTGAGCGGGTCACCAAGTTTGTCACCGTCAAGGTCGAGGGTGCCCGCACCTATTTGGACGCGAAAAAAGTCGCCGAGGCGGTTTGCAAATCCGCATTGGTGAAGTCGTCATGGAATGGCGGGGATCCGAACTGGGGCCGCATCATTCATGCCGTCGGCTACTCGAGAGCTCGCATCCGTGAGGAGCTGGTCGACATCCATATCGGCGGCAAGGCCGCATGCATCGGTGGCCTCCAAGCAACCACTCCGATGGATGAACTGCGCGATGCGGTGGCGCACCCAGAGTTTGAAATTGTCATCAATCTCAACCAAGGTGACGCCAGCTATATCATGTATTCGAGCGACCTATCTCCCGAGTACATCGACTTCAACCGGTCGGAGTATGCGTACTGGAAACAGGCGCGCAAAGACGGGCTGGTCTAACGAATGGCCTCGGATGCGTCCGGTGCCGTAAAGTCATTCGTTGGCGACAGGTACTACGAGTGTGGGAACAGATGCTTTGCGGACCATTCCCTCAGCGACGCTGCCAAGCAAAAGCGAAGCGATCATCCCGTGTCCATGCGATCCGACCACCACGAAGTCTGCGTGCTTTTCCTTGATGCGTTCTAACAGCAAGTGAAGCGGGCTGCCATTCGCGAGGTGAGACGTGGCCGATGGGATCACCTTGAGCACTGACTGGAGGACTTCCTGGAGTTTAATCGTTGCCCTTCGCCTTGCCTCTTCATGGAATTGGTAAATGGCAGGAAATTCGTCAGGGGTGAAGCCGTAAGCCGTGTAGCTGGGTTCTGGCTCGATGGCATGGAACAACTCCAGCGTGGCCCCGAAGGCTTGCGCCATCTCGATGGCGTGCTTGGTAACGCTGGAGGTGGCGTTTGAGAAATCAACGGCGACGATAATCGTTTTCATAGCCTGCCAGCGATACCACAGTCACGCACTTGCGTAAAGAAGCATCGCCGTTGCCATGGCGGATTCATTTCGTCGGAGTGATGAATCTATTCACCATCCGCCTTCTTGCCAGTCATCAAGTCAGGAAAATAGCTCGGCTCGGTCTTGGTGAGCTCTATTTCTTTTTCAATCAACTCGATGGCACCGGGATCGTCGGTAGCCTGCAGGCGTTCGACTTGCTTCTCAAGCCCGAGGGTGTAAACGCCCGCAAGCTCTGAGAGACCTGCCTTCAAATGCTCATCGATCGCGGTTTCCTTTCCTTGGAACTTAGTGGCAATCCCGTCAATTTCTGGGATGAACCCTAGGGATGTCCCTGGAGTCGCAGGAATCCGCATCCCATCGGCTTTCCATTTCTTGATGGCCGCCCGAACCAAGTCCTCAACGGTGTCCCTCGTGTACTGAGTTCTTCGGGCTTCACGCATGAGCACCCGTTCGAAATCGGTAAAGTTTTCGGCGCAGTCTGCTTGGTGCGTTGTGAGCAATGGCTTGGCGCGATCCAGCATGATCCTGCGGGCTTTGTCAAAAAAACCTGCCACGTCATATTTGGGCGCAGCGGGCACAGGAGCAGTCACCTTCGGCGCGGGTGCAGGGGTCGGCTCCATGATTTGCTCTTCTACTGGCGCAGGTGGAGGCGTGGGCTCGGCGGCGGGTTCCGTTTTTTCAACGGTAGGCTCTATTGTTTCCACCGGGGCCACTTCGGGCATCGCCACGGGTTTCGGTGGCACGACCGCGGGCGGCGACTGGACAATGGTTTTCACCACGACTTGCTCTGGCGGCTTTTTGCCAAATTTCAGAAATGCACCGGTGGCAACCAAACCCAGTACTGCCAGCATGACCATCCACAGGTTACCACCATTTTTCTTCACTTTACTGACGGAAGCTCCCACACGGCGCGGGCCCCGGGGGGTCGCCGGTCCAGCGTTTGATCCCAGCGAATTGGCGATCCATTCCAATTCATTCGCAATCTCACGTGCGCTGGAATGACGCGCTTGAGGCAGCGCTTGGGTCGCCCGCCGAATGATAGGGTCGAACCGTGGATCGCAACGAGAAATGACCGATGCGGGTCTGGAATCAGCAGACGGCAACTGGCCAGTGAGCAATTCATGAAGCATCACACCCACCGCAAAAAGATCTGCCCGATAGTCAACCGAATGTGGGGAATTCACCACCTCAGGGGCCGCGTAGTCCGGCGTGCCGAAAATCTCCTCGCCCTCCTCCACCTTTCGCTCCGCAGGACGCGCGAGGCCGAAGTCGCCGATTTTTGGCTGACCACTGAGATCGAGGAGGATGTTGGCAGGCTTGATGTCTCGGTGAATGATCCCATTTTCGTGGGCATTTGCGAGACCATTGCAAATCCCCGTCATGAGCCGGATGACATCTTTCGATTCCAATGCCGTCTGGTAAGTGGCATGATAAAGCGACTGTCCGGGCACATACTCCATGATGATGTATAGCATCCCCCCAGCCTCACCGAAGTCATAAACCCCAATGAGATTCGGGTGATTCAAGCGCGCCATGGCTTTGGCTTCCGCCTCAAAACCGGCTCGGAACGCAGCATCCTTGCTCAACTCAATCGGCAGGATCTTCAACGCAACCTGCCGATCCAACGACTTTTGGATGGCCACATAAACAGCGCCCATCCCACCCACAGCGATCAGCCCCTGAATCTCATATCCTGCGAAAAGCCCCGCAAGCTCGGAGATCTCCGGCGGCACGAAGCCAGTTTGATGAACTGAGTCACTCATGATGGAAGGGGATATCGAATGGCGTAAATTGCGAAAGAATTTAAAGTTGGAAAATCCTGAATATCAAGTTCAATGATTTGCGAGGCTGCATCAATCCATGGGCCTCATCCGGTGGCTTGGGCCGAGACATCCACTCGAGCCACAATTTTTCCATTGGCCAATTCGTTGCGGCCATCGCAGGGTTTCAGCCAGACAATCCCACCATGGCCGATCCCACAGAATCCATCATCCGCGCCACGTTCGGTTTGGCTCTTGGACTGTTTGCCTTAGCGGCAGCGTTGCGGCGAGGTCTTTCCGTGCCCACCGCCCCACGGCTGCCAGAACCTGAGTTCATAGCGGTTGAGGAGGAATTTGCCGATCTTGAGCCGCCACCGGCACCTGGCGAGCCGGATCGGATTGCCACTGGGTTTTACCAACCGCTCGATCTTCTTGGTATCGGGCTGATTTTCGCCATGTTCTTCGCGCTCGCTTGGTCGTCGATCCAGGCAGGCAACGGGGCTGAGTTGAAAATCGATGCGCGTGATCTGATAGGAACGATTGGGTTTCAATTCATCACCGCTGGGATGGTGGCGATTTTCATGGTTCCCCGAGTCCATCTGGTGACCTGGCTGGGATTGCGGTGGCCCGCTTGGCGGCGCATTTTTTGGATCGCTCCGTGCGCCTCGGTTTCCATGTGGATCTTTTTCATCGGCCTCCAACAAGCTGGGCTCATGAATTGGATCGAGTCGCTCGGAGCGGAGACTGTGCAAGACACGGTCAAGCTGCTTCAGAACTCGGAGGACTCGATGATCATCGGTCTCATGACCTTTGCCGCGGTGGTGGCTGCGCCGCTTTGTGAGGAGTTGATCTTCCGAGGCTACCTTTATCCCGCTGCCAAAAAATTCGCTGGCCCGTGGGTGGCTGCGATTTTCTCTGGTCTCATCTTTGCGGCCGCCCATGGCAGCCTGGCCGCGTTGCTTCCTCTCTTCGTCTTTGGTTGCTTGCTCGCATTCATCTACCAGAAAACTGGATCGCTCTGGGCTCCGATCTCGGTGCACTTCTTTTTTAATGGCTCGACGGTGCTTCTCCAGATGATGGCACGCTATTATCAACTCCCGCTCGACGCTTCCCCGTGAAAACCCTCCGCGACATCGGCGAGGATGCACTCATCGACCGACTCATCGATCTCGTCCCCAAAGATCCAAACCCTGCCGCAGGGCCGGGTGACGACTGCGCGGTGATCGACCGCGACCCAGCATCGCCCACACTGCTGTTGCTGAAAACCGACGCGATCGTCGAACACGTGCATTTCCTCCCAAGCGCGGAGCCGCGTGCCGTTGGCTGGAAAGCCGCTGCTCGGGTCGTCTCGGATTTTGCCGCGATGGGTGGACGCCCCGAACATTTTTTGATCACCTTAGCCCTCGCACCAGAAACTCCCCTCGCATGGGCCGAAGACCTGTATCGCGGCATCGGCGATTGCTTAGCAACCTTCGGTGCAGTCCTCGCCGGTGGGGAAACCACTCGGGTTCCAACGGGCTCTGCCGCAGTGATATCGATCTCTGCCACTGGCGCGGTTCAGCGCGATCACGTCGTGCTGCGATCGACCGCGAGTTGCGATGATGCCATTTTCGTGACGGGAAAACTCGGTGGCTCACTGCAAGGCAAACACCTCGATTTCATCCCACGCATCGAACAAACCCAGTGGCTCGTTTCCACCTTCAAGCCAACCGCCATGATGGATATCTCGGATGGCTTGGCCAAAGACCTCCCTCGCCTAGCAACGGCTTCGGGCGGCGGGTTCATCATCGATCCGGGCGCGTTGCCACTAAGCCCCGGCTGCACGCCACAACAAGGAATCAGTGATGGCGAGGACTTCGAAATCCTCTTCACCATCGAGCCCGCCCGTGCGGCAGACTTACTCGCCGAGTGGACCGCTCGATTCCCCGACCTCGCGCTCACCCGCATCGGCGAAATCACCGATGCAGAAAAGGGCATGACTCTAACGGGTGGCTGGGACCATTTCCGCTCGACTCCTGCCGAAGCCTAACCAACTTAAAGCATCAAGCGCCCAGCGTCGGATCATAGTCCTTGGGCGCACGAATGATTTTTTCGATGCCGTGCTTCGTCACGAGGTTGCCGGCACTTGATCGGCTCTTGATCCCAAACTCCGCGAAGTGCAGCGGCCGGATCAGATTGCGCATCCGCAGACCCGACTTGAGGTGAACCAAGAGCATCTGCGCGGCGCTTTCCTCATTGGTTTTGTGGAAGGCAAAATAGAGCACCCGCGTCCCAGGCGTGCCTTTCGTTAGGTTGTATTCCTTGTCCCTCGTGACACCACCGACGGTGAAACGCTTGGCAAGGATCGGCCCGTCACGCCCGTCGCGATAAATCATCGAGTAAATGAGATCCTCGTCCTTGCGGAACACCGCGACGCGCAAGGGTTTCTGCCCGACGAATACCTTGTCCGCAACTTTCACCACTCGCATTTTTCCGTCGGCGGTGAAGGCGATCACATCATCGATGGTCGAGCATTTCTCGACGGGCTCGCCGTCTTTTTTCAAGCCGTAACCGGCAAATCCATTTTTGGCGTCCAGGTAAAGCGTCTCAGTGGCGGCGACCACTTGCATGCGATCGACACGTTCGAATGAAGCGATCTCCGTGCGGCGCTCACGGCCTTTGCCATATTTTTTGGCGAGGTCCTCATACCAGCGAATCGTGTAACGCGTGAGGTTGCGGAGGTTCTTGTCCGTCTCATCAATCGCTTTTTCAAGTGCCTTGATTTCCTCATCCGCTTTGAAGGAATCAAACTTCGAAATCCGCTTGATCTTAATTTCCGTTAGCCGACCGAGATCGTCTTCCGTGACTGCGCGTTTGAGGAGTTTTTTGAATGGCTTGAGTCCGTCATCAATCGCCTTCAAGACAGCTTCCCATGTTTCGCATTCTTCGATGTCGCGATAGATGCGGTTCTCGATGAAAATTTTCTCTAACGAACTGAAATGCCATTTTTCGGCGAGTTCGGCGAGTTTGATTTCGAGCTCCATCTTGAGGAGTTCGCGGGTGTGCAAGGTGACTTGCTTGAGGATGTCGGAAACCCCCATGAACTGCGGTTTGCCCTCGGTGATGACGCAAGCGTTGGGCGAGATCGTCAACTCGCAGTCGGTGAAGGCGTAGAGCGCATCGCGGGTTTGCTCGGGATCGGCACCTGCGGGCAAATAGACCAGGATGTCGGCGTGTGCGGCGGTGTTATCCTCGATCTTCGAGATCTTGATTTTCCCTTTGTCGGCGGCGGCGACGATGGATTCCATCAATCCGCCCGTGGTGGTGCCAAATGGGATTTCGGTGATGCGAAGAATGCCTTTTTTATCAACGCCAATGCGGGCTCGGACACGGACTTTGCCGCCTCGCAAGCCATCGCGGTACTCGGACGCGTCCATGATACCACTGGTCGGAAAATCGGGGATCAGCGTGAAGGGTTGGTCACGGAGCACCGCTACCGATGCCTCGATGAGTTCGATAAAATTGTGCGGGAGCACCTTGCAAGCAAGGCCCACGGCGATACCCTCAACCCCTTGAGCAAGAAGCAATGGAAACTTAACCGGTAGCGTGTCAGGCTCTTTGCGGCGTCCGTCATAACTTGGGAGCCACTCCGTCGTTTTCGGGTTGAAGACGACCTCGTTCGCAAACTTGGTGAGCCGAGCCTCGATGTAGCGGGGCGCGGCAGCCCCGTCGCCCGTGAGGGTGTTCCCCCAGTTTCCTTGCGTATCGATGAGCAGGTCTTTTTGCCCGAGCCCGACGATGGCCGCGCCGATGGATTGGTCACCGTGCGGGTGGTAGTTCATCGTATTTCCGACGATTCCCGCGACCTTGTTGTAGCGACCATCATCGATCTCATCCATGGCATGCAGGATCCGGCGCTGAACTGGCTTGAGTCCGTCATACAAATGCGGCACCGCTCGCTCGAGAATCACGTAGCTGGCGTAGTCGAGGAAATAGTCGGAATACATCGCTCCCAGCGACGCATGTTGATCCGGATCGGTTGTCATCAGGCAAGTAGTTAATCAACCTAAAGAATCGGTGCAAGCCTCAGGTGACGGGATTGCCATATGCCTCGTGATTTCATGGCTTGTCGCCGACTCGCCAGCTGGTAAGAATCATGCATGAAGTTTCCAGCTGAATCATCCGCCCGACTCGCCCGCCGAGATTGGCTGAAAGCAGCGACATTCGGTGGCGCGGCGGCCATGCTGGCGGGAACCCGAGCGGCAGCAGAACCCACCGGAAAACCTGTAAGCAAGGTGCGCGGGGTGGTTTTCATGGTCGCGGACGGCATGAGCCCGGGCGTACTTACCTTGGCGGATGCCTATTCCAAGCTCACCCGCCAGCGCAGCACGCAATGGTGGTCGCTCCTCAATGACCGAAATGCCGCCCGCGGCCTCATGGACACTGCTTCGGCGAACTCGATGGTCACCGACTCGGCAGCCGCTTCAAGCGCTTGGGGCGGCGGCGAACGCGTGAACAACGGGTCGATCAATTTCAACCCGTCCGGCAAGGAACTGAAGCCCATCGCGGCCATCCTGAAAGCCAAGGGCGTACAGATCGGTCTTGTCACCACCGCCACGGTCACCCACGCCACCCCCGCAGGATTCGCGGCAGCCGTCCCCAAGCGGGGCGATGAAAAAGACGTCGCTCCCCAATACCTCAACCGCGTCGATGTCCTTCTAGGCGGCGGCTCTGGGCATTTCGACGCCAAGGAACGCGCCGATAAACACGACCTGTTAGGCGAGTTCGTGGTGGCAGGCTATGGGGTTGTGAACGACCGTACCGGACTGCTCGCCAGCCGCGAGCAAAAGCTGATCGGCACATTCGCCCGTGGGCACCTTCCGTTTTCCATCGACCGTGACCACGACCCTGCCATCGCCGCCAGCATCCCGACCCTCACCGAGATGGCTCAGGCCGCGCTCGCCCGATTTCTTGCCAGCGACAAGCCATTTCTCCTCCAAATCGAAGGTGCCCGCGTTGATCATGCCGCCCACTTGAACGACATCGGCGCCCTGATTGGCGAACAGCTCGCATTCGATGACGCACTTGCTGCCGTGATGGCATTGATCGGTCACCGCGACGACATCTTGCTGGTGGTCACCAGCGACCACGGCAACTCAAACCCAGGCCTCAATGGCACGGGCAAAAGCTACGCCGAAAGCACCCAACGCTTCGCCAAGATCCAAAACTTCAAGGCCTCACACGAGCGGCTTTTCGCGGAGTGGCGAAAAACCGAACTGCGCACGACCCGGCCACTCACCAACCTGATCCAGCAGCATCTCGGGCTCAAGCTAACGACAGCGGAAGCCCTAGCACTCTTAGAAATCTTCGAGAAAGAACCGGTGATCGAATGGAGCGAGCAACTCCGAAACCCCGAGGGCCTGCTCGGCCAATTCACCGGAAACCACACGGGGATCGGCTGGACTGGGACCTCCCACACGTCAGATCCCACGATCATTTCTGCCATTGGCCCGCAGTCCGACCGTTTCACCGGCATGGTCAGAAACTCGGATGTGTTTGGCCACCTGTGCGAATTGCTCGGCTAGTAACACCAGCACCGCTCCGCGCCTTGCCGATCCATGGCAAAGGTTGATGTTGCGGAGTGAGCGAAGACACCTAGTCTTGGGCAAATGCTAAACCGCTTTTACGGAGCCTTTGACACCGAGCGCCGCACCGGAGCTGACGACAGCGCGGATTTTCGGACGCCATTCCAAATCGACCGCGACCGTGTCCTGCACACGCCGACCTTCCGGCGAATGCAGAATAAAACCCAAGTTTTCTGGAGCGGTGAGTACGATTTCTATCGGACACGACTGACCCACTCACTCGAAGTAGCCCAGATCGGGAAGTCGATCGCCTGCTGGCTCAAAGCGCAGCCTGAGAGCCCTCTAGCCCATGATTTCTTCATCGATCCCGATCTCGTCGAAGCCATCTGCCTCTCACACGATCTCGGCCATCCACCGTTTGGCCATGCGGGAGAACGGACCTTGAACCACCTGATGAGTGGCCATGGCGGGTTCGAGGGAAACGCCCAAACCCTGCGGCTCATCGCCGAGCGGATCTTCTCCGCAAAACGCTGCGGCATGGATCCTACCCGTGCATTCCTCGACGGCGTACTCAAGTACAAATCGCTCTGGACCGAGCTCAAGGCCGCCAAGGGCACTTGCCCAGAGCACCACTTCATCTACGACGAGCAACACGCACTTCTCGACTGGGCCATGGGCGGCCATGACTTCCCTCTGGAACTCCCACCCGGCAGCACGCGTGACCATTTCAAATCGATCGAATGCCAAGTGATGGATTGGGCGGACGACACAGCCTATTCGCTCAACGATCTATCCGATAGCGTGCGAGCCGGATTCCTCAACGTCGAAAAGATCGAGGCATGGGCCGAGAAACAAGGCCAACCGATCGGAGAGTCCACCCCTCTTGGCGATCTCATGCAAGCCATCCGCCGGCGGCGCGTCGACCCTTTCGTCGGCAAGCGCATCGGCAAATACATCCAATCCACCCGCTTGGAATCAGACGTCAATTTCCTCAGCAGCGCGACCAACCGTTACCGATTCCACCTCCACATCGACCCAGCCGTCAAAGCGGAATCCAAGATCTTCAAGCGCCTCGCCTTTGAGGTGGTTTTCCTGTCCCCACAGTTGAAGCAACTCGAACACAAAGGCAGCCGGATGCTCCGCCAAATGTGGGAAGTGCTCGGTGAGCGCTACATTTCTCAGCAACGGATCGACGGCCAAGACTTCCAACTCCTCCCCGCCGACACCGCTGCGGAAATCGCCGCTGCCCCCGATGAAGCATCACGCGCGCGCTTGGTCTGTGATTTTCTCGCCGGCATGACGGATGGCTACGCCGCGAGGACTTACAAGCGACTGTTCTCCCCTGACTTTGGTTCGATCGGTGACCTCATCGGGTAACCGCAAGCTCAGCCCGCCCACAAAAAACCCGCCACAGCCGAAACTGGGCGGGGAAATTTTGCTGTAGGGACCGAACCTGAACCTTACCAAGTCTTGACGTCGTCAGTCGCGGCACCACTTCCAGTGAGCGCACCATCCGCACCGTCGCTCCAAGCTGCAGCTTTGCGACCATTGAGGGTCACCGTGGTCCCACCGCCCTTCGGCTTCGGCACAACTTTTTCATCGTAGTCGCAGTCCAGCATGACCTTGTAAGTACCACCCCATGGGTCGAAAAGTCCCGTGACGGTCGCTCCTGATCCATCGTAAATCAGCCCGTTTATGCCTTTGCCTGCCCGTGACTTGCCCTCTTTTACGGAGAGAAACTTGATACCACGGGTGTTCAAAGGATCATCTTTCTTGAGGCCAAGAACGATGTTGAGGAAATCGGCGTCCCCTGTGTCCACTTTCGTGTCAACCACCTGCGTTGTCGGCATGCTGCCATACTCAGTGCTGAAGTTATTCACCGCCGATTCCAAGGCGACACAGGTGGCGAGCGCCGTGGTCTTCTTGGCTTTCTGGATTGCGGCATTGCCTGCGGCAA
>JARWZU010000015.1 GCA_029866215.1 Akkermansiaceae bacterium
ATTTGAGACCCTCCTCCAGGATCTCCCACTTCGAGGAATCCACCATGATCGGCACCTTAGCGATGTCGGGTTCTCCCTGCAGCAACTGCAAAAAGCGAGCCATCATCGCCTTGCCATCGATCAGTCCGTCGTCGAAACAAATGTCGATGACGTTCGCACCGTTGCCAACCTGTTGCCGTGCCACTTCGACCGCCGCCTCAAGGTCGCCCGCGCGAACGAGCTTCGCAAACTGCGGTGACCCAGCGACATTTGCGCGCTCACCAATCATGAGGAAACGCTTGTCCGCAGTGTGGTTGTAGGCCTCAGTGCCGGAAAGCCGGAGAGCGTGAGTAATGATTTTCATGGATTCAAATGGATTGCGTTTCCCGCTAGGTTTTTGGGGTTGCAGTGCCTCACTTCACTGAATGACTGGGACCTCTCGTGGCGCGAAGTTGGCGACCGCCTTGGCAATCGCTGCGATGTGTTCGGGTGTATTGCCACAGCAGCCACCTGCTAGATTGAGCAAGCCCGCCTCGGCAAATTCCGCCATGTAGTCGTGCATATGCTTTGGCTCAAGATCGAAGCCCGTAGGCGCCAGCGGGTTCGGGAGCCCCGCATTCGGATAACACGAAACACAGGTCGCCGCACAGGCCGAGAGCTCTTCCAGATGCGGGCGCATCAAGTCCGGCCCGAGTGAACAATTTAGCCCGATCGCCAACGGTTTCGCGTGTGCAAATGCATTCCACAACGCCTCCACTTTTTGCGCAGAAATCATCGTTTCGCCACCAAGGCCGACCGCCGCAGAAATGATCACGGGAAGGTGACACCCGTCATCCGCGAAAACTTCCTGGATCGCCACCACCGCCGCCTTCGCATTGAGCGAGTCAAAGATCGTCTCGACCATGAGAATGTCGCAGCCACCTTCGATGAGGCCCCGGACCTGATGCTTGTAGGCTGCAAGGACTTGATCGAAGGTCACCACGCGGAAGCCAGAATCGTTTGCATCCGGAGAATTGGTGAGAGAAACCGTCAGCGGCCCAATCGCTCCGGCGACGTAACGCTTACGCCCGGTATCGGTGCCAATGTCGTCGGCCCACTTGCGGCAGAGGCGCGATGACTCGACATTCATCTCCCACGCAAGATCATTGAGGAATGCGTTCTCGAGGATTTTCTGGAAAAACTCTGGGTCTTTCCGGCCACCTTTTTCGCGCGGATCCTCGACAAAAAACTCACTCTGCGCGATGCCCGTAGCAGAGAAGGTGTTGGTCTCGCAAATGTCCGAGCCCGCCTCGTAGAAACGTTTGTGGATGTCGCCGATGACCTCTGGCCGTGTGATCGAGAGGATATCGCCGTTGTTGAGCAGGTCCTTCTCGTTGTCCGCAAACCTTGCTCCGCGAGCCTCCGACTCCCCTAGCCCGTAGGTCCGGATTGTCGTCCCCATCGCGCCATCGAGCACGAAAATTCGCTCCTTGAGCGCGCGTTGGATTTCATCGGTTAAGTCGGGCTGTGGCATGCCCAGACCTTAGCCACATGAAGCACCAATTCAAGAATCAAATCGTCATATCTGGATATGTTGATGGGTTGGGAAAACCATGAGATTCCATCATTCCTGCCGCACGTCTTAGCTGAAAAGCTTCCGATCCAGCGAGCGGTACTGGATCGCCTCCAGGACATCATTCGGCCGAATATCTGACGAGCCACCCAAATCTGCCTGCGTCCGTGCTACCTTGAGGATTCGATCGCGTAGCCGAGGGAAATAAACGACGCCGAATTTGCCAAGATGGCGGCATAAGCGTCCTTCGGGTGGTGGACGGTAAGGAGCTTTCTTCAATCCGTTTTGTGCCGGATTTTCGGTACCGCTTAAATTGCACGCCGGTGCAGCGGGAGCGAGAGAGTTGTTATGAGGAGGCTGAAGGGGGTAAAATTGGGGGTGATTTTGGGGCTGCTTCATCGCAGCCGAACATTTCGAGCATTTCTTCCACTTGTGCAGGAAGTTGGGTCAGTGTGGCATAGGCTGATCCGCCTTCGCTTGAACAAGCGACATAGGCGATTTGATTCTCAATGGGTAGAGACAGCCTGCGAGTGTCCAGCCACTGATCAAACAGGTGGAGAGCCTCCAGCCATTGACGAAGAGGATAGGGACTTTCCTCGGCTTCACTCAGCAGAAAGTCTCGAAGATGGGCATCGGCAAAGTTTGCCTCCAAGTAGGCAATCAAGGTTGGAGAATCTGCCAATCCCCTGATCAAGCGATCAAATTTCACGTCATTCACAACACGGTGGATCCCACCGGAAATTGAAAATTCCACAAATTTTTAATTTTTGTTTTCTTACGGGTCAGCGAGGGACCTCTCGCTTCTTGCATTTCATCGAACAACCTCAAAAAATTCAGCCTTTGCAAGGCCGCCCCACTGACGAAAACGGTTTGGCGTTACACTTGGTTCAAATCTGCGAAGTTGCATCATCGCCAACCATCACGCCCACCCTGGCCGGTGAGGGAAAAAACACGGTCTCGATAGGCTTTGCCCAAGGACTGAAAAAGATCGGCCAAAGTGTGGCCTTGGCCCTCCGCCAGCCTTCTATGGGTCCAGTATTTGGTCGCAAAGGCGATGCCAAGGGCGGCGTGTCCTCAGCAACTGCCGATGTCTTCGGTGACGCCGGAGGCCAAGGAGAAACTGGCGTCGCTGGTGAAGGCCGGCTCTACCTGGCCAAATAATGCGGATGCCCGCCATGCCAATGATGTGAGCGAGCGGCTAATCTCCTTTTTTATCTTGATCGAAACGATCCAGTTTTTCCGATTCGCTTTTGGCGAATTCATTTGCCTGCATCATCCCCTTGGCAATCACAAAGGTAACGGCAACTCCAATTGCGAAAACGGCAAAGGCGATGGACATATTTCAGGAACGTTTCCGAGTTTGAATTCCAGCCGAAAGAATGACGACTCTTACTCCCACCCAGAGGCTTAGGATACTGGGCACCCAGATGCCCACGAAGAGACCGTAGTCATGACTTACAAGAAACCAAAGTGAGACGCTCGTGACGAAGCTCACAAACGCACCAATCAGAAAGGGATAATCGATTTTATGAAACATGGCGAAGTCAATAGACATTTTTGTAGCGCAAAAGAAATGATTGTCGAGGCTGATTTCCTAAAGGTTACTCGCACCAAAAACAAATGCCCTGCTACAAACTGCAGCAGCACCCCTGTCTTCTTGCAAATCGGAGGATCACGCTAGACGTATCACCAGTTTGATAGTGATTTCACCGCCATTGACAGTTTTGCCCGCCACCACCTGGTAGGTGAAAATGCCCGCTAGCTTTTCCTTGTTCTCTGGCAGCAACTGTGGCTCGCATGTCCCGGCAGGTAATGTCGCGAATGCTTCGCCTGTGGGAGCGAATACGGTGAAGGGACCTTCACCGCTCAGGATTGGTGCCAAGTACCCTCGATGTTTAAGAAGCACGCAAAATTACTGCGTGTTTGCTGCCCTCGTGATAGCAGTCTCTTGACGAAAATTAGCCAGAGAAAAAATCACCTCACCTTCATGGAAAAAACAGCATTGATTACTGGAGCCAATCGCGGGCTAGGCCTCGAAGCCGCGCGGCTATTTTTGGAAAACGGCTACCGAGTCGTTTTCGCCGGGCGCTCGTTGGCCGCACTTGAGAATGTGCGCCGCTCACTCGACCCCGAGGGCACAAAAAGCAGTATTCTTGAACTCGATATGACGTCCTCAAGCCAGATTCAAAGCACTCCCGAGCAGTTGGAAGCTGCTGGCATACAAATCGATGTGTTGGTCAACAATGCTGGGATTTTCCCGCGTGATGGTGATCCGGTGGATGGACTATCCCTTGCTTTGCATACCAATGTCACCGGAGCGGTGGCTCTGACGCTGGCACTCTCCAGTCACCTGCTCAAGGCTCTGCAGCCACGCGTGGTCATGGTTTCCTCCAAGCTTGGGTCTTTCGGCAGATGTGCGGGAAGTGACGCGCCATTGGCAGAAAAAAGCTTCCTCGCTTATCAGACCTCCAAGGCTGCACTGAACATGGCCACCGTCTGCCTGGCCAAGCAATTTGCTGCGACGCCACTGATCATCAATGCGATTTCGCCCGGGTGGTGCCGAACGGACATGGGCGGCGACGATGCGCCGCGCAGCGCCAGCGAAGGTGCTAAGGTGATTTTTCAGGCAGCGACTCTCCCAGCAGGGTCGCCAAGCGGGACGTTTATCGGTGAAGACGGCATCCTGCCTTGGTAGCACTGATCCGGCGCAGCCACTCTCGCAGTCAGTCAATCAAGTCGGGATCCGAGTCGTCTGGCGGGCGACTGAGGCTCGCCCTTGCGGAAGCAAGATCCGCTCGGCAAAGGAGTTTTACGAACAAGTTTGCTTCACGGTAAACCTCGCGGAGTTCAAATGACTGATCAAACTCCAGACCAGGGATGTGAGTGTAGAATTCGAGCTGATAAGGAAGACAACGAAGAGTGAATTGGGTCTCGGAGCTAGCGAGTTTTTCAGGCTGGATTCCATGCATCGGAGTTCCGAAAATTTTCAAAGCACGGATAAGGCGGCGGGCATTCTCGAAAGACGGCTTGAGCCAGAAATCAATATTTTTACTGAGTTTGAGGTCGCCACTTGGCTTGTGTTCGAAACCGTCTGCTAGAAGATAACGCACATCACAGTCGTCGAGACTTCGGAGGAGTCTTTTGAGTTCGAAATTAATCATGGGCTACTTATACATTTCTCATGAATCTAGGGAGATATTCTGAATTGCCACCCGTTTTTTAAAAGGTGGATTTAGCGGCTTCAAGGGCTTTGCTACCAGAAATTTCCGAAACATTCATTCGATCGGACCGGAAAGCGGGGAAATAGAACGTACCACTATGATCACTTCCGACCGCACGAAAATTTGAATGCGAAAATTACCTATTGCCCGTTCACCGGAGGCAATGGCGGGAATTCCGATCGCATAGCAGGAAATGATCCTGTTGCCGCGTTCGATGAACGTAGGAGGATGCTACACAATCAAGAATTGCGCGACGACTGGATGACTCGTGCGCCACGCTGCCAAGTGAAGTAGGACCACGCCCAGTGCAAGAAAACTGAAATACGGTTGCGCATGTTCATGAGAAAAACCAAATGAACGAGTAGCCACATTAGCCACGCGATGAATCCGCGCATCCGGAAGCCGCCAAAACTGACGACGGCGGCGCTGCGCCCAATGGTAGCCATGCTGCCCTTGTCCCAATATCCGAAAGCGGGGCGACCGCTGCCGGTGGGTTCGTTTTGGAGCAACTGAGCGATAAAATCACCCATCTGGATCGCTGCGGGAGAAACCCCCGGCACTTTGACTCCGTTCTTGTCCGTCAAGGCCGCAATGTCGCCAGCGGCGAAAACCTCAGGAAATCCGGGCAGGCTAAGATCTGGACGGACCTCAATGCGGCCTCCACGGTCCAGCGGAATGCCGGCGAGCGTTCGCGTCACTTCGCTGGCCTCAACGCCTGCGCCCCAAATGACAATTTCACTGTCGATGCGCTGACCTCCGGCGATAACGTAGCCCTTGCCGACCTCGCTCACGGGACAATTCAGATGCACGGTTACGCCAATGTCTTCCAATCGCTCCCGAGTGTAATCAGGTAGTCCACCGGGAAACATCGGCAGTAGTTTCGGCCCAGCCTCGATGAGATGGACTTTCGTCTGAGCGGGGTCAATTCGGCGAAAGTCGTCTTTAAGAACGACCCGAGACAGTTCCGCAAGTGAACCGGCCATTTCCACGCCAGTGGGCCCGCCACCCACGACGACCATGGTGAGTAGTTTTTCGACTTCCGCAGGATCGGCGGCGGATTCGGCCCTCTCAAACGCAAGAAGCACCTTTTTACGGATGGCCATCGCGTCATCGAGGCTTTTGAGACCCAGCGTGTGCTGCGCCCAGTCATCATGACCAAAGAAGCTGGTTTTGGCACCCAAAGCGATGACGAGATAATCATAATCGAGCACACGATCTTTGAGTTGCACCTGCTTCGCCGGGAGGTCGATGTGAACCACATCATCCATGATCGTGGTCACGTTTTTCTGGTGCGAGAGGATACTGCGCAGCGGTTGGGCGATTTCCGCCATTGCCAGCCCGCCCGAGGCGACTTGATAGAGGAGTGGCTGGAAAAGATGGTGGTTCCAGCGATCCACGAGCGTGACGCGGATTTTTTCGCTCCGGAGGCGTTTCGCACACTGGAGACCGGCAAAGCCACCGCCAAGAATTAGGACATGTTTCGTGATCATCAACGATGGAATGTTTTAGGTTGTTTGCGTGCTGCGAAGAACTTGTTTGCGAGATAATGCTGGCACTGAGCTCAAAACCTGACCCAAGAGCTGAAAAAAGGCAAGTATCAGCAAAGGTCCTTAGTTTGTCAGATGCCAAGCACCTGGCGAAACTTCCCACCGCCTCGCGCGGTTGGCCGCAGAGACCTTCGAAAACGCCCGCCAAACCGTCGCCACCTATCCCTGAACGCCGCGCCCTCGGACGAGGTCATCTTCAGCGCCGCCGATCACCACATCGTCAAAATGCCGTTGCTCCATGCCCCATTCTAAGGCACCGCCACAACCTGACAAACCCTCATCCACAGGATACATGGGTTCACCCCTCCTCGGCACTCGCGGAGTTCCGTAGGTTGCATCTTGGGACTTGCGGTTGCGAGGATCTGGCAAATGCTTGCGCCATGGAAGAGATCGCGATTGTAGGGGCTGGCGTGGCAGGGTTGACGGCTGCCCGGTCGCTAGCGAGGCAGGGTTTTGCCCCGGTGGTTTTCGAAAAGAGCCTGAGCCTCTCAGGTCGGGCGGCATCACGCCGGAGGGGTGACGTGACGTTCGACTACGGGGCGAATTTCTTCCGCTTGGACAACCCAGTGATTGAAAAACTGATTCGTCACGAATTGCCGACCACCGACTTGGTCGAAATCCCGGGCGATGTCTGGACCTTTGACGCGTCATGTCGGTTGACGCCGGGGGACCCGAAGCAGAACGCGGAGGCAAAGTATACCTATCGGAATGGCATCAGCCAGTTGGGCCGGTTGCTGGTCCAAAGCTCTGGCGTGGAAGTGCGCCAACAAACTTGCATCAGCCGATTTGAGCAGCATGGCAAGCGTTGGACTCTGGTGGATGGAAAGGGAAATGATGCGGGCGCGTTTGACCGGGTCGTCCTTACGGCCCCTGCGCCACAGAGTCTGGAAATCATTCAGGCCAGCACGATGGAGGCATCTCTAAAAGCGGGTCTCGCAAGCGTCCTGGCTGATTCACGCTACCATCGTCAGTTTTCGTTCATCCTCGGCTACCAGCAGGCCTTGGCCAGATCACAGCCTTTTCACGCGCTGTTGAGCACGGATTCCGGTTGTGCGGTGGCTTGGTTGAGTTTTGAAGAAGACAAACCGGGGCATCTTCCGAAAGGGCAGGGCGCTCTTGTGGTTCAGATGTCTCCAGCGTGGTCGGATCAGCGGATCGATGGCGATCGGCAAGCACTTCTGGAGTCGGTCACCCGCGAGGTGGAATCGCTGTTGGGAAGTGATTTTCGTCCCCCGGACTGGTGGGACAGTCAGTGTTGGATGATGGCCCATCCTGCAAAAGGCGTGGATGGGGACGCTCTCAAAGCCGGGCAAGCGCATGGCCTCTATTTTGCTGGGGATGCCTTGCATGGCCGTGGGCGGGTGCCACTCGCCATGCAGACCGGTCTGGCAGCGGCCGAGGCAATCAAGCGGAGCATGGAATCGAACCAAGGATAAACTGCGTTCGGAGAAGCGATGGGGCTTTAAGCTCAAGATCGATCAACCCAAGCTTTTTTCCTCCACCTCCCAGCGGTGATACGCATCGGCATACTCGGGGCAAGTGGCGACGAGTTGGTCGTGGGTGCCGTCGCCGGTGAGTTTTCCCGCGTCGAGAAACAAGATCCGCGGGGCCTGCCGCAGCAGGTCGATGCGGTGGGTGACGAGGACGGTGGTGCCCACGCCTTCGCGAGTCCGTTTGAGAATGGAATCGTGAATGAGCGACTCGCTCTCGGGCTCGACGCTGGCGGTAGGCTCGTCGAGGAGCAGGATCTTGGGTTGAGTCACGAAAGCGCGGGCGAGGCTGAGACGTTGGCGCTGGCCGCCAGAGAGTTTTACGCCGTTCTGGCCGACCCGCGTCTCGTAGCCCTGCGGCAGGTCGAGGATGAAATCGTGAGCATTGGCGGCGCGGGCGGCGGCTTCGATCTCTTCTGTTGTGGCATCGGGTTTGCCGTAGCGGAGGTTGTCGCTCACGATGCCGTCGAAGAGATAATTTTCCTGTCCCACATAGCCGATGGCTCCCCGCAGATCGGCAAAGCGCAACTCCCGGACATCGAGGTCGTCAACGGTGATGCTGCCAGCGACGACGTCGTAAAAACGCGGCACGAGATTCAACAGCGTGCTTTTTCCCGAGCCACTGCTACCCGCGATCGCCACAAATTCGCCTGCGCCGATCCTAAAACTAACACCACGCAGGATCGGCTTGGCCATCACGTAATGGAACTCCACCTCACGAAACTCGATCTGGCCCTCGGGCTCGCGCCACGGCAGCGCTGCGGGCGTTTCTGTCACCGCAATCGGCATATCGAGCAGCTCGATGACCCGCTGCGCCGCCGCCCTCGCCCGCTGCAGGATGTCGCTGGTCTGGGCAATCGTGCGGATGGGGCTTTGCAATCGCCACCAGAAGCCCCGATAGGCAAGGAGCGCTCCGAGGGTGAAGAGATTGCTGCCCCGCATGATTAACCACGCGCCAAGGCCGAGCATGATGATGTTGTTGATGAAACCGAAGATGGAGACGATGGGGAAGTAGGTGTTGCGCAGCCTACTCGCTCCCACGCTCGCTTCGTAAAACAAGGCGGCGCGCTCGTCGAAGGTGGCTTTCTCGGCAGTCTCGCGGGCGAAAGACTGGGTCACTTGAATGCCCGCCAGTCGGTCCTGCACGAAGGACCCGATGTGACCGAGTTTTTTCCTCACCCCCTCGTAAATGCTTTTGACGCGGATGTTGTATTTGCGGATGAAAATGAAGGCAAAAGCCAGCGGCAGGATCGAAGCCGCACCGACCACCGGGCTGATCCACAGGACCATCCCGGCCACCATGATGAACGTCACAATTTCCTCTAGTAAACCTGTGAGCCCTTGGAGCACCGACTGTTCCATCGCGTCCACATCGCTGGTGATCCGGGTGACGAGTTCGCCGGTACTGGTGTCGCGGTGGTAGGCGAGCGACTGGGCCTCGAACTTCGCGAAAAGCTCGCAACGCAGGTCGCGGACGATCGACTGTCCCGTTTTCTCCATCAGGTAGGAATGCACCGCGTTCGCCCCGGCACCGATGAGGTAGGTGGCGAACATAATGGTGAGCCACATCCCGAGAATTTCCGGAGTGAGGGTTTTCCCCACGAGGTGATCCGCCACATATCCCCAGACCAGCGGATGGAAATTCACAAAAGGCACCGCAAAGATCAGGAGGCTGATCGAAACAATGAGCCGCCCGCGATAGGGCCGCAGACGCGACATCACCTTGCCCGCGAGCACCCGGTTGGAAAGAGAATGAATCGTGGGATCACTCATGAGCACTGAGCCTTTGCAGATTTGCGAGAAATTGGCGGGCTCGCCCGAGGTCACGGTCGCAACTGATTTGAATTTCGAAAAGATCGCGTGGGCTGGCTTCGTGCATGGTCATGGGCTCCATGTTTAAAAAGTACGACATCCGTAACTTCTGATACGACACCAATTTCCAAACGGCTGCAACTGGACTCGGGAATCAGTTCCCGCAAGGAAATAACTGGGTCGCTAGGTTTAGCCCAAATGGACGCTTGATGACGAGTGCCTAAACCCCAAAAAGGCACGCCTTGTTTCAAAGTCCTCAAAACACACGTCATTGAGCGCATGCTCGACCCTCGCGGCCAATGGTAACCGCACCGCTCTTGGTTCGACCGCCGTGATATGGTGAACTTTCTCGACGGCCAAATTCCATCAATCTCACGAAAACAACTTCCGATCCAGCGAGCGGTACTGGATCGCCTCAAGGACATCATTCGGCCGGATGTCTGACGAGCCACCCAAATCTGCCAGCGTCCGTGCTACCTTGAGGATTCGATCGTGTGCCCGTGCTGAGAAATTCATCTCCTCCATCGCGCGCTCCAAGTAGCCGCTCCCCTCGGCATCGAGCTGGCAATGCTGGCGCACCTGCCGCGAGCCCATGGTCGAATTCGTCGAGTGCGAGGACTTCCGGAATCGCTCGCTCTGAATGCCGCGCGCGGTGATCACCCGCTGCCGGATGGATTCCGATTTCTCGCCCGAATGGACATTGGCCGATAGTTCACGGAAGTCGACCAAGGGCACCTCCACATGGAGATCGACGCGATCCAACAACGGCCCGCTGATCCGTTGCCGATACGTTTCGATCTGCCGCGTCGAGCAGCGGCATTCTCGTTTCAAATCGCCATAATACCCGCACGGGCAGGGATTCATCGCCGCCACCAACATGAAGCGGGCGGGAAATGTCAGTGATCCAGCAGCTCGGGAAATCGTCACGTGGCCGTCTTCCAAGGGCTGCCGCATGACTTCCAAGGTCTGCCGCCGGAACTCGGGGAGTTCATCGAGAAAAAGCACTCCGTGATGCGCGAGCGAAACTTCACCCGGCCCAGGGTTCGAGCCACCGCCGAGCAGGCCGGCATCCGAAATCGTATGGTGCGGGGCACGAAATGGCCGAGTCGTTAGAAATGAAACCTTCGAGTCTAAGAGACCGGTGATCGAGTGGATCTTGGTGGTTTCGATGGCATCTTCCTCGCTCATGTCGGGCATGATTGTGGGAATGCGTTTCGCCAGCATCGATTTCCCGGTACCCGGCGGCCCGACCATCAGCAGGTTGTGTCCACCGGCTGCAGCCACCTCAAGCGCGCGCTTCACGTGGTGCTGGCCCCTGACTTCGTCGAAGTCCACCTCGTAGGTCCGCTGCGAAGTGAAGAAGGCCCGGCGGTCGAGGTCGTAGGGCGGGATGACCAATTCCCCGTCGAGAAAGTCCCATGCCTGCTTCAGATTCCGAATCGGAAACACCTGAATTCCATCGATCACCGCCGCTTCGGGCGCATTCGCTTCCGGCACCAGCACGCGGGTCCGACCGCTCCGCTTGGCTTCCAAGGCGATCGCCAACACCCCCTTGACCGGCCTCACCGCTCCATCCAAACCCAGTTCGCCGACCACACAGCAATCTTCCGCATCAAACGGCTTCGTTCCGCTCGCGGCGATCATGGCCAAGGCGATCGGCAGGTCGAATGAGGGTCCCTCCTTCTTCAAATCCGCCGGCGCGAGGTTCACCGTTTTGACCCCGTCATTCAGATTGAGCGCCGATGCGACGATGGCCGAGATCACCCGCTGCGATGACTCCCGAACAGCAGCATCAGGAAGCCCGACAATGATCACGATCGGCTTGTCCGCCCCACGGGCATTGACCTCGACCTCGACTTCTCGAGCATCGACCCCACGAAGAGCAGCTGAAAACAAACGGGTAATCATACGAACAGCAAAACACTGAGGGATCGCCCCTCACCCTGACAAGAGAAAAGTCGGCTGCAGGGATAAACCATGCGCCTTACGCAACGTAAAATCTCTTACCTATTAGATTCCTCACAAGACCTTGGAATCAACTCTCCATGGGCAATCATTTCACCTCCGGCTAACGATTCAGCCACCTGAGGCAAACTAGATTTTTGGACCACCACCTCCGTAATCGACACTCAAGCCTTCGTAACCGCCATTGAGGCCTCCGCAAGCCCCGCCTGCGTCGCACCGGCCCCATCTGCCGCCCGAGCTATCCCTGAGACCACCTCGCGGAAGCGAGAAATCCCCAGCCAGATCCAACCCCAGATCCACTCAGGAAAGTTAGAATTTTCCTTGAGGCAGCTGCTCAAAAGTGAACGATCAAAGGACACAGGGTCTAAAATTATCCAAAGGTGAAACTTTTTTCAGATTTTTTGAGCGTATCCCCCTATTTGTCCCACCCCGTCTGATAGAAGTAAGCAAATTCCGACCTCCGACCTCCGACCTCCGACCTCCGACCTCCGACCTCCGACCTCCGACCTCCGACCTCCGAC
>JARWZU010000029.1 GCA_029866215.1 Akkermansiaceae bacterium
GAACGAATAGGCCATCCACGGCGGGGAGGAAAGCCCGAATTCAAACTGGAGCTTTACCCGCCGTTGGATGTGCCGACTTGTTCGGTGCCCATTTTACTTAGAAGCTCGAAGAATCCCTTGGGCGCTTTGCCATGATCAGACCATTCGGTCGGTGTGATCCAGAATGATTGAGAATGGCCATCACGCTTCGTCAATGTCATCCAATATTGGTCAGGGCCATCCAGGGAGTTGTATCCGATGCCATGCCATATGGTTCCTGCCGATTCCTTCAAGGCTTGCAATTCATCTGCGGCAGTCAGTGAGAAAATTGGGCTATTACTTGTGTTGCGGCTCACGGAAATTCTGACTGTGTCGTCTGGGATTCCGGATGAGGGAAATCTCCCGAAAATCGCGACCACGACGACAATAATCAGTGTCATCGAAATAATCAGGCAGTAGCGGAGAATGCGTGGCATTTGTTTTACCGAACGTTTGATGTGATGTCACCGCGTCATTGCGGTGAGAATGAAATGAAATTGAGTTGATTATGGGCGGTTGACATCCATGAGTTGTTCGGTTTGTTCCTTTGTTCTAAAGCTTGTGCTTACGAATCCAGAGGGAAACATGTTCTGGCATAGCCCTACCAGAAGTGGAATAAATCTTTTCGATCCAGTCGGCCATTAATGCCGATTGCTTATTCGTCCCCGGATATTCAGAATGGTAATCCACTTTCGTGATCGATCCTTCTAATACCTTCATATTAACATCGATGACATCATCGGTCTTCCCTTGTGTAAGCCACATAAGGTGCAAAACTCGATCAACATCCCAAGAAACGACGTCAGTATTCGAAACGCGAGACGTGTAGCGTCCGACGATAATACCGCCAACTATAGCTCCTATAATGAGACTCAGAATAACTGAAAGAATGTATTTTTTGATTTTCATTTCTTACCGAACGTTTGAAGTGTGGCACGGCGGGATAAAGGCGTCCAGAGCGAAGCGAACTAGCGACGTTATCCGCCGTTGCCACCACTGACTTGTTCGCTGTTGGTTGTTTGTGAGAGCCCCATCCGGTATTCGCAATGTCCCTTCTTGGAGTTCACGAAAAACGTCCACCATGAATCTTCATTTCGATAGGCGTGCGGCCAATAGCCACGCTCCATGAAACGCACCGAATCAGTCCCCGACACTTCCGATGCATCCATTCTCCGTAGGTGATCCGTGAAATCTTTGGCGTGGTCGGGTAAGAAGGTAAACTCTCCCTCCGACACGTTAATGTCCAAATCATTCTTGCTCGTAATGTCGCAGGTCGATTGCGGGATGATGCTGGGAAGCCATCCTCGCTGAAAGAGTCTGTCGGCTTCGGCGTCCGCTCTGGTCTCGTATCGGCTGGTAACCGTGTCGCCGCACCCGCAGAAAAGCAGCGATGCGATCATGAGAAATCCGATGCGGGTCACAGTCATTTTCTTCAGCTAACGCTTCAGGACAGCTTCCGAGCGCAGCGAGGTTGGATGGTCCGGTTGGTTCGGCACTTTAGAGGTCGCGGAATTCATACTTAAGCGTGAGTGAACCACTAGATGCGGTGCCAGCAAGATAGCGCACTTCTGCTTGGTCTGCATACCAATCCCTACCCCACTCAAAACTCACCGCTCCGCTGACTGTTTCCTTTTTGTAGACCGCACCATTCAGGATCAACTGGAGTTCTCCTTTTCCAGCTATCGAACCACTGACTGCGATCGAGATGCCGACAATTCCCCCTTGGCCCGACTGCTTCTTTAAAATGATCGTCTCGTTTTTGGTGACGTCTTTCACGCTGACTGCGTGGCGCGCACAACCGGAAAGGCAGACGATTCCGATCGCGCTTAGTAAAACGAGGAACCGCTTCATCTTATGCCGAACGTAAAAGCGCATGCACCCCTACCAGCGGCGGCGCACGTCGATCACGGGGTTAAAATTGTAATCATAAATAATCATCTAAACAGGGCGGCTGGTAGGGATTGCATGACGCGACTTGTTCGTCTTCTTTGGTTCTTCATGGTTGCTTCCAAACGGTGATCTTCTGAGGACTCTGGTCATGAAGCAAAGACCCGCTGATGATAGCTGATCCGGCTTTGGTGAGCCTCGTGGGGCCATCATAATTGTGGGATATACCAACTCCTTGTGCTAACTTGCGTCCAAGCTTGCGACCGTCCACTAAGCTGACAAGCCTCCATTTGCGAGACTCAGCATCTCCGCTCATATCGGCTAGGAGGGCGGCAGAAGGAATCGGCGCACCGTCTCTATAAATCAGAAACAAAACCCGTTCATGCTCCGCACCAAAAAAGAACTGCTCCGAGGGATCGGATTTGTGGGACGGAGTTCGCGTTACTTGAACCCTTTCGCGTCGTTCCCAATGAGATTCCGGCATCCAGATTCCCTCTTCCTTGTGCCACTTAAACCACTTCGTCTCTGTGTGCTCATATTCATGCCGACCCCAAGTGAACTCGCTGCCGTCAGCCGCAATAAACGCGAGTGAATTCGCTTTGGAACGCCATCGCGCTTCTGCCGTCGCGGTCGATGAAGTAGAGCTGGCAACTGCCTTGCCTGTGCTCGAATCGATAACGAAATAGAATTCCTGCATGGCGGAACTGCCACTGACAGTGCCAACGGAGCGAGTAGTCTTGACCAAAATATCGGAGCCGTCACAGAAGATCAATGCGCCATGAGAATAGCCGTTACCAAGAGGGCGGGAGCCTTCCGACAAAGCTGTCCAATTCCATATAAGGGCTCCATCTTTGGCTGACAGCTTGGAGACTACTTCATAGTCGCCCTCCCCGACAGCAAAGTAGTCCCATCCAACGATCAGGTCGCCGAAGGAATCAAATTCGATCGAAGTAGGACGCTTCCCGCCTCGCAGATTCCCTGCTATAGATTCATGGCGTCTCCAAATCTCGTCCCCGGTTCCGAGGTCAAAACAAACTATGTAATTGTCGTAGTTGCGACTGCCGTAATTATTCTTCTGAATTCCGGCAACCAAGAATGGGCGCTGGCTGTCTTCGTGGGTGGCGAGACAATGGACGTATTCCGTCTCCGGCAGTTGATGTTCCCATGCAACATGTGGCGTGGAGTCGCCGCGAATGACCAGAAGAATGGATGCACTTGCCGCGAGAAGAAGAGAAACAATCAGGATGGCGCGTCGATTCATGGGTCATTTCTGAGACGAACGCCAAAGTGATGGCACACCCACTAGCGAGGGCCAACGGTGATCGTGGGGTTGGGATTGAAATTGGGTGAAAGCATCGATAACAGAGGGGCTAGTGGGTGTTGCCATGCACGTCTTGTTCGGCTTGGATTTGTAATATCTCAGGGAATCGTGCCTTGAGTGCATTAAGTGCTGAAATGGAATGAGTAACCTCTAAAATACCCCTAGCATCCAAAGCGGCCTTAGCACCATCTTGCAGCGGATGTCCAAGTTGGTTAAAGACTTCTGGAATCAAACCCCGCTGCCAGCCGACTAAACCAAATGTGCTAGGTGTTAGCTGGTCTTCCGGTATTCCACTCGCATTCCCAAAAGGGTCATGATCTCTTGCTCGCTCAACAAGCTTGCGATGTTCCTCTGGAAAACTTCTTTGCCAAAGTAAAGCGATCGCATCATCAGGAACCTTGAATACCACAGTCTTCTTGGTCTGCTCATCGCTTGATGACCCAGGCTTTTGTGTCGAGCCTGACTCGCAGGCCGCGAGAAGCAGAAGTGAAATGAGAGCGCCTAATATGTGCATATGATTATTTGGCCGAACGTCAAAGAGCACGCAACCCTATCAGCGGGGGCGCGTGTCGATCACGGGGTTGAGGTTGAAACTACGGAAAAGCATGTAAACAGGGCGGCTGATAGGGGTTGCTGTGTCTCGACTTGTTCTGCTTCTTTTGTATTTCGACTATTCGGGTAGTCTCGGTTTTCGTGCTCGCTGGTCAAAATCTAAAGGTGCTTTCTCGGCGTTCCAGGCATCTGGAACGGGTCGTTTGGCAAACTCCTCGAAAAATGGACCTTTGAGTTCCCAATTTCGCTCTTTCTTCATGTATAACGCAGACGGGAAAGTTCTGATCCCTTCTCCAAGCATATCCAAGGGTAATTGTTCCATCTCAACCTTTGCTATTGTTCCTCCGTTTTGCTTCTCAAGCCAAAAACGAAAGCGAATTGGGCCATAGACGATCATTCCGCCTATTGCGGGAACCCACTTAGCATCCATGATTTGGTGGCCTCCCTTCATTAGCCAAACTAGGTAAGCTGTTCTGTCTTCATTGATAAAAATATAAACGTCCGATCCGCCGTAGCGCGTTGACCATACCCCGACCCCTTCCTTGTCGCTTATCGGCGCCGGTGTGTCTTCGGCAGACACCACGCACAGCCCAAATATCACGGCTGCAAATAGCGCGGTAAGTGCCTGAGTGAATCTCTGTGCGGTCATATATTTTCGTTTCTTGCAGAACGTCAAAGGTGTGGCACGGCGGGAAAAGGACGGGCAGAGCGAAGCGAAAGAAGGACGTTGCCAGCCGTTGCCACTACCGTCTTGTTCGTTTTCTTCATCTTCTTCAGGTTGCTTTGTTGGGGCGGCTGGAATCCCACTTACGGACCAAGAAATCAGCCGTGATAGGACTCAGGGTAGGGACGAATCTCAGAAGGTCGAAAGCTGTGATGTCCGAAAAGGCGAGACTCTTCTTCCTCAACTCTCGGATGACAAATGAACCATCCTCGGCATGCTCAAGAAACTCCAAAAATGCGTCATGCGCTCCCGCATACGCTTCCGAGATACCGCCGGGGTCCAGACCAACCACCTTCCGGTAAAAGTAATCTGCATACCAAGTCGCCAATCCCTCCTCAAAGTTGTTCGCGGTCCCGACCACCGGATGAAGCAAATGCACGCATTCGTGGGCCAATTCGTGAACGGCTGTGTTCCAATATTCGCTGGCCTTCAGGCTCAGTCTCATCAGGACATGCTTGTTGCCTGAGTCAGCGTGAAAAATCATAGGATGCTCCCCGTCAAACTCCCACCCAATGAACAAAAAACTACGATCCATCGGCCCGAACTGCTCTTCGAGTTCGGTCAATATCTGCGATGTCTGGCGAGCCAGGGAAACTCTGTTGCCGCTCCAGGTCTGCGATATTGTCGGATTCAGTGGCATGTCTTCAAATTTCCAACGAACGTTTCGGATCAGGCGACGGCGAGCGGAAGGCGTTGCTGACACGACAGATAGCCTTCGAGCCGTTGCCTGCATCCGTTTTGTTCGGCCTTGGGTGTGGATGGCGGCTATTCATGGTGCTGCTGGAACGGTGATGTCGTGAAGCTGGAGCTGTCCCCGCAGGTCAAAACGATAATCGAATAGAAGCTCTCCCTCAAATCCGCTCAAACCATGCTTTGAGTAGTCGAGGTTCCAGTCTGGAACATAGCCCCAAGCGCGTCTCAGAATCCTACCGTCCTTCGTGAGAGTGATCTCCGAACCAGGGTTTGCCGTGCTCTGAAGCCCCTCCAAAAGCTTACCCTTGGGGTGGGTTGTGGCGGCAGGTAACGACAAGGGAATGGCTCTGCGATCGCGAATCCGATAAATCTGTGACGAGTGCATCAGTCGTCCGGTGCGGAAGTTCACGATGAGTATCGTGCTATCTGGCGACCACACACAATGAACGTTCGTGGTCGTGCTGCCCCAAGTGCCGCCTGAGGAAGAAACTTCTTCAAGTGGGCCAATCCTGCGGCCGGTGGTCTGGTCGATGAGGAGAACGCTGTCATCTGCCTCATCAATAAACTCCGTCTTCTGGGGAAATACCGCGACAGCAAGTTTCTTGTCGGGTGATAGTCCGCCCTTCGTGACGACCCACTCGCCACCAAAGACGTGGCTACTCAGCAAAAGGACCGCAGTGAGGATGTTCCGCATGGCGAGTGGTGCTGATAGTTGGCCGAACG
>JARWZU010000067.1 GCA_029866215.1 Akkermansiaceae bacterium
CGACCTCCGCGCCGACTACGTCCTCGCCAACCCGCCCTTCAACGACTCCGACTGGTTCCGCAAGGACGACGACGTGCGCTGGCAGTTCGGCGTCCCGCCCAAGGGCAACGCCAACTTCGCCTGGGTGCAGCACTTCATCCATCACCTCGCGCCACAGGGCATGGCCGGCTTCGTCCTCGCCAATGGCAGCATGTCCTCCAACCAGTCCGGCGAAGGCGACATCCGCCGCGCCCTCATCGAGGCCGACCTCGTGGACTGCATGGTCACTCTACCCGGCCAGCTCTTCTACACTACGCCGATTGCAGTGTGCCTGTGGTTCTTGGCGAAAAATAAGCGGCCCGCAAAGATGCATGATCGGCGCAAAAAAACGCTATTTATCGATGCCCGCACGCTTGGGCATATTGAAGATCGAAAATACCGCGTTCTTTCTGACGAAGATATCGGCCGCATCGTCGGCACATATCAGAGTTGGTGCGGTAAAGAAGGAGCGAAACCGTATGCCGATGTTCCAGGTTTTTGCGCCTCGGTTACAACTGAGGAAATCGCACGCCACGAATACAAACTCACCCCGGGGCCCTACGTCGGTGCTGAGGAACTCGAAGTCGATGAAGTTCCATTTGAAGAGAAAATGGAGGCTCTTGTTTCCGAGCTTTCTGCCCAACGCAAAGCCGCCACCGAACTTGATGTGAAGGTTCGTGAAGCACTGAACTCCATCGGCTACGATGTCTAACCTCGACACAATGGAACCCGCCTCGCTTGGCGACCTTGCTTTCGAAAGCAAGGTCCGCGCCTCAGACGTGCCTGAGACGGGTCTTCGAGTGTATGGAGTAGATCGCACTGATGGACTCACCCCAGACGCAAAATACACCTCAAAGGATTTAAGCCGCTACAAGGTCTTGCGCCCCGGAATGTTTGCTTACAACCCGATGCGTCTGAACATCGGCTCAATTGCGGCCTGCACTGACAAACATGCAGTTGGACTAGTTAGCCCTGACTACGTTGTTTTCGGCTGCAAGCCTGATGCACTCGACCCTGCGTTTCTTGGCTACGCCATTAAAGGCCCAGAGTGGAGGCAATGGGCCACTGCGGCGGGCGTCGGCTCGGTTCGAGTTCGTATCTACTTTCGCGAACTGGCAAAGATGCCAATGACAGTCCCACCGCTCGCCGATCAAAAAGCCATTGCGGCGGTGCTTGGGGCGCTGGACGACAAGATCGAGTTGAACCGGCGGATGAACGCGACGCTGGAAGCGATGGCGCGGGCGCTGTTCGACAACTGGATTGAGGCCCACGCAAACGACATCGAGGAAAGCAGCGTCCAGCAATTGATCGACGATAGGGTGATGCTGATTGGCGATGGCTATCGCGCTAAGAACTCCGAGTTCTCGGATGATGGGTTCCCGTTTGTTCGCGCGGGAAACCTAAAAGTAGACGGTTTGGATTTGGCTGGAGCAGAGGTCTTGAGCGCTCGTAGCACTGCGGCTGCGGGCCACAAGATTGGAAAAGTGGACGACGTCGCTTTCACATCAAAAGGAACTGTCGGGCGAATTACGCGAGTGTCGCCAAAGACGGGACCTTTCGTTTACTCACCCCAGATCTGCTTTTGGCGCTCTATTGCCCGCGACATGCTCAATCCGAACGTGCTCTACCGTTGGATGAGCAGCGCCGATTTCACCCGGCAAGTTACCGCCGTGAGCACACAGACGGACATGGCTCCTTACGTGAGCCTGCAGGACCAGAAGAAGATGATCATCCAGTTGCCGCCGCCAAACGCACAAAGCGAGATAGCCAAACAACTCGAACCAATCGACGCCCGAATCGCCGCCAACACCGAACAATCCCGCACCCTCGCCACCCTGCGCGACACGCTGCTGCCGAAGCTGCTGAGCGGGGAGCTGAGCATGTCGGATGCTATGCCAGCCTTGTAAGAACTTAAATCGAACTGTAAAACGAACTCATAATTTATGATCACAAGTATCAAACTTAAAAACTTTGGCCCTCTCACTGCCCTAGACTGGAAGAGACTCGCGTCGATCAATTTGGTCATCGGCGGCAATGGCAGCGGTAAGACTTTTCTTCTTAAGGCGCTCTATAGCGCCATGAGAACACTGGAAGAATATAAACGCGGAGATGTGCAACACACTGCGGCGGAAATCCTGGTCGATAAACTCCAATGGACTTTTCAAGCCGAAAAGATCGGCGACTTGGTCACCAAAGGTGCCGAAGGTCAATTGGATTTCCGAATGTCGTTTGATTGCAATCATTTTGGCTACACGTTCGGAAAGGACACTGCGAAACAGATTCTTTCTTTGGAAAACCATGTGCAGCCTCGCACCAGTAATTCCATTTTCCTTCCGGCCAAAGAAGTGCTTTCGTTGCATGACATCATCTTGAAATCGCGCGAGGTCGATAAAGTTTTTGGATTCGACGACACCTACCTCGATCTTGCTCGGGCTTTGCGGCAAGCTGGGAAAGGCGGTCGTAACTACGACGCGTTTGCTAAGTCTCGCGAAAATCTTGAAAACATCCTCGGAGGTAAAGTCGAAGACTCGGACGGAAGCGGAAAATGGGTCTTCAAAAAAGGTAAACATAGATTTCCACTCGGCGTGACGGCGGAAGGAGTGAAAAAAATCGCTATTCTTGATACCTTACTTAGCAATCGATACCTCGACCCACAGTCTATAGTTTTCATCGACGAAGTTGAATCGGCACTGCATCCGACAGCTATTTCAAAGCTCCTCGATATCGTCGCAGCGCTCGCTGACTGCGGAATCCAATTTGTTCTGGCAAGTCATTCCTACTTCGTCGTCAAAAAGCTCTTCCTGATTGCCCAAGAAAAAGGGATGTCGATTCCCGTTATCGCCGCTGATGGAGGTCAATGGATATCCTCCGATTTGAAAGATGGGATGCCGGAAAACGCGATCATCGCGGAGTCGATCCGTCTGTATGAGCAGGAAGTAAATTTCTCCCTCGGAAGCAAATGATCACTATCGCCGAATCCGGGATGACATTCGGCCCTTTCGCCGAGACCCACTGCTTCCAGATTGAGAACAGTCTCCTGCACAACTCAGCGCAGCCGGGCGTTCGAATCGCTGAGTTCCTTCTAATCCAGAATGGGCAAGGGAACCTGCCGCCGCAGGTCTGGATCGTTGAAGCAAAATCTAGCACGCCCAATCCTGGCTCACCGCTTCCGGGTGCTGCGGAAACCTTCTCGGACTTCATAGCCGAGATTCGTGATAAGCTATTGAATGCTCTAACTCTCGGAGTTACGTCATGTTTTGGTCGGCACGCAAATGCCCAGCAGGAGCTGCCTCAGGCATTTGCTGATTTGTCGTTGGATCGGACAGTGTTCCGTCTAGTTCTCGTCATCAACGGCCATAAAGCAGAGTGGCTACCGCCACTTCGAGATGCCTTAGAGCAGGCTTTGCGCGTCACTACGCGGACTTGGGATTTAGGTGTTGGAAGCGTAGTTGTGATGAACGATACTTTAGCGCGCCAGCGGGGGCTTATTGCATAGTGCATGAGCCTTAACGAATCCAACGTCGAAGACGCGGCCCTCGAATGGTTCGGGGAGCAGAGTCGCGTTGCTCCAACCCTCATCCCGGCCTTCTCCCATGGGGAGAAGGAGAAGCGAGAGGCCATCCGGCGGCTGAACCCGGCTAATGCCTGCGGCAACCCTCACCCGGCCTTTCCCACGGGGAGAGAGGAGAGGAGGCGTCTGCCTGTGCGTTGTGCACAGACAGGCGGGCAATCCTTGCAAATTCTGCAACAGTTCAAACCCGAATGGAGATGACACCATGAGCGACGAACCTTTGCCCAACTCCGAAATCATCCTCTACCAGACGGAGGACGGGCGGACGCGCATCCAGTGCCGGTTTGAGAACGAGACGCTGTGGCTGACGCAGGCCCAGATCGCGGAGCTTTTCCAGACCACGCCGCAGAACGTCACGCTCCACTTGCGGGGCATTTTTACTGAGGGCGAACTGGTCGAGGCGGCAACTTGTAAGGATTACTTACAAGTTCGATTGGAGGGTGGCCGTGAGGTTTCCCGCAGGCTCCGTCACTACCGGCTGGAGGCCATCCTCGCCGTCGGTTTCCGCGTCCGTAGCCACCAAGGCACGCAGTTTCGCCAATGGGCCACGGCGCGCTTGGGCGAGTATTTGGTGAAGGGTTTCACCATGGACGACGAGCGGCTCAAAAACCCGCCTGGCAAGGGGCAGAAGGATTATTTCGACGAGCAACTGGAGCGCATCCGCGACATCCGGTCGAGCGAGCGGCGCTTTTACCAGAAGGTGCTGGATATCTACGCGACGAGCGTGGACTACACGCCGGACACGGAGATGTCGCAGCAGTTCTTCGCCACGGTGCAGAACAAGATGCATTGGGCGGCGCACGGGCAGACGGCGGCAGAGGTGATTCATGATCGGGTGGACGCGGGAAAACCGTTCATGGGCCTGCAAACGACGCGGCCCGGCGGCATCATCCGCAAGGAGGACGTCTCCATTGCCAAGAACTACCTTGATGGTGAGGAACTCGAGGCGCTGAACCGGATCGTGACCGCCTACATCGAGTTTGCCGAGCTGCGGGCACTGCAACGCAAGGTGATGACGATGCGCGACTGGATCACGAAGCTGGATGATTTCCTGAAACTCTCCGAGCATGAGCTGCTGGATCACGCGGGGAAAATTTCCGCCGAGCAGGCGAAGATGAAGGCGGAGCTGGAATACGACCGCTACCGGCTGTTTCTCGATTCGCAGCCTCGCCTCGTGGATTTGGATTTTGAGAAGGCGGCCTCCAAATTGAAGAATCTGCCGCAGCCGAAGAAGCCCAAGCCACCGAAGAAATGAGCAAGCGACGCACCCTCACCCCGGCTCTCTCCCAAATGGAGAGGGAGACATTATGAGCCTCAACGAATCCATCGTCGAAGACGCCGCCCTCGAATGGTTCGGGGAACTGGGCTACTCCTGCCTTGGGGCAGAAGCCCTCACCCCAACCCTCTCCCAGGGGGAGTGGGAGTCTTACGGCGAGGTGGTGCTGGTGGGCCGCTTGCGCGAGGCCATCCGGCGGCTGAACCCGGCCATCCCCGACGAGGCGCGGGAGGAGGCGTTGCGCAAGGTGCTGCGGGTAGGGACGCCTTCACTGACGCAGACGAACCGGGCTTTTCACCGGATGCTGCGCGATGGCGTGCCGGTCGAGTATCCGCGGCCCGATGGCAGCATCGCGGGCGATCATGTGCGGCTCGTGGATTTCGGCGATGTGCGGGCGAACGATTGGCTGGCGGTGAATCAGTTCACGGTGATCGAGGGGCAGCACAACCGGCGGCCGGACATCGTGGTTTTCCTCAACGGTTTGCCGCTGGGCCTGATCGAGCTGAAGAATGCGGCGGATGAGGACGCGACGATCTGGAGCGCCTACGCGCAGCTTCAAACCTACAAGGCGGAGATTGCCTCGCTGCTGCATTACAACGCGGCGCTGGTGGTGAGCGATGGCTTGCAGGCACGCATGGGTTCCGTGACGGCGAATCAGGAGTGGTTCAAGGTATGGAGGGAGCCTGACGGCTCGCCTCCACCCTCACC
>JARWZU010000001.1 GCA_029866215.1 Akkermansiaceae bacterium
AGAGGAACACGAAGCGGTGGTGATTGCGGGCTCAGAGTTTTTCACTCAAGAGCTCCAGCAACAGCTTTTTGCAGGCGATCCATCGACGCGGATTTTGCTTTATGATCACAGCGGGAAAAACGTACTCGACCAAGTTGCTTGGTTCCGTGGGCACGGATTGAACCAGACCTTCGGGCTGCTCGGTGGGATTGACGCATGGAGTCGGGAAGCTGACCCTTCGATCCAACGCTACCGGATCGAGATTGACCCACCGAATGACGGTTGAGCGGATCGATTAAAACGGCGGCTCGTCGTCGAAGTCACCATCGTCGCGAAGATCTTGGAACGATGGCTCGCCGCCTGGTGACGAGGGATTTGTTGGTTTTTTCGAGGGGTTGGGGGAGCTTGCTCCGGCGGCTTGAAGCTTCCAGCAGGCAAGATTGACGTAATACTTACCGTTGTACTCGTTGCCACGGATGTCGAAGTTGACCTGAACGTCTTGGCCGATCTCGTACTCATCGAGCACGGGGCACTTGTCCTTTACGACTTCAAATTTCAGGTCCTGCGGGTATTTGTCCGCAGCGGTCGTTACCACGAATTCGCGTTTGCTGAAGCCGCTGGGGAAGGCTTGGGTGGAGCCGATCCATTTCAATTTTCCGGACGTTTCGTACATGCGTGGATTCTTTCGAAACGCTGGGCGATGTCAATCGTACAGGATCTCTTGGGCGAAAGATGCGAGAGCGGCTGGGTGAATTTTGATCATGGGTGATGCGGATTGTCGTAACGACTTACGGAGTTCGGAAGTCGCGTTCTGGCGCTTGATTGTCTCAAGCGCGGCGAGAATCTCTGGCAGTGCTTGATCGAATGAGCGGGCTTCTGCTGGCTTGCGGCCGGTTAGCTCGATGAGATGCCAGCCGAGGCGGCTTTCGAGTAGGGTGGGTTGGTGAAGATTTAACAGAAAAACTGCTTGAGATAAATCGGTGGGCAGGCGGTCGCGGGTCATCCACCCGAGTTCGCCGCCGGAATTTTGGGTTGCGGGGTCCTCGCTGACTTCGCGGGCGAGTTGAGCGAAGTTCGCGCTGCCTTTGGAAAGCTTTTCGAGTGCGGTTGCAAGCGTCTGCCTTGCGGTCTCTGGTGGATGATCGAGCGTCGGGATGAACAGGTGGCGGACCTCGATCCGCTCTGGGATGGTGATCGAATCTGGGTTGGCATCGTACCATGATCGTGCCTCTTTTCTGGTTACTTGGATAATGGGGGCGATCCGTGCTTCAACGAATTTTTCCTGACGGATCTGAGAGGCGATGTGATCGGCGAGCGCCTTGGGATTCGCGATGCCTTGAGCGCTCATTGCGGCATCCAGAGCGGACTTGTTTTCAAATCGATGGGTGAATCGAGAGATGCGTTCTGCCAATTCATGATCGGTGAGGATCAAGGGTGGTTGCATGGCTGAGACTTCGTGGATCAGAACTGCATGATCTACAAGGTCATCGAGCGCCGAATTCATCGAGGCGGTGAGCTCAGTTTTAGTTAGGGATTCTAATGACTTCCCGTGGGCCCAAAGTTGCTCCCTGACGGCTCGTTCCAACTGGCTTCGAGAGATGGACTGGCCGAAGACTTGTGCGACCTTTTCGTTTGAGTGCCAAAGCCGCAGTGATTTTTGAATCAGATGGTCAGGGATGAATCTTGAAATAACCACCAAGGCGACCACGAGTAATGACAGTGCAACCACCGGCTTGAAGAGTGGTCTCATCGTGGTGATTCTAACGAATTTCTACGGTCGTGCCGGGGCGGACGAGGGTGGGGAGGCGGACTGCATCCCAATTCGCCATGCGGATGCATCCGTGGCTGCGGGCGCGGCCGATGGTTTCTGGGTTAGGCGTGCCGTGCATGCCAACGCCCGGTTTTGTGAGACCGCACCAGAAGACGCCCACTGGGCTGTTTGGACCGGGTGGGATATTGAGTGCCTCCGACTCACTGCTGCGTTTGCCGGTTTCCAGAAGCTTGAGATCGTAGCGCCAGTAGGGGAGTTCCACCGAGTTCCTAACAGACCATGTGCCGAATTTTAGAAATCGGTCTTCGCCGGGGGTGATAGGAAATGAGGCGATGAGACCTCGATTCGGGTGAGTGGGAGTGCTCGCTTCAGATCCGGGTTCAGCAACCCGTCGTGCGGCTGGGGCGGCTTCGAAGATGCGGACTTGGTTGATCTTGGTGTCGACCACGGCATGGCGTTGGCTAATAGCTTCGTCGGTCTTGTAAATCGCACCAGTCAGACTCTCGATCATGAAGGGCTGAACGTTTGGGACCGTGATGGCATCGTGTGGTTTGAGTTTTTCGATCTTCGATTTGCCATTCAGAAGGATCAGATAATCCACATCGGTGTGATAGCGCTCCGACATGAATTCCCCGAGGCTTCGGTAGCTCATGCGTTTGCATTTCGCCTGCAGTTCAACTTTGGTTGGCAGGGCATGGTTCACCCAATCCGTCGCGCAGGCGGGGACGATGGCGGTCGCGAGCGGGTTTGGGACCGCCTTGCGAGCTTCGTTACTTGCGGCGACCCAGTCTGTGAGCGGGTGGCCATTCGCCTCATTCCAAGATTGCACCGCGAGTTCGGTGAAGGTGCCGGGTCGGCCATCAATCACGCCGGGGCCGAATTTTGCCTCATCGAGAAAAATCTGGAGGCGGACGGCATCCTCACCGCTGGGTTTGGTTTCGTGGGGATTGGGCTCTAGGGTGGGGGTCGTTTCTCCACAAGCAAGCGCCACGAAAAGAGTGGAAATGATAGGGATGAGCCGTAGCATGGAGTAAGGTTGTAAAATTATACGGGAATGGTTGCGAATGCTTCGAGCCGACCGGCGATGGTTGCAGGAACTACCGCCGTGACGAGGATGTCGTCTCCCTCGTAGTCGGTCGCGATGACCTTCGCCTCGCGGTGCAGGAGGCTGACGAGATCCGCGCGGTGCTGTGGGATCCGATAATCTTTCTGTTGGACCCGGTGGGAGAGTACCTCGCTGCAAGTGGCCAACAACTCTTCAAGCCCGAGGCCAGTCACCGCCGACGCGTGGAGTGCGTGCGGGTATTTCTTTTCGAGGGCGATCAATTCAAATGGATTGGTGATGCGGTCGATTTTATTGAGGACCGTGATGATTTCCTTGTCCCCAGCACCGAGTTCTTTCAGCACCTCAAGCGTGGTGTCATGCAGTCGTTCGATTTCGTGAGAGGTCGCGTCGAGCACGTGGATTAAGAAATCTGCGAGGGTGGCTTCTTCGAGGGTGGCCTTGAATGCCTCGACGAGTCGGTGGGGAAGATTTCGCACAAATCCGACGGTGTCCGTGATGAGGAGCGGTTGGCCATCGGGGAGCTCGATTCGGCGGGTGGTCGTGTCGAGAGTGGCGAACAGCATGTCCTTGGCCATCACGTCGGCGCCGCTGAGGATATTCAGGAGGGTGGACTTTCCTGCGTTCGTGTAACCGACGATGGCGGCATGGGGCGTGGCGAATTTCTCGCGTTCTTTGCGTTGGGTTTTCCGTTGCTGGCGGACCACCTCGATCTCTCGTTTTGCGCGATCGATCGTCTGGTACGCCAGCCGGCGGTCCACTTCGATTTGTTTTTCGCCCATGCCTCGGGACGCACCTCCGCCTGCGCCGCCGCCAGAACCTGCCGATTCTCGGTCGAGGTGACCCCACATCCGTGCGAGGCGAGGGAGGGCATACTGCATGCGAGCGAGTTCCACTTGGAGGCGAGCCTCTTTGGTTTGCGCACGTTTGGCGAAAATATCGAGGATGACTTCCTCACGGTCGATCACGCAGAGATCCGCAAGTTTTTCCCACTCGCGTTGTTGGGATGGGGCAAGGCCGTTGTCGATGACGATCACGTCGCACTCATGGGCGCGGGCGAGAGCGACCATTTCTTCAGCTTTCCCACTGCCGCAGAGGAATTTCTTGTTTTTTTCTCGGATGCGGCAGAGGACCGACTCCACCACCGCCACGCCGAGCGTTTGGACGAGTTCGGCGAGTTCCTCGAGCAGGGATTCTGCCTCGGTCGCCTCACGGGTATCCGAGTAAAATCGCACCAGCAAGGCGCGCTCGATCATTTCTGGTTTCTCTCTGACTTCGAACATCCGCAAGAAGCAGTAGCACTGGGGAGGGCCTTTCGCTATGGGAATTTTGGCGGAATTGGTTGATGGGCGGGTGCGATCGCCGGGGTGAAAACCAAAATCATCGGGGTGATTTCGTTTCGACGCTTGCGGGTTGCTCGCTCGCGGCGCAATTTCCCTTCCGACATGAGTGAAGCCGTCAGCCCGCAACCGCCGCAATCCACCGAAGCAGAACTGATCGCCGTTCGCCGCGAGAAACTCGCGAAACTGCGCGAACTTGGCATCGATCCGTTTGGCGCTCGGTTTGAGGTTTCGATTACCCCAGCCGATCTCCGCGCAAATTTCGCTGAGGGACTCCAAGTCAAGGTGGCGGGTCGCATCACCGCGCTGCGTGACATGGGCAAATCCTGTTTTTTTCAACTCGCCGACGTTCACGGCAGCATCCAAGGGTACGTCAGCATCAAGAACCTCGGAGAAACCGAAGCCGCAGCGTGGAAATGCCTCGATCGTGGTGACTGGATCGGCATCGAGGGCGAGACGTTCCTAACCAAGACCGGCGAGCCGACGGTGAAGTTGGACAAGTTCACCGTGCTTTCCAAGTCCTTGCGGCCGATGCCCGACAAGTGGCACGGCGTGGCGGATCGGGAAATCAAATACCGCAAGCGTCACCTTGATTTGATGGGGAATCCCGACAGTGCGGCCTTGTTCGTGAAGCGCTCGTTGATGATCGCAGAGATCCGCCGCTTCCTCCAAGACCGTGGGTTTCTTGAGGTTGAAACGCCGATGCTTCACGACGTCGCGGGTGGGGCAGCGGCTCGTCCGTTTGAGACGCACCACAACGCGCTCGGGATGCCGCTGACCTTGAGGATCGCGCCAGAGCTTTTCCTGAAGCGCCTTCTCGTGGGCGGGTTCACCAAGATTTTTGAGCTCAACCGCAGTTTTCGGAACGAAGGGATTTCTCGGCGTCACAACCCTGAGTTCACCATGCTCGAAGCGTACTGGGCATTTTCCGATTTCGAGGAAATGGCAGATCTCGTCGAAGAACTGACGTGTCATCTCGCAGAGAAATTCTGCGGTGGCCTCCAGATCGAGCACAAGGATGAGGACGGAAATGTCACTCGCACGATCAACCTCTCGCGGCCGTGGAAGCGGGCAAGCTACCACGAGCTCATCAAGCTGGCGGCTGGGGAGGATTTCTTTGATCTCGATGCTGCCGGTCGCCGCGCGCGGTGTGAAAAGCATGGGATTCAGATTTCAGCAGGCATGGAAGACCACGAGGTGATCCAGCAAGCGTTTGAGAAGCTGGTGGAAGAGAAGACCTTTGATCCGTGCTTCGTCACGCGCGTCTCGAGTGAGTTGGTGCCTTTGGCGAAGGTTAGCCCGGGTGGTCAGACGGTCGAGGTCTACGAGCTCATCATCAATGGGCAGGAGATTTCACCAGGCTACTCAGAGCTCAATGATCCGGATGTTCAGCGCGAGCGTCTTGAGGCCCAATCGGGTGAAGAGACGCAGAAGGTGGACTATGATTTCATCGAGACCCTCGAGCATGGTATGCCACCAGCGGGTGGGATCGGCATTGGCCTTGACCGGCTTTGCATGATGCTCACGGGAGCACCTACCATTCGCGACGTGGTCTTGTTCCCCTTGCTGAAGCGGAAGGACTGAAAAGAGATCAGGGTTTGACGCCTGATCTCCTCACAGATTCTACTCTCGAATCACTCAAGCTGAGCGGCTCTGAGAGATCAAGGATGAAGGATCTTCGGGACCTTTGGTGCGCGTAAGCGATGCGACTCCGGAAGGTTTGAGCCCAACAACGGGCGGCAATAATTTTTGAAATCTTCGGTGACTCCATTGCCTGCAGCATTGATGAAGTTGTCAGGCATGTGACGGGTCTTTCCGGCGACCTTCTCGATCGGCACCAAGTCGTAATCCACGCTGTAATTCAGGACTGGGCGGCGAATCACCACAGATCCGTCCACATTGTCCCACATCGCATATTGGACTGCCTTTTCACCGACCTCACGGGCTTCACGAGCGTCACGGTCGGATTGGATCCCCATGAATGAGCGTTGCAAGTAGCCGAACGTGTCCGAGCGCACGCGTTTGATGCCAAGGCCGCTGCGAATTTCGTTTGCGAGCAGATCGCCAAGGGCGCCGGTGCCTGAGAGTTGGATGTTGCCGTGGGAGTCACGCTCCTCGGTTCCTAACAATTTTGTGATCATCGCCACGCCTTGTGGGTCGGAAATCCCTTCAGACACTGCGATCGTGCAGAGACCGTACTGCTTGTAAGTGCGTTCGACATCGCCGAGGAACTTGTCCATCTCGAAGGCTCTTTCCGGGACGTAGACCAAGTGCGGGCCTTCGTCGAAGTACTTTTGCGCCATGGAAGAGGCGGCGGTGAGGAAACCTGCGTGGCGACCCATCACCACACCGATGTAAACGCCTTGAAGCGCGCGGTTGTCGAGGTTCACGCCAGCGAACGCCTGTGAAACGAACCGAGCGGCGGAGCCGAAGCCAGGGCAGTGGTCGTTTTCTTCGAGATCGTTGTCGATGGTCTTGGGAATGTGGATTGCTCGGAGTTCGTAATTCGCTTCCTTTGCTTGCTCGTTTACGATGCGAACGGTGTCAGAAGAGTCATTTCCTCCAACGTAGAAAAAGTAACGGATGTCATGCGCTTGCATGACCTTGAACATCCGCGCGCAGTATTCCTCATCGGGCTTGTCGCGTGTGGAAAGCAGTCCTGACGATGGAGTGCCTGAGACCTGTTCAAGGTTGTGGGTCGTCTCGCGGGTGAGATCCAGAAAGTTCTCGTCGATGATCCCGCGCACGCCGTGGATGGCTCCGTAAACGGAAGTCACTTGGCTAAACTTGCGGGCCTCGAGGGCGACGCCGACGACACTTTGGTTGATTACAGGGGTGGGGCCGCCACCTTGGGCGACTAGAACTTTACCTTCCAAACGATTACTCATGACGCTGAGAGGATTGAGAATCCTCACCGAGATGCAAGCCTTGAAAGAGTGATCTGATGAAAAGTGTAATTGATTCTGCGTTGTGAGTCTGAGGAAATCGCGATAGGCTTGATTTCTGAGTGGAGCGGAAGAACAACTGCGGGTGAATGATCCGTGCCCCTGGCTGCCGAGGGTGACGGAGGTTCATGATGTTTCGATCACTCGTCGGCATGGTGAATCTAAGGGCTTGGATTTCTATTTGGACGCTTTGCGGTATGCGCAGTCGCAATGGGTCACAGGAAAGCCAGCTCAAGCGTTGTTGCAGCTGAATAAGGCTTGGATGGCGGATCTTCGTTTTGATGATTCCACCATGAGTTTGGATTCACATCCTTACCGGGCTTTGGTTTGGATTTTGGCACGGGCATCAACGCAGGACTGCGGGTATTTGGGGAATCCGGTTCGGCATTTTCAACACCTCGCGAGCCGGATGCGTGGTCCAAGGACTGAAATTCGAGTCTGGCGTGCGTGGGTCTGTTTTCATCTTGCGGAGCGCGTCCTTTGCCCTAATGAATTTCCGAGGGATGTGAGACAGATCGTCCGTGAGGGGATTTGGATTCCCCATTTCCAACGCGCACGCTACGAAATCTCCAAGAGTGGGTGGGCAAGTGAATGTCGATCTAACATGATGCTAGATGTGGTGCCCTAGATGTTGAGCCGACTCAACCTTTCACGCTCCATCCTCCGCCGAGTGCTTTGGCGAGGGCCGCGAGTGTGATCCGCTGCTGGGCCTCAAGTTGGCTTAGCACCAAGCGAACTTGCAGGACCCCACGTTCGGCATCGACCACCTCGAAGTAGCTCGTCAATCCCTTGTCGTAGCGCTCTTGTGAGAGGCGGCGGGTTTCTTGTGAGCTGGTGAGAGCCAGTTCAAGTGCGGCACGCGACTTCGCGAGTCCCTTGAGGTCCACGAGTGCGTCCTCCACCTCACGGAGCGCGATCAGCAAGGTCTGGCGGTAGGTTGCGAGCGCTTCATCGTAGCGGCTGCGAGAGGCTTTGTAGATCGCTTGGTTGAATCCTCCATCTAATAGAGGGGCGGCTGCGCCTGCACCGAGTGAGAGCACCCGATTTTCCCAGTCCAAGAAGCGATTGAAATCCACCGACTCAAGACCTGCGCCGGCGGTGAGATTGAAATTTGGGTAGAAGTTTGCCTCAGCGACGCCGATGCGGGCGTTGGCGGCGCGGAGGTTTTCCGCTGCGGCGCGGACGTCTGGGCGGCGATTGAGTACCTCAGCAGGAAGCCCTGGGAGGATGGTGGGAAGTTTCCGACTTGATCGAAGTTGGGGGATCGAAAATTCCGATGGAGCCGTGCCGCAAAGAACTGCGAGTGCGTGTTCTGCGGACCCGCGCTGGCGTTGGACGAGGCCGATATCATTTTCTGCGAGTTGCACTTCCGTGCGGGCACGGCTGGATGCGAGGCCGTCGATGAGGCCGGCGGCGAGCTTCGAATCTTGGATCGAGAGCGCATCTTGGCGACTTTTGAGCGTGCTGATGAGGACAGCGTTTTGGGCATCGAGTCCGCGCAGAAGGAAATACTGGCGGGCGACCTCGGTGGCGACGCCGAGGCGCTGAGAATCGAGTAATGCGAGTTTATTGAACGACTCTGCGGTCGATGCTTCGACACTGCGTTTGTTGCGCCCCCAGAGGTCAGGGTCGTAGGCGAGGTTGAACGAGCTTCGGTAGTTCTCTGAGCTGAGGCTGACGTTTGCACCTGCTGGAAGATTCGCTCTTAGGGCATCGGCAGAGCTTCGAGAAACGCCAGCGCTTCCTGATAGATTGAGGGTTGGAAAAAGTTTGGCACGATCAGCCCCAACTAAAGCGCGAGAAGTTTCCACGCGGGCCTTTGCCGCAGCGATTTCGGGATTTGCGGCCTCTGCCCTCTCGATTAAGCGCGTGAGCTCCGGATCATCAAACAGCCTCCACCAAGTGTCTGGTGCAGGCTGGGCGGCTACGGGTTTTGACTCCCGCCAGTTGGAGAGTGTTGGTAGCTCGGGTAACTTGAAATTTGGACCAAGCGTGCAAGAGCCAAGTGCGAATGCAGCCGGCAGAATGAGAAATTGAGGTTTCATGGCTTCGGATGATGGTCGGGTGCTTCAATGAAGACATCAACCTGTTGGCCGACGTAAAGCGGAGGATCGCTGGGTCTGGTGAGCGAATAGATCACTTGCAGCACTCGGGTATCCACGCGTTCGGTGCTAGATCCGGTCAGCGAAGTCTTTGGAATCACATAGGGTTCAACGCGGATGAATTCGAGAGGGAAGGTGACGGTTGGGTCACCTTTGAGGTAACCATGAGCGGCCTGTCCCGGACGGATGCGGCTGGCGTTTTGCTCATCGATGTCGGCACGGACTTGGAGCTTATCGATATCTCCAAGAATCATCGCGGGGTTTTTCGGAGTATTTGCGGCATATTCGCCCGAGCGGACGTCTACTTGGATAATGCTGCCGTCGCGAGGTGCACGGACCGTCAGGCGATCGATGAGCAAGTCAATCCGTTTGAGCGAACTCTCAGTTGCGGCGAGCTGGGCCTTGGCCGAAATCAGTTGAGCTTGGGAGATGGCGACGTCTTGTTTGCGGTTCTCGAGGTCGTCGAGGCTGACGGCGCGACTGTCGGCCACGGCTCCGAGTCGTGAGAGCTGGGAGTTCAGTTTGGCAAGTTGTGCCTCGCTCACGGCGATTTGCGCCCGTGCGATTTCATGTTGTGCCCGGGTCGAGAGTTGTTCCGCGAGGAGGTCACGGTTGTCGAGAGTGAGGAGGGGCTGGTCCTTTTTGACGAGGTCATTGACCTTCACCAAAATTGAGGAGACCAAGCCGGGACTGGGCATGCCAATCGCGACATTTTCGCTGAGCGCTTCAAGAATGCCGGTTGCCGCGACTGCCTCGACGTAAGGCTTCTGTGGTGGGATGATAGGCGGGTCGCTTGAGGTGGGCAATTGGCGTTCCGCTTGGGTACGCGAGATCATGAAGATGGCGTAGAAGCCGACGATGGCTGCGGCGATCGAGCCGTAGCGGACCAGTTTGGAGATGAAGATCATGCAGTTAAGGGAAAACTTTGTATGCGTTCGAATGGACGTGAGGAGAAACGGTGAGTTGATTTTTCCTGTTAGTTTCTAATGAATTTTAGCCGTGGGAGTGTTCGTGGACGAAGTGCGGTGGGGTGGGCTGGGTTTGCTCATGGACCTCAACAATCTCACCGTCATCCATCCGAGCGATCCGGTCGGCGTAGGAGAAAATCCGGCTGTCATGGGTTACGATGATCACGGCACGGTCGGGCGAGCGTGCGACTTGCCTGAAAAGGTCGAGGACGATTTCTCCATTTCGTGCGTCGAGGGCGGCGGTGGGTTCGTCGCAAATGACGAGCGGCGGTTCATGGACGAGGGCGCGTGCGATGGCGACGCGCTGTTGTTCGCCACCGGAGAGTTTGTTAGGGCGTTCCTTCCAGCGTTTTCCAAGTCCGACGCGATCAAGCGCATCCTTTGCTCGTTGAAGTGCCTTGCTGCTTGATACCCCTTGAATCATCAGCGGGATGCCGACGTTTTCAGCGATGTTGATGGTGGGAATTAAATTGAATTGTTGGAAAATGAACCCAATGTTTTTTGAGCGGAACCGAGTGAGTGCTGAACCGGACATTTCATTCAGTTGATTTTCGAGGACATTGATTCCACCTCCATCTACGCGGAGCGTGCCGGCGATCGCGCTGAGAAGCGTGGTTTTGCCACATCCGGATGGTCCCACGAGCATCATAATTTCGCCGCTGTAGGCTTGGAGCATGATTTTTTTCAGGACGTGGATGCGGTTGTCTCCATCGCCGAAACTTTTTTCGACGTTCCGGACATCTACAATGATGCGGGTGGTTGGGATGGGGTTAGGCACGGAATACCATGGCGGGTTCGTAAAGACTTAAGCGGATGATGCCAAGAAGTGCGGCAAGCATGCAAATCAGTTGGACTGCGACGAACGCGAAAACGGGAATCTGCCAGGGCATGAAGAACGGTGGCTGACCATTTTTGAGTGCGCCCATCGCGAAGCCCGAGGTTGCGAGGAGTCCGAGGCCAAAGCCGATGATGCCGATCGTGAAGGCTTGGAAAAGGAGCATCATGCTGAGTCTCACGTTCGACATTCCCATCGCCTTGAGTGCGCCGAGGTGTTTGAGGTTATCTAACACAAATGAGTAGAAGGTTTGGCAGGCGATCGCCACGCCGACGATGAATCCGATGACGACCGTGGTTCCGAAGGAGATCGGGATCCCTGTGTTCCGGATGTACCACCAGACGGTTGAGGTATTGAAATCCTTGGTGTCTTTTCCAAAGTTGTGATTCACATAAGCGCGGAGTTCGGTGGTGCGCTCGATGTCGGCAGCCGCTTGTTCGACGGACATTCCTTTGACCGGGGCGGCAATCACCGCACTTAGCATTTTTCTTGAGGGCGGTGTGTATTGCAATGCTCTCTCGTAGGTCGTCCAAACGTAAGGGCCACCAGTGAAGGATCGCATCGCCTCGCAGATGCCGACCACCCGTGCTTCTACATCGTTGATCTCGAAGCGGTCGCCTATTTTAATTTTGGTGGAGGGATCTTTGGGGTTCGAGGCGAGTCGGGTGGTGGCCAGTTGATCGATGACCACCGTGTTTGGCAGTCGAAGGTCTTCGAGTCTTCCCTCGACCATTCGGCCGGGTGCACCTGCGAGCGAGGCGGCATCGATCCCGACGAGCTGGACGGTCTTGAAGCTGCCATCGCTGAGCCGCACGCGTTGGATGCCAGAGTAAAGTGGCATCGCCCAGCGAACGGATGAAACGGAGCGGACGCGGTCCACGTCCGTGTCTCGCATGGGGTTGGTTTCATTGATTTGTTCGACGCGTTCTTCCACTACGAAAATCGGTGCAGCGACGTTTCTCAGGGTGGCGGTGGTCCAGAGCATCAGGCCGCAAAACACGGAGGCTTGCTGGACGATCAGGAAAGTGGCGAAAAACAGCCCAGCGACGAGCATCACGTACTTGGCTGTGTCGCCAAAAAGCATCTTTAGAGCTAGTCCAATCATGGGGGTAATGTTGATCCTTAGGAGAGTCTACCTTTAAAATCTAGACAATTGTGGGATAGATGTTGGCTTTCTTTGGACGCATCATAAATTTTGGTTAGGCGAAAGCAAGGGCTTCATCGAATGCCGAGAGGATCGAATCCAAGGGTTCGAGGCCGCAGGAAACGCGGAGGAGATTGGCCGAAACGCCACAGGCCTCTGCCCAGTCGAGTTCGTGGTAGTGCGCCAAAAGCGTGTAAGGACACACCAAGGTGAATTCGGTTCCGAAGCTGGGGCCTTTCGAGAGGCGGAGCGTGTCATAAACCTTCGCAGTTTTTTTCTGATTTTTGAGGACAAATGACATCAGGCCACCAAAGCCGCCGCCCTTGCGCATGATGGCTTCGTAGTTCGAGGTAAAAGTCAGCGATGGGTGCCAAACTTCGGCCACGGCTGGGTGGTTGGCGAGCCATGATGCGACTGCTAGGCCGTTGGCATTGACGGTTTCCATCCGCTGTGGATAGCCCTTGATGTTCGAAAGGAGCACCTCCGCGTCGGCAATGTAGAGAGGGGAGCACTCCGCTTGGTCGCTCGCGAGGGCCGCGCAAAGTGTCTTAGCGATGGGAGAATTGGCGTTTACCGTGGCCATTCCTGCCATGACGTCGCCCATTCCGGAAATCCATTTGGTGAGGCTGCCGGTGACAACATCGGCGATTGGTAGGGCGTCGACGTTGAGGGGGCTCACTGCCGAGTCATCGACCACGAGTGGGGTGGCTCCGTCGGCGCAAGCTTGGGAGACCCGTTGCAGGTCGACCGTCCGGAGGAGCGGGTTGCTGGGGACTTCGGTCATCACTGCGGCGAATTCACCCTGGCGGATGCGCATCAGTGCCTCATCGAACGACTCACCAGTCGCGTCGTTAAGGTAAACCACTCCATGGCCAAAATGGTCCTGCACCTTCAAGCTGTCGACATAGGGGAATTCGAGTTGCAGGGTTTTTTTTCCTGCTTGAACCCCTGGGAGGGCCCGCAACACGGCGGTGATTGCAGCCATCCCACTGCTGAAAATGAATGTATGATCTGGGGCTGCTCCGGTGAATTTTGCGAGTGACCGAGCAACCAAGTGTGACTTCGAGCCCTCGCGCAATTTGCCGTCGATGAAGTCTTGGGCTTGTCGACTGCTGATCACTTCGCCCGAGAATCGCCAGTATTCGTTGGCTTGTTGTTTTGCTTTTGCTGGGACCACCAGCACTTGAAGTCCGTGAAAACTTGCGATGCGCACGGCGGTCTCTGCGCTGCGTTCGACCCAGCGGTGAGCCCGTTGGACTGATGCCTTGGTCGGCAGGACGATGACCTCCTCTGAGTTGCTGGCGACCTCTGCCTTTGCTGCTGCGAAAAGCCGCTCGACCACCGAGTGCTTGAAGAATCTTGGGTAGCCAGTCCGCATGCGTTTGAGCACCTTTTCGCGGCCCTCCTCGTATCCCAAAATCGAATCCCACGTCGGTAGACAAACCGAGCAGGCATGCGAGGAATCCGGAAGCGGTAGCCCCAGATCCTCTTCCTGCCATGCCGGGTTGGCGAGTAGGTCACGCATCACAGACCTTCAATGACCTGCTGGGAAGCGAAGGGCAAGCCGGATCAGAGGATCTAGGCGACCAATTGCAGCGCTTTTCCTGCGAAAGCTGACAATTTCGCTTCAGTTTTGGGATTCTAGGATAAAAATCGATGAGAAATCCGCTTACAGCAGGACCTCGATCATCGCCCGTTTCCGTTTCGATTCGATCCAGCGCTCGTACTGAGTTGATGTCTTTTTCCGGCGAACTCGCTCCTCGATCATTTCTCGAACCTTGACGAGCGGGGGAGGTGGGCCGAGTTGGACCTTGGTCGCTTTGACCAAAGTGAAGCCCTGAGCGTCCATGAGTGGGCCGATGAGTTTGCCGACCGGGGCATCAAACATGATGGCGGCAAACTCGGGTGACAAGTCGGCGCGCGGAACCCCTTCTTGTAGACCGCCTCCGTCTGCAAAGGCATCTTTGGAATTAGCCTTCGCGAGGGCGGTGAAATCCGCGCCCTTGGCGAGCTGGTTGGCGAGGGATTCTGCGAGAGAGAGTTGGGTCTCTGGGCTGGCGGCTGGATTCTGTGGATCCGACGCGGGGATGAAGATTTTCTGGAAGCTAATCACGTCTTGGGTGACATCGCGGAGGGTTCCTTTGACGTCATCGTATTCCTTCTCGATTTCCTGTGGAAGTGGAGGCGGGGCATCGGAAAACTGCTGGGCACGCATCGCTTGCACAATCATCTTCTCGCGGGTCATTTCTCGGTACCCCTCCATGGTGAGTCGGCTGCGTTTGAGTTCTTCGCGGAACTTTGCCTCATCGCCATTGAAGAGTTCGCGAACCTGGCGCTTGACCTCTTCGTCAATGATGCTCGGTTTAATGGCTGCGCCGAGCTGTTTGAACTCGTCGAGAACGATCTGGCGGTCGATCAATTCTTGGACGATGTTCGCCTTGGACTCCTTGAATTTTGCTTCGAACTGAGCGCCTCGCCGTGGAAATTGTGCGGACAGCTGGGCATAAATCGGCGCAAGCATGAACGAGACTTGGTTTTTGGTAACGACTCGGCCGTTGATTTTTGCGGCGATCCCGTTCACTTCCATCAGACCAGTGGACAGCTTCGGTGCGAGTGCCTGCGCATGAAGGGCTCCGCCAGCGAGGAGGGTAGCGGAGACGAGGAGAGTGAATGCGTGATGCAACTTCATGAAAAGTAATGGGATATCAAAATTTGCGCAGTAAATCAACCGCTTCACTCAGCTTCTCTCGTGGGCTCGCGGATTGCAAGCGAGGAAATCGGCGGCCCTCCAGCAGGATGTAATCGCCATTTCGGTGGAGCATGAGCCTCTGGCCTTGGATTTCCACCGAGGCGATGCCTTGGGCGGCGGCCAGCGCCTTAATCCGTGCGATTTCGATGAGCCGTGCTGCGGGTTCAGGGATTCTGCCGAAGCGGTCGCGCCAGGATTTTTCCAACGCGGCTAGAGATTTCTCGGTCACGGCTTCGGCGAGTTCCCGATAGGCGGTGATGCGTACCTTTGTTTCTTCCAACCAAGAAGCGGGTAAAAATGCGGGTAATACCTCGTTAGGCGCCTCGCGCAGGTAAGCGGTCTCGCCGAACGAAATGAAGTCCGCCTTGAAGCCCGTTTCGCCGCGTGGGGCGTCTTTCCGACCTTTGAGGCGGTCGACCGATTGCCTTAAGAGCTGGCAGTAAAGCTCGAAGCCGATTTGCGAAATGTGGCCGGACTGCTTGGTTCCGAGGAGGTTGCCCGCGCCTCGGATCTCCAGATCCTTCATGGCGATTTTGAATCCAGAACCCAGCGCGGTGTATTCTTTGATTGCGTTGATTCTCTTGCGGGCATCTCCCACGGTCATCATGTCGCGTGGCAGCAGTAAAATGGCGTACGCTTTTTCGCCTGCCCGCCCGACACGGCCGCGGAGCTGATAGAGATCTGCCAAACCGAAGCGATCGGCGCGATCGATGAGAATCGTGTTCGCATTCGGGATGTCGATTCCCGTTTCGATGATGGTGGTGGCTAACAAGACATCCGCCTCACCCTTGACGAAGGTGTGCATGACCACCTCAAGGTCGTCCTTGTCCATTTGTCCATGCCCGATGAGTACCCGGGCATCGGGCACCAGCTCGCGGATCTTGCTGGCCATCATGTCGATCGTTTTGACGCGGTTGTGCAGGAAGAATACTTGGCCGCCGCGCTTCATCTCGCGGAGGATTGCGTCGCGAATGATGCGTTCATCGTAAGCGCAAACGGTGGTGGCGACGGGAACTCGGTTTGGCGGTGGCGTGTCGATCGTGGACATGTCGCGCGCGCCCATGAGTGCCATGTAGAGCGTGCGAGGAATGGGCGTTGCGGAAAGTGTTAGCACATCCACCTGCCGGAAAAGTTGTTTGAATTTTTCCTTATGGGCGACGCCAAATCGTTGCTCCTCATCCACCACCACCAGTCCGAGATCCTTGAACGCGACATCGCCTGAGACCAGTCGGTGCGTGCCGATCACGAGATCCACCGAGCCATCCGCGAGGCCGGTGATAGTCTCACGCACCTCGCTGGCGCTGCGGAAGCGGTTGAGTAAATCGATGCGGATCGGGTAGTCTGAAAAGCGTTCTCGGAAGGTCCGCCAATGTTGTTCTGCGAGCACCGTGGTGGGCACGAGGATGGCGACTTGCTTGCCGCTGGTGATCGCCTTGAATGCCGCGCGGATGGCCACCTCGGTTTTTCCGAACCCGACATCGCCGCAGATTAAGCGGTCCATCGGTTTGGGTGCCTCGAGGTCAAGCTTGGTGTCCTCGATCGCCCGTCGTTGATCGGTCGTCTCGGTGTAATGAAATGAGCGCTCGAACTCCCACATCCAGCGTGAGTCGGGTGGGTGTGCGAATCCAGATTCCGACTGGCGCTCGGCTTGAACCCGCAACAGCTGCGCGGCGTAGTCGAGGATCGACTTTTCAGCAGCCTTGCGTGCAGTTTTCCATGAGGTGCCGCCGAGTTTGTTGAGTTCTGGGGTCTTGCCTCCGAGCCCAACATATTTTCCGACGAGGTGCGCTTGCTCGAGTGGAACCCCTAACAGCGAACCGTCGCGGTATTCCAGAACAAGCTCGTCGCCCTCATCGCCTTGTTGGATGCCACGAAATCGCCCGATGCCATATTCGTAGTGAACTACCAGGTCGCCTTCTGCCATTTCATCGACCGTGGTGCGGGCTCGTGCGGCTCTGGCTTTTTCTAACAGCGAGCGCCGCGGGCCGCCCGGCATGCGATAGCGGCCGAACAATTCGGACGACGAGAGCACCGCGATCTTGGAAATGGGCACCGTGAACCCCGCGAATAAATCGCCGCACACTGCGGTGATTCCGAGATCCCGTTCGAGGTCCTTGCCAGCGAGTTCGGTGAAGCGATCGATCTCGCCCTTGTTGCCGAAGACCATGGCGATGTCCCACTCGTGGCGTTTCCACTCGTTGAGCTGGCGGAAGAAATTTTCCCTTCGTGTTTCCTCGAGGATGAAGTCGCCGGCTTCGAAGGTTCCTAACGGACTGCCGAAACATGACAGGGTGAAATCCTCCTCGCTGTTCAAGGTTGCGGCTCCTTCGAGAATTCGAACATCCGGTTTTTCGATCTCCGCATCGTAGGAAATGATCAGGTCGGATGGGCGGCGGTAATCGGCGATGCTTGCCTCTGACGATGGTTCTGCGAGGAGAAGGTCGGACTCACTCAGCTTGCGGGTCGATGCTTGCGAATCCAGATCGAACTCGCGGATCGACTCGAGTTCTCGATCAAAAAACTCCAAGCGGAGTGGCTTTGCGGCCTGCCATGCGAAGAGGTCAAGGATGCCGCCGCGGACTGCGAATTGGCCACGACCCGTGACGGTGGGTGTGCGTTCGTAGCCGTGGTCGGCGAGTGATTTGGCGAGTTCAACTGGGTCCAGCTGGGTTCCTGACTTGAGGGGTGTCCGGCTTGCGCGGAGTGCAGCGGGCGAGGGGGCCTTGCCGGCGAATGCATCGCTGCCGCAAACGACCACGCATGATTCCGAGCGGGCAAGGACTTCCAAGACCGCGAACCACTCGGCGGCGGATTCGGGGTCGGCGATGCTGCCTTCACCCGTTTCCACGGGACATTCGGGGAGGATGAGTGCCGAAACTCCCCACAGCTCGAGTTCAGCTGCGAGTCGTTCTCGGTGGCGGGGAAGATCACAAACCAGCCAGAGGCGCGATTTCTGCTGATCCTTTGCCGCAAGGTGCACCACGGCTGTTAGAAATGCATGGGAAGCTTCGGCCGAGTGATCAAGCACGACCTCGCGATCACCTTTGGCCAGAGGGGCCAAGCGTGCAGCGAATTCGGGCTGGGTCACGGCCCGCCGAAGCCAGCCGTGAGTTAGATCGTCCATGTGGGACACGCCGCACGATGGGACTGATTCTCTCCGTCCGCAAGCTAAGCTGACTCGTGGGTCGGATTTCCCTTGGAACCGGCCCAAGTTCGGATCGCCTCAAGAAATGGCCGTGCGTAACGCTGGACCTTGGCGACGCCGATGCCCGGGACGAGCAATGCTTCATCGGCGTTGGTGGGTTGATAGCGTGCCAGCGCCTCGAGGGTTTTATTGCCGAAAATCACATAAGATGGGACATCCTCGCGGCGCGCGATTTTTTCGCGGATGTCTCTCAGCATGGAATAAAGTTGTCCATCGAACCCGTGGTCATGGAGCGCGATTTCCTTGCGGTCGGCCTCGGGATCTGGCCAGACCAGTTGAAAACTTGCCTCGCCGTGCATCACCTTGTTTCCAAGCGGCGTGAGCGTGAGAAGCGGATATTCGCCGGTGACCGTCACCACCAATCCAGCGTCGCCGAGTGAGCGCATCAAGCGGTTGAGGTAGCCTGTGCCCTTGTCCTTGAGAATCCCATAGGTGGTGAGCTTGTCGAGGCCGCTAGTTAGAATTTCCTGAGAGCGGCTGCCCGCCAGCATTTGGATAATCCGCCCCCGGCCGAAGCGGGCTTCCCAACCATTCGCAGTGCGATTCGACATGCGCGCGACGCCACTCAGCGCCTTGCGGACCATCATGGTTTCTTCGACATTTGGTGGGCGGACGTCGCCAAGGCTGCCATCCCGGCAAACGTCGCAGGTGCCACATCCACCGACTTCATCTTCGCCGAAATAGCTGAGAATCCACTGCTGGCGGCAACTCCTTGAGTAGCACATCTCGACCATCGCCTTGAGTTTCTCGCGGTCGCGTCGGTCTTTTTCTTCGATCGCCACCTCGTCGATTTGGAGGGTCCGCGCCATGACATCTGGCTTCAGCAAGCGAGTGCCGCGCACACGTTTTTTGGGGATATCAAATCGTTCGATGTATCCGCCGCGTGCAAGAATTGACATGGCGCTGCCGACCGACATCGAGTTTTTGATGTCCGCACCTTCTGCGATCTCATCCAAGGTCCGGTGCACCTCGTATTCGCGATCGGCTTCGTTGAGGAGATATTGATAGATCGCGCGAACCATCGTGGCGGATGGGTTCGCGCCATCGATGAAAAACTCTTGGGTTCGGGTGTCGGCGTAATTGAAAAGGAGCTCGCAATACGCGTTTTCTCCGTCGCGCCCCGCACGGCCAGCCTCTTGGTAGTAGGCCTCCACGCTACCGGGGATTTCGTAGTGGATCACGAAGCGGACATCCGAGCGGTCGATGCCCATGCCGAATGCGTTGGTGGCCACCGCGACATCGGCTTTGCGGTTGATGAAAACTTCCTGGGCGTTTTCGCGCTCGGTGTCGGTCATGCCACCGTGATACGCGACGCATTTAATCCCCCAGCTAGCCAGCGTTTCTGATACGGAATCGACCTTCTTACGGGTCGCGCAGTAGATGATGCCGGTCTTGTGAGCGCTGATGACCGCTTTCATGCGATCATCTTTTTGCGCTGCCTTGTCCATGGCAGAGATGTTCAGCGAGAGGTTCGGACGGGAAAATCCGCTGACGAGTTCGAAAGGCGAGCGCAGCGCGAGCACCGACGTGATGTCTTCACGGACGATTGGGGTGGCGGTTGCGGTTAGTGCGATGCATTGCGGCTTGCCGATTTTTTCTAATGACTTCCCGAGTCGCAGATAGTCCGGCCGGAAATCATGGCCCCACTGGCTGAGGCAGTGCGCTTCATCCACCGCGAACAACGAGATTTCAATTCCACTCAGGGCGTTGAGAAAGCTCTCAGCCCGGAAGCGTTCGGGGGCCACATAGACGAGCTTCCATTGCCCGGCGCGCATGCCGTCGAGACGTTCTTTTTGCTCGGGCCAGCTCAGGGTGGAGTTGATCATCGTGGCGGAAATTCCGCGGGCGACGAGGGCGTCTACCTGATCTTTCATCAGGGCGATCAGCGGAGAGATTACCAAGGTGACGCCGCTGAAACACAGTGCTGGGATTTGAAAACAAAGCGATTTCCCACCGCCGGTGGGCATGACCACAAGTCCGTCGCGGCCCGAGGTGATTTCGCGGATGACATCTTCTTGGCCGTCGAGAAAACCGGAAAACCCGAAATACCGCTGGAGCGCCTCGTGCGGCGTCATGGTCAGTGGTTTGGGATCGGAGGGACTCAACGGCATGGCGTGTGCAAAAGAACAATATTCACCGCGCCGAGGTCAATCTCGGATCGAGAAGATGGTCACGATTACGGCATCGAGGTGGCAATCGAAAAGTTCGGTCGCATTGCGGCGGCGGGAGAAGCCTTTGAAATCTTTGGAATCGTGTGTGGTTGAAATTTAAGTTTCCGAACAAAATTTGCCGTGATAATTTGCGGCGTGGCTTCGATCTGCTGGAGAATTTTGACCGTAATTGTCGGTTTTGCGTGCGTGCAGTGTCGGCCGATCGGTCCGCCGAGTGGCAGGGTGGATCCGTATCGGTCCGCGGCACCTCGGGCCTCGAACTCGGGCGGCAGCAGCAGCGTTTCTGCGCTGTTGCGTCAGGTGAATCTGCGTGCCGACATGGTAAGCCGTGGTAAATATGGGCGCAAGGTGGTCCGGCCGATGACCCCAAGGTTCATCACGATTCACAGCACCCAGAATTACAGTGCTGGGGCGCGCCAGCATTCGTTGGCACTCAAGAATGGCGCTTTGCGTTCCCCCAAGACGCGCTTCGGCAACCGCATCGGGTTTTTGATCTGGCATTTTACGGTGGATCAGGGCGTCGCGATTCAGCACATGCCGATCACGGAACAGGGTGAGCACGCGGATTTCGCTGGGCCGGGGAATCGGTTATCCATCGGCATTGAAATGTGCGAAAATCGAGGGAACAACCTGTCCGCAACCGTCGAACGCACCGCGAAGCTGACGGCGGTGCTGATGAAGCGTAACCAGATTCCCTTGAAAAATGTCGTACCACATTATCACTGGCCGAGGCGCGGGAAACATCCAGCCAACAAAAATTGTCCGCATTTCCTCATGGATCACGGCCGCCCGGGAGCCAAGTGGCGCGCGTTTCTTGGGAAGGTGAACTACTATCATCAACAACTGAACTGACCTTGATCCATCCAACGAAAGATCATGGCAGTCCGGGCAACGCGGATGTGGTTCTCGAGCCGGGCATTCATTACGTTTGTCAGCGATGCACTGCATGCTGCAAGTGGCCGGGCGACGTCCGCATCGAGTCTGAGGAAATTGGGACCATGGCCAGTTTTCTCGGCCTAAACGAACAAGATTTTCTGGATCAATACACCCGCTTGCGGACGAATCGCCAAGGGCTTTCGCTCATCGAGAAGCCGAGCCACGAGTGCATCATGCTCGATGGGAACGCGTGTCGCATCCATCCGGTGAAACCTGCTCAGTGCGCGGGATTTCCGAATAAATGGAATTTCCCCGGTTGGCGCCAGGTATGCGAGGCGATTCCAGTTCCAGTAAAACGAGGTGGTGATGAAATATCGTTCACTGAAGAGCAGCCATCATGACGCGAAGCATCACAGCAGAATTTATTTTTGCGCTCACCAATCCAGGATCGGAGAAAGCGCTGAAGCTTGAGTCTGAAACGATGGGTCTTGCCTGGCGGCCAAGTTATCAACGCAGGGGATTTGTGACCTTCAAGTCGGATGTGGCCTACACGTTTGATTCGTTAGAAGAACCGCTTGCCTGTGCACGACGGCTTTGTCTTTCGTTAGGAAAGGCGGCGACACGCGAGGAGGCTTGCGCGCGAATCCATGAGGCGATGGGAAACGAGGACGCGGTCATGATTCATCATGCGCGATTTTATGACCGCAAGATGCAGGGTGTTTCTAACGGTGATTCATTAGAGTTCCCGAAATCGGGGCAGCTGGTCGGCACGGTGGTCGAGCTTGGTCCGGACGAATTCTGGGCGGGGCTGCATCGCCATGGGCAGTGGCTTAGCCCGTATCCAGCGGGGGATTCAGGCATGATGATGCCAGCGGATTCGCCATCACGTGCGTGGTTGAAGCTTGAGGAAGCCACGCGGTTTTTCGGCCTGAAATTCGATCGCAGCGACATCGTGGTTGAGTTGGGGTGCGCCCCGGGTGGGGTGGTCTTGGCCTTGCTGAATCGCGGGGTTTCGGTGATCGGCGTGGATCCCGCGAAGATGGCCGAGGTGGTCGTAGCTGCGGGGATCTCCGCCCGCGACGATGCCCCCGCTGATCGCCCGTGGTTTTATCACTGCCGCAAGCCCGCCGCGCTGACGAGCAAGCGCGACCTCGGCCAAGGCGTGACTTGGTTCATGTCCGACATGAATCAGTCGCCAGAGGTTGTCCTCAAGGAATGTGGCCGGTTTTGTAAAATGGCACCGTCGATCCGTGGCGTCTTAATCACCCTGAAACTGACGGATGTGTTGCAAGTATCCGCAAAGGCCGAATGGCTCGCATCGCTCGCGGCCATGGGATTCAAAACGACGCGCCTCCAACAATTGAGTGTGCACCACAAGGAATTCGCTCTGCTCGGCCTGAAATGACCGACTTTTCCGGACTCGGGTGAAATCCACCTCCGACCTTGCCATTCTGGGGATTCTGCCGTTTGATTCCGCCCCATGCCTACTGTTGCCATCGTCGGACGCCCAAATGTCGGCAAGTCCGCTCTCTTCAATCGCCTCGCCGGGAGGAAGATCGCGATTGTCCACGATCAGCCTGGCGTCACTCGCGATCGGATTTCAGCACCCTCTCAAGCGACTCAGGTGAGTTGTACGCTGATCGACACCGGCGGCATCGGAGGCAACATCGACGACGGCTTCGAAGAGCAGGTCACGATCGAAGCGGACATCGCGATGCAAACCGCGGATTTGATCCTTTTCGTGGTCGATGCCCATGATGGCCTCACCGCGATCGACCAAGCGCTCGCTCAAAAGCTTCGCAAGGCCAAGCCGCCGATCCTACTAGTGATCAACAAGGTGGACGACGACAAGCACGAGAATTCTCACTCGGATTTCACCCGGCTCGGTCTCGGTAGCAGCGTATTTGTCTCTGCGGAACACGGACGGAACTTCGGCATGCTTTGCGACGAGATCGACGCGGTGATCGCCCCGCTCGTCCAAGAAACGGAGGCCGAGGCCCAAGTCGCTGAAGCGGTCGGGATCAAATTGGCGATCGTCGGTAAGCCGAATGCTGGGAAGTCCTCGCTCGTCAATGCCATCCTGAAAGACGAGCGCACCATCGTTTCAGACATCGCAGGCACCACTCGGGATGCGGTGGATTTGCCCTATCAATTCGATGGTGAAAACTTCACACTCATCGATACCGCCGGTCTCCGTCCTCGTGCAAAGCGAGACAACTCGGTCGAAGTGTTCTCTGCGATGCGCACCGAGAAAGCGGTCAGGCGTGCTGATCTCTGCGTGTTGGTCATTGATCTAGCAGCGGGGATCACCTCGATGGATCGCAAGATCGCCCAATTGATCATGGAGGAGAAAAAACCCTGTTTGATCGTGTTGAATAAGTTCGATCTTTTCCACCCGGGCGCCAATCGCACTGCGCGGTTAGAAGAGGCGACGGAGCATGTTCGCAAAGAGTTATTCTTCCTCCACTACGCGCCGTTCGTTGCGTGTTCTGCGAAGACCGGCGGCTCGGTGGATCATGTTCTTAAGGAGGCCCTGAAAATCCGCAAAGGAGCGCAGAGCATCCCCGGTACTGGCCAGCTGAATCGCATTCTTCAAGGGGCATTCGAGGCCACCCCGCCACCGATGGACAGCAAGCTCCGCAAGCGGCTCAAGCTATACTATGCCACGGCGGCGGTTGAAGAAAAGTATAGCGTCATTCCGGTGCCAACCATCGTGTTGTTTGTGAATGATAAGCGCTTGATGGCGGCCAGTTACGAATCGTACATCGTCAATCGTTACCGCGCCGCTCACCCGGCGCCGGGGATTCCGGTGGTGCTTTCGGTGCGGTCGCGCTCGCGTCGTGAGTGGGAGCCGAAAAATACCAAGCCGCAGGGCCATTGATCGGAGCGACTCGCAAGAGCCCAACTCAGGAATTGACAAAAGTCTGATGGTTTGAAAGAACATGGGCATGATGCCCTCCCTCATTAAATTGTTCGTTTGTTTCGCGCTCGTTTTCAAATCCGTCACCTCGCTCCACGCAGAGCCACCCACTGACGGCACCACATCAGCACCGGTTCCAGGTGTGTATGACACCTTAAAGTTTGGCGATGATCGCGCGACGGTTTTGGCAAAGCTCAAAGCCAGCAAGCTGGTGGAAATGACCACCGATGAGACCTTCATCGGCCGCTCTGGGCTCAATGGCGTTTTCCGCTGCCGTAACAAAATTGGAACGCTTAACGCTTCGTTGTATTTCGATTGGACCGAGGCGGGGAAGTTGAAGGAGATCAATCTCCAGACCGACCTGGTCGGCGAGGGAGACTACCAGAGTTTAATTGCACCCGGTTGGAAGGATATGATCGCGCTCCTCGGCGAACTCAACGGGACGCCAGTCGTCAAGGGTCCGATACCCGCGAAATCGACCTTGAGCGATGGATCGTTTTCGCCATCCCACCTATGGAAGCTGGAATCCGGTGGTAGCGTTTTGTTGGGAGTGGCCCGCGATGGAGACCGATTTCAGGTGGTCGTTCGTTTCACGAAAAAAGCAGTCCAGCCCGTGGGGCTTCCATAGTCAGGCGGGATTCCTCGCTTGAATTCGATGCTCGCCGGGCATGATACTCCGGCCATGGCTGATCCAGATCTTTTCTCGCAGGTTCCAAGCGCTGAGGCCCAGATTCGTGAGTTGCGCCGCTCTCTCGGCTACCACAACCGGCTTTATTACAGCCAAGCCGAACCGGAGATTTCAGATGCGGATTATGATCGGTTGTTCCGTGAGCTTGAGAAACTTGAGGCGAAACACCCCGAGTTCCATGACCCCAACTCGCCGACGCTCCGTGTGGGTGGTGCCCCGATCTCTGGATTCCAACAAGTCCGCCACGCCGTCCCGATGCTCAGCATCGATGACGTTTTTGAACTTGGCGCTGAGGCGGTCGCGAGCAGTGGTGCAAGTTGTCCTGAGCAGGAGCTCATCGATTACTATCGGAGACTCCAAAAGAATCTCGACCGCGATGAGGTCGCAGTCACCATCGAACCAAAGATCGACGGCGTAGCGGTCACGCTGCTTTACCGCGATGGGAAGCTCGCTTACGCCGCGACCCGTGGCGACGGTCAGACGGGCGATGACGTCACTCACAACGTAAGGACCATCCGCAGCATCCCGCTCGAATTGGTGGTGCAAAACGGCCATGCGACACGGGGCGCAAGTCGTGCCTCGGTGACTGACGCATCGATCCCGAAACTGCTAGAAGTCCGTGGCGAAATTTTCATGCCGAACGAGGCCTTCGCCGCATTGAACAACGAGCGCGATGAGGCAGGGCTGGCAACCTTTGCGAACCCACGCAATGCGGCAGCCGGCACGCTCAAACAGCTCGATCCCAAGGTCGTGGCCACGCGGCCATTGGCATTCCTGGCCCACGGCTTAGGCGCATACGAGGGGCCAGTGCTTGAGACGGAACACGCATTTCATGAATTGCTCAGTCGCCTTGGGATTCCCCAAAACCAACCGATCCTCAATGCGAGTAATCTAGCGGAAGTTTTGGCGGCAGTGGCTCAGATCAATCATGATCGCCACGCGCTGGATTACGGCACGGATGGTGCGGTGGTGAAGGTGCTCAATCGAGCCGAGCGCGAGCGGCTTGGTTTCACTTCACGCGCACCGCGTTGGGCCGCGGCCTACAAGTTCCTTCCCGAACAAAAAGAAACCACGCTCAATCACATCATCATTCAAGTCGGTCGCACGGGGGTGCTGACTCCGGTGGCGGAACTCACCCCTGTTTTGATTTCGGGATCCACGGTCGCACGAGCAACGCTGCACAATCAGGATGAAATTTCAAAAAAGGACATCCGGTTAGGTGCTACGGTTTTGGTGGAGAAGGCCGGGGAGATCATCCCTGCGATCGTGAAGGTCATCCGCTACCCCGAGGGCGCGAAGCCGTTCTCGCTTTTTGAGAGTGTCGGTGGCAAGTGCCCTTCTTGCAGTGGCCCGATTTCACAAGAGGAAGGCTTCGTCGCGTGGCGTTGCACCAACTTCCAATGTCCGGCGCAGGCAGTCACGCACATCAAGCATTTCGCGGGACGAAAAGCACTGGATCTCGAGGGTCTCGGTGAAATCGTCGCCGAGGCGCTCGTGCGCAATGGCCATTGCCAGTCGCCGCTGGATCTCTTTTCCTTGAGTGAGGATTCTCTCGCGAATCTGAATCTCGGCACCGATGATGCGCCTCGCCGGTTTGGTGAAAAGAATGCAGCCAAGGTGATCGCCGCGCTTGAGGCTTCCAAGAGAAAGCCCTTGCACCGCTGGTTGTTCGCCATGGGGATTCGTCAACTCGGTGAGTCCGCGGCACGGGAGCTCGCTCGATTGCACCGGACGCTTTCGGAAATTCCTGATTCTGAGATCCTCGCCGAAGTTCTGCGAGATACGCGGACCGATGCAAAGAAGAAGAACGAATGGCTCGCGAAATATACGATCACCGGCGATGTCGGTCGAGCGGTGGCGGAGGCCGTGGTCAGCTTTTTCAAGTCGACTGCCGGTCAGCATGCCCTTGTACGATTTGCGGAGTTGGGGATTGATCCGGTTTCGGAGAATTACCTCCCGATCGCTGCCGAGGCGGATCTTTCCGCGCTGCCATTGGCTGGAAAGACCTTCGTCATCACAGGAACGCTCAGCATGGATCGGGATGAAATGAAGGAACGGATCGAAGCCAAAGGCGGTAAGGTCAGCGGCTCGGTCTCGGCGAAGACCAGCTACGTTTTGGCCGGTGAGGGCGGTGGGTCAAAGCGCGAGAAGGCGGAAAAACTGGGTCTGGCGATCATCGGCGAGGATGAGATTTTGAAATTATTGCAAGGATGACGGCCGTGTCCTCATCCCCGTGTCCGGAGCCGTTTTCGCATTCTCAAAGTTGTCTTTTGCCTGTCCGGAGTCGTTTTCACTCTCACCACTTTCGTTTTTAAGGCAGCTAAGTCGTTTTTGGCGTCTCCCGACTTGTTTTCTCCTTTGCCCCATCCGTTTTCCTCTAGTCCACCGTGAAGAACAGAGTGCGGATAAATTGAGGGTTTGTCAGGCGCTACACTCTCAAGCCTGCTGAATCATTTTAGCCATTAGGGGCCTGAAATAGGAATTGTCAGGGCCTAATATACCATTCATTCTAAGTGAGATGAGTGATTTACAGGATTCTTTTAATCGAAACGACGGGACGCTAAATGCCATGGGCCACATGGCGGCAATCAGCCAGCGCAACCAACAGATCGCCCAGCAGAAAGAACAGGCGACCGCCATCCGCGCCCAGACGGCGGCGCTGGAAGCCGCCAACCGCAACGAGGCAGACCGCACTAAAATCGAAAAACAGCGCCTCGTCATCGAGCAGCAGCGGCTCAAGGCAGAGGAGGCAGACCGCGAAATGCGCAGGCAACAGGCGGAGCAGGTCAAGCAGTTGCGCAACCTCCTAGCTGACAGCTTCGCCGCGCTTGAGCGTCTCGAAAAAATCCGCCCCTCGCACTGAATCCCGCTTTCAAAAACCGATTTCCAAATGATTGACGACGCCTTCCTCCGTCAGGTCGCCGCACTGCAGGCGAATCTCAAAATGCTCGAGTCCCAGTCGGACGCACTGAGCGATCTCGCAGACATGAAGGAGCTTCGGCTCTACAAAGCGCACCTCACCGACTACATCGAGGCTCACGCCAGCGCAGGGGATCTGCCACGCGATCCGTTTCAAGCCATTGAACAACGCCTCAGCGCCTTGTCCGAGTTTTTCGCGGCGGCGGATCAGGAATGTAAACGCCTGAATAGCTGGAAAGCCGATTGGCTCAATTCCGTCCCAGCGGTGGGTCTCGCCGACCTACAATCCGCAAGGACGGAGCTGGCCGAGTTGGTCGCGGAGGTTCCGCAGATTCAGGATCGGCTCCGGCAGAGGCTGTCACCACTGGATTGGGATACCTCCTCGGCCACGGTGGATCTTCATGCGGAGTTGCTGGCCTGCGCCCAATGCGCAAGTGGCTTGAAACTTCCGCTAAAGACGGATAGCCGACAGAAACTCTATCAATTCGCCCGCGGTGAGTGGGCTCACGCAATGGAAACTTCGGCTCATCTCACCGCCATGGGTCTGAGAATCGAGGAGTTGATTGCGCTCCACGCGGATCATGTAAAGACCGTTGCCGAAGGTGAGGCCCTGCTCGCGAAACAGAACTTCCGGAGGGTCGGGAAGATGCTTGAAGAAATCGGCAGAAACAAATTCTCCGACATCCATTATTCCAATTTGGAATCGGGGTTAAAGAAGCAACTGGCCTTGGTGGGGAGGTTTGCCGCGTTGGCTTCGTCCATCAAAGAGCGATTGAGCAAGGGAGAGCTCAAGGCAGTGACAGAAGAACTGAGAGAATTGAGCGCTCTTGCGGGCAATCCGGCCTCTGAATTTGGGCATGAAACCTCAGAACTGCTGAAAGATGCGGACGCTCAGATGGCCTCGTTTCTCCGAGGACGTAGAAAGACCCGTAACGACGCAACGGTGTTATTGGTTGTCGGATTAGTAGGGGCGGTTGCCCTAGCTGGGTATGTGATCAAGGAGGATAAGAAGGCAACTCTAGCAAAAATCGAAGCAATGGCCAGGGCGGAGCGGGAAGCCGGTGAAGCTGCTGAAGCCAAAGCCAAGGCGGAGCAGGAAGCTGCTGAAGCCAGAGCTAAGGCGGAGCAGGAAGCTGCTGAAGCAAAAGCCAAAGCTGATAAGCAAGCCGCTGAGGCAAAGGCCAAACTCCTCGCCGAGATCAGCGCTGGGCGAGTAGGAGCCACCTTGGGTGTGCCGTTGGCTGGAAAGGCGATCATGACTTTTGCCTTTTGTCCTGCGGGTAGCTTTGAGATGCATATTTCGTTAGGGGGATTTATACTACCTGGTGAAGAAAATCGGCCTAAGGTCACATTGAGCAAAGACTTCTGGATGGCCAAGACTGAAGTCACAGGGACCCAATGGTGTGCGGTGATGGGCGGTAATCCAAGCGACTCCGAAGGTGATGAACTGCCGCATGATTACGTGAGTTGGAATAATGCCAAAGATTTCATCAAAAAGATGAACGACAGCGGCTGTATTCCCGATGGCTGGGCGATGGCCCTACCGACGGAAGCGCAGTGGGAATATTCCTGCCGAGCTGGTGAGACGGGGCCCTATTCAGGAGGCACGCGGGAACAGGTGGCTTGGCATGGTGGAAACAGCGAGAATAAGACTCACCCAGTCGGCACTAAGAAGCCAAATGCTTGGGGGCTGCACGACATGCATGGTAATGTGTCGGAATGGTGCGCGGATTGGTATGGAAACACCTTCACCTTGCCGGGCGGCACGGATCCCTCGGGGCCTTCAACAGGCGTCGACCGCTCACTTCGCGGAGGATCATGGATCACCCCAGACTGTCGCGCGGACTCCCGGGGTTGGAGCCGTCCGGATGCCCGGGACTATTCCATAGGCTTCCGCCCTGCCCTAGTTCCATCCAAGTGATTTCTCCTAATCGAATCTTTCAGCCCATTTGTCATGTCCGCCGCCAAATACACCCAGCTCCACCGTCGTCTACTTTTCCACTGGACGGGACCACGACCGGTTCGGGCGTTAAAGGACCACAATGACCGATTGGAGTACCTGAAACTCTTGGTCAGCATCCTTGACGCTGGACTTCGCTATTCGGTGCCAGAAAGCCAGCATACCGAATGGATCGAGAAGAACGAGATTCGGGCTACGCATCCGATGCTCTGCTTTAGCGAGTGGGGAGTTTCGGAATCGAATGCACATTCCGGACGCTATGGTTCCATGGGCCTTGGCTTCACCAGAAAGTTCGTGATGAATAAGGGGGGGAGACCGGTAGTCTATGTGCCCAACAGCCAGACCGACCCCTTCCGGAAGGCCCTCGTTGAAGTGATCCAAGCAGTCCGAGAGGATAGCAAAAAAAACTCCAGACTGCATCGCCATACTGACCTGCTGGCGAGTTACTTGAAATCCTACAATTTCAAAAGGGCCACTGTAAAGAAGCCGCCCAATGACGAAGGAACTGCCAAAAGCATCCGGAAAAGGGAGGCGTCCTATCAAGATGACCACCTGCTTCGCCTCGATTTCGGTGGACTCTTCGCGAATCTCGAAGACCGCGAATGGAGGATTATTCCAAAGAAAATCGAAACACAGCCTCAGCATCTGGCGTTCAAAACGGGTGATCTGGCGATGATTGTTTTTCCTGACCATCAAACACTCAGCCTTGCGATGCAGCACGACGAGATCATGAAGCGGATATCTATCCCCGGGCATCCAGCTGTTTGCATGGTCTCGCGCGAGGTTATCCAGAGCGTCTGAACCCATTATTTTGAATATATGCAAAGTCGCATTATGAAAACTACCACATCTCGCCTGTTGTCGCTCGCCATGCTGGCTATCGTCCCCGCCTGTTCGAAAAAGCCCGTCAATGTCACTGGGCAGGTCTTTGTTGTTACGAAGGGACGTGAAAACATCAAGATGGGCGGCTTGGAAGTCCGCGTGATCCCTGATGCTGAGTTTCTGAACATGGCCAAGGCGACGGTGCCGTGGATGCAGGAGGAAGCGCGCAAGGAGGCTCAGTGGAAGACTGACGCTGATTTCCTGACCGCTTTCATCCACGAAGTCCAGGCGATGGAGGAAGCAGCTCCCAACCCAATTCCAGAACTGCCCATCATCCGTAAGGCCATCGTGGAGGAATCAGGATCTGCCGATAGCCTTCTCAAGTCAGCTCTCTCCGCCGGCATCTTGCCGCGCGGCATGGGGATGCTGATGTCTGGCGCGTCGTCTACTTTGTCTGCATCGACGGATGCGGATGGGCGTTTCACGGTTCCCATCATAGGGAAGACCTGGTTCATCGCTGCGGGCCAGCGTGAGGTGGGCGAGCAAACGGAGGAATACCTGTGGTTGAAAGGCTTTGAGGCTCCGGCAGACGTGACAAGCGCCACCATGGCGATTTCCAACGAGGCTGACATCGATTCGGAAGATGGGCTCTATTCACTTCTAACGCAAGTCATCGGCGCACCTGGTGAGCTGGAAGGCTTCCGAAAGGTGGAGGTTTCAGAGAAGATGAAGTCGATGGTCACCCGTCATCGTGAAGCAGCCAACGCGGCCAAGGAAAAGTCAGAACGTGAGGCTGCAGAAGCAAAAGCCAAAGCGGAGGCTGCATACGCAGAGGCTTCTGGCAAACGGGCAGGTGAAGAAAAGATCATTGAGATAAGCCCCGGCGTAACCATGACTTTCTGCTGGTGCCCTGCGGGGAAATTTACGATGGGAAGCCCACCATCCGAGGCCGATCGGAGCAAGGATGAGGATCAAGTAGAGGTGACGCTCAGCCGGGGTTTTTGGATGGCAAAGACGGAGGTCACCCAAGCGCAGTGGCTGGCGGTAATGGGGGCGAATCCAAGCCATTTCAAAGGCACCGACCGACCCGTCGAAGAGGTCAGCTGGGAAAATGCCCAAGAGTTTCTGTCGAAGATCAACGCGATCGTAGGGAACTCAGATGGAGGAAAGATGGTCCTGCCGACGGAAGCGCAGTGGGAATATGCAGCGCGTGCCGGAGAAGCTGGTAGGGTTTCAGGAGGCACGTTGGATGACGTGGCTTGGTATAGAGGCAACAGCGGGAGTGAGACTCATCCAGTAGGGACGAAGCAGCCGAATGCTTGGGGGCTACATGATATGATCGGGAACGTATCGGAGTGGTGCGCAGATTGTTATGAAAGCGAGCTTGAAGGGGGTGTTGATCCACGGGGCGCTGCTTCGGGCACGGACCGGGTGCTCCGGGGCGGCAGTTGGCTCTACTACGCGGGCTACTGCCGCGTCGCGTCCCGCTACGGCGACGGCCCGTCCTGCACGAGCGGCAGCATCGGTTTTCGTGTCGCCCGTAGTTCAGTTCCCTAGCACAGCAAGCTGCGGAGCGAACGGAACGGAGCCAGCGGAGCGAGGGACGAGCGGAGAAGGCGGAGTGAAGGGAGTGAAGTGTCTTCGATTCCCGCGCTGCGGGTGGATTTTTTGGATCAGAAATCATCACTACCACCCGCAAGCACTATTTTGTCTCTGTAATCGCCTTGGCGGATCCGGTCTTCACCCCGTATTTGGTATCGTAAACCTTGGACACGCCGTTCTTGTCCTTTTCGATGATCTGGGTGGGAGAGCCGGTCTTCACCCCATACTTCGCGTCGTAAACCTTCGAAACCCCGTTCTTATCCCTCTCGATGATCTGGGTGGGAGAGCCGGTCTTCACCCCGTACTTCGCGTCGTAAACCTTGGATACACCGTTCTTGTCAGTCTCGATGATCTTGGCCGGAGAGCCAGTCTTCACCCCGTATTTGGTATCGTAAACTTTGGACACGCCGTTCTTGTCCGTCTCGATGATTTTGGCGGGAGATCCGGTTTTGACGCCGTATTTGGCGTCGTAAACTTTGGACTCCGACTTCTGCTGCGCCTGCGACGTTGCGGCGGTTGCGATGAGGGTCGCGGTGATGAGGGAAACTTTCATATTAAAATCTGATTGTAGATTGGATGATGGGCAGGGAATTTGCTTTTGGCTGTTGGTTTTTGAATCAATCCGCTGGGCTCTAATTGGCCAAAGAAGGGGAATTGAGTATAGGAATAGTATGAGCAAGGGGCCCAATCTTGTCAATGATCGGGCAGCATGGAATAGGCTTCCGCCACCCTCCCTGGTATCCGCCATCATTGAGGAGGCCTGCGGAAAACCCAGCCTGCGGCTCCTCATTTTTTTGATCGGCGCTGCACTCTCAAGCCTGCTGAATCATTTTAGCCATTAGGGGTCTGAAATAGGAATTGTCAGGGCCTAATATGCAATTTAATGTTAGTGAGATGAATGTTCTAAAAGATACTTTCAGCCGCAAGGATGGGACGCTAAATGCCATGGGCCACATGGCGGCGATCAATCAGCGCACTCAACAGATCGCCCAGCAGAAAAAACAGGCAGTGGCGATCCGCGCCAAAACGGCGGCGCTGGAAGCCGCCAACCGCAACGAGGCAGACCGCACCAAAATCGAAAAACAGCGCCTCGTCATCGAGCAAGAGCGCCTCAAGGCAGAGGAGGCAGAGCACGAGATGCGCAAGCAACAGGCGGAGTTGGCCAAGCAGTTGCGTAGCTTCATGGCTGACAGCTTCGTTGCACTCGAGCGTCTCGAAAAAATCCGCACCGCACACTGAAACCCTCTTTCCGAAACCTACCCCAAATGATCGACGATACACTCCTCCGCCAGGTCGCCGTGCTGCAGGCGAGTCTCAAAATGCTCGAGTCCCAGTCGGACGTGCTGAGTGATCCCGCAGACATGAAGGAGCTGGGGCTCTACAAGTCCCGCTTGTCCGACTACATCGAGGCTCAGGTCCGCGCAGGGGATCTGCCGCGCGATCCGTTCCAGGCCATTGAGCAACGCCTCAGCGCCTTGTCCGAGTTTTTCGCGGTGGCGGATCAAGAATTCCAGCGCCTCAAGAGCTGGAAAGCGGGTTGGATCAATTCTGTCCCAGCGGTGGGTCTCGCCGACCTGCAATCCGCAAGGACCGAACTGGCCGAGTTGGTCGCGGAGGTTCCACACATTCAGGAGCGCCTCGCGCAGCGGTTGTCACCACTGGACTGGAATGACTCGCTGGACCTCCATGCGGAACTTCTCGCCTGCGCCCAGTGCGTGAGTTGTGGTGAGAAACTTCCGCAACATGCGAAATGGCGCCAGAAACCTTATCAATTCACCCGCGGTGAGGGGGATTACGCCAAGGAAACTTCGGCTCATTTCACCGCCATGGGCTTGAGAATCGACGGGTTGATCGCACTTCATGCGGCTCATGTGAAGGCCTTGGCCGACACCGAGCATTACCTTTCAAATGACGCGATCCGGAGTGCGGAAAAGTCATTTCTAGGCATGGGGAAAGACAGATTTTCTGACGTCGATTATACGCCGGTAGAGTCACGGCTCGCAAAGGTCCTCAGCGTGTTCGTGCAATTCAAGAGCCTGGATGCATCACTCGATCAGCGTCTTGAAACGAACGAATCCAAAGCCATCGATGCAGAGCTCGATCAGTTGCGCGGACTGACCGCCAAGCCGGATTCGGAGTTGGCTCGGGAGACCATGGCCCTCCTGCAGGGCTTCGAGTCTCGTGTCGCTGCTGCGCGAAAGGCCCGTAAAAAGCGCAAAGTGAGGAACTTCACCGTGATGTCGCTGCTCGCGTTGGCTGTTCCAGCTGCTACGTCATTGGTGTTCAACGAGTACGCCAAGGCAGGAGGCAAAGCGGTTTTCGCAAAGGAAAAAGCGGAGGCAGCATACGCAAAGTCCTCTGGCAAGCGGGCAGGTGAAGAAAAGGTCATTCAGATAAGCCCCGGCGTAACCATGACCTTCTGCTGGTGCCCTGCGGGGAAATTTACGATGGGGAGCCCACCATCCGAGGCCGATCGGAGCAAGGATGAGAATCAAGTAGAGGTGACGCTAAGCCGGGGTTTTTGGATGGCGAAGACTGAGGTCACCCAAGCGCAGTGGCAGGCGGTGATGGGGGCGAATCCAAGTCATTTCAAAGGCACCGACCGACCCGTCGAAAATGTCAGTTGGAATGATACCCAAGTGTTTCTGACGAAGGTCAACGCCCTGGTGGGAAGTTCGGATGGAGGTAAAATGGCCCTGCCGACGGAAGCTCAATGGGAGTACGCGGCGCGGGCAGGGGACACCGGGCCGTTTTCGGGAGGCACACTCGATGAGGTGTCTTGGAATTGTCAAAATAACCAAGAAAGGACTCATCCAGTTGGCACGAAGAAGCCGAATGCTTGGGGATTGCACGATGTGCATGGGAATGTGGCGGAGTGGTGCTGGGACTTGTATGGTACCCATGAAACCGAGTCGCTGACGGATCCACAGGGGGCTACTTCGGGCACGAACCGGATGCTCCGGGGTGGCTGTTGGGGCGGCAAGCCGATCTACAGCCGCGCTGCGTTCCGCGGCAATAACCTCCCGTCCAGCGCGATGCAATACTTCGGGTTCAGGGTGGCCCGCAGTTCAGTTCTTCAGAGCCAGTAGGCGGAAAGCAGGAAATTCCTGCCGCTGCGATGGGTTACCGCGTCCAAGATCCTCTGACGACCGGCAGAAAGCCTTGGCCGACGACGACGTAGGAGGTTGCGCCGCGGGCCCCTTCAAGCGGGACTCCGATGGCTTTTTTCCAAGCAGCACTCATGCTTTCGCCCGAGTGGCAGCCCCAGCTCTTGCAGGCCGCCTTGCGGGTGAAGATGGACGACTTGATCCTACGAAGGTCGTTTTCGTGGAGCCATGAGTTCGAGACCGCCATGATGGTATTGCCGTAGTCAAACATGAACGCGTGGCGGTTCGAGTGACCGAAGAAATCAAAGCTCTCGATCGAGTTGCGGGGGCGTGAGTTCAGGGCATTGAGGAAATCGCCAGAACTTTGGAACCAGATCAGGGTCACCTTGCGCTTGGTCGCCAGTTCAGAAATCCACTTGGTGTAGGGCTTGTTGTCCTCACGGCCACGGGTCTGATAGCTGGGCTTGTGGACCATCCAAACGACCGGAGCGTTTGGGCCGCGGGTTTTGCGAATCTCATCGATGCGCAAGGTTGAGGCTCGGATGAAATTCGCCCACCAGCGGTCATGTTGGTCATCGGGCACGCGCAAGCTCTCCCATTTGCGGAGCGCGGGTCCACCCGTGACGACGATATGGTCTGCTCGGCTGTAAGAGGCGAATGCCAGCAGCGAGAGAGCGATGAGGTGAGCGCGGCCGATCATGGGCAGTGGGCGGTTGGACTCCCGAACAGGAATCCGGCTGAGCTCCTGGACCGCTTGATGACAAGCGGGCGAAGGGTGGCTCGGGCGGCTTACTCCGCAGAAGCCGTGCAGCCGTTGCGGACGATTTCCATGAAACTCTGTGGCTCAAGGGCCGCACCGCCGATGAGTGCGCCGTCGATGTCCGGGCAGGCCATCAGTTCAGCCGCATTGCCCGGTTTGACACTGCCGCCGTATTGAATGCGGATGCGCGCTGCGGCATCTGCGCCGTAGAGTTCAGCGATGACCGAGCGCACAAATGCGTGTGCGTCTTGGGCTTGTTGCGAGCTGGCGGTCACTCCCGTGCCGATGGCCCAGACGGGTTCGTAGGCGATGACGGTTTCGGAGAGGTCCTTTTCGGAGATCCCCTCGAGGCCGGCGGTGATTTGCGTGCGGAGGACGGTTTCCAGTTGGCCGGCTTCGCGTTCGGCGAGCGTTTCGCCGATGCAGAAGATGGGCTTCAAATTTGCCTCACGGGCCTTTTTGATCTTCGCGTTGATGATGGCATCGGTTTCACCAAAGATCGACCGGCGTTCGCTGTGGCCGAGGATCACGTAGTGGACGAAAAACTCGCGGAGCATGAGCACGCTGATTTCGGCGGTGTAGGCGCCCGAGTCAAACTGCGAGCAATTTTGTGCTGCGATCTGGATGGCGTGGGCGTTCTGGCCAGCGGTCGCCGTGTGGAGGACGTCGGCGAGTTTCGCCAGCGAGACAAACGGCGGTGCAATCACAATTTCGCAGGGGAAATCCTGACCCTGAAGTTTCGAGAGGAAACTTTTTACGAAGTCTTCCGTTTCGGAAGCTCCCTTGTTCATTTTCCAGTTGGCGGCGAAGATCGGTTTGCGAGTCATGGTATTCGAGTGGAGTGAGAACGGTGGGGAAGTTAAATTTCGGTGAGGGCAGCGACGCCGGGGAGGACTTTTCCTTCGAGCAGTTCCAATGAGGCACCGCCGCCGGTCGAGATGAACGTCATTTGATCATCCAAGCCGAACTGATTCACGGCGGTGACTGAGTCGCCACCACCGACGATCGTGACGGCGTCGCTCTTTGCCATGGCTTCTGCGATTGCGCGCGTGCCCTTGGCGAAGCTTTCGATTTCAAAGACGCCCATCGGGCCATTCCAGATGATGGTTTTGGCGGTCGCGACCTCCTTGGTGAACTCCTCGATGGCCACGTCGCCGATGTCGATGCCTTCCCAGCTGTCTGGGGTTGAGCCACCTTGTTCGTAAGGAGCGGTGACTTGGGTTTCGGCACCTTCCTTGAATTCTTGGGTGATGCGTGTGTCGGCGGGAAGGAGGAAGCGGACGCCCTTGGCCTTCGCGGTGGCGAGGATTTCGAGAGCGAGGTCGAGCTTGTCGGCTTCCACGCGGCTATTGCCGGTCTGGTAGCCCTGGGCCTTGCGGAACGTGTTGGCCATCGCGCCACCGATCAGGAAGGCATCGGCCTTTTCCATGAGAGCGGTGATGACTTGGATTTTATCCGAGACTTTCGCGCCGCCCATGATCACCAAGAATGGGCGCTCTGGGTTGCGGAGTTTGCCGTCGAGGTATTCGAGTTCGCGCTCCATCAGGAGTCCCATGGCGCTTTGCTTCACGTAGTGGGTGACGCCCTCCGTCGAGGCGTGGGCGCGGTGAGCGGTGCCGAACGCGTCGTTCACATAAATTTCGGCGGAGCCGGCGAGTTCCTTGGCGAAGCTTGCCTCATTGGCCTCCTCGGCAGGGTAAAAGCGGGTATTTTCGAGGATTAGGACTTCGCCGGGGGCGAGTGCGGAACGGAGTGCGGCGACTTCGGCACCGATGCAATCCGGAGCGAGCTTGACCGGTTGTCCGAGGATTTCGGCAAGGCGGGCGGCGGCGGGTGCGAGCGAGAAAACCGCTTCTGGGCCACCCTTTGGACGACCGAGGTGTGAGCAGAGCACCAGTTTGGCACCGCCGGAAATCAAGTGTTTGATCGATGGGACGGCGGCTTGGATGCGGGTGTCGTCGGTGATGACACCGTCTTTGAGAGGGACATTGAAATCCACACGCATGAGGACTTCCTTAGAGGATACATCGAGATCGCGAATCGAGAGTTTGGCCATGGGCGGAGAATCCCGCACTAATCTCGATTGGGTGTCAAGATTATCGCGGAGGCGACTGGGTGCGGAATCGCTCGTGTTGGCGGCGGATCATTCCGTCGAGAGGCATGAAATTCACGGCTTGGGTTGACGATTCCAATGCGGCCTTGCGGTTTCTGCGGGCGAACTGGACTTCGGCCATGGTGTCGAGGTAGGCGGGCTGGTTTGGGTTCAGCGTGAGGGCGATGTCGAGAAATTGTGCCGCCTCATCGAGACGAAGGCGGGCGCGGGATGCGAGCCAAGCGGCGGTGTTGTAGGTATTTTCCGACTTGGGGTAACGGCGGATGACCGAGGTGATTTGCTCCCATGATTGTTGGAACCATGCGTCGTGTTCCTTGGTGAGGCCCGATTGGCGGAGGGCGGGGAAAAAATAATCGGCAAGCGATCCGTCGCTCGGCAGCAGGCCGTGGCAATTCTGGAGGATTTCGATCGAGCGGGCGCGGTCGGATTTGAGGTTGGTGAGGGCTCTACCGAGGTCGGCATGCAAGCGGACGCGCAGGCTTGTGATCGGCAATGCGCCGACCGAATCGAAGCCGGTCGACTCTAGGGCGATCACCTCGTTGACGGCGGAGGCTTCCTTCCATCTGGCATTTTCGAACAGGCTTTCGCTATACGATTGCAGGATGATGGCGAAATCGTCTGAGTCGGGATCGGCTTGGATTGCGGCCTTTTGCCACCAATCGGCGGCGCGTTTGAAGTCATGGCCGAAGGCGTAGCCATTTGCGATTTGAGCGGCATCTTGCCCGAGGGCGAGGGTGTTCACGAGTGCGTCCAAGTTCGCGGCCTCGCGGGTGCGACCGGCTTTGCGAAGGCTGGAGGCGGCACCCGCGTAGAGGTAGAGTTGTGGGGCTTGTTTGGATTCTGAGATTCGGGTGATTTGCTGAATGAAAAAGTCAGATGCCTCCGACCAGCGCTCGGCGGCGGATAGATCAAAGATGTGGGTGGGCCAGTAAATTTTGGATGGGTCGGTGCTGGAGATTTGCCCCCAGAGTTTCAGGTTGTTGGCGACGTCGCCATTCACGCTGAGGAGGATGGCCAGCTGCTCGAGCAAGGGCTTGCGTTGCTCCTTCGGGGTTTGGGCCACCGCCTCCCAGATGCGTGCCAGCCACTTTTCGCGGAGGCGATGAGGGTCGGGCCCCATGCCGGTCAGTGCGAGCATGGCGTCGAGTTTTTCGGTTTGGTCAGCGTCCGAGGCGATGGTTGCGAGTTCCTTCCAGAGCCCTCGGATCTCGTCGGCGCTGCCGAAGGCGAAGTCGAGTATCTCGTCCCAGCGTGCGGCGTCATCAGCGGCCCAAGCGATCGCGATGGATTTCGCGAGTTCGGGAGCACCGAGTGAGGCGCCGTTCACGCGCTCCGTGCCGCCGAAAAGATCGCCGAGGAATTCGTTGAAAACTTTTGGCTCGGATGTTGCGAGGGCGAGGAGCGGTTTTTGAAAGGCATCGATGGCGGCTTGGCTGAGGCCTCGGTGTTCCATGAAATTTGCGAGAGCGATCAACTCGGGGGCTGCGGTTGACACGTCGTGTTCGTCTTCGGCGTCGCCTTTGGCAAGGTGGCCGATGCGTTTCTCCACCCAGCGGTTGAAGTCTGGGTTTTGGGGGTCGATGCCGAACGCGTTGAGGGCTTCGGGGATGCGTTCGAGTGCTTCAAAATAAGCGAACGCCTCGAGTGCTGATTTTTTCGTGTAGGCGGCCTCAGCGGGCGCGATGGCGCCGAGGAGGAAGAGCGCGTGGATGGCGTGGTCTGAGTCCGGGCGGCTTTTGGATTGGGCGGGCAGCGTGAGCGTGGCGAGATCGTCCGGGCGGATCGGTTTGCCCTGCCAGCGAGCGATGGCGAGGTTCGCGTAGGCTTGGCGGACCTCAAGGGCGTTGCTACCGACGGGTTCTCCCTGCAGCCATGGGATTGGATCGCCAAGCAAGCACGCCATGCTTGCCGCGATTTTGGGCTCGCCAGCGTCCTGGGCGGCGTCTCGGGCGGCCGTGAGGTTGCCGGATGCCCGGTAGAGCGCGAGCTTCCAAGCGCTGGCGGTTGAGAGTTTCAATTCGGCATTCAGCGATCCTTGGCGATGATGGAAATCTGCGAGCGTGAGAAGTCCAGCGGCGGTTGCGGGCGCGCTTTCGAGAAGTTTCCGGGCGGCGGATGGGTTGGCGGCGATCAATGCCTCGCGTGCGGCGATCACTGAAATGTTGCTCACCGATTGCTCGAGGCGTGCTTGGACTTCGGCGCTCGTTTCTTTGGCGTAAAGGTTGAGGATTTGCGGCCACGCCCGCCGCTTGCGCAGTTGGTCGAAGATCGTGATTTTGTCGTTGGGGGCGGCTTTTTCGTAGCGCTCGGTGAGGGAGAGAATCGCGGGGTCGGTGTCGGGAGTGAGTGAGAGTTCGATCTTGCGGATGAGATCGCGGGCGCGGTATGCCTTTTCGGGATCCTCGCCGATGGCACACTTCCGCAAGGCTTGGACCGCAGGCTCGCCGATGGCCCAGAGTTTTCGGGTCGCTTCTTCGCGGGTTTGAAATGCATCCGCGGAGAGATCGTCGATCAGCGCATCGAGTGATGGCGGCGGCGTAGCCGATGGTTTCGCGGGGGGAGCTGCCATGGATGCACCGAGGCCAGCGACGAGGCAGACGGTCAGGGCGATCCGTGGAAATTTCATGGGGGTTCGAAAACTTCGGGGTGTGGCCAAGCCGACCGGTGTGTTGTTTTTTATGCCGCGAAACTTTCGCCGCACGAGCAGGTCACCACGGCATTGGGGTTGCTCACCTTGAAGCCGCCTTGTTGCAGGTCATCCGAGTAATCGAGTTCGCTGCCACTGACGAACAGCGCGCTTTTGGGGTCGATCACCACATTCACGGAGTTGCTAGAAACGAGGATGTCGCGGTCGCGGGGGCCGTCGACGAGATCCATCTTGTATTGGAGGCCCGAGCAGCCACCGCCGACCACGGCGATTCGCAGTGCGCCGTCGGGGCGGCCTTGGCGATCCAAGAGCGTGCGCAAGTGGGTGGATGCGCCTTCCAGCACCTTGACGAGTTTCTCGTTGCCGACTTTGTAATTCACCGTGGTACTCACTGGGATAGAGTGTGCTTGATGGATCGTGTCGTCAATCATTGGCGCAGTTTCGCTCAGGGCGAGAGGCGGTCGATTTCCCAAGTCGCTGCGTTGCGGCGGTAGAGGAAGCGGTCATGGAGGCGGGCGGGGCCACCTTGCCAGAACTCGATCATTTGCGGGACCACCCGGTAGCCGCCCCAGAACGAAGGCAGCGGAATCTCGCCGTGCGCGAACTTTTCGCGGATCTCCGCGAGCTTTTGCATGAGAAATTTCCGTGAGGTGATCACCTCGCTTTGATTCGAGACCCATGCGCCGATTTGCGATTCGCGGGGGCGAGAGGCGAAGTACTTGAGTGATTCCGCCGTGCTGATTTTTTCGACGTTGCCTTGGATGATCACTTGGCGCTCGAGCGTGATCCAAGGGAAGAGCAGGCTGACCTTGGGGTTTTGCTCCATTTGCTTCGCCTTGCGACTGGCGTAGTTCGTGAAGAAAACAAAGCCGTCGCCATCGAAGTATTTCAGCAAGACCGTCCGCTGGTAGGGCATGCCAGATGCATCGATCGTCGCGAGGGTCATCGCGTTGGGCTCATGCAAGCCCAGCTCGGTTGCTTGGGCAAACCACTCGGAAAATTGGGCGACGGGATCGGTGAGGAGTTCTTCACGGGTCAATCCTCGGTCGGAGTATTCTTTACGAAATGCGGCAAGATCCATGGGGAAAATTTAGATGAAGGACGGCGGGGGCGCAAGGGTGAGTCTGACGGTGCCTGCCATCCTTGGGTCGGAAGAGGTTAGAATGTTAGCCGAAACAGCGATGCGTGTTGGCGCGGGTGAGAGCGGCGAGATCCCGAGGAGACATGCCGAGGATTTCCGCGAGCGCATGGCCGACTGCCGGGAGATTCGCCGGGTGGTGATGATCATCTGGCAGCGGATGGGTGAGGAATTCTGCGGGGGGCGCCATGTCTGGGGCGTCGGTTTCCAGAAGGATTCGATCGACAGGGAGTTGCCGAAACACCTCGCGTTGCGCGGCCTTGCGTGGGTGGAGGAAGTGACCGGAGAAGGAAAAGAACGCGCCGAGTGGGATGAGGCGGCGCGCCGTTTCGATCGACCCGCCGAACGAATGCATGAGAAACCGGCGGGGAGGTGGGGTGCTTGCAAGTGCATCGAATAAAGCGCCCCACGCTCTGAGGCAGTGGATCGTGAGTGGGCGATCCAACTGGTGGGCGAGCTTGAGGTGCTCGGCGAAAACAAGTGCTTGGACCGCGAGGGAGGGAGCCGAGACCCATGAGTCGAGGCCACACTCGCCGACGGATGCGCGCGGGTGGGACTCAAGCAGGATCGCGAGTCGGTGTTGCCAACCGGCGCTTGCGGTGTGGGCGTGCCACGGGTGGATTCCAAACGCGGGCGAGACAAAATCCGGATGGGTGCGTGCCAGGGTTTCCACTTGGGGCCAATCCGATTCGCGGGTGGCATTCACGACGCAGCGGTCGATGCCCGCCTGTTTCATGGCGGCGATGATGGGGGCTGACTCGCCCAGACATGGGTCTTGGAGGTGGTTGTGGGCGTCGGTCCATTGTGGCACGGCTCGTGCGGGATCGGGCTGCGACGATGCGTCGGGAGACATGGCGAGGCGGTTGCCGGTGTCCTAGCGGATTCCTCGCGGCGCGGTTTTTTTAGGGGCATCGAATGTCACATCGGTGATGGAAATTCGTCGGCCACCGTTCTGGGGGTCGCAGGTGGCCACCTGCATTTTGCGGAGCGTCCACACATTTTCAGCCACCTTCATCACGTCCTCCACTTCGAATTCCTTGATGAGATCGCCGTGTTGATCGTGGCCGCGGATTCTCATGAACGCGCCGAATTTACGATGGACCCAGACGTAAACCACCTCGTAGCGCCCGACCGCGCCGTGGGGTTTATTGATTCGCAATTTGTAGCAAGGTTGGCCGCCGACCTCCTCGTTGCCCTCCAGTTGGGGATTGGGCCAGTAGAAGAACCGCATGGCGAGATCCTCGTAGGTGAGGTCGGTTTTGGCGATGGGCTCGATGATTTTCCCAGCAGGGAAATCGATGGTCTTGCCGTCGATGAGCTCGAAAAGATTGAAGGCGTTGTCGTTCATGCGCATGTGGAAGATCCGCAGCGGGCCACGTTTTTCGGTGAATTGGAACTGGATGTCCTTGCCCCGGAGGAAGAGCGTGATGGGGGTGTTGGTGCCGTTTTTCTGGAGGTTGCCGCTGAGGCCGTCTTCGAGGCGGGTGAGGGTTGCCGAGATGCGAGCCCCCTCAAGGATTTGTTGGGCGCTCGGTTCCTGAGCCTGGGCGTGGGTCAGTGAAATGAGAGCGACCGTGAGAACGATGGCCGAGCGGATGGACGTTAAATTCACGCAAGCAGGATGCACCAAAGTGGCGAATCAACAAGCTTTGCGGGAAAATCATCAAAAAAAGCGGGGGGGCGCGGTGATTTTTTAAAATACGGTTTTTTGGAGCTTGATGAACTGTGGGCGGGTGAATTGGATGAGTCTGACACCACGAATGGTGCAGATTTTCGCATGAGTCTTCGCAATCAGCTATCCGAAATCCTTCCGGCTCTGCTTCCCGGGAATCCGAGCGATTCGCTGAAGGGCACCGAGTTGATTCGGTTAACGCGGTTGCAGCTCAATGGAAATTATTCGGACGCATCGTTGCGCTACCATTTCTCCATCATGTCGTGCGATCCGGCCTCGCCGATTGCCAAGGTGGAGAAAGGGCAGGGGTATTACCGTCGGAGTGCGGCCTTGCCTGCGTTGTCGGGGGCTCAGGAGTTGCTCGCCTTGACCCAAGGTCGGCTCGATGATCTTACCGCGGCGGATCATGACATGGTGGATTTGGCCATGCTGCGGATTCGCAAGTTTCGGGCGGTGGTGACCCGCTACTACGAGATCAACGGGCGTTTTCCCTTCGCCTTCCGCAAGGCCTTCGGCAAAGAGTCGCCGATTAGCAATTTGTGGAAGTACCCGGAACTGGTCTTGGTGGATTGGGAGACAGGGGGGTCTGCGGACGAGGAAATGTCGCTCGATGAGACCATGCTTGCGTTCAAGCAACGGCTGGGGATTTCGCCATTCAATCTGCACGCCGCAAGGTTGCGGGTGCAGCCATCGTTGCTGACGTATCGCGAAGATTTTTTTCAGACTTTGGCGGTTTCCATGTGGGCGCAAGGGGGCGAGTTGATTTATGCGGCACCGATTGAGGACGAGGCGCTTGCGGATAGCCTCCGGCGCCTGAGTGCCAACTTCGGTGTCGGGGTGACCTCGTTTGGACTGACCACGGAGGCGCTCGACGACCTCCCGCGCCCGGCGCAAATTCTCAACGCGCATCCCCGCGAGACCGAGGCGATCATGGCGAAGCTTGAGATCAACCGGATCGCCACGCCGAGGCATCGCTCGCAGTTGGACTGGGCGGCGCTCAGTTCGATGCGCAACGAGTCCGAGGAGGCTGAGAAATTGGTGTCGTGGTTGACGCGGTGCATCGATGGTCGCCGTGCCGAGGCCTACAAAGAGGAGTGACGATCCCGGCGGGCGGATGGCGGTTTTTTGTGCGTAGCGCGGTCTTGCTGGCGTCCTTCATTTTAGAATACCCTTCTGCATGCCACTACCGCCACGCCGTCCCTCTCATACGAAACAAGGTCAGAGGACTGGACCTGCCACGGGGAGAAAGGCGCCTCAGAGCAAGGATCGTGGGTGGGACCCGGTCGCGGCTTGGTATGATAAATTGGTGGGGGAGGCCGGATCGGATTATCACCAGAACGTCATCTTGCCTGCCACCCTGCGGATGCTTGCGATTCAGGCGGGCGAGGCGGTGATGGATGTGTGCTGCGGACAAGGGGTGCTGGTGAGGCCTTTGTTGGAGGGGGGCATCGGACGATTCACCGGAGTCGATGCGAGTCGGCGCTTGATTGAATCCGCCAAATCACGTCATGGGGTGGATCCACGGGTGGGTTGGGTGGTTGCGGATGCGTGTTTACCGGGGCCTTGGGCGGATGGCTCGTACGATGCGGCCACCTGCATCATGGCAGTGCATGATGTGCCGGACATCGCCGGCATGTTTTCGAATATTTTCCGAGCACTCAAGCCGGGTGGTCGTGCGGTGATGGTGTTCATGCACCCTTGTTTCCGGATTCCGCGCAAGACGCACTGGGGCTGGGATGGTGACCAGAAAATCCAATACCGGCGGCTCGATAGCTACGGCACGCCGCTCGAAATCCCGATCACCACGCATCCGGGCAAAGGCACGGGTGAGCAGACCCATTTTCATCATCGGCCACTGGCGGATCTTCTCACCACCATCGGCCAGAGCGGGTTGGCGGTCGTCGCGTGTGACGAGCTCTACAGCCACCGTCGTTCCCAGGGCACCGGTCCGTTTAGCAAGGCCGAGCATTTCGCGGCTGGAGAGTTTCCGATGTTCATCGCCCTCAAAGCGGTGAAGATTTAGTGGGAATGCCGCGGCGCGGTGAGAGGTCCCAGTTCGGGCAAAATCGGCGGCTTGTTTCCTGCCGACCACAGCCGACCACAGCCGACCACAGCCGACCACAGCCGACCACAGCCGACCACAGCCGACCACAGCCGACCACAGCCGACCACAGCCGACCACAGCCGACCACAGCCGACCACAGCCGTGCGAAATGGGCGGCGGTGCGGTCTAGGAAGCCCTCGGCTCACGTGCCACCGCCCTGGTCACATCACACGACCATCATCGTCGCCACATCGCTCCAGCCGCTTGGGCCGTTGGCACCGATGGCTCGCACGCAGAAGAAGTAGTCCTTCCCCCGCGTCAGCCCGGTGAAGAGCGTCGTTGGCGATCTTGAAAATCACCAGCGTCGGCACCGGTGCGGGGGAAAATTCTAGTCCCGGTTGTGTGGTGAGTGCAGTATGGATCTTCATCGTTTGCGCAAGGACCGGCACATCCTCAATGTCTTACGCCGATTTCCGAGCCTAGCTCCTGCTCGCATGCTCCAAGCGACAGAGGTATCCACGACAGCACAGCCGCAAACACAGGTATCGGGGGATATCCGGGGAGAACTCAACATTCCGCAATCGTTAAAGCACTACACGGGCCGGATTTAAACAAATTTGAAGTGATGCTGAAAAAATTTCACCCTCTTAAAAAGCCACAACGATGGCCAGCGGATTGCTGAAACGTCTTCCTTGCCGCCTTTCTTTTAGGTCGATAGCGTGTTGCTACATTCGGTAGTTTGCTGGCAAAACGGAACTTAGCTTAATAGCATTACGACATGAAAATCGCGGCCACAGGTCACCTCAGAAGTCGTCAAGAGGAACTCGGACAGTTCCTCACCGCGACGCCTGTGGCTGACTTCATGGCTTCAATGTTCGGACAGCTCACTGATGTTAGCCGCAAAACACCGGCGCATCATTGGGAGCTTCTTGTCAAAGCCATCATCGAAGCCGTGATCACAGCTGGCCCGATGGATGAAAAGCACCACAAGGAACTCCAAGACCTATTCGCCGGTTCCAAAGCGCATCTCATCTTCATCAATGCCTTCGAGACCCGCCGCACCATGCAGGCCTTCGTTTCGCAAATCTCCCGGGAATCCGAAGTCTGGATCGCCGAAGACCCCGACCACATGATCCACTTCAACAGCCAGCGTTTTCTTGGGCCTTATCCGGATGTGATGCCTAGACTGTAACCTCCGCCATTCTCCCCATCTCCACTTACTCTAACGCCAATGTCCCGAAGCGCCCACTTCCGAGTTGATCCCAAGCTCACCCACGTCCTAGGTGAGAACTACTCCTCCAGCGAAAAAGCACTAAAGGAACTCGTGGATAACGCGTGGGATGCCGAGGCCACAGAAGTCTTCATCACCGTTCCGACCATTCTCTCCGACGCCCCTATCATAGTTCGGGACAATGGCAGCGGGATGAAGACCGCCGAACTAGAGGCCGAATACCTCAATATCGCCAGCCCCCGCTTTAGTCGCAAAGGCGACCGCACGCCCAACTTCAGCCGCATCGTCAAGGGCCGCAAAGGTATAGGCAAATTCGCCGGACTCATCCTCGCCAGCGAGATGGAACTCATCACCCAAGCCGCTGGTAAACGCACCCGCGTCCTCATCTCCAAGACTGCTCTGATGGAGGCGCTTGGCGACCTCGAAAAAGTCCCGCTGCCTCTCGATGTCGCCGACTCCGATCCGCTCAATGCCAAAGGCACCACGATCACCCTCAGCAACCTCAATCCAAAGCTCTCTCACCTCCAGCCCGACAAGCTCAAGGAACTCCTCGCCCTCGACTATGGTCGTGAGCCTACATTTGTGATCTTCGTCAATGGCGAGCGCGTCTTCCATCACGACATCCAAGGGGAGAAGTTCCAGACTGAAATCGCCCTCCCTAACGGCCAGACCGCAAACGTCTCATACACCATTGCCGACAAACCCCTGTCCGGAAAAAAATCGGGACTCAACGTCCGCGTAGGCGGCAAAAGCATTGGTAAACCTCACCTCTTTGGCCTCGAAAACGACGACGCGCTATCCGACCGACTCCGCCGCCGCATCGTCGGAGAAATCAATCTCCCCGCCGACTCCCTCGAACTTACCGCCGCCGGAGGCGATGTCATCGAGAGCGATAAAGGCTTCGAAATACTCATGCAGGCGATACCCGCCGAGCTGAAGCAGAACCTCGAAGCCACCCACACCAAAGAGTTTAACCTCGCCAAAGCCCGTTTTTCGAAAGAGCTAAAACGTCGTTTGGAAAACATACCTGAGTTCCGTCGCGAGATTTTGGAATCGCGGCTAACCGTTCTGATGCAACGGGCTTTTCAAGATGGTGAAAAAACGATGGAGCGTATTGAGCCGCTAGCCACTCTCGTCGTTGATGCACTTGAGAAGGATGAATATTGGACGGTGTGCCATAACATTCACGAAGCGGAGCGAGTGGACATTTTCCACTTCGCTACCGCCCTTGAAGAGTTCGGCCTCTGCGACCTTGCCTTCATGGGCACTCAAGCCAAGCGTCGCCTGGAGTTCCTCGACTCTCTCGAGCGCCTCGCCACCACTGAGGCCACCACGGAAAAGCAGATGCACACGGCCCTGCAAAACAACCTCTGGGTCTTCGGTCCGGAATACAGCCTCATGGCGAGCAATCGTCAGCTCCGCACCATCATCGAAGACTACATCGGCCCCGACGCCACTGACCGTCCCGATCTCTTTCTCGCTGGCAACGTCCTCAAACAACACCTCCTCATCGAGTTCAAGAAACCCACTATGAATGTCGGTCGTAAAGCCGAGTTCCAAGCCACCACGTACGCCGACACCCTCACCGGAAAACTCGGGATGCCGCTCGAAATTTTTATCATCGGTGGGGAAGTTGATCCGAAACTGGTTGACGAATATACAGGCAAGAAAACCAAGTTCGCCAGCTATCGAGCCGTCATCGCCAGTGCGAAGACGCAGTTGGAGTGGCTAATTTCAGAACTCATTGCCTCCTAGCTCCCATTGCACATCAAATGCTCACCAAAGCCAGCTATCAACGCCCACAAGCCACCACGCAGGAACTCTTCCCTGCGATGGATTTTGTCGGTGCAGCGGTGGAGCGGATGAAGTCGGCTTCTGAGACGGAGCGGGGGGCGATTTTTACGAAAGTGGAGGTGGTGGATTTCATGTTGGATTTGATCGGCTATACGGCGGATCGCCCGTTGTGGAAGTTGCGGCTATTGGAGCCTTCGTTTGGTGGCGGGGATTTTCTTTTGAGGGCGGTTGAGCGACTGCTCACTAGCGCGGCACGGGATAAAGTGGGGGCGGAGGGGCTGCGCTCGGCCATCTGTGGGGTGGAGCTGCATCGTGAGTCTTTTACGGCTACTGCTCAGAAAGTTCAGGCATTGCTATCCGCTTCGGGATTCACCCATGCGGATGCGGTGGCACTCACCCAGCATTGGCTCATCAATACCGATTTTCTGTTGGAGCCATTCGCCTCGGATTTTGACGTTGTGGTGGGGAATCCTCCGTATGTGCGGCAAGAGCTGATCCCAGCGGAAATGTTAGCGGAGTATCGCCAGCGCTATGTCACGCTTTATGATCGGGCGGATCTGTATGTGCCCTTCATGGAGCGATCATTACAGCTCTTGGAGTGCGGTGGGCAAATGGGTTTTATCTGTTCAGATCGGTGGATGAAAAATCGCTACGGTGGTCCGCTGCGGCGGATGATTTCGGGGGGTTTCGCCATGCGATACTATGTGGACATGGTAGGGACGGCGGCGTTTCAGACGGATGTGGTGGCTTATCCGGCCATCACGGTGATCGCGCGTGGAGTCTCAGACGAGAAGGTGCGAATCGCGCACCAGCCCGAGATTTCCAGGAAGGCACTGTCCTACCTTTGCGATGTCATGAGGGGCCAGCCGTCTGGTTTCGACGGGATGGTGGCGGAGGCGGCGGTGAAGCCGCAGGGCGCAGAACCATGGCTGCTAGAGTCCGATGCACAGCCGTCGCTTGAGTTGGTGCGGCGGTTGGAGGCGGCATTTCCTATCCTAGAAGAATCCGGATGCAGTGTTGGCATCGGCGTGGCAACGGGAGCGGATAAAATTTACATCGGCCCGCTGGATGAATTGGACGTCGAGGACGAGCGGAAGCTGCCGCTAGTGACGACGCGGGACATTATTTCTGGCTCCGTCGAGTGGCGGGGTCTGGGCGTGATCAACCCCTTCGAGGAAAGTGGAGCCTTGGCCGACTTTGCGCAGTATCCGCGCTTTGCCGCTTACATGCAGAGGCATCATGAAATTTTGCTTAAGCGCCACTGCGCCCAGCGGGTCAATGGCTCGTGGTATCGGACGATTGACCGAATTACGCCCTCGCTGGCGCAGCGACCGAAGCTGCTCATTCCCGACATCAAAGGCACCGCGAACTTTGTGCTGGATGAAAGCGGCCTATATCCGCACCACAATCTTTACTACATCACCAGCCGTGAGTGGCCACTGCTTCCGTTGCAACGGGTGCTGATGTCGGGAATCGCACGTTTGTTTGTCCGCGCTTACTCCACGAAAATGCGTGGTGGCTGTCTCCGGTTTCAAGCACAGTATCTGCGCCGGATTCGACTGCCTCGCTGGGAAAATGTTCCTCTCGACGCACAACAAATCCTTTCCACAAAAAACGGCGAGACCGATCTAATCGCCATCCAGCAAGCATTCATGAAAATCTACGGCCTCGCCGAACACGAACTCACCCACCTTACCGAATAAGCCAATCATGGGACTTTACCTCGCCAACTACCAAGCCAAGACCAAGCAAGCCGTGAAGGGCTTTTGGAGCGGACGTGACGCAGCCCGGACCAAGCAGATCGCCGCAGGCAAGGCCGATCAAGGTGAGCGGTCAGCCGTAACAGGGGGCCGTAACATGGACGGTTTCATCGCATTGATGGAGGCCATTACTCGCGGTAACGGCTTAAAAGAGGCGACGATTCATTTGAATCGAAAGACTCTCACTCTGCCCGGATTTTTCCGGCCGACGAAGCTCTGGGACATGATCGTCATGAATGGCCCTACCCTGATTGCAGCGCTGGAATTCAAATCTCAGGTTGGCCCCTCGTTTGGCAATAACTGCAACAACCGCGCGGAAGAAGCCATCGGCACCGCGCATGATTTCTGGACCGCCTACCGCGAGCGAGCCTTCGGCGATATTCCACGCCCATTTCTTGGCTGGCTTATGCTGGTGGAAGATGCGGAGCAGTCCCGGAGTCCAGTTCGGGACAAGTCTCCGCATTTTCCCGTTTTCCCTGAATTTAAGAATGCCTCGTATCTTGAGCGGTATCACCTGCTGTGCCGGAAAATGACTCATGAACAGCTCTACACTGCCGCCGCTTCACTAGCCACTCCACGTTCTGCGGTCAAAGATGGACGTTTCACTGACTATGATGATATGACGAGCCTGAGCAGCTTCGTCTCGACCTTTGCCGGCCACATCGCCGCCGCAGCGGCTCGGAAATAATGAGTTGCGGCTGGAGAGTTTCCGATGTTCATCGCCCTCAAAGCGGTGAAGATTTAGTGGGAGGTGGCGGTGCGGTGCTGGGTCTGCGGGTAAGATGCAATTTGCAAATGATGCCTGATGCGTCTAGGGTGCTACCCTATGAATTCCATCGATCCAGTCACCCCAGCATCCGCAGATCCTCGCGGGCCGATGGCTCCGCCGTATGTGGATGAAGATCCGGAAATGGCCATGATTTTTGAGGGGCTTGAGACGGCGGAGAACGAAATCCGCGAGGCCGTGGCCGATGCTTACGAGGCAAGTGCGCGGGTCAGCTTCGACCCTACCGAGAGTCTCAATGACATCGATTACACCGAGGCGGAGGAGCCGTCGGATTCCCCTGAACTCGCGGCGATGCACGAAGAGTACATCCCGTCGAGCGAGGATGATGGCAGCGAAACCCCGCAAGCACTCGGACGTGCGAAATCGATTCCGTGGTCTGAGTGAGCGGGGCGAGCCGGGGCGGATCAAATGAACTCGTTGAGCAGGCCTTCCAGCATCTCTTGGCGGCCGCTGGCAATGGTCGGCTCGCCATTGGCAAGGGCGTACTGCTCAAGGCTCGCGAGGGTGGTTTTGCCTCCCTCAATTTCGGCACCGACTCCGCTGTCAAAGGTCTGGTAGCGGTCTTGGATGAACTGGTTGAGTCGGCCATCGGCGCGGACTGCTGCTGCAGCCTTGAGGCCGCGGGCGAAGGCATCCATGCCGACGACGTGGGCGTGGACGAGATCGACGGGCTCCCAGGATTCGCGGCGGCGCTTGGCATCGAAGTTGAGGCCACCGCTGGTAAAGCCACCCATTTTCATGAGGACGAGCATCGTGTGTGTGGTGAGGTAGAGGTCGGTGGGGAATTGGTCGGTGTCCCAGCCGACATTCGGCGTGCCCATGTTGGCATCGATGCTTCCGAGTGCGCCTGCTTCGAACGCAACCGTCAGTTCGTGTTCCATCGTGTGGCCAGCGAGCGTCGCGTGGTTGGTCTCGATGTTGAGTTTGAAATGCTCTAATAGATCGTACTCGCGGAGGAAGTTGAGGCAGGCCGCTGAGTCTGAATCGTACTGGTGGGTGGTGGGTTCTTGCGGTTTGGGTTCGATGTAGAATTGGCCGGTGAAGCCGATTTCTTTTTTGTAATCGACCGCCATGTGGAGGAAGCGTGCGAGGTGATCGAGTTCGCGCTTCATGTTGGTGTTGAGCAGGGTCGTGTAGCCCTCGCGACCGCCCCAGAAGGTGTAGCCTTCACCGCCGAGGCGATGGGTGACCTCCATGGCTTTTTTGACTTGGGCTGCGGCGTAGGCGTAAACTTGAGCGTTCGGGCTGGTTGCGGCGCCTTGTTGGTAGCGCGGGTGGGAGAAGAGGCAGGCGGTGCCCCAGAGTAGCTTTTTGCCGGTGCGCTTTTGTTCCTCCTCCAGCACGTCCACGACGGCATCGAGCGCCTTGTTTGATGCGGCGAGATTTCCGAGCTCGGGCGCGACATCCCGGTCGTGGAAGCAATAGTAGTCGAGGCCGACCTTTTGCATGAAGTCGAAGAACACGCGTGCGCGGTTTTGGGCGTTGGCGATCGAGTCGGTGCCGTCATCCCATGGGTGAGCGGCGGTGCCTGCGCCAAATGGATCAGACCCGGTGCCGCGCATGGTGTGCCAGTAAGCACAACCGAAGCGGAACCACTCGGCCATGGTTTTGCCCTCGACCACTTGGGAGGCGTTGTAGTGTTTGAACGAAAGCGGATTTTTCGAGCTTGGGCCTTCGTAGCTGACGGCGTCGCAGGGAAATGAATTCATGGTGGATGTGGGATGGGTTGGTGTTTGATGGATGGCGGGTATCGCGATCTGGTGGAGAGAATGAGAAAAATCTGCTGGCGTCGCCACCGCGAATTCCGCTAGTTTCTTGATGAAATGCGACACGCCAAGCCAGAACACACGAGGCGCATTGCGGTGGTCCAGTCATCCGTGAACGTGCGGCGGCTGACGCCTGGGTTCGCGCCCTTTGCGGGGATGGGCTATGATTTCTGGATCATCGACCTGTACCGGCAGCGGGATTTGCTGCTGAAAAGCCTGACGGAGTGGAAGCCCAGCGCGATCGTGACCGAGTGGTTGCCGGGCCTTACGGAGGAATTGCTGGGACTGGGCTGTCCGGTGGTGTTGGTGCCATCGGATGAAGCGGTCCATGGGGTTTTCAGTGTCGACATCGATGATTTGGCGATTGGTCGTTTGGCGGCGGAGCATTTGGTTTCGCGGGGATATCGGAATTTTGCGTTTGTGGGTCGGCGTGGCGCGCATTACGCCGAGCAGCGGTTGGAGGGATTTCGGTCGGTCGTGGGTAATGTGCCGGTTTATTGGGAGGAATTCCGGGATTGGCGGCAGTACGATGAATACTGGCGTGAGCCTGACGAAGACATGGTGGATTGGTTGGCGGAGCAGGTGGTGCCGTTGGGGATTTTTTCGGCGCACGATCCGACGGGGCGGCATGTTTTAGAGGCCGCAGCGCAGGCGGGCTTGGAGGTTCCCTTTGCGGTGGGGGTGATTTCAGCGAATGACGACGAGACCGTTTGTGAGATGGCGCGACCGGCGCTTTCCAGCATTCGGCTGCCGTGGCGGCGATTGGCGGCGGAGGTCGTTTACGTGATGGAGCGGATTTGGGAGGGGACTCCGCCGACCGGGCCGATTTTGATTCCGCCGCTTGAGGTGGTGGCGCGTGGTTCGAGTTCCTACGAGGCGGTGGGTGATCCGGTGGTGAGGCGGGCGATGCAGTATTTGGTGGCGCATTTGGCAGCGGTGGATTCGGTCGAGGAATGGGCCACGCGCATTGGGGTTTCGCGGCGGGTCTTGGAGCGGCATTTTCAGGACGGGCTAGGGCGGTCGCCGCACGCGATGATCCAGCATGAGCGGGTGGAGCGGGCCAAGGTCCTGCTGACGACCACGGATTTGCCGGTGGGGATGGTTGCGGAGCGATGTGGGTTTCAGAGCAACGAGCGGCTCACGGTGAACTTTCGCGCCGTGGTGGGGGTTCCGCCGGTGAGCTATCGCCGTGATTTTCGCGGGAAATCGATGTGATTGGCCGTTTCCCATGCTGGACAAACCCCCTCGGGTCTGGCAAGCATCCGCCCCCATGTCCGAGTTAGCGAAAGCCTATGAACCCCAAGCGGTTGAAGCCAAATGGTACGCCGCGTGGATTGAAGGGAAATGTTTTGAGGCCAATCCGGCGTCGGAAAAGGCGGGTTATTCCATCGTGATTCCACCGCCCAACGTCACTGGGATTCTGCATCTCGGCCATGTTTTAAACAACGCCTTGCAAGACATCCTTGCCCGCCGTGCACGGCAGAACGGGAGAGAGGTGCTTTGGCTGCCTGGGACCGACCATGCGGGGATCGCCACCCAAGCGAAGGTCGAGCGAGAATTGCGCGAGAAGGAGGGCATCGGCCGCCGCGACCTAGGACGCGAGGAGTTCCTCAAGCGCGTCTGGGATTTTAAAAACAAACATGGCGACATCATCATCAACCAGCTCAAGCGGCTGGGTTGCTCATGCGATTGGAGTCGTGAGCGATTCACGATGGACGAGCCCTACACTGAGTGGGTCAGCCATGTGTTCGTGGAGCTATTTAAAAAGGGGCTGATTTATCGCGGCAAGCGGATGGTCAACTGGTGCCCCGTTTCGCTAACCGCACTTTCCGATGAGGAAGTGATCATGACGCCCCAGCGGTCCAAGTTGTACTTCATGAAGTACGAGCTTGCGGATGCGCCGGGTGAGTTTTTGGAGATTTCCACCACTCGTCCGGAGACCTTGATGGGCGACGTCGCGGTTGCGGTAAACCCGAAAGATCCGCGTTTTTCGAAGTACATCGGCCGGAAGGTGAATCGGCCGTTTCCTCACGCCGAGATTCCGATCATCGCGGATGACCATGTGGACATCGAGTTTGGAACGGGTGCTCTCAAAATCACTCCCGCGCATGACAAAGCCGACTTCGAGATCGGGCTTCGTCACGGGTTGGAGATCATCGATGTCTTGACGCCCGATGCGCAGATTCATTGCCCCGAGTGTCCGGACCTCCATGGGCTGGATCGATTCGTGGCGAGGAAGAAAGCGGCGGCCAAACTCGAAGCGTTGGGCTTGCTCATCAAGGTCGAGGAATACGACAACAACGTTGGTTTTTCCGAGCGGGGGAATGTCCCGATCGAGCCGCGGATTTCGATGCAGTGGTTTTTGAAATATCCCTGCGTCAAAGAAGCCGCCGATGCCGTGGCAAATGGAGACATTCAATTTCGCCCCGAGCGCTGGGCCAAGACCTACGCGCACTGGATGGAAAATCTTCAGGACTGGTGCATCAGTCGTCAGTTGTGGTGGGGGCATCAAATCCCGGTGTGGTATCGCAAGGATCAGCTTGCTGAGCTGAAAAACGCCGAGGCGCTGGGCATGGAAGATTTTTCTGCAGGCGACATTCATGTGGGCTTGCAAGCCCCTGCCGATGAGGAGAACTGGGTGCGCGATGAGGACGTGATGGATACGTGGTTTTCATCGTGGTTGTGGCCCTTTGCCACCATGGCGAACGTCGGAGAATCCACCGCGACGCTTCAGAAATTTTACCCCACGGATGATCTCGTGACAGGACCTGACATCCTGTTTTTCTGGGTCGCTCGAATGATCATGGCCGGCTATGAGTTTACGGGTGAATTACCGTTTAAGAATGTCTATTTCACTTCCATCATCCGCGACCTCAAGGGCCGGAAGATGTCGAAGTCGTTGGGGAATTCGCCCGATCCGGTTGACCTCATGGAAAAGTATGGTGCCGATGGTTTGCGGTTCGGTTTGATGCGGATTGCACCGGTCGGCAGCGATCTGCGGTTCGACGAAGTTTCGATCGAGGAAGGTCGTAACTTCGCGAATAAACTCTACAATGCCTGCCGCCTCCGCCAGATGGGTGGTGAGCCATTCCAATCGTTAGATGATGTGGCGCAGCTAAATCCGTTTCAGCTGAATGCCATGGCAAAGCTTGACGAGTTGAGTGTCGATCTTGAGCGTCTCTATGGTGAATATCGCTTTGGTGAGATCGCGCATCGGTTGTATGAGTTCTTGTGGAATGATTTCTGCGATAAGTTTCTTGAAGCGTTGAAACTGGATCTTCGCGACACGGCGCTGCCGGACGTGAAGGCACGGACGCTGGGGGTCTTCGATGCCATCATGGGTCGTTATCTGCAGCTCTTGAGTCCGTACATGCCGCACGTCACCGAAGAACTTTCCGAGCGGATGGGCTACGTCGCCGAAGGAGAATTTCTCATGCAAAAGGCGTTGCCCGCGGCGCCCTTGTTGGTGGACGTGGCTCCCGACGAGATCAAGCTCGCCCAGTCCGTGGCGGCTGAGGTTTACGAATCCGCCGGACGGATGCGCAACCTCAAGGCCGAGTACAAGATGGGCTCTCGCAAGGATATTCGTTTCGTGATCAAAGGGGCGCCCGAGTGGGTGGCGGCTGAATCCAAGGTGCTCGCACTGCTGGTGGGCGCAGAGGAAATCGCGTTGGACTCGGCGTATGATGCGCCCAAAGGGACGCCAGCCGCTGTCACCAGCGTGGGCGAAGTTTACATGCCGCTTGAAGGGCTGATTGATGTTGAAGCCGAGAGGTCTCGGCTGACGAAAGAAATTTCCAGTGTTCAGGTTGAGATTCAAAAGTGCGAGGGCAAGCTGGGAAATGCCAGTTTTGTTGATCGTGCGCCGGCCGAGGTGGTGGTTCAAGAAAAGGCCCGTTTGGACGAATGGCGGGCCAAGCTGATCCAGCTCAGTGAGATGATCACCGCCCTTGCATGATGGCTTGCCAAGTTGGTTTCCGCTGATAACTTGATTTTAAACCCACTGAATGAGCAAGCTCAGCAGCATATCACCCATTGATTCGACATCGCTTGAGCTTCTAGAGGCTGCTGGTTTTTATGAGATCGGAGCCCTCGCGAAATCGAGTACTGATGGTTTAACGGCAGAGCTGGAGAAAGCTCATTCGGTTTTGAGGATTGGGGATCGGCCACCGAGCAGGGAATCTGTTGAACAATGGATTGGGATTGCGAGAGGTATGGTGGGATATCGAGAAGATTCTGTTCCGGTGCTGGTGGCGTCCAGGGACTTCGGGTCTGCGGCGTACGTGCTCTCGCCTAACGAGCTACAGATGTTGGGAAACGCACCCTGTGCGATCCCGCTTCACCCTCAGTTGCTCATCAGCCAGAAGGTCGCAGTTGCAGAGATTCCGGCAGCAACCTTGTTCGCTGAGCAGCGTGGGGATTTCGAGCATCGGGGGCATGGTGCCCCTTTAGAAGGGGGAGGGGGCTCTGTTTCAAAAATAATCATGCGGCCCATCGAGTTACCGGTGAGTGCGGTTTTATCGGATTTATCGGCACCACGGACTGGGCTCGACATGTCGAAACTTCGGTCGACCGGTGAGATGAGCGGTACGGTTTCACAGCAGAGTGTGGAGCCCGCTAAGGATCCGAGGCCGAGTGTGTCATTGATTCGCGCACCTTTGAAGGAGACGAATGAGGGTCGTGACATCAATTCGAATTTTTACATTCGTGGAGTCCTGCACAATCGTCCTTGGGTCATCTCCGTGGGTGCGTTTTTGTCGTTAGTGATCGCCGTGTTGATTCCGATTTCGGTGGTTTCAACCGTTTTTCTCCTTCTTTCGCAGGAGCTTCCTGAGAAGTTTCCTTGGGTGCCAAAATGGATTTTGGTTTTTCCAGCCACTTTGCCACTGATCGGGATCTTTTATCTGATCATGGGCATGCGGTGCAATTGTCGGATTTGTGGACAGAAACTGTTTTTACCCAAATTGTGTTTGAAAAGTAGCAAAGCGCACCACGTGTTTGGTTTGGGATACATCATTCCGACGGCGGTGTTCTTGTTGATCTTTCGGTGGTTTCGCTGCATTTACTGTGGAACTCCCGTGCGGCTCAAAAAGTAATTCGACGGGTTGACGAATGTTTCGCTTCTTGTCATTCGCTGGCGTCATCGTGTTGGTTCTCACTTCGTGCGCCAAGTTAGGGGGCAACCATCCTAAAGATTCAAAGGCGGAGGTGAGCCCGTTCGGTCCGACAGGAATACCGCCTGCTTTGCGTGCGAGAGGTGCAGCGGGTGGCATCGTGGTGGCGGGTGGAGGCAATCAATCGAATCGACCACCCGTTTTGATTCCGACTGCTGAGGAGGACATCGTCTACACGGACCCCGATCATCCTGAGGCGGTAGTGACGGAGCTATCCACCTTGTTGACGAATCAAAAACGTGGGCCTTGGGAGGAAAGCGAGACCATCGCGAAGCAGCGGTCGGTGCGCGAGGGGAAGCCATTACTGATCTGGTTCACCGATTCTGCTACCAGTCCGATGTGCAAGGCTCTTACCCAAGAGCTTTTTTCCAAGAGTGAATTCGGAAGCTGGGCGACGGATAAGTTGATCCGGCTGCGGGTGGATGCGAACCTCAAGGCGGATGATCATCCGGATATGGATCTTGCGTCGGAGGAAGATCGTCGGGCCCGGTTGAAGAACTATGGTGCGGAGTTGAGAAAGCGCTACCAAGTGATGGGATACCCTAGTTTGGTCATGCTTAGCCCAAGCGGGGAAGTGGTGGGGCGTTACCGTGGATACACCCGTGGCGATGCTCAAAACCTTTGGGGAAGAATGAAGCATGGTGAAGCCGTTGCCTCAGAGGCCTACAAGGGGTGGCGTACGGGGCTTGAAAAAAAGGGTTATCGCGAGTGGCAGGATCGCAGAGGACGGAAAATTTTTGCCAAGCTTACCGCTTATCTCAAAGGAGAACTTCATCTGATTGAGCCTGATGGAACTCGCTCAAAGACGCGCGAGGAAGGTTTATCCAAGGCAGATCAGGCATGGATCGCCGAGCAGAAGAAGTTGCGCCACATGGAATGAGTGCGCGGCGGCCGTAAATCACCTGTTAGGTTTAACTGAGTGATTCACTGGTGAAAATCGTACGCAGTTCGGTTGCGATCACTTGGGATGCCTCATCGACGGTGATGTCACGCCCAGCCTCGTTCGCGAGGCAGCTCATTGAGACTCCATCGATGCCACACGGGGTGATCGCGAAAAAAGCTGGCAGGCATGCTTGGGTGATATTGATGGCAAAGCCATGCATTGAGATCCACTTGCGGACGCCCACGCCAATCGAGGCGAGTTTGCGGTTTTCAACCCAGACGCCGGTGAGTCCGGCGCGTCGGTCGGCATCGACGTCGAATCGGCGGCAGGCGAGGATGAGCGCATCCTCGATTTTTCGTAGATGGGCGTGGAGGTCCTTGCCGCGCTGCGTGAGGTTGAGGATGGGGTAACCCACCAATTGGCCAGGCCCATGATAGGTCGCTTGGCCGCCACGATTGATTTCATGGACCGGGTGGGGGAGACTGGTGGCGTCACGGAGTGATGATTGGTCGCGAAGTCTGCCGATGGTGTAAACGGGCAGATGTTCTAATAGAAGAATGGTTTCGTGGCCATTGCCCGTAAGAATTGATTCGACGTGATGCTCTTGCAGACGGATGCCTGCATCGTAGTCGATCAGGCCAGCGTGGTGGGTGATTTCGAGCATGGCGAGTGGTGGTGGCGCTGGAGGATCGCGGGGAATGTTAGACCAGGCGGCGGTCGAGGATCGATGCCTTGAGAGGATCCGAGGCTTGGAGATGAGCCATGCCGATGGCGAGGGCGTCGGCAGCATCCGAGGGTGGAGTTTCCGCGAGTCCGAGGAGGGCACGGACCATGAACGCGACTTGGTTCTTATCGGCAGTGCCCTTGCCGACGACCGCCATTTTCACCTTTTTGGGTGAGTATTCGTAAATCCGGAGGCCGTGGTCTGCAGCGGCGATGAGAGCGGCTGCGCGAGCGGCTCCCATGGAAATTGCGGTCTGGTGGGATTGCACGTAAATGATCCCCTCGACGGCGACCTCGTCGGGTTGGAATTTCTGGATGACATGGACCAAGTGCGTGCGAATGGCGGAGAGTGCAGCCGAGTGAGAGACGCTCTTGGGGATGGAAATCACATCGAAGGCGAGGACGGTGGGTCGACGTGGGTCGCCATCGAGCACGGCGTAGCCGGTGTTTCTAACCGCTGGATCGATGGAGAGAACTCTCATGTGCGCTTGAAAAGAGCTCCGAGGGCAATGGATCGCTGCACCTCTGCGACGGGCTCAGCGTCGTTTTTTGCCACCGCCACCGACTTTTTTGCGGCGAACCGATTTGATCGGTGAGTCGTCGAGCAGCGCGGTGTAAATGTATTCGAAGTTTTCCAACTTCCGGCGAGGGATTGCCTTGTCGATGAAGATTTCCACTGACTTCGCGTAATCCAATTCGTCGGCGGTGAGGATCGTGAAGGCGTCGCCCTCTGCGGAAGCGCGGCCGGTGCGTCCGATGCGGTGCACGTAGTCTTCGGCATTTTCGGGAACGCGGTAATTGATCACGTGGGACACGCCAGAGATGTCGATCCCGCGGGCGGCGACGTCGGTGGCGACGAGGATCTCATAGTCGCCGGCCTTGAATCCGGCGAGTGCCTTCATGCGATCGACTTGGCTGATGTCCGAGTGCATGGCTGCGACCTTGGATTGGCCGGTTGATTTGATGAGCGAGGTGAGTTGGTCCGCCTCCTTGCGGGTGCGAGTGAAGATCATCACCGAGTGGTACTCGGTTTGTTTGAGCAGCTCAAGGAGTAGTTCGTCCCGTTGGTCCATGGCGACGGGGTAGAACGCATGGGTCACACTGGTGGGGATCGACGTCCGGGCGATTTCGATACTGAGTGGGTCAGTGAGACACCACTGAGCGAAAGTTTGGATCGCTGGGGGCATGGTCGCCGAGAAAAACAAGGTTTGGCGGCCGTCCCATGGGCAGAGATTGACGATTTTACGAACTTGGGGCAGGAATCCCATGTCGAGCATGCGGTCGACTTCGTCAAGAATCAGGACCTTGATTTCGCCGAATCGCATGGTGGCGCGGTAGAAATGGTCGACGAGACGGCCTGGGGTGGCGACGACGATGTCGGCTCCGGCGGCGAGTTGTTCCGACTGGGTGCCGAGTCCGACGCCGCCGTAAAGTAGGGCGACCTTGAGGCCGGTGTGCTTGCCGTATTTTTCGAATTGTTCGGCCACCTGGTGAGCCAGCTCGCGGGTCGGTTCGAGCACGAGAATCTGGGGTTTCCCCATTTTTTCTACTTTAGAAAGGCTTGGCAGCGCGAAGGCTGCAGTCTTTCCGGTGCCCGTCTGTGAGGCGCCGATCAGGTCGCGTCCTCCCAGGATCAATGGAATCGCCTGAGCCTGGATTGGCGTTGGCGTGGTGTAGCCCGATTCCTCGATCGCTTTCAAGACGGCTTCTGAGAGCCCAAGTGTGTCAAATCCCATGTGTGGCCTTTGGTAGTCGCAGCAGGGGCCGGGGTCAAGGGGCGATTGTTTGGTGGAGTTGATCGTCGTTTGTAGAGGATTTCGCTTTCATCGGGTGAGTATCTTCTTTTCAAGTGGCCGCTTTGGTTGCTCACTCGTTGGCACCGCTTCAAGACTATGACTCTCGCCGAACTCCAAGAACTTCATTCCCTACCGTTTTTCGATCTTCTCAAGCGTTCGCATGAAGTGCATGAGACCCATTTTCCCGACGGGAAGATCCAGCTTTGCACCCTGCTTTCGATCAAGACGGGCGGCTGCTCTGAGGATTGTGCGTACTGCACTCAGTCTGCGCGTTACGAGACGGATTTGAAAAATGAGCGACTTTTGTCGAAGGAGACCGTCATGGAGAGCGCAAGGGCAGCGCGCGAAAATGGCTCCACTCGATTTTGCATGGGTGCGGCGTGGCGGGGCGTGCGGGGTGGCACCGAACGCTTCAATCAGGTCGTCGACATCATCAAGGAAGTCTCGACGTTGGGCATGGAAGTGTGCGTGACGCTTGGCGAACTTGGGCCCAGCGAAGCGGTCGAACTCAAGAATGCGGGTGTCACGGCTTATAACCACAACCTCGATACTTCGCCAGAGCATTATCCCAATATTGTCACTTCTCACACTTACGAGGATCGCCTGCGGACGATCCGAAATGTGCAGGATGCCGGGATGTCGGTCTGTTGCGGTGGCATTTTGGGGATCAGTGAGACCATCACCGACCGGCTTCGGATGTTAGAGGTGATTTCAAGCTTCAATCCCCAGCCAGAAAGTGTGCCGATCAATTCACTCATGCCGATGCCGGGTACGCCGCTTGCCAATAACCCGCAGGTGGATCCCTTCGATTTGGTTCGCATGATTGCGTGTGCGCGGATTGCGGTGCCGGCGGCGAAGGTTCGTCTTTCTGCGGGGCGCACTCGGCTCTCGGATGAGACTCAAGCGCTCTGTTTTTACGCGGGCGCAAATTCGATTTTCTATGGCGACAAGCTCCTCACGGCGGAGAATCCCGAGGCAGGCAAGGATCGGGAACTGCTGGTCAAGCTCGGACTTGAGACGCTCGAGTCGAATCCCGCGCTTGAGGCGCCTGGGGCAAATGGAGCCCTTCCTGCGAGTCCTTCGAGGGATGGTAGTATGTGCTCTTCGGGTGGTTGCTGCTGATCGGGTGGGTGCGTTGGTGCCATTGATCAGCGCATCGCGCCTTGCGTTGGAGGGGCATGGGCGTTAGGTCTTGAGCATGCGGTTGAACCAAGTTTGTTCATGGGCCAGGCTTTTGGGGGCGGTGATTTTGGCGGCATCTTGCAGTCTGAGTCTGAGTGCTGCTGAGTCGAGAGACTGGATTTACCGTGCATGGCAGACGGATGATGGGTTGCCCGACAATAGCGTCTCAGGAGTCGCGCAAACTGCGGATGGTTATTTATGGATTGCGACCCATGGTGGGCTCTTGCGCTACAATGGGGCTGATTTTGAGCAAATTCCTCTATCAGAAAGCCGTGGGTTTCCCAATCGGGTGATCCGCGCGATGCACTTGGACCGTCGCGGATGGACTTGGTTGGGGATGGAGCGTGGAGCGGTCGTTTGTGTGAAACCGTCGGGTATTCAGACGTTTGGGGTTCAAGATGGCTTGCCGAGCGGTCAGGTTTCATCGATAGCAGAAGATCGTGAGGGCGGGATTTGGGTGGCTTTTTCGGATGGGCTTTGTCGGATTTTTGAGGGCAAGTCCCAGGTGTTTGGAATTCCTGAGGGGCTTCCCAATGTGGGCGGTCCGATCATGCTGGCAAGTGACTCGTTGGGGGGCTTGTGGTTCTCACGAGGACGCATGCTGGGGTGCTACCGTGATGGGAAACTAAAGGTTTTATCAGAAATGGCGGATGGCACCGTCCGCATTTGTGCGTCGAATGCATCGGGTCTGTGGATTGCTGCGGGGCAGCGCTTGTTCAAGTATCAGGAAGGGCAAGCGCCCGAATACCAAGGGAAATTGCCAGCCGAAGTGCTGCCTCGTGTCCTATTTGAGGATTACTCGGGTGCCTTGTGGATCGGTACTTCTACCGAGGGGCTTTTCCATTTTAAGGATAAAATTGTGTCTCGGGTCGCCACTTCTCACCCCGCTATTGACTGCTTCAACCAAGATGCTGAAGGCAATCTCTGGGTGGGGACGAATGGAGGAGGATTGAACCAAGTGCGTGCGAGCGTCATGTCATTGATCGGCAGAGAAAAAGGTCTAGCAGCCGAATCCGTTCGTTCAACTTGCGAGGACTCTTCGGGCAGGCTGTGGGCGGTGATGCAAACGGGGGGGCTTTCTTGCGGGCGTGATGGACGATTGAAAAGTGCCACGACTGAACTGGGGTGGTTTGGTGGCGAAGCCACCTGTGTCGCGGCCGATCGCAGCAAGGGCGTGTGGGTTGGTACGCGCGAACAAGGGTTGAGGTACCTCGATGATGGGATTGTCCACGAATGGAGGCGGTCCGATGGCTTGGCGAGTGATACCATTCGATCGATTCTTTGTTCCTCAAATGGAGTCGTGTGGGTCGCGACCGATGCGCCTGCGCGCTTGCAATGCATTCGTGATGGTAAGATATCAGATGTCAAGACGCCGGATGGGATCCGCCCGATTCGTGCGATGGCGGAGACGACCGATGGAACCATTTGGATCGGCACTGCGGAAGGCCTAATCTTAAAAGTGAGAGATGCCGAACTGGTGCCAGAACCGGCGCTCAGTGATCAAAAGTCGACATCCGTCCGTAGCCTTTGCACCACCGAAGATGGGGCGCTGTGGATTGGTTACGCAGGCTTTGGTGTGGGGCGATTGAAGAACGGAAAGTTTGCACGGATTACCACCAACGATGGTTTGTTAGATGACTATGTTTCGCAGATCGTCGTGGATGCGAAGGGTGGGTTTTGGATGGCTGGCAATCGTGGATTAAGCCAAGTGAGGATGTCTGAGTTAGTCGATGTCATTGAGGGACGTAGAGCGCGTTTGCGGTATCGGTTATTTGGGCGGAATGAAGGGTGCCCCAATTTGCAGCCGAACTATGATAATTTCCCATCGGTTTGTCAGACGAGAGATGGAAGACTGTTATTTTCTATGCGCAGTGGTCTATTAGAGGTTGAGCCGAGCAAGATTCTCAGAAATCCAAAGCCGCCACCCGTGGTGATCGAGCGCGTGGCCGTCAATGATCGCTTGGTGAAGTCTTCAATCGTTCGTCTGCCTTATCAGATGGATGGTGTGGTTAAAGCGGAAAAAACGGGTGAGGTGCTGAAATTCCCGCCCGATCATCGGAAGATTGAGTTTGATTTCACCGCATTGAGTTTCGCCTCTCCAGAGGATGTACACTTTCGGTATCAACTGAGCGACATCGATAAGGATTGGATCGATGCGGGTGTTGTGCGAAATGTTGCTTATCCACAGCTTGCAGCGGGAAATTACCGTTTCCATGTCATCGCGTGCAATAGCAACGGAGTTTGGAATGAGACGGGTGCGAGCTTCGCGTTTGTGGTGACTCCGTTCTTCTGGCAGAGGTGGTGGTTTCGCGCTGCGGTGCTCATCGCCCTCGTGAGTGGATTGATCGCTTCCATGCGCTACCTTTTCTTCCGCCGCTTGCGCAAGCGGGTACGACAACTGAAAGATGAGGCGGCACTTCACCGTGAGCGAGCGCGCATTGCTCGCGACATGCATGATGAGGTTGGCGCGAAGTTGACTCGCCTTTCTCTTCTAACGGAAATGGCAAGCGATCGTCCGGATTTGCCGCTAGCGGGGAAGTCCGACATGAAAGAAATCTCGGAAACCGCCCGGGAGACGATCCTCGCATTCGACGAGGTGCTTTGGGCGGTGAATCCGCGCAATGATACGCTCAGCGATTTGATCAACTACGTTTGTCGCCATGCGGAGGATTTCTTCGATGGCAGTTCGGTGCAGTGTGTGTTTGATCTACCTCCCATCATTCCTCAGGCGATGCTCCCCACGGAGATTCGGCATCAGGCATTTCTTGCGGCGAAGGAGGCCCTGAACAATGTGCTCAAACACTCCCATGCGGATGAAGTTGTGATCAAACTCGTCTTGCATGCGGCGGCCTTTGAACTGGTTTTCCACGACAATGGTGCCGGATTCGATCCGGGAGTTCCAAGCAAGCGGGCGAGGGGAGGCAGCGGGTTGGAAAATATGCAGGAACGGATTCGCGGGCTTGGTGGACGCTTCGAATGCGACATCCAGCCCGGCCAAGGAACGCGGATTTGCTTCTTTATCCCAGTCTCGCTCGAAACCCCAGACGCGTGATACAACCCATTTTTTTACTGTCACTGAATGACGAGTGTCGACACTTTGTCCGACTGTTGCATGATGCCGTCATGACTTACCATGAAGCATGCAACGATCCAACATGGAAGTGTCTAGCTTCGCGGAAACTCGGACGAGCGACGAACCCACCGGCCCCTCTCCGTACACCATGATCAAAGTTTCTATTGTTGAGGACGACACGATGCTGCGTGAGACGCTGATCCGCTACTTCGCCGGTCAGTCTGGGTTTCGCTGCCAAATGGCCTATCCGACTGCCGAGGCTGCCTTGGAGGACATTCCGAAAAATCCGCCGGACGTGGTATTGATGGACATCAATCTGCCGGGGATGAGCGGGATCGACTGCGTAGCTCGCCTTCATGCGGCCATGCCATCGTTGAAGATCGTGATGCTGACGGTGTTCGAGGATAGCGATCAGGTTTTCAAATCCTTGTCGGCTGGCGCATTCGGATATCTCGTGAAGAGCAACCGCCCCGCGAAAATCCTTCAGGCGATCCGTGACGTCTATGAAGGTGGTTCGCCGATGTCTGGCCACATCGCCCGAATGGTGGTGAAGTCATTTGAAAAACGACAAGCCACGCAAAATGAAACTGACTCGCTCACGCCGCGTGAACTCGAGGTGCTCCACGGCCTTTCCTGTGGACAGCCCTACAAGCAGATTGCGAGTGAGCTCGGGATCAGCTTGAGCACCGTGCGGACCTACATTCAGCGGATTTACGAAAAACTCCACGTTCACAGCCAGACAGAGGCCGTGATGAAATATGCGAGGCGTCAGGATGACCGGCGCTGAGGCCGAAATCTAACGGTTTAGCTTGCGAAGTGGGGTTCAATCATTCCCGCGGCAGCATCAGGCATCGAGCCTCAACGCGGCCTTCTGCGCGGCGCTTTTGGCTTCGGTCTTGGGTGCGTCCGTGGCGGAGTCTTGGGTGAGGCGCATGCCGACCGGTTTCGAGACACCGAACTCCTCCATGGTCACTCCGTACATCACATCGGCGCGGGCCATCGTGCGTTTCGAGTGGGTGACGATGATGAATTGGCTGTTGTCGATGAAGCGGTCGAGCACTTTGACGAAGCGGTTGATGTTCGATTCGTCGAGCGGTGCGTCGAGCTCGTCGAGCACACAGAATGGGCTCGGCTTGATCATGTAAATCGAGAATAACAACGCGACTGCGGTCATCGAGCGTTCGCCGCCGGAGAGCAGGGTGATCGACTGCAGTTTTTTGCCCGGTGGCTTTGCGGTGATGTCGATGCCAGATTCGAGTGGGTCACTTTCGTCAAGCAACATGAGGTCGGCCTCGCCTTTTTCTCCGAAGAGTTCTTTGAACATCTCGCGGAAGTTGATTTTGACTTGCGCGAAAGTTTCGGCGAAGAGGCGCTGGGTTTCGGTGTTGATGCGATCGATGACTTCGAGCAGCTCGGTCTTGGAGTTCACCAAGTCGTCATGCTGGCCCTTGAGGAAATTGTAGCGTTCTTCAAGCTCCTCGAACTCCTCAATCGCGTCGAGGTTGACTGGGCCCATGGCGTCGAGGCGACGTTTGATGTCGGCAACGATGGATTCGACGAATTCCCAATCCGGTTCGCCGGTCATCTCGCCAGGGATTTCGATCTCCTCGCTGATACCATCCACGACGACGATCGGCATTTCATCATCGGCATTTTCGTCGGTCTCATCGCCGGTGATGATGGACTGGCGGCCACCGCGTCCTTGCAGGGCTTTTTGTGATGCGATGCTTGCGAGGAGCGCATGGGGGTCGGGCTCGAAGGTGGAAAGGTCGATCTGGTGACGTTCTTGGATGCTGTTCGAAAGGCTCTCCAGTCGGAGCTCCAGTTTGGTGCAAGCGATCTCTTCGCGGCCTTTTTGTTCGTTGATTTTTGCGTGGTCGCGGCGGACTGCGGCGAGGAGCGTCTCTGCGGTTTCGATGGCTTCTAACAACTCTCTCCGCCCCTCGGAGCGAGTGTTGATTTCAATCTGAAGATCCTCGACCTCCGCGCGGTGCGACTCGGATTCTTCGGCAAGGCGAGCGTTTTCCCCCTGGGCGGCTTCGATTCGTTGGTCGAACGACTCGATTTCAGTTTCGCGGCGGATTGCCACTTCGCGGAGTTCCGACAAGCGGGATTCCATCGGTTTTTGTTGTTCCTCGGCGGCCTGTTTGGCCCGGCGTTCGACGGCGAGTTCTGTGCGAAGTTCATTGAGCACATCGACGATGTCGAGTTCGCGACGGACGACCGATTCAGATTCCGATTGGAGACGGCGTGCTTCGTTTTCGAGAGCTTCGAGGCGTTCGCGGGCGGAAGAAAGTTGTTCTTCGAGGTGTTCGCGGCTGTCGGTTGCCGCTTGTTCGCGGGTCGCGAGTTCACCGATTTCCCAGCGGACGTTTTCGAGTTTGGTGTCAAAATTTTCAACTTCGCGGGAGGCGAGGCTGAGTTGGCCCTGGAGGGTGGAGAGGTCGACCTTTTGGCGTTGGAGGCGCTCGCGGGAGACCTCGACTTCTTCGCGGAGTTGTTCGAGGCGAGCTTCGAGTTCGGTCACTCGTGTGCGAGCGGTCTCGTCTGCGGTGGCCAAGGACTCGACTTCGGCGGCGAGCGAGCGCGCCTCGTTTTGGAGAGCAAGGACTGAAGTGGTGCCTTCCGAAGCGGTGCCGCCACGGAGCATGCCCTCTCCGCTGAGGATAACTCCGGCGAGCGTGACAAAGGTGACTCCGAGATGGGCGGGGCGGAGGCGCAGTGCGGTCGCGAGGTTTGGGACGATGAGCACTTGATCGAGCAACCGCTCCATGACGGCAGTGATCCGCTTGTCCGACTTCACGCGGTCGAGTGCCCACGCGGTCGCGCCCTCGGGGAGGGCTTCCATTTGAGTGCCAGCCGAGTGGCGGATGAATGACTCGGGCAAGATCGCAGCAACGCCTAACTGTTTCTCCGTGAGGCGGGTAATGATCGCCTCGGCCATGGCTTGATCTTGGACGAGCACGGCTTGCAGGTGAGTGCCAAGTGCCGCTTCGATGGCGCGGGCGCAGGTGTCCTCAGCCTCGATCAATGAGGCCAGAACTCCGTGGATGCCAGGTTTGAAATGTTCGGGTTGGCCGAGGCCGTTGATGACACTTTGGGTACCTTTTTCAAACCCTTCGCCGCTTTCCACGAGTTGGCGTACGGCGTCAAATCGGGCGGAACGCTGGGCGAGGATCTTGTTCGATTCGAGGGCAGCAGCGCGTGCGGCATCGAGATCGCCACGGGTGTGTTGGTAGGTGCGTTCGGCTGCTTGGAAGGACTCCTCAAGTTCTGCCAGCATGGACCCCGTCGATTCCACATCTCCAGCGATGTGGGCTTGTTCGGCGCGAGACTCCTCCATCTCCAAGGTCAGGCGTTGTTGTTCGTCGTTGAGTTGGCGTGAGCGCTCGCGGCTGCCTTCCAACTGGGCGAGGGCACTCTCGATTTTCGCTTGGGTTGCGGCGATGATGGTTTGGGCGCGGTTCGCTTCGCCACGGGTTTCGCGCAGGGCATTTTCAAGAGTCTCGCGTTCCTCGCGGGTGCCACGGGTGCGATTTTCTTGGTCGGCAAGTTGAATTTCCTTCTCGGCGATGATTCGGCTGAGTTGGTCGAGAGACTCGTTTGCGGCGGTGAATTCAAACTCTTGGCGTGCGAGTTTCTCGCGGGTTTCTGCGATGTCCTCGTGGTTTTGGCGGATGCGGGAATCGAGTTCTGCTTTGCGTTCGTCGTTGAACGCGATGCGGCTTGCTGCGGAGTTGAGGGCGTTACGGTGCTCGTTGAGGCGTTGGCGGAGTTCTGCAAGTTCTCCCTCGAAGATTCGGGCGGCGCTGCGTGCCTCGGTGACGGCTTCTTCCTTCGCGGGGAGTTGGTGCTCGAGTTCGGTGTCTCGGACTTCGAGGCCACGGATCGAGACGACCAATTCGTCGCGCTCAGCGGTGAGTTCGGTGAATTTCCGGTGTCCGAGGTGCGAGTCGAGCACGCGGGTGTCGGCGGCAAGTGCTTGATAGCGGCGGGCCTTGGCGACTTGGCGGCGCAGCGAGTTCATCCGGCGGTCTTGCTCGGCGAGCACGTCGGAAACCCGCAACAGGTTCGCCTCGGTGAACTCCAATTTGCGCAAGGCTTCCTTTTTCTCACGCTTGAATTTGGTGATGCCTGCGGCCTCCTCGAAAACCGCCCTGCGCTCCTCCGGCTTTGACGAGAGGATCTGGTCGATTTGCCCCTGCGCCATGATCGAGTAGGCGGTGCGACCGATTCCCGTGTCCATGAGAAGGTCGTGGATGTCCTTCAAGCGGCAAAGCGTGCCATTGATCCGATATTCCGAGCGGCCATCGCGGAACACGCGGCGGGTCAGCGCGACCTCGTTGTAGTCGACCTTCAGCGGGCCTTCGCAGTCGGCCATGGTGAGGGTGACTTCGGCCATCCCGAGGGGCTTGCGTTTCTCGGTGCCGTTGAAAATGACGTCGGCCATCTCGCCACCGCGCAAGGCCTTGGCGGAGGTTTCACCCAGCACCCAGCGGATGGCGTCGACGACGTTGGACTTGCCGCAGCCGTTTGGGCCGACGATGCCGGTTACGCCTTTGGCAAATTCGAACACGGTCTTGTCCGCGAAGGACTTGAATCCTTGGATGCTGAGAGTCTTGAGATACATGGGAGCGGGCGTTGGATTGAAGGTCGGGGACGCATGAATTTCGTCCTGTCACCACCTTAGGTAGTCCGCCCGACTCCGCAATCTCTCAGATGCCCAATGCGCTACATGTGGTATTCATTTCCTTTAATCAACACAACATCGTGTATAAGACAATATTTAGGAATCCTAAAGCAATCTACAGTATTGTGACGAAATCGCCCCTTGGTGCCTCAGCGGTAAGGGGCGGCGTCGAGGAAATCCTGGCCGTGAATCAGGTGGTCGAGCAGGGGGATTCCCGAAAGGTCTTCGATGACCCCCTTGTTGGTGATCATCGCGGTGTCCATCTCGTCCTCGAGTTGATTGAGAATGATCCCAGCACAGACGAGACCCCGTGCGCGGATGGCCTGGATGGTCAATAAAACGTGATTGAGCGCGCCGAGGCGGTTCGCGGCCACCACGATGACCGGAAGATTCAGATCCACGGCGAGGTCTGAGACCCGATAATTTGGCGCGAGAGGCACCTCCCAGCCTCCAGCACCCTCGACCAGCACCTGAGCGTGTTTCGCAGCGAGTCGATGAAACCCTGCGATGCATTCTGCGGGATCCACCACGCGATTTTCCAACATCGCGCCGACGTAGGGTGCAACTGCGGTGTTGAGAAACACGGGGTTGACTTCATCCAGCTCCAATCCTCCAGACGCCTCGGCGAGGATCGCGGCGTCGTCCCGATCCCCGCACGCGATCGGCTTGTAGCCGACGGCATCGACCCCATCGTTTCGGAGTGCTTCGAGAATCAGGCGAGTCACGTAAGTTTTCCCTACGCCTGTGTCGGTTCCTGTGATGAAAAAGCTCATTGCAGAGCCTTGGCGGGCTGGGGCCGCTGGGTCAAGGCGTGTGACCGACAAATTTCCTTTTTCGTTTGTCAATCTCGCGTAATGCTCCGAGGACATGACTGCAGACTTCCTGGTGATTGGTTCCGGCATTGCCGGACTTTCCTTTGCCCTTCGGGCGGCGAAACATGGATCGGTCATCGTGCTCACGAAGGGGGATGCTTACGAATCCAACACCGCGTGGGCGCAGGGCGGGATCGCCTCGGTTTTACCCGAAGGCCTCCGTGATGCAGGGGACTCTGAGGAACTGCACGTGGCCGACACTTTGGATGCTGGCGCGGGGCTGTGCAAGGAATCCGCCGTGCGGACGATCATTCAGGAAGGCGCTGTGGCAATCGATGATCTCGTCAACTATGGGGTCTCGTTCGACAAAGAAGACGACCACTATCAGCTCGGAAAGGAAGGTGGTCACTCGCATCGTCGGATTCTTCATGCCCGAGATACTACCGGCAGGGAAGTGGCGCGGGCGCTCATCGAAACAGCCCGCAAGACGCCAAACATCACGCTGTTAGAACATCATTTTGTAATCGATCTGATCACCACGAACAAACTCGGCGCCGTAGTGAACGATCGGGTGCTTGGGGCCTATGTGCTCGAAACGAAAACGGGTGAGGTCCGAGTATTTCGTTCTGACCGAGTGATCCTTGCGGCAGGCGGCTGCGGAAAAGTCTATCTATACACCACCAATCCTGACTCCGCGACGGGTGACGGCGTGGCGCTCGGGTGGCGGGCGGGAGCCTCGGTCGCAAACATGGAGTTCATCCAGTTTCATCCGACCTGCTTTTACAACCCGGGAGCGGTTGGACCTGAAGCGCGATCATTCCTCGTAAGCGAGGCAGTCCGCGGGGAAGGTGGCATTTTAATCAATGCCAAGGGCGAGGACTTCACGAAAAAAAGCGACCCGCGCGGATCGCTGGCACCTCGTGACATCGTCGCACGTGCCATCGACCGAGAGCTCAAACGCACCGGTGCCCCCTGCGTTTATCTTGACGTCACGCACAAGCCAAAGGGCTTCATGAAGGAAAGATTTCCTAACATCTATCAGACGCTTTTGAAGTTTGGTCTCGATTGTGAGACGCAACCGATTCCCGTCGTGCCGGCGGCGCATTACCAGTGCGGTGGTATCCTAACCGATGTGAATGGCAAAACCACCATTCGTGGGCTGTTTGCAGTCGGTGAGGTGGGTTGCACGGGACTGCATGGGGCGAATCGCCTCGCTTCCAATTCTCTATTAGAAGGGAACGTGGTGGCACGCCGGGCCTTGGAGGAAATGATGCGGCTCTATCCGCCTGACAAAGCGGCCATTGAGCCACCCGCGATCTCTGAGTGGGAACACGGTGACACGGCGGAACCCGACGAACTGGTGGTGATCTATCACAATTGGGACGAGATCCGCCGCCTGATGTGGGACTATGTCTCGATTGTGCGGACCGATAATCGTCTGCGTAGGGCCACGGCTCGTTTGAGAAATTTGAAGCGAGAGGTGCGTGAGTTTTATTGGGGGCATCGGGTGAATGCCGACATCCTCGAGTTGCGAAACTTGGTGGCGGTGGCGAACTTGATCGTCGAGTGTGCGACTCGGCGCAAAGAATCTCGGGGGCTTCATTACACGTTGGATTATCTAGAGGCAAATGACCGGTTTTGCACTGACACCGTGTTGCGAAAATTCTAATCGATCGTGGCCGATCTTTTCAATACGCCCGCTGCCATCATTGGTAAACCCAGCCCCGCCGAACCTTTGGCGGCCCGCATGCGCCCGCGCACGCTCGATGAAATTGCCGGACAACAACACATTCTCGCACCTGGGAAATTGCTGCGCCGTGCGATCGAGTCGGATCGGTTTACCTCACTGATTTTTTATGGCCCACCCGGTACGGGCAAGACGACCCTTGCCAGCGTGATCGCACGAACTACCGGTTCACGGTTCGAATCGCTCAATGGGGTCGAGTCAAACGTTGCGGAGATTCGCGCGAAAATCGACCAGGCCCGCACGTGGCGCGACCTTCGCGGTGAGACCACGATCTTGTTCATCGACGAGATTCATCGATTCAATAAATCCCAGCAAGATGTGCTACTACCTCACATCGAGCGAGGCGTCGTTCGCTTCATCGGCGCAACCACCCACAACCCATACTTTCACGTCAACTCGCCGCTGGTGTCGCGCTCACAGATTTTCCAGTTAGAAAGCGTAGCGGTGGATGACGTGGTTTCGGTGCTGCAACGCGCTCTAACCGACGTTGAGCGAGGCTTGGGCGGTTACCGAGTGATCGCGGAGCCCGAGGCGCTGCGGCATTTGTCGGAGAAATCGGATGGCGACGTCCGCAAGGCGATCAGCGCATTGGAGTTGGCGGTGATGACGACTCCTGATGAAGAGGGAGTGGTGCGGTTGACGCTTGAGGTTGCAGAGGAATCGATCCAGCGCAAGGCGGTGGTTTATGATGCCCATGGCGATGCGCACCACGACACGATCTCGGCCTACATCAAATCGATCCGTGGGTCGGACCCGGATGCAGCACTTTATTGGTTAGCGAAAATGTTGCACGCCGGAGAAGATCCACGCTTCATTTCACGGCGTTTGGTGATTTCCGCTTCGGAAGACATCGGTCTGGCGGATTCGAATGCCTTGCGTGTCGCGCTCGACGCTCACCATGCGTTTGAATTCATCGGTATGCCCGAGGGACGAATCCCGCTCGCACACGCCACCGTCTATCTCGCGACCGCACCCAAATCCAACACGTCCTACGCTGCACTCGGTCGGGCGATGGACGACGTCGAAAACGGTCGGACGCTTGCCGTGCCAGTGCATCTTCGCACGAATACCCGCAAGAAGATTGCCGCTGCGTCCGGTGAATCGGAGGAGTCGATGAAATACCTTTACGCCCACGACTACGAGGGCGCTTACACTCCCCAAGCGTACCTCCCCGAAGGCCGAGTCTATTATCAACCGGGGGATCAGGGGATGGAAAAGCGAATCAAGGAACGCCTCGACTACTGGCGGAGTCGGATGAATCAGAATGGGGCAGGGGAGTCGCCGTCTAGCGAAATATAATATCGCCTAACGGAAGTCTTTGGCGATTCCGAGCCAAGGCTGGTATTCCATGGGGATCGGTGCCTCGAAGTGAAGACGCTCATTTGAAACCGGGTGGTCGAGGGTGAGGCGCCACGCATGCAACATCAAGCGGCCGACGCGCTCGGAGTTTTGACTCGGTTTCCCATAAATTGGATCTCCCAAAAGCGGTGTCCCCTTGTGGTGGAGGTGCACGCGGATCTGGTGCGTGCGGCCGGTATGCAGATGGCAGAGAACCAAGGCGGTCAATGTCGCCGCATCGGCTGCTAGAATTTCGTAGTCAGTGATGGCGGTCTTGCCGCCGGGTGGATTGACCACTGCCATTTTCTGGCGGTTCACCGGGTGACGACCGATGTGAGTGAAAATGGTGTCCTTGGCCGGCTTGGGGATTCCCTCACTCACCGCGAGGTAGAGCTTTTCCATCGTCCTGCCGGAGAACTGGCCCACGAGCGATTGGTGGGCGACGTCCGACTTGGCCACCACGATGCAGCCTGAGGTGTCCTTGTCCAAGCGGTGGACGATTCCAGGGCGCTCAACCCCGCCGATCCCCGAAAGCTGACCGCGGCAATGATGGAGCAGTGCATTGACCAGCGTGCCATCCGGATTTCCGGGGGCAGGGTGCACCACCATGCCCGGCGCCTTGTTGAGGACCACGATGTCATCGTCCTCAAATAGGATTTCTAGTGGAATTTCCTGTGGCTCAGCCTCGAGCGGAACCGCCTCAGGGAGGACCACCGTGATGCGGTCGCCGAGCTTCACGGCATCACGCGGCTTCGCAGGGTGGCCGTTGATCTGGATGAATTGCTCGCGAATCAGCACCTGAATCCGCGAACGAGATAGATCTGCAAGACGGGCAGCCAAGTACGCATCAATACGCTCGCCCGGGCTGTCTTCCACTTCAATCTCCATCCGGGGCCGAGTGTCGTTACTCGCCATCCGACTGCAAGTGCCAAGTTGAAGCTGCCCGACGCCATGAATACCAGGGGTTGGTCGATGAGGCGGCGGCATGAATTTCTTTACGAACGAGAATTTTCCAAAGCCTGCTGCGGGCATGCTTCAAGGTGCCGGATTGCCATCGAGATTTTCTTTGTGTGATCCATTTTCTTTTACCTTTTGTTTGCGGATTTGGGTCGCTATCGATTTAGCCAACCCATGAAATTGAACACTTTTCCATTCTTGCTGGCGCTACCTGTCGCAATGGGGGCAAACGTCGAGAGTTTGCCGCTACTGGTTGTCACCGGTGATAAACTCGCGACCCAAGCCGAGAAGGTGACCGGCTCGTTGACGGTGCTGGGGCTCGAGCAGCTCGCCGCCTTGCCGCCAAGTGGTGGGACTTACCAAGATCTTTTTGCGCTCTGTGCCGGTGCTTGTGCGGGCAATCCTGGTGTGGGGACGTTTAGCCTGCGCGGGCTGAGCCAGGACAATGTTTTCGGTTATTTGGGGACGGGTTCCAATGCGCTGATAACCGTCATGCAAGACGGCGCGTCGCTCTCGCCCTCTACCTTGCGGTATTTGCCGCCTTTACTGTGGGATCTGGACGGTGCCGAAGTCCTGCGCGGCCCGCAGTCGTTATCGCACGGGCCGAATTCGATGGGGGGTGCCTTGCTGTTGCACAAGCGCTCGCCGGGCTTTGATTTCCACGGCGCGGCCCTCACCGAAGTCTCGGAAAATGGTGGGTTGCGCGCTGGGCTAGCTCAGGATTTCACGCTGCTGCCTCAAGAATTGGCACTGCGCGTGTCGTACATGCACCAGCAAAGTGATGGCGATGAGACCAACACGTACGACCAAGATGATCGATTTGGCGCGACCCGCCGCGACGATGTGGAGGCGCGACTGCGCTGGCACCCGGCGAAAAACAAGGACGCCACGATCGATCTGGCATTGGTTCATGATCGTTTGCGCGGCAATCCTTTTGCCATGGTGGTGCAGAAACCCGGCGGTAGCCTCTTTGATCGCCAGACGGCGGTGAATACCGATGCCGCTTATCCCGCCGATCATCGGGGGGCCGTTATCAACGTGATCATTGCTTTGCCGCAAGATCTGGAGCTTAAATCGACCACCTCGCTGCAACGGCTCGACGTCGACTTGGTCTACGATCTTGATGTATCGACGCGATTGAATTGGTTTACCCTAGGATTTCGCAATGAAACGCTGCTGAGCGAGGATCTCGTTTTGGCCAAGCGCGAAGGGCGGCGGCAGTGGCTCATCGGCGCCTATGCCGAACACAGCGAATACGAGTTCGGCGCGGAAGGAGTCGGTTTTTTCCCCATTCCCATGGGTAGCTCGTTTGAAAATCAGGCGGCCGAGACGGTCGATATCGCCGCGCTTTATAGCCGTGGCGATTGGGAGTTTGTCGATCATTTCCATCTGACGGGTGGGGTGCGGCTCAACCATGAAGAGCGCCAGTTCGATTACACATCAGTTTTCGGGCTGCGTCCGCCGACTGCCTCGTCTGACGAGACGTCTACGACCGAATTTCTGCCTCAGCTCGGCTTGTCATGGCAGCCACAGAGTGATCGCACAATTGGCATGCAGGTGGCGCGCGGATACCGTGGTGGCGGGACGAGTTATGCGCCGTCGCTGGGCCGCACTCAGGACTACGATCCGGAACATTCATGGGACGCCGAACTATTTACTCGGCTTGCTGCTACTGAGACGATTCAGGTCAATGCCGCGTTGTTTCATTCATGGATCGAAGACCAACAAGTGCCCGTGAACGTCCCTGGTGGCTTGGCCCGCATCGATACGCTCATCGAGAATGCCGCCTCCGCCATTCGAAAAGGGGCCGAGGTGGAAACCCGCTGGCAAGTGGCCGATGGCTTGACGCTCTCCACCAGTCTCGCTTGGGTTCAAACCGAGTTTGATGACCTGACGCTCAATGGCATCGATCGCTCTGACCAATCGTTCCCGAACGCACCCGAGTGGATTGGCTCGGTGGGCATCGACTACCGCCACGCCGCCGGTTGGTTCGCTTCGACGATCTTTTCCTATGCCGACAGCACCTACAGTGAGGTCGGTAGTCCCCAAGTGACAGAATTGGAATCGCGCCATCTGCTGTCTGCCCGCATCGGTTATGCGTGGCAACATGCCAGTCTGTATGGCTTCGGGGCGAATCTCTTCGATGACGATTACGCCTTGTTTCGCTCGGACAATTCCGGCGTCCGCCTGCCTGTCACGGGCAAGGTTGCGCCACCGCGGATGCTCGGTATCGGCGCGGAGTTTCGTTGGTAAGTCCCTGCAAGTGGCCACATGAATTCTGTCTCTCAAACTGCAGGGTCCCGCTTGAGCCGACGAGGTTTCTGGATCTTTCAAATCACCTATTGGCTGGTTTCCAGCGTGTCCTTGGTTTTCATGATCAAGAACTATCACCCCGTCGACGATATCTTCTGGGTGGTGGTCCGGCGGATCTTGACCGGGTTTTTCCTCACGTGTTTGTTGCGCTGGATTTACCAGCAGCCATTCATGATCGGGCGTAAAGGCGCTGACAAGTGGCTGTGGGTGTCGCTTGCGACTGTTGCGCTTTCTTTACTGGGCACGCTCTTCTGGCTGCCTTTGATCCATTGGTTGAAAATCCCAGAGTTGTCCAGTTCCGCGCTCTCCCAGTTCCTCAGCCTCACGGTGGCGCGCTTCTTCTCGTTGTTGATCTGGAACGCAGTTTATTTTGGGATCGAGGGGTTGGTCTCCAGTTATGCGCTCAAGCAGGAAGCGGCCGAAGCCGTAATGGCATCCCAAACCAGCGAGCTCAAACAATTGCAGTCCCAGCTCCATCCGCATTTTTTGTTCAATGCGCTTAACACCATCAAGGCCAGCAAGGATGACCCTCAGGCGGTGGAAGAGATTACCCAGAACCTCGCCGACCTTCTGCGCTTCTCGCTCACCGATTCAAAATCCTTGGAACCCCTCGGCCGGGAAATTGAGGCGCTCGACTCATACATCGGCCTGCAGCGGGCACGGTTCCGCGACGATTTGGACTGTTCCTTCGAAGTTAGCCCCGCAGCGCTCAGGGTGCAGGTGCCGCCGATGTTGCTCCAGCCCTTGCTAGAAAATGCATTCAAGTTTGGGCCACAGACGGGCGGACTGCCCTTGCGTCTCGTGATCAAGGCGCTTGTCGCCGACTCTTGGCTCACCATCAGTGTCGCCAACAGCGGCCGTTGGGTTGAGCGGAGCCAGCGTGATGGCCTCGGCACTGGCTTGGCGAATCTGCGCCGCCGCCTCGTCCTGCTGCTGGGCGAAAACGCCACCATGGAAGTCAGTGGCGAGGGCGAATGGGTGGTCGTCTCCATTCGGATTCCCCATTTGCAAGTGTCTCCAACTCCTAACGCTCAAAAGCTGCCATGCTGACCGCCTTGATCGTCGATGATGAGCCAAATGCACGGGATCTGATGGTTTCGCTGTTGGCCGCGCACCCGGAAGTTCGCGTTGTCGGAACGGCGGCGAGTGTCGCCGAGGCAGTGGCGCTGCTGCCAGACCACACGCCCGATTTGGTTTTCCTCGATTTGGACATGCCCGGTGGTTCGGGATTTAACTTAATCAAACACCTGCCCGGTCTGACCCGTGTTATCTTTGTGACGGCCTGTGCTCAGAGCGCGTTGCTGGCCTATGAAGCCGGGGCGCACGACTATTTGCTCAAGCCCTTCGATCGCGACCGCCTCGCGCTGGCGCTCGAACGCCTCGCCCTGTTTTCGCCTAAAATTCGGCCTGCGGACGAGGTGCCACCGGAGACTTCCCCCAATCTTGCCTTGTCAAACCGGGATAAGGCGGGCCAATTGACGCGGTTCCGGGTGGAGGACATTCTTTGGATCGAGGCGGTGCAAAACTACAGTCGCATTTGTTTTCAGAATCAGGAGGGCGGGTCGGTGATTCATCGAAAATTGACCCAGTGGGAGAAAATTTTGCCCCCGGGTGACTTCCAGCGCATCGGTCGGTCACTCATTGTCCAGATTCCCCGCATTCATGTCGTGCGCTGGAGCAGTCGTGAGGACACGGTGGTGAGCTTCATCGACTCTCCGAAGAAGCTGAAGTTGGGGCGCACGGCAGCCTTGCGCCTCAGAGCGGTGCTAAAGGGCTAGTCGTCCCACTGCCCTCAATCAGCGAATCTGAACTTACACAAAAATTTTGACACCCTCTCCGTAATCGACGCTTAAGCCTCCGTAATCGACGCTTAAGCCTCCGTAATCGACGCTTAAGCCTCCGTAATCGACGCTTAGGCCTCCGTAATCGACGCTTAGGCCTCCGTAATCGACGCTTAGGCC